>NZ_KI421511.1:0-618722 GCF_000473265.1 Amycolatopsis thermoflava N1165
CCCCTCAGCAGGGGAAGAAGTCGCCTCCCGGCCAGCGGGCCGCCCGCCGCCAGCGGCAGCGGCCCGTCGGAACCGGCCCGCCGCCCGCCGCCCGCCGCCCGCCGCCAGCGGCCAGCGGCCAGCGGCCCGTCGGCACCGGCCCGCCGCCAGCGGCCCGTCGGCACCGGCCCGCCGCCCGCCGCCCGCGGCCGGCCGCCCGCCGCCCGCGGCAAGGCGCGAACAGCCTCAGGCCAGTGAGGTGAGCACCGCGGCGGCGAGGGCGCTCCGTTCCACCATGCCGCTCACCGAGACGTGTTCGTGGCGTGCGTGGGCGCCGTCGCCGGTGGCGCCGAAACCGTCGAGCACCGGGACGCCCAGTGCGGCCACGAAGTTGCCGTCGCTGGCGCCGCCCACCGCGCATTCCCGCAGCGTCACCCCCATTTCCGCGGCCAGGTCCCGCGCCCGCGAGAACAACGCCGCGATCCCGGCCGACCGTTCCATCACCGGGCGGTTCCAGCCGCCCTCCACGGTCACCGTCGCGCGGGGGTCGGCCGCCGTCAGCCCGGCCAGCGCTTCCTCGATCCGCGCCGCCTCGGCCGCGCTCGACACGCGCACGTCCACCTCGCCCCAGGCGGAGCCCGCGATCACGTTCCCCCGCGAACCGCCGCCGACCACGCCGACGTTCACCGTCGTCCCGGCCGCCAGATCCGTCAGCCCGTGCAGCGCCAGCACCACCCGCGCGATCTCGTCCACCGCGCTCGCGCCCTTGCCCGGGTCGAGCCCCGCGTGCGCCTCCACCCCGGTCGCGGACACCCGATATATGCCGACCCCCTTCCGCGCGGTCTTCACAGCCCCGTCGGCCGCGGCCTCGAACACCAGCGCCGCCTGCACGCCGGCCGCCGACTTCTCGATCACCGGCCGCGACACCGGGCTGCCGATCTCCTCGTCGCCGTTGAGCACCAGCCGCACCGGCGGCCGCGGCAGCCCCGCCGCCTCCAGCGCCCGCAACGCCCACACCGCCTGCACCAGCCCGGCCTTCATGTCGAACACACCCGGCCCCGTCGCGATGTCACCGTCCACTGTGAACGGCCACCCGTCGAGTGTCCCTTGTGGCCACACCGTGTCGTAGTGGCACAGCAACAGAACCGGCGTGGCATCCGACCCCGCGTAGTCGTATACCCGGACGTCGCCGAACTCGCCGCCCTCGGTCACGCCCACCGACTCCGGCTCGCCGAGCCGCGCGCGCAGCCAGCCGTCCAGCCAGGACAGCCCGGCCTCCAGCAACAGCCGGTCGGTGCTCGGCGTCTCCAGCCCGGTGTACCGGCCCAGGTCGTCGACCATCTCCTCGCGGTGCGCCCGCACCCACTCGTGCAACGCCCGGACATCGGTCACAGCATCCGCTCCAGTTCGCTCAGGTGATCTTCCGACATCAGCCTGCGTCCGCTCTCGACGTCCCGCAAGAGGGCGAGCACCGCCGCCAGCAGCGGCACCCCACCGAGCGCCAGCACCGGCCGGTAGTGGTGGTGCACCTCGACCGGCCGCCGCCGCACCGCGATGTCCCGCCAGATGCCGCTGCGGTCCTTCGGCTGGGTCCGCAGCCACGCCACCAGCCGGTCCGTCGCCGCTTCCCGTTCCGCGGACGACGCGGACGGAAGGTACGCGCCCGGGTCGAACTGGTCGAACGGCTCCAGCACCCGGTCACCAGCGGCGGCCAGCACCTCCGCCGTGATCGCGTGCATCAGCGGGCGGTGCCGGTCGATCAGGTCCGCCATCGGCGCGTCGGCCAGCGCCGTCGTGGTCAGCATCGCCCCGAAACCCAGCTTCGACCACAGGAACCCCTCGACGTTCGCGGTCGCCTTCGCCGGGCCCCAGGCCTGCAGGTCGGCCACGATCCGCTCGACCCGCGGCGTGATCCGCCCGTCCGGCTCACCCACCACCAGCGCGCCCGCGCCGCCGTCCTGGACCACGCCGGGCTCGACCACGTCGGCGAACAGGTTCACGAACGCTCCCACCGTCCGCTCGGCGCCCACCGCCGCCGCGATCGCCTGCTCGTTCAGCCCGTTCTGCAACGACACCACGAAACCGTCCGGCGCCAGCCGCGGCGCGAGCCACGGCAGGACCTGCTCGGTCGCCTGCGCCTTCACCGCCAGCAGCACCCGGCCCACAACCGCAGGTGCCTCCTCGGGTGAACACGCCTCCACCGGCACGCTCGCGTCACCGCCGGGACCCCGCAGCACCAGCCCGCGGCGCCGGATCGCGGCGACGTGCGCGGCGTCGGTGTCGACGATCCGCACCGGGTGCCCGGCCCGCGCCAGGTGGAACGCCAGCGTGCCGCCGATCGCCCCGCCGCCGACGACCGTGTACGGCTCAGACATGCGAACTCCCCTCCTGGACGGCGGTCGCGCCGTCCCAGTGCAACGGCAGCCCGGGAGCGCCGGCGGTCGACCCGCCGTCCACGCGCAGCACCGCCCCAGTGATCCACGCGGCCTGCTCACCGGCCAGCCAGTGCACCGCCTCGGCGATGTCGGCCGGCCGGCCGCGCCGCCCGAGCGGGTTGACCGACACGGCGGCCGCGTACTCCTCGGTGACCGGGTTCGCCGCGCTGTCCACGGTCACGAACCCCGGGCTGACCGCGTTGACCCGGATGCCGTGCGGGCCCAGCTCGACCGCACACGCCTTGGTCAGCATCTCCAGCGCCGCCTTGGACGTCGCGTAGTGGGCCGCGCCTGGACGGGCTCGCGTGGCCGCGCCCGACGAGATGTTCACCACCACGCCGGAGCGTCCGGCCGCGACACACCTCCGTCCGAACGCGACGGTCGTGAGCATCGCGGCGCGCACGTTGACGTCCTGCACCCGGTCCCACGCCGCGGCCGTCATCTCCAGCAGCGGCGTCGCCGGGTAGATCCCGGCGGCGTTGACCAGCACATCGACGTCGGAGTCCACAAGCGACTCCGCGAACCGGGCGTCGGCCAGGTCGCCGACCCGGCACTCGGCGCCCAGTCCGGCAGCCACCACGGCCAGCCGGTCACCGTCCACATCGGCCAGAGTCAGCCGGTCACCCCGGAACCGGGCGGCGATCGCGGCGCCGATCCCGCTCGCGGCGCCGGTGACGAGCACGTGCCGCACTACAGCTCCTTACCCTTCGTCTCCGGCATCGTCGTGTAGACGGCCAGGCCGATCACCGCGGCGATCGCCACGTACAGCCACACCAGATGCCCGAACCCCTCGGCGTTCATCCAGGTCGTCACGTACGGCGCGGTGCCGCCGAACACGGCGACCGCCAGCGCGTAGGGCAACCCGATGCCGGTCGTGCGCACCTCGGGCGGGAACTGCTCGGCCATGATCACCGCGCAGTTGGCCGAGTACCCGACGATCAGCACCATGCCGACGATCTCGATGAGCAGCAACGTCCAGAAGTCCGCCGCCAGGAAGTGGAACGCCGGCCAGGAGAACAGCAGGAACCCGGCGGCGAACGCGGCCATCGTCGGCTTGCGGCCGATCCGGTCGGACAGCAGCCCGCCGAAAGGCAGCAGGATCAGGAACACCACGATCGCGAGCGTGTTCGCCAGCAGCGCCTGCCGCAACGGGATGCCGGTCGCCAGGTGCGCGTAGGTCGGCATGTAGGTGACCCACACGTAGTAGATGAGCGTGCCGGCGATCGTCACGCCGGCGACCCGCAGCGCGGCCTTCGGGTGGTCGCGGAACATCGCCACCAGCGGGTTGCCACGCGGCCGGTCCTTGATGCGAGTGAACGCCTCCGTCTCGTGCACCGAGCGGCGCAGCCACAGCCCGACCAGGCCGAGCAGCCCGGCGACGCCGAACGCCACCCGCCAGCCCCAGCTCTGCAGCTGCGCTTCGGACAGAGTCGAGTTCAGCACGGTTCCCATCAGGGACGCGATCAGCGCTCCCGCGCCGACCGAAACCTGCTGCCAGGACCCGGCGAACGCGCGCCGCCCGCGCGCCGCGGACTCGATGAGGAACGCCGAGGACGACCCGAACTCGCCACCGGCGGAGAAGCCCTGCACCAGCCGGGCCAGCAGCAGCACGATCGGCGCGAGCACCCCGATCTTCGAGTAGGTCGGGCACGCCGCGATCACCAGCGACGCGCCTGCCATCAGCGAGATGGTCAGCGTCAGGCCCTTCTTGCGGCCGTGCCGGTCGGCGTAGGCGCCGAGCACCGCGCCGCCGATGGGCCGCATCACGAACCCGACCGCGAACACGGCCAAAGTGGACAGCAGCGCGGTGGTTTCGTTTCCCGGCGTGAAGAACTGCTTGGCGAACACCGGGGCGAAGGTCGCGTACACGGCCCAGTCGACCCATTCGACGGTGTTGCCGACCGCGCCGGCGACGATCGCCTTGCGCTGGGCCGGCGAGAGCCGGTGCTCCTGGACGGTCGCGGCGTGGGTGGTCACGGTGCCTCCTGCTCGGCGAGGACGTGGGCGACGACCTGGGCGTGGGTGGCGAACCAGACGTCGTGGCCGCTGATGTGCTCCAGCAGCTCGGTCAGCACGGCCATCCGCGAGCGGTGGCCGATGATGTGCGGGTGCAGGGTCAGCTGGAACAGTCCGCCCTCGGCGTGTGCGGCGTCGAACTCGTCGCGCCAGATGGGCAGCACGCCGCGCGGCGGCGTGTACGGGCGCAGCGACGCGAAGCGCTCCATCATGAAGTACGGCGCGTCGTCGCGGATCCACTCCACCGGCAGCTCGACGACCCCGGTCTGTTCGCCGTCGGCCAGCAGCTCGTAGCAGTCGTCGTCGGCCATCAGCGACGAGTCGTAGGCCAGCCCCAGCTCACGGGTGATGGCGAGCGTGGCCGCCGAGAAGTCCCAGGACGGCGTGCGGATGCCGACCGGACGGGTGCCGGCCAGCCGCTCCAGCGTGTCCGCGGCGCGGAAGGCGAGGTCACGCTCGGCCTCCGGCGGCAGCGACGTGTTGCGCTCGTGGATCCAGCCGTGCAGTGCGACCTCGTGCCCGCCGTCCACATAGGACTTCACTTCGCCGTCGTGCAGCAGGGCCGACACCGCGGGCATGAAGAACGTCGCGGGCGCGGAGAACCGCTCCAGCAACCGCAGGATCCGCGGCACGCCGACGCGCGCGCCGTACTCGCCCTGCGCGAGCTTGCCGGGCAGCACCTCGCCGTCGCGCAGGGCGGGTGTCTCGTGGTCGGAGTCGAACGACAGCGCGACCGCCACACGCGCGCCGCCGGGCCACGACGACGGCCGCAGGGGCCGTCCGGCCCGCACCCGTCCGACGTGCCCGCGCCAGGTGGGCTCGTCCCACTGCCAGGGGTGGAGCTGGTCGTTCACGCGTCCTCCAGGATGGTCCGGGGAGTGGGGGTCCAGGCGCGCTTGAGGGTCGACACCTGGAGCGTGACGTCGGCGGCCTGCAGCCCGGGCAACGCGCCCACGACGTCGGTGGTGTGCCGGTACAGCTCGCCGTAGTGCCGCAGCACGACCTGGCCGACCAGGTTGAACCGGCCGGTCGTGGCGGACAGGTACCGCGTGCCGGGGTGGGCGGCCAGCTGCTGCCCGGCGGCGTCGAGGTGGCCGGGCAGCACCGACAGCCACAGCATGAACTCGACGGTGAAGCCGAGGATGCCCGGCTCGGCGAGGGTGCGGAAGCGCAGGCAGCCTCGTTTGACCAGCGAGTCCACCCGCCGCGCCGCGGTCGATTCGCTGCTGCCGACCTGGCGGGACAGCTCCTTGAACGACATCCGCCCGTCCTCGCCGAGCGCCGCGATGATCGCCAGGTCCAGCTCGTCGAGCTTCTCCGGCGGCCGCTCCCACAGCTGTTCCTCGAACGGCCGCACGTCCTCGCCACGCAGGCCCGCGACGGCGTCCGGACCGAGGACGCCGGAGTCCCAGTCGTGGTTGGACGTGAAGGTCCGCATCACGGCGAGCGTCTCGGTCTCCAGGACGTCGCCGCCGCCGGGCAGGCCGTCCAGCTGGAGCCGTGCCACGTCGGAGTGCGTGGGCAGCACCAGCTCGGCGGTGCAGTCGGCGCTGCCGGTGAGGACGCTGGCGTAGCGGGTCTCGGGGCGCGCCGCGATCGCCTCGGCGACCGCGCCCGCGGTGCCGGGACGGCAGCGGAACCGGACCAGGACCGGCACGCCGAGCCCGCAGCGCAGCACGTCCACGACGCCGATGACGCGCAGCTGCCCGCTCTCGGTGAGCTGCGCGGCGCGGCGCAGGACGGTCGACTCGCTGGTGCCCGCGTACTTGGCCACGGCGCCCCACGACGCCCGGCCGTTGAGCTGCAACGCGGCGACGATCCGGCGGTCCAGCTCGCCAACCTTGACGTCATTCTGCATACCGGCGATCGTCGGTGCAGTAAACCGTCATGTCAAGAGAAAATATGGCGGAAATCTGCGGGCAACGCGGCTGTCGACAGCGCTGCGACGAGGCCAACGGGGACGAAGTGCCAGGTCGGGGCTGTTGAATCGGTGGACACCCCGCACCTCCCGTGATAGGACAACCGCACCGGGCCTCGTCTGCAGGGGAGGGCAGCGGCATGTCACGAAGCACCTCCGCCGACGGTCTGCTCACCACCCGACGGGAGGTCCGTGGTTCCGCTGTCGTGGTGCACGTCGCCGGCGAGGTGGACTTCAGCTCGCTCGGGCACCTCCAGGAGGAGCTCAGTACCGCGGTGACCGTCGCGACCCCGCCCGCACCCGTCGTGCTCGACCTGCGGGACGTCGAGTTCTTCGGGTGGTGCGGGCTGACGCTGCTGATCAACTCCGACGACCGGTGCACCCGCAACCACACGCCCCTGCGAGTGGTCGCGGCGAGCGGGACCGTGCTGCAGCCGCTGATGCTCGCCGGACTGGACCAGGTGCTGCCGGTGTACTCGAACCTGACCGACGCGCTGGCCCAGTCCACGCCGGTCGCGTGAGGGCGGTTCCACGGGGCGAACGCGGAGCACTACTGTGTGTTCACCCACCAGCTCGCGAGAAGGTGTTGTGATGGCTTCTTCGCCCAGCCAGGTGCCGGTCGGCGTCGACCCGAGCCGGCCGAGCATCGCCCGCATCTACGACGGATTCCTCGGCGGCAAGGACCACTACGAGGTCGACCGCATGGTGATGCGGAAGATCAACGAAGCGGTCCCGGAGGCGGTGGACATCGCCCGCGGCAACCGCGGTTTCCTCAACCGCGCCTGCCGCTTCCTGGCCGGCCAGACCACCGTGGCCCAGTACCTCGACTGCGGTTCCGGCCTGCCGACCGCCGAGAACACGCACCAGATCGTGCAGCGCGCCAACCCCGAGGCGATGGTCGTCTACGTCGACAACGACCCGGTGGTCCTCGCACACGGCCGCGCGCTGCTCGAGGAGAACGACTTCGTGCACATGACCGAGGCGGACATCTTCGAGCCGTCCGAGGTGCTCGGCAACGAGGTCGTGCGGCGCCACCTCGACTTCAGCGAGCCGCTGGTGCTGCTGCACGTCGGCACGTTGCACCACTACGAGGGCGACGGCGCCGCCGACATCATGCGCGCGTACATCGACGCGCTGCCCTCCGGCTCCTATGTGGTGTTCTCGCACTTCTTCGACCCGGAGGTGCCGGAGCTGACCGAGGTGGCGAAGCGGATCGAGAACATCCTCGTCAACGGCCCGATGGGCGCCGGGCGGTTCCGCACCCACGCCGAGATCATGACGATGCTCGACGGCCTGGAGCTGATCAAGCCGAACGCGCTGTCCGAGCCCGGGCTCGCCGTCTGCGACGAGTGGTGGCCGGACGGCCCGCGGCTGGCGCCACTGAGCCTCGCGGCGCGGTGCATCGTCGGGGCGGTGGGGCGCAAGCCGTAGCGGCCCGCCGGACCGGTCCGCGGGTGACCGGCCTAGGGGGTTGCTGTCCCGTGCGGGTGGCCGGGCGGGCTGGCGGGGAAGTGCTGGCCCGGGTGGCCGGATGGCACGCGCGCCGTGCGTCTGGCGGCGCTCACGTCAGCGACGGGTGGTGTCGGACCGGCCTGGGAGAACTGTGGTGGCCGGACGGCCCGCGGCTTGGCTCCCTGAGCCTCGCGGCGCCGAAAAATTTGTCATCCGCGTGCGTGTTCCTGGCTCAAAAAGCGGCGAGCGCGTGAGTTCCCCACGACGGTCCCTTACGGACGGCCGGGGACGCGGGGCACCATGACGGCATGGGCGCCGTTGACCAGGTGGTTCTGCGTGGTCGCGATCGTGAGCTGACGGTGCTCCGCCGCGCGCTCGGGGAGGCCAGGGACGGCCGCGGCGGCGGTCTCGTCGTGCTCGGTGAGCCGGGCTCGGGCCGGACCGCTCTGCTCGCGGCGGCCCGCGCCGAGGCCGCCGGGTTCGGCGTCCGCGAGGCCAGGGGCGTGGCCGCCGAACGCCACCTCGCGCACTGCGGCCTGCTCCAGCTCCTGCCGGAGCTGACCGACCTCCCCGCGGAACCGCTCGCGCTCGGCCGTGCCGTGCACGCGGCCCTGACCGCCGCCGCGCCGCTGTTGTGCCTGGTCGACGACGCCGACCTGCTCGACCCCGAATCACGCGACGCGCTGGCGTTCGCGGCCCGCCGGCTGTCCGGCGCGAGCGTGCTCGTGGTGTTCACGGCCGGGACGCCCCTCGACGGAGTTCCCGCGGTGTGGCTGGAACCGCTCGGCGCGGAGGACAGCGCGCAGGTGCTCGCCGACCACGGCGTCCCGGAACCGGTCCCGGACCTGCTCGACCTGGCCTCCGGCAACCCGCTCGCCCTCACCGAGCTGGCCGCCGAGGGACGGATCCCGCCGCACAGCCGCCTGCGCCGCGCGGTCCGCGAGCGGCTCGCCGCCCTTGATCGGGGCGCCCGCGAGATCGCCCTGATGGCGGCGCTCGACGACCGGCTGGACGTGGACACCCTGGTGCGCGCCACGGAACGGTCCGGTGTGGACCTCCGCGCGCTGGAGGAGGCCCGGGCGGCCGGGTTCGTCCGGCTGGACGGCGACCACGTCCTCACCGCAGGCCCGCTGCTGCAGGCGCTGATCCGCGAGGAGGCGCCGCTGGCCGACCGGCGCGCCACCCACACACTCCTGCTGTCCGTGCTGGACCCGGACCGGCACCGGCTGCGCTGCACCTGGCACCGGGCCGCGCTCGCCGGCGGCGCCGACCCGCGGCTGGCGGGCGAGCTGCTGGAGTCGGCGTCGGAGTTCTGGCTGGCCGGGCGGCCCCGGCGGGCGCGGGCGCTGCTGCGCCAGGCCCGCCCGCTGGCGCGGGGCACGTCCGTGCGCGGCGTCGCCGACCTGCTGCAGGGCAGCCTCGAAATGCGCGAGGGCATGCCCGCGGTCGCCAGTCAGACACTGCTCGTCGCGGCGAACCAGCTCGCCGGCTCCCAGCGCGACCACGCGCTCACCGCGCTGATGCTGGCCGGCGAGGCGAGCTGCCTGGCCGGCGACTACGTGCGCTACTACGCGATCGCCGACCGCGCGCAGCAGCTGCGCCGCCCCGACGACTCGCCACGCACCCGGCTGATCCTGGACCACTTCGCCGGCATGAGCGACGCCTTCCGCGGGCGGCACGACCGTGCGGCCGCGCCCCTGCGCCGGGTCGTCGGGCTCGGCGGGGTGCTGGACGAGCCGGTGGCGAAGATCTGGGCGAGCCAGGCCGCCTACACGCTCGGCGACGCGGCCCGCGCGCACGAACTGGCCGTCGGCGCGGTGACCTCGGCGGGCAGCCGCGGCACCACCGCGGTCGTGCCGTGGGCGCTGGTGTACGTGGCGGTGTCGGAGCTGCTGCTCGACCGGCACTCGGCGGCGCTGTCCAGCGCGCTGGAGGGGCTGCGGATGGCTCGCGCGATCGGCCAGCCGAACTCGGCGGTCGACCACCTGACGATCCTCGCGCTGGAGGCGTCGCTGCGCGGCGACCGGGAGACCGCGCAGGCCCGGCTGGACGCGGCCGGGCACGAGGTCGCCACCCGCGGGCTGGGACGGCCCGGCGCGCTGAGCACGTGGGCCTCGGCCTGCGTCGACCTCGCCGAGGACCGGCCGGAGGACGCGCTGGACCGGTTCCGCCTGATGGCGGCCGGCACCGGCCGGGTGCACCCGGGGATCCGGGCGATGGCGACGCCGCACTTCGTCGAGGCCGCGGCGCGCTGCGGGCAGACCGTGAAGGCCGCCAAAGCGCTGGCCCCCTACGAGGACTGGGCGCGCAGCACCGGCAGCGACGTCCGGATGGCCCTGTCGCACCGCTGCCGCGCGCTGCTCGGCGACCCGGACGCCGACGAGCACTTCGAGACCGCGATCGAGCTGCACCGCGCCAGCCAGACCGCGCTGGAACTGGCCAAGACCGAGTTGTTCTACGCGCACCGGCTGCGCCGCAACCGCAAGGCGCGGGCCGCGCGGGAGCTGCTGCGGGACGCGCTGAAGATCTTCCAGCGCTACGACGCGCCGCGCTGGGCCGAGCGCACGACGGCCGAGCTGCGGGCGGCGGGGGAGTCGGTGCCCGGCTGCGCCCGGCCCGCCGACCTGACGCCGCAGCAACTGCAGATCGCCCGGCTGGTCGCGGAGGGCGCGACGAACCGGGAGATCGCGGCGCAGCTGATCATCAGCCACCGCACGGTCGACCACCACCTGCGCAACATCTTCGCGCGGCTCGGCATCCGGTCCCGCGTGGAGCTGGCCGCCCGCTTCCGCTGACTGGTGATTTCACCGATGCGCGTGGTTGGCGGCCTTTGTCAGAGTTCCCTGGTTCCCCTCTCACGGAAAGGGAGTTCGAACGCATGCGACGTTCACCAAGAAACCTGGCCCGGCTGGTCACGGCGCTGGCCCTGGTCGCGGGCGCCGCCACCGCGACCGCCTCCGCCCAGGCCGCCGACAACCCGTACGAGCGCGGGCCCGACCCCACCGAGTCGAGCATCGAGGCCAGCCGCGGCCCGTTCGCGGTCTCGCAGACCACGGTTTCGTCGCTGGTGGTCAGCGGCTTCGGCGGGGGCACCATCTACTACCCGACCGACACGAGCCAAGGCACCTTCGGCGCGGTCGCGATCTCGCCGGGCTACACGGCGGACCAGACCAGCATCGCCTGGATCGGGCCGCGCCTGGCCTCGCAGGGGTTCGTCGTGTTCACCATCGACACGATCACCCGCTACGACCAGCCGGCCAGCCGGGGTGACCAGCTGCTCGCCGCGCTGGACTACCTGACTCAGCGGAGCTCGGTGGCCAGCCGCATCGACAGCAGCCGCCTCGGCGTCGCGGGCCACTCGATGGGCGGCGGCGGCACGCTGGAGGCGGCCGACGAACGGCCCAGCCTGCAGGCGGCCGTCCCGCTCGCGCCGTGGAACCTGCGGAAGAACTTCTCCAGTGTGCAGGTGCCGACGTTCATCATCGGCGGCGAGGCCGACACGGTCGCGCCGGTCGCCACGCACTCCGAACCGTTCTACACGTCGCTGCCCAGCTCGCTGGACAAGGCGTACATGGAGCTGAACAACGCGTCGCACTTCTTCCCGAACACGTCCAACACCACGATGGCGAAGTACATGATTTCGTGGTTCAAGCGGTTCATCGACAACGACACGCGGTACGACCAGTTCCTCTGCCCGAACCCGAGCGGCCTGGCGATCGAGGAGTACCGGTCGACCTGCCCGTACTGATCCGTCTAGTGAGCGGCGGATCAGGAGTCTTCGCGCTCCTGGTCCGCCGTTTCGCCGCGGTGCTCGTCCTCCTCGTTGCCGCCGCGGGGGCCGAACCCGGGGGCCGGCTCGGGCGCGCCGGGACCGGGATCCGCGGCGGCGATGCGCTCTTCGCCCAGGTACGGGTCGGGTTCGAACGGTGAGGTCGTCATGCCGGCCGGATACCCGGCGGGGCCGCGATCATGCGGGCACCATGCGGTCGCCGGGCCGGATCGTGCCGCCGGTGACGATGCGGCAGTTGAGCCCCGACCGGTTGGCCAGCGGCGCGAACACCGGCTTCCCGAGCAGGTTTTCCAGGTAGCGGCACGGCACGTTGAGCCGTCCGCCGAACAGCACGGCGCCGCCCACGCGGAAGTGCTTGCCCACCAAGTGGTTCAGCGGCACGTCGCGGGTGAGCAGGTTGCGGCGGGTCTCCCCGGGTTCGAGGGTGAGGTCGTGGTCCCGGGCGAGGGCGACCAGCGTCTCCTCCTCGATCAGAGTGACCTGCCGGTCCTCGTGCGGGCGCGTGGAGTAGAGGCCGCGGCCGGTGGCGTACCGGTCGCCCTCGATGCCGTGGCCCGCGACGAGGACCGCCTCGTCCAGTTCCACCATCGCGGCCCCGGCGGTCTCGGCGGTGAAGATCCGCAGCAGCTCGCCCGTCCAGGTCATGGCGCTGTCACCCCGCCGGCGGCCAGGACGGCGCGCCCAGTTCGCGGGAGATCGCGCGAGCCGCCTCGCGGACCGCGCCGGGTACCGCGGGTCCGGCCGGCCAGTCGGTCATCGGCACCACCACGCCGATCGCCCCGGCGATGTCCTGCCCGGCGTCGAAGATCGGCGCGGCCACGCAGCATTCGCCGATCACCGCCTCCTCCACCTCGGTCGCCAGCGCCTCGCCGCGCACCTGCTCCAGGTGTGCGGCCAGGTCCGCCGGGTCGGTGATGGTGTCCCTGGTCATGCTGCGCAGCGGCTCCGGCGCCAGGCCGGGCGACCACGCCAGCATCGCCTTGCCGAGCGCGCTGGCGTGCGCCGGGATCACGATCCCGACCTCCGGCATCTGGCGGGAGCCGTCCGGGCGCGGCTCGTGGTGCACGATCATCACCTCGCCCGGCAGCAGCACCCCGGTCCGCACCGCGCACCCGGTCGTGCGCGCCAGCTCGGCCGCCCAGGTGAGCGCGCGGGACCGCAGTTCGAGGGTGTCGAGGTAGACGTTGCCCAGCTTGAGCACGGCGGGCCCGAGCCGGTAACGGGCGGAGTCGCGGTCCTGCAGCACCAGGCCGTGGGCCTGCAGGGTCTTGATGATGCCGTGCACTGTGGACGGCGCCAGCCCCAGCCGGGCCGCGATCTCGGACAGGCTCAGCCGCCGTTCCGCCTGCAGCACGCCGAGCACGCGGACCGCCCGGTCGACGGACTGGATCATCGGCGCACCCTCCTGCCAGCCGCACTTTACAACAGTCCCGCGCCGTTCTATGTTCGGAAGACATTCGATAATGTCGAATGACAGTCGACGATGACGGAGGGGTGGCATGGCGGCACGCCAGCTCGTGAACGATCCGGACGACTTCGTGCGGGAGGCCCTGGAGGGGCTCCAGCGTGCGCATCCGGACCTCGTCCGCTACCACGAGGACCCGGCGTACGTGGTCCGCGCGCGGCAGGCGGACAAGGTCGCGCTGGTCTCCGGCGGTGGCTCCGGGCACGAGCCGCTGCACACCGGTTTCGTCGGCAGCGGCATGCTGGACGCCGCCGTGCCGGGCGCGGTGTTCGCCAGCCCGACCGCGTTCCAGATCCGCGCCGCCATCGCCGCCGCCGACCGGGGCCGCGGGGTGCTGCTGATCGTCAAGAACTACACCGGTGACGTGCTGAACTTCCGCATCGCCGCCGAGCTGGCCGCGGACGACGGCATCGAGACGCGCACCGTCCTGGTCGACGACGATCTCGCCACCGACGGCCAGGAGGACGGCGCGCCGGGCCGTCGTGGAACCGCAGCGGTCGTCGCGGTGGAGAAGATCTGCGGCGCGGCGGCGGAGAACGGCGCGTCGCTGGACGAGCTGGCCGCGCTGGGGGAGCGGATCGTGTCGTCGGCGCGCACGCTGGCGCTGGCGCTGGAGGCGTGCACGCAGCCGGGGCAGGACCGGCCGTCGTTCGACCTGCCCGACGGCGAGATCGAGTTCGGGGTCGGCATCCACGGCGAGCACGGCGTCGGGCGGCGCCCCTATGCGCCGGTACGGGAGCTGGTGGGCGATCTGACGAAGCCGCTGGTGGCCGCGCTCGGCCTGGACCGGGGTGACGAGGTGATCGCGATCGTCAACGGCCTCGGCGCGACGCACGGTCTGGAGTTGTCGGTGGTGCACCGCGAGCTGGGCGAGTTCCTGGACGGGCTGGGGGTGCGCATCGGGCGCGCGCTGGTGGGCTCGTACGTGACCGCGCTGGACATGCGGGGCTGCTCGATCACGCTGCTGCGCGCCGACGACGAACTGCTGGCCCTGTGGGACGCGCCGGTCCGCACGCCGGCCCTGACCTGGTGAAGGAGACCATTGTGGACACTCGTGCCTGGATCGAGCGGTTCGCCGCCGTCATCGACGACCGCGGCGCCGAGCTGACGGAGCTGGACCGGCGCGCCGGTGACGGCGACTACGGCACCAACCTCCGGTCCGCGCTGGCGAAGGTGCGGGCGAACCTGGCCGCGGACGACCCGCGCACCGCGGGGGAGGTGTTCACCGCGGTGTCGAACGCGTTCCTGCACACGGGCGGCACCAGCGGTCCGTTGTTCGGCATGTGGTTCCGCGAGTTCGCCAAGGGCCTTGGGGACGAAGTGTCCGCGGGGAGCCTGGCGCGCGCCGCGGGCGAAGCGGAAGCGACGGTGCGTCGACTCGGTGGCGCGGAGGTGGGCCACAAGACGATGGTCGACGCGATGGTGCCGGCGGCGGAAGCACTGGCTGCCGCGGCCGAGCGGGGCGCCGACGTGGAAACCGCGCTGAAGGAGGCCGCCGCCGCGGCCGACGCCGGAGCCCGCTCGACGGAGGCCTTGCTGGCGAAGCGCGGACGGGCAAGCTACGTCGGCGAACACGCGCGGGGCGTCACGGACCCGGGCGCGCTGACGGTCGCATGGTTCTTCGAGGCGGCCACGAAGTAGACCCGGGACGGCGCGACCACAGGGGTGCGGCCGCGCCGTCCCGCAACCACCCGAGCGACGTGCCGAGCCAGGAAACCGCCACCCGGCAACGAAAGCCCGAATCCCCCGAGCCACCCCTCTCCCGTAACCCGATCCCCAGCCCAATCGGTTGCCGAGCCACCGGGTCAAGCCACGCTTTCCCGGCTTGACGCGGTGTCCCGGCAACCGAACACTGCAAGATCGGGTTCGGGAGGGCACTTCTCATCCGGGCGTAGCGAAGCGCAGCCCGGCGCAGTAGAAACCCGCGTAGGGGCTCCCCGGAGCTATCGAGATCGGCGCCGCAGCAGGGCTGGGTCGATGCCGGCCGGCGGCTCCGGCGCGCCGAGGTCCGAGGGCGAGTACCCCTTCGGGTAGCCGGGGTAGCTGCGCACCTTCGAGTTCAGCAGCTTCGACTTCCGTCGTGGCGGGAGCAGCCGCACCACCGCCGATCGCGCGTGCAGGCCGGCGCGCGCCGCGCGGCCCACCCACGCCGGGCTCGGCCGGAACCCGAACGCCGCCAGCATCCGGTCGTCGAGCAGGCTCTTGGCGCCCATGGCGACCGCGGGCCGCAGCGGTTTCGGGTACCACGCGCAGAACAGGTCCAATGTGTACCGGCCGATCCGGTTGTTGTCCGCCGAGTACACGAAGTTCGCCTCTTCGTAGGCATCCTTGAACTTGCGAAAGGAATCGAAGTCGCCGGGGATGTCCTTGATCCCCATGCGCTTGCCGACCTCTCGGAAGTAGAAGTACGCGGCCTGCCGCTCGTTCTCGTGCAGCGGCCGCCAGCCGAACTGGTCGATCCAGTCGATCGGGTCGTGGACGAACGTCGACAGCACGTACAGCATGTCCTCGTTGCTGATGCGGTACCGGCCGTGCATCCGGTTGACCGTGCTGAGCGCCTCCCGCCCGCGCGGCGAGTCGTACCCGTTCTCGGCCAGCTCCGCCATCAGCAGAGCCGTGTCGTCGTAGCGTTTCTGCGGCCGCTTCTCGAATTCGCCCGTCGCGGCGAGCAGCCGCGATATGCTCGGCACGCAATACGTGCGGAACAGGGCGAACTCCAGCGCCCGCTGGTAGTCCCAGGGAAACTCGAAGCCGATGGAGATGCGGTAGATCTCCTGGTGGTCCCGCTCGGGGTCGCACCGCTCGATCCGGCGCAGCCAGTATCCGGTCATCGCCGGCCTCCTCCTCGTTCGATGTCGACCAGTGGTGCTACCCCAGCCACTCCGCGCGTGACGAACCCCGCGGCACCAGCACCGTCCGGTAGTGGCCTGGCGTCGCCGACATGTGGACCTGCTCGGTGACGCCCTGGTAGTGCCCGAGCGGCGTCTCGGCGGTGAACGTCTCCGGGTCCAGGTACGCGTGCTCCTCGCCGCGGCCCGCGGTCTCCGTCGCATACGCCTTGTCGAACACGCCCAGGCTCAGGATCCACAGCGCGGCCCGCGTCAGGGACACATGCACCCGGTAGCTGCCGCCGTCCCGGGCGCGCCGCGTCAGCGCCACCACGATCCCCGCCGTCAGCAGCCACGACACGATGTAGTCGTTGACCACCAGGATCGGCGGCAGCGCCGGCCGCACCCCGTCGCCCTCCAGGTGCATCATCCCGACCAGGCTGCCCGCGCTCTGGTCGAAGCCCACGCGGTCCGCCCACGGTCCTTGCTCCCCGTTCAGCGACGCGGTCGCGTGGATGATGCCGGGCCGCAGCGCCGCGGCCTCCTCCGCCGAGAACCCGATCTTCGCCAGGTACCCCGGCCGCCGGTTGGCGTAGAAGACATCCGCCTCCCGCAGCAGCGACCGCAACAGCCCGGCGCCCTCGGACTCGTACGGGCTGACCGTCGCCGACCGCACCCCCACGTTCGCCGTGATGTAAGTGACGTCGTGCTCCAGTTCGTCGGGCCGCCACACGTTCAGCACGTCCGCGCCGTGCAGCGCGAGCGCCCGGCCCACCCCGGCGCCCGCGATGACGTGCCCCATCCCGAGCGCCCGCACCCCGGCCAGCGGATCCTCCACCGGGCCGAGCGGTTCCGGCGCGCTGTCGCCGATCTTCGTGATCTCCACCAGCGGCAGGTCCGCCAGCACCTCGCGGTAGTGCGGCTCGGCCATCAGTTCCGCGGGCGTGCGCAGCATCGGCAGCACCGCGCCCGCCGTGACCGCCGCGTTCTCCAGGTCCCGGCCCCGCCACTTCGCGATCGCCGCGGCGACCGCCTCCGTGTCGTCGGGCACGCCGAGCAGTTTCTGCGCCGCCAGCTTGATCTTCGGGTAGGGGTTGAGCGGCATCACCCACTTCTCGTCCGCGGTGCGGTAGAAGCGGAAACCCAATGCCTGCGACGGGTTCGCCGGGGTGCTCGCCGGATAACCGTTGAGCAGCTCCCACTTCCGGTCGTAGAACGGGCACAGCCGGTGCGGCGCCACCCGCAGGTCGACCGCGATGTCCTGCCCGTCACCGCCACGCAGCCGCCACAGCTTCGCGATCGCGGCGGACTTCGCGGCCAGCGCGATCGCCGCCGACCCGCCCAGCCGCAACGTGCTCGGCACCACCGGGTCCGTCCCGCGGAACGTGATCGCGCCGCCGGTGTCGGCCGGGCTCATCCCGATGCCGGCCAGCACCTCGGTCAGCTCGGTGTGCGGGTCGAACTCGTCGCTCGTGGCCGGCTCGGCCACGGCGGCGGTGATGCGGTCAGTGAGCGACATCGTCGAGCAGCTCCTCGGGGATCGGGACGTGCTTGGCGCGCAGGTACTCGCCGACGGCCTTGCCGACCTGGTCGGCACGCAGGTTCGCGGACCCGCCGGTGCCGAGCAGGCCACGCAGGACGAAGTGGACGGCCCGCAGGTGCGGGAACTCGTGCCGGACGATGTCCAGTTCCGCCGCCTCGGGCAGCAGCTTCCGCAGCTCCGCCGTGGACAGCGCCTGCCGCAGCCACGGCCAGGTGCGCTCGTCCGGCACCCACACCCCGACGTTGCTGTTGCCGCCCTTGTCGCCGCTGCGGGCGTAGGCGACCGCGCCCAGCGGCGCCTTCCGGACCCGGTCCGGCAGCGGCCGCTCGGCGGGTTCGGGGTGCACCGGCTGCGGCTGGACCGGCGCCGAGGGCGGCGGGGCGATCGGCAGCGTGCGGCCGTCGTCGAGGACGACGCGGTGCGCCACCTCCGACATCGGCAGCAGCGCGGGCCAGTAGTCGATGCGGGGCCTGCTGCGGCCGGTCAGCCCGGCGCCGCCGTCGTGGTAGAAGCCCGGGATGCTCTGCAGGTACAGCGATCCCAGCCGCGCGGGCAGGTTCAGCTTGGCCAGCGGTTCCGGGGCCGCGGCGACGGCCATCACCCGCAACGCGACCGTCGCGTCCCACTGCGTCTCGGGGTCGGTGGCCGCGGTGCCCAGGCGCGTGATGTCCAGCTCGACACCCTCGGGCAGGTCCCGCGTGATCTGGGCGTGCAGCAGGGCGACCTTCGCGTCCACGTCCGGCGCGGTGACGTAGACCGTGTTGACGAGCGTGTGGCCGATCGCGGCGAACACCGCGACCTTCGTCGTCGGCGGGGGCGGGGAGCCGGTGGCGCCGGTGACCGCGACCCGGTCCGGCCCCGCCGCGGTCAGCCGCACGGTGTCCAGGTGCACCGTGACGTCCGGGTTGAGGTAGCGCGGGCCCTGGATCTCGTAGACCAGTTGCGCCGTCACGGTGTCGACGGTGACCGCGCCGCCGTGCCCGGCGTGCTTGGTGATCACGCTGCTGCCGTCCGCGGCGACCTCGGCGATCGGGAAACCCGGCACCAGCATGTCCGGGATGCGGGTGAAGCCGGAGAAGTTGCCGCCCACGGCCTGCGAACCGCACTCGATGACGTGGCCCGCGGTGACCGCGCCGGCGAGCGCGTCCCAGTCGTCGATCGCCCAGCCGTGCCACCACGCGGCGGGTCCGGTGACCAGGGACGCGTCCGCGACCCGTCCGCACACCACGATGTCCGCGCCCTCGGCGAGCGCGGCCGCGATGCCCCAGCCGCCCAGGTAGGCGTTCGCGGCCAGCGGCTCGTGCCCCCAGGACGCCAGCGGCTCGCCGGTGTCCAGGTTCTCCAGCCGGTGCCCGGCGTCGGCGTACTCGCCCAGCCGCGACAACACGTTGTCGCCCTCCACGTGCGCGATCCGCAACGCCACACCCTCGTCGGCGGCGACCTTGCGCAGCTTCTCCGCGAGCGCGGCTGGGTGGAAACCGCCCGCGTTGGTCACGACCTTCACGCCGCGCCGCGCGATCGCCGCCAGGTGCGGGCGGATCTGGTCGACGAAGTACTCGACGTACCCGCGTTCGGGGTCCCGCCGGTAGCCGGTCGCGAGGGCGGCCAGGGTGACCTCGGCGAGGTAGTCGCCGATCAGGACGTCGACCGGGTCACCGCTCATCGCCTCGTCGATCGCCGTGTAGCGGTCCCCGAGATAGCCCGAGAAGTTCGCGATCCGGACAGCGGTCATCGGCGGCACCTCCTGTGGTCCGGTCCCGACGATAGCCCATTAGCGATCGTTAGGTAATGGCTCTCAGGCGATCTTCGACACGGCGAGGAAGACCTCGGTGCAGTGCTCCACGAGGTCCTCTTCGGACAGTTCGAGGTTGCCGTCCAGCCAGGAGGTCAGCGCTTGGGAGAGCCCGCCGACCAGCATCTCGGCCAGCAGGTCCAGCCGCGCCGTGGAGGGCATCCCGTAGAACTCGCGGGCCTGCAGCCCGAGCAGTCCGGCGAACCACCGCGCGGACGCGGCGCGCCGCTCGGCCAGCACGGTGTTGTCCAGGCTGGGGGAGAAGAGCAGGAAGCCCTTGCGCGGGTCCTCGGCGATCGTGCGCACCAGGCGGCTCAGCCCGGCGTGGGTCTTGGCGCGCGCGTCGCCGGGGGCGGACTGGACGGCCTCCAGGGTTCTGGCCGCGATGCCCTCGACCACGGAGTCGTACACCGCGACCGCCAGCGCGTCCCGGTCGGCGAAGTTCTCGTAGAAGTACCGCGCCGCCAGCCCGGCCTGGCGGCACACGCCCCGCACGGTCAGGTTCCGGTCGCCATCGCGCGCGCCGAGGAGTTCCAGGCCGGCCTCGACGAGCTGGGCGCGGCGCTCGGCCTGCCGGTCCTCGCCGGCGACGCCGCCGTAGGTGCGCAGCGATGTCGATTCCATGCCCCCATCTTGACAGGTGCGCACCGGTGGCGCTCCAATATCTGCGAACGCCCGTGAGCAGAATTGGAGACCAACGATGGCCCAGGCTGCCGCCACCCGCCTCGATGACGCGATGATCGGGGCCGGCCTGCTGGCCGGGGCCGCGAACGTGATCATGCAGCTCGCGCACCCCTCCGTCGGCTACGGCGTGTACGAGAGCCGGGTGGACAGCGGGAACCTGTTCAAGCACCCGGTCAAGCGGAGCCGGACCACGGTCACCTACCTGGCCGTCGCCGCGCTGGGCACCGACGCGGAGCGCAAGGCCTACCGCAAGGCTGTGAACGCCTCGCACGCGCAGGTCCGCTCGACGCCGTCCAGCCCGGTGTCCTACAACGCCTTCGACCCGAAGCTGCAACTGTGGGTCGCCGCGTGTCTGTACCGCGGGTTCGAGGACATCTACGAGGCGTTCATCGGGCCGCTGACCCCCGAGCAGACCGAGGAGATCTACCGCAACTCCGCGCGGCTGGGCACGACGCTGCAGGTCAAGGAGGACATGTGGCCCGCCGACCGGCAGGCCTTCGAGGAGTACTGGATCGAGGCGCTGGCCGAGATCTCGATCGACGACACCGTGCGGCAGCACCTGCTCGACATCGCCGACCTGAAGTTCCTGCCCGGCTTCGTCAGCCGCACGCTGGGGCCGGTCAACCGGTTCGTCACCACCGGGTTCCTGCCCCAGCCGCTTCCGCGAGGAGATGAAGCTCGACTGGACGCCGCGCGACCAGCGCCGGTTCGAGCGGGTGCTCAAGGCGGTCGGGCTGGGGGTGCGCCTGTCGCCGAAGCCGTTGCGGGAGTTCCCGTTCAACGCCTACCTCTGGGACCTCCGCCGCCGGATGCGCTCGGGGCGGCCGCTGGTCTGACCGGCGGCGGGCCGGCGGGACCGCGCGCGGGCAGCGTCCGCCGGTACACCACGCTCGTCGTCGTGCTGCCGAACTGCGCCAGCTGGTCCGCGACCTCCTCCAGGTGCTCCATCGAGGCGGCCGCGACCTTCAGCGTGTAGCAGTCGTCGCCGGTGGTGCGCAGGCACTCCAGGATCTCGCAGCGCTCGGCGAGCAGCCGGTGCAGCGGCTCGTGCCTGCTGCCCGGGTACTTCAGCCGCACCACGGCGAGCACCGGGTACCCGACCTTGCCGAGGTCGACCTCCGCGCGGTACCCGGTGATCACCCCTGACGCTTCGAGCCGCTTGACCCGTTCGGTCGTCGCGGAGGCGCTGAGGTTGACCCGGCGGGCCAGCTCGGTCAGCGGCACGCGGCCGTCCCGCTGCAGCTCGGTGAGGATCGCCCAGTCGGTCGCATCGAGAGTCTCGGTCATACGCCGAAAATACCGGGAGATCCACGGGAGACGGCCGGGAAGACCGGAAGGAATCGGTGTGCGGGCCGGTGATCGCTGCCTAACCTGGATGCCGTGCGAATCGGTGTGAATGTTCCGAACTTCGGCCCCGGCACGGATCCGGGGGTGCTGCGCGACTGGGGCCGGACGGTCGAAGGGCTGGGTTACGACCTGCTGATGGTGTCCGACCACGTGGCGCTCACGGCGGACGTGGCCGAGCAGTACCCGGCGCCGTTCTACGAGCCGTTCACGACGTTGTCCTGGCTGGCCGGCGTGACCGAGCGGATCCGGCTCGGCACCACGGTGCTCGTCCTGCCCTACCGGCACCCGTTGCTGACCGCGCGCATGGCCGCGAACCTGAACGCCCTCAGCGGTGGGCGGCTGGTGCTCGGCGTCGGGGTCGGCTGGGCGCGCCAGGAGTTCGCGGCCCTGGGCGTGCCGTTCGAGCGGCGCGGCGCGCTGACCGACGAGTACCTCGACGCGCTGCGCGAGGCGTGGGCCGATCCCGGTTACCGCACCGCGCAGATCCCGTTGTGGATCGGCGGGAACAGCCCGGCGGCCATGCGGCGGGCGGTGCGGCGGGGCGAGCCCTGGCACCCGCTGCGGTTCGCGCCCGAGTGGTTCCGGTCGGCGACCGGGACGCTCAAGGCCTTGGCCGACGAGGCGGGACAGCCGGTGCCCCCGTTGGTGCCGCGGATCGTGCTGCGCCTGACCAGCCGGCCGGTCACCGGGGAGCGGCTGGCCGGTGAGGGCACCATCGAGCAGATCGTGGCCGACATCGAAGAGTTGCGGGTGCTGGGCGCGGAGACCGTGGTGCTCGACCCGTTCAGTGGTGACCCGGCGGAGACGTTGCGGCCTCAGGCCGCCTGGCAGGCGCTGGCGACCGTCCGCGCCCATCTGGAGGGCTGATGTCCGACGACGACAAGTACCTGCGGCGCGCGATCGAGCTGGCCGGCGAGGCCCGCGCGTCGGGCAACCCGCCGTTCGGCTCGCTGCTGGTCGGTCCCGACGGGCGGATCCTCGCCGAGGACCGCAACACGACGATCACCGACCGGGACATCTCCGCCCACCCCGAGCAGAAACTCGCTCGCTGGGCGGCGCGCGAGCTGGACCCGGAGACGGCGGCGTGCACCACGATGTACACCAGCTGCCAGCCGTGCGGGATGTGCACGGGCGCGCTGGCGCGGTCCGGGCTGGGACGCGTGGTGTTCGCGTTGTCCGGTGAGCAGCTGGAGAGCCTGAAGGAGCCGACCGCGCCCGTCGTGGCGAAGCCGGTGCCGCAGGAGGGCCCGTTCCTGTTCGAGGAGGCGCGCGTACCGGTGGAGGGCTACTACCGCTGAGTGAGCTCGGCGCCCGGCCGGAAGGACCGCACCAGGGCGGAGTCCTGGTGCTCGGCGAGGGTGAGCGCGAACCCGACCTCGTCGGCCCACTCCTCGCCCGAGCAGTCATCGCCCGGCGGCGTCGCCGTGCGCGGGCGCGTGCCGCGTAGTTTCGCCGCCTCCGCCAGCGGGAGCCAGCAGGCCGTGGCGAGGGCTTCGGAGCCGGCGTGGGCGCGGGCCGCGGCGAGCGTGGCCGGGGCGACGTAGTCCCGCAGGACCAGGACCGCGTCGCGGATCTCGATGACCCGGCGGTACAGCCGCAGGTCGCTGGCCCAGCGGCCGTTCTCCGGCAGGTGGACCTGCGGCACGGCCGCGACCAGCCGGCGCCACAACGGCTCCAGCCTGCGCAGGGTGCGGTGGTCGTTCACGGACCGGTGCAGCCGCAGCAGTTGCGGCAGGGCCGTGCCGAGCGCCATCACCCACGCGGTGATGGCGACGTTGAGCGGGAACGTCGCCGCCACCCACGGTGAGCGCGTGACCAGGTAGGCGGGCGCGACCAGGCCCCAGAACACGGTCGAGGACGCGAAGCCGGTGGTGAGCACGTACAGGCCGGCGCGCAGGGGGCGGGTCGTGGCGCGGCGGCCGTAGCGGGCGCACACGACCGCGGCGGGGCCGGTGCCCAGCACGTGCGCGAGGCAGAGCAGCAGCCAGAACAGGTCGAACCACGGTTTGTCGGCCGGGGTGACGCAGGCGGCCGTGGCGCCGGTGTTGAGCAGCAGCAGGGCGGCGCTCACCAGGGCGGCCGAGCCGTAGACCAGCAGCGGACGGCGGCGGGAGGCGGCGGCGAGGACGAAGTCGAGGATGAGCGCGGAGCTGACCACGCGCCAGACGTTGACCACGATGCCGCACGTGTCGCCGAGCCGGAGCGCGCGGTTGACCAGGCCGGTCACCGGGTCGAGGGCGACCGTGATCGAGGTGGCGAGGCTGGCGATCGCGATGAGCATGCGCCGCCGCGGAGGCGAGCGCCGGGCGGCCGGGGCGCGGATCAGCAGCGCGGCCCAGAGGAGGAGGGTGCCCGCGACGAGGAGGTCGGTGCCGGCGCCCTGCACGAGTGCCGGGTTCACGGGCTGCCTCCCCGGCGCGGGGCTGAGGGTCGCGGGCAGCTCCGTGCAGTGCCGGCCCGTGAGGCGGGGCCGACGTGCTGCTGCCGCGTGCTGCGCCCGTGACTTCGCACAGCACACCCTCGGTCCGGGAGAACCGCCGCCCGGGTCACTCTCACGTCCCGCGCAGGCCGAGCGCCGTTTCGAACTCGCGGAGCGCTCCGGTCGTCGTCCAGGTCGCGCGGGCCTGCGCGGCGGTCCGGATGAGGCTCGCGACCAGTTCCGCCTCCTGTTCCTCCTCCGTGGTGTACCCGGTGCGGGTCAGCAGCCGCTCGATCAGCTCCGGCGACAGGTCCGGCAGCACCCGCGCCAACGGGTGCGCCCCGCCACCGGCGCCGGTGTGGTCGCACAGCAGGTGGCCGATCTCGTGCAGCACGATGTGCTCGCGGTGCACCCGGCTCGTCTTCTCCTCGACGTAGATCACGTCCGCCGTCGCCAGCCGGATCCACGCCCCGCACGCGGACCCGCCGGACCCGGGCGGCAGCGTGCGCACGTGGATCGGGCGGCCGCGCCGCGCCGCGAGGGCGTCCACCAGCGCGGGCACCGAGAACGGCTGGGGCAGCGGCAGGCCGGCCACCAGGGCCTGGCACCGCCGCAGGTCGCGTCGCGTCACCATCGCGCTGCCGTCACCTCCGCTCGCGCGTCGTCCGCGAGCCGGCGCGGCGCCTGCCTGGTCTACGCGCCCGGCTCGTCCTCCGGCTGCTCGGCAGGCGGCCCGAGCCGCTCGATCTTGCGGGCCTCGGTGACCATGGCCAGCAGCGCGTCCAGGGTATCGTCGGACAGCCCGTCCGCGCGCAAGGCGATGGACCGGACCTTCTGGTTGCGCAGCGCCTGAGCCAGCTCGAGCTGGGCGTCGACGCGGGAGGTCACCGCGTCGTCCAGGAAGTACTCCGCGGGCACGCCGAAGAACGCGGCGAGCGTGCCCAGCGTTTCCTGCGTCAGGTTGCGCTTGCGGCCGCTGGCCAGTTCCCACAGGTACGTGCTCGACAGCGTCGCCCCCGTGCGCTCGCGGATCTGCGCCGCGAGCTTCGCGTACCCGGGCCTGCCCTCGGGGTAGAGGGTGGTGATCAGGTGCGTGATCTTGGCGGCGAGTGAGCCACCCTCCTGCCCGCCCTGGTCCATGGGGTTCCTCGTGCTCGAAGGGAGCGTCCGCTGAGGCGGACGGCCGGTGGTCGGCAGCCATTCTGAGTCAGCTGTGAGCCGTTGACAAACCGAGGTGTCCAGCCCCTATTCTGGCCCACGTCATCCGCTGAAGCGGATGTGCGGCCGGCGGGGCCTGGGGGCTCGCCGGCCTTTTTCGTGTCCGGATCCGTTCACCCTGCACGCCCCGCCCGGAAGCGGTTATGATGGTGGAGGCGTCGTTCTCCCAGTGACCCCCAGGCTGGTCGAGGACGACGCCCCTTTTTGCGGCTTGACTTTTGTTCACGGTATGCATTAGATGATTTCAGTAGTGCAGAAGACCTGTCGACAGGGGGAGAAGTGAGCATGCCGCTGCGGGCCGGGATCATCGGTGCCGGGTTCATCGGAGCCGTGCACGCCCGTGCGGTGCACACGCTGGGGCAGGACCTGGCCGCCGTGGCGGCGTCCACGCCCGCCCGCTCCCGGGAAGCAGCGGCAGAGCTGGGCGGGCGAGCCGCCGTCGACAGCGCCGAGGAACTGGCAGCCGCCCCGGACATCGACGTCGTCCACATCTGCACCCCGAACGCGCTGCACGCGCCGCTGACCCGCATCGCGCTCGACGCGGGCAAGCACGTCGTGCTGGAGAAGCCGGTCGGCACCAGCAGCGCCGAGGTCGCCGACCTCGTCCGGCGGTGGCGGGACACCGACCGGGTGGTCGCCGTCCCGTTCGCCTACCGCTTCTACCCGGTGGTGCGCGAGGTGCGGGACCGCGTGCGCGGCGGGCCGGTCCGGCTGATCCACGGCGTCTACCTGCAGGACTGGCTTTCCCGGGACAGCGACACGAACTGGCGCGTGCGGTCCGGGCTCGGTGGGCCGTCGCGCGCGTTCGGCGACATCGGGGTGCACTGGTGCGACCTGGCGGAGTTCGTCACCGGGCAGCGGATCGCGCGGGTGCACGCGGTGCTGCCCCGGGTCGTGCCGGTGCGGGCGGGCGTCGAGGTCGACACCGAGGACGCGGCGCTGCTGCAGTTCGAGACCGAGCAGGGCGTGTTCGGGTCGGCGGTGATCAGCCAGATCTCGCCGGGGCGGCGCAACCAGCTGCAGTTGCGGATCGACACGCCGGACACCGAGTACGCGTTCGACCAGCAGGAGCCGGAGGTTCTGTGGATGGGCGGGCGCGAGGAGACGCGGGTCCTGCACCGCGGCGACCCCGCACTCGGCCCGGACGCGACCTCCCGCAACCTCGTCCCGGCCGGCCACCCGCAGGGCTACCTGGACTCCTTCACCGGCTTCATCGCCGACGCCTACGCCGCGATGCGCGGCGAAAAGCCCGACGGCCTCCCGACACTGGCCGACGGCGCCCGCGCGACGGCGATCACCGAGGCGGTCCTGGACTCCGCCGCCCGCCGCGACTGGGTGGAGGTCACGCCCGGCTGAGCGCCGGGCCTGGTACGAATTTCCGGGTAGTGCGAGCGAAGGGACCCCCGTGACCGCAACCATCCCGTCCGACCAGCTCGACGATCTGGTCCTGGTGCTCGACCTGGTGCGCTCCGGCGCCGCGCGGACCCGGCCGGAGCTGGGCAGGCGGTCGGGCCTCGGGCGGACCGTCATCAGCCAGCGCGTCGGTCACCTGATGCGCGCCGGGCTGCTGGAGGACGGCGAGCTGGGGCCCTCCAGCGGCGGGCGCGCGCCGCGGGAGCTGCGGTTCTGCTCCGGCGCCGGGGTGATCCTCACCGCCGAGCTGGGCGCGACCAGCATCAGCGCCGGCCTCACCGACCTCGCCGGGAACCTGCTCGCGCAACGCACCGAGGCCTCCGACGTCGCCCGCGGTCCGGAACCCGTGCTCGCCCAGGTCGGCGCCCTCTTCGACGACCTGCTGGCCACCCGGCCGGACGCCCAGGTGTGGGGGGTGGGCATCGGGCTGCCGGGGCCGGTCGAGTTCGCCACCGGGCGACCCAGCGCCCCGCCGATCATGCCGGGCTGGGACGGCTACCCGGTGCGCGACCACTTCGCCCGGCGGCACAACGCGCCGGTGTGGGTGGACAACGAGGTGAACGCGATGACGCTCGGCGAGTTCCGGGCGGGCGCGGCGGCCGGGGCGCGCGACTACCTC
Organism: Amycolatopsis thermoflava N1165; assembly: GCF_000473265.1. Lineage (NCBI taxonomy): Bacteria > Bacillati > Actinomycetota > Actinomycetes > Pseudonocardiales > Pseudonocardiaceae > Amycolatopsis > Amycolatopsis thermoflava. The sequence continues at coordinate 26,919 of NZ_KI421511.1, forward strand.
TACGTCAAGATCGGCACCGGGATCGGCGCCGGGCTCATCTCCGGCGGCCACCTGCACCGCGGCAGCCAGGGATGCGCCGGCGACATCGGGCACACGGCGGCGCGCGCCGACACCTCCGTCGTGTGCCGGTGCGGCAACATCGGATGCCTGGAAGCGCTCGCCGGTGGCGCCGCGCTGGCCAGGGACGGCGAGGCCGCGGCGAAGGACGGCGGCAGCCCCATCCTGGCCGAGCGCCTCGCGGAGAACGGCGTGGTCACCGCGGAGGACGTGGCGTGGGCGGCGCAGAACGGCGACCGCGCGGCGCTGGAGCTGATCCAGCGCGCGGGACGGCTGATCGGCGACCAGCTGGCGATGCTGGTGAGCTTCTTCAACCCCTCGCTGCTGCTGATCGGCGGTGGTGTGGCCGGCGCGGGCGACCACCTGCTGGCCACGATCCGCGAGGTGATCTACGGGCGGTCCCTGCCGCTGGCGACGCGGGACCTGCGGATCGTGCGCTCGTCGCTGGGCGACCAGGCCGGGGTGGTGGGCGCCGCGTTCATGGTGCTGGACGAGCTGTTCACCCGCGACCGCTTGGCGAAGTGGATCGACGCGGGCACGCCGGCGGGGCTGCCGGACCTGACGGCCGCCTGACCGTCGCGGTCGTGAGCCCGCCGGAGGCGGCGGCGGGCCGGCGGAGCGGGTCTGGTGGCGGGCGGTGCTGCGTGAGTGGCGTGCCGGAGGCTGGTGCGCCTGCCGGACCGCGGGGCGGGTTGCGGGTGTGGCAGATGGTGGTCCGCTGGGGCGGGTGGGCTGCGGCGCGCGGGTGGCTGCGCCGGCCTGGCCGCGCGCGGGGTTGCCAGGCGGCGCTGGTGATCATTCTGCGCGAGCGGCAATGGACCGAGCGCCCCGCCAACGGCAACGGGCCGGTCCCCCGTGGGGAACCGGCCCGTTGAACAGTCGCGCGAAGGTCAGATGATGCTGACGCGGCTCGCCTGCGGGCCCTTGGCGCCCTGCGTGATCTCGAAGGTCACCTGCTGGTTCTCTTCAAGGCTGCGGAAGCCGTTGCCGTCGATCTCCGAGTAGTGGACGAAGACGTCCGGTCCGCTCTCCTGCGCGATGAAGCCGAAGCCCTTTTCGGCGTTGAACCATTTGACGGTGCCCTGTGCCATGTGTTTCTCCTTGATATTTTCTCTAACAATCAGAGCGCGGAGGCCGCGCTCTTCGTGGTCAGCCCGAGCATGGCGAGCAGCTCGCGGCAGTCGTGGACGTCCAGCGCGTGGTCGGCGACCGTGCGCGCGGCGCGGTGGTTGGCGATCGCCTCGTCCTGCGCCATCCGGGCCCGTGCCTCGGCGATCGGGCCGGTCTCGGGTTGCTGTTCGGAAGCGTGGCGAGCCCAGGTCATGACGATCCCTTCGACGGTGCGGACGACTTCACGGCCAGCCGGGCCAGCCGTTGCTCGGTGGGCCAGCGCACCTGCCAGGCCCAGCCGAGACGTTCGAATGCCCAGATGACCCGGGCGGACACGTCGATCTGCCCGCGGCGCACGCCGTGGCGGGCGCAGGTCGGGTCGGCGTGGTGGGAGTTGTGCCACGACTCGCCCATCGACAGGATCGCCAGCGGCCAGAAGTTGGCCGAGCGGTCGCGACTGGCGAACGGGCGGTCGCCGATCATGTGGCAGATCGAGTTCACCGACCACGTGACGTGATGCTGGAACGCCACCCGCGCGAGCCCGGCCCACAGGAACCCGGTGAGCGCGCCCCACCAGGACATCGTGGCGAGCCCGCCGATCAACGCAGGCAGCAGCACCGACAGCGAGACCCACAGCGGGAAAAGCCGGTCCACCGCACGGATGTCGGGGTCCGCGGCCAGATCCGGCGCGAACCGGTCCACATTGGTCCGGTCGCGGCCGAACAGCCAGCCCATGTGCGCGTGCCAGAAACCCTTGGCCAGCGCGGCAGGCGAGGTGCCGAACAGCCACGGCGAGTGCGGATCGCCCGCACGGTCGGAAAACGCGTGGTGGCGGCGGTGGTCGGCGACCCAGCCGATCACCGGTCCCTGCGCGGCCATGCTGCCCGCGATCGCCAGTGCGATCCGGAGTGGACGGTTCGCGCGGAACGCGCCGTGCGTGAAGTACCGGTGGTAGCCGATCGTGATGCCCAAAGTGGACACCGTGTAGAACGCGGCGGCGACGGCGAGGTCGAGCCAGCTCAGTCCCCAGCCCCAGAGCAGGGGAACGGCCGCGATCAGCGCGGCGAACGGGATGATCAGGAACGCCCGGATGACCACCATCTCGGTCATCGACGCTTGTTCCGACAGCAGGGGCTTTGGGCTCTTCCGGTCCGGGACGACGGAAGTGGGAGAGGTCAAAAAGGAAACTTCTCTCGTGGAGGATCAACCACGAAGGGCCAACCGAAGGGAACGAAACCGGCCCGGTTGCCAGCCTGCGAAAAACTCCCGACGAGAACGACCTTACCCCATCGGATCCGGTACGTCACGATTCCCGGGTGGGAAGCTGTTTTTCATGATCATCGTCGGCGTGGTCGCGCTGGTGGCCTGGCTGTGGCTGGCCGCCACCCGGTTCTGGCGCACTGACCAGCGGTTACCGCCCCGGCGGACGCCCGCCACGTGGCCCTCCGTGGCGGTCGTCGTGCCCGCCCGCGACGAGGCCGGGATCCTGCCGGAAACGCTGCCCGCGCTGCTCGCCCAGCGCTACCCCGGGCCGCTGCGGCTGATCCTCGTCGACGACGGCAGCGGCGACGGCACCGCCGACGTCGCACGCGGCCTGGGCGGCTGCCGCCTCACCGTCACCGCGCCGGGTGACCGGCCGCCCGGCTGGACCGGCAAGCTGTGGGCGCTCGCCCACGGCGTCGAGCAGGCGGGCGAGCCGGACTTCCTGCTGTTCACCGACGCCGACATCGCGCACGGCCCGGACTCGGTCACCGCGCTGGTCGAGGCCGCGGGGGAGCGCGATCTCGTGTCCCAGATGGCGCGCCTGCGCACCCGCACCGGCTGGGAGCGGCTGGTCGTTCCCGCTTTCGTGTACTTCTTCGCGATGCTCTACCCGTTCCGCCGGGTGAACGGTCCCGGCCGCACGGCCGCGGCGGCCGGCGGGTGCTGCCTCGTCCGGCGTGCCGCGCTGGAGCGGGCCGGGGGAGTGGCCGCCATCCGGGACGCGGTGATCGACGACGTCGCCCTCGGCAGGCTGCTCAAACGCGCCGGGGGCCGGATCTGGCTCGGCCTGGCCGGCGACGTGCGCAGCGTCCGGCCGTACCCGTCCCTGCGCTCGCTGTGGGACATGGTCGCGCGCAGCGCCTACACCCAGCTGCGGCACTCCCCGGCGCTGCTCGCCGGCACCGTGCTCGGCCTCGCGCTGGTGTTCCTCGCGCCCCCGGTCCTGACCCTCGCCGGCGCCGGCCCCGCACGTCTCCCCGCCCTCGCCGCGTGGCTGCTGATGACCCTCACCTACGTCCCGATGCTGCGCTACTACCGGCAGCCGTGGCCCGCGGCGCTGCTGCTGCCCGTCACGGCAACGCTGTACCTGCTGATGACCGTCGACTCGGCCGTGCGGCACCGGCGCGGGCACGGCGCGGCCTGGAAGGGCCGCAGTTACGGGTGATCGCGGGTACGGTCTGAAGCGGTTACCGGAACGAGGAGACACACCATGGCCGACCAGGACATCATCGCCAACATCGACAAGCTGATCGCGGAGGAGCACGAGCTGCGGTCGCGTTCGGTCGGCGACGGCCTGAGCGACGACGACCGCACCCGCATGCGCCGGGTCGAGGAGCAGCTGGACCAGTGCTGGGACCTGCTCCGCCAGCGCCGGGCCGCGCGCGAGTTCGGGGAGAACCCGGACCAGGCGCAGGCCCGCCCTGTCAGCGAGGTCGAGTCCTACCGCCAGTGATGGAATACCCGCCCTGCCCAGGCTGTTGTGCCGACTAGTTGAACGCACAACTACCTGAGCAGGGTGAGGTCCATGTCCCGCACACTCGTGGTCGTCTCGGCCGGCCTGAGCAGCCCTTCCTCGACGCGGCTGCTGGGTGACCGCCTGGCGCAGGCCGCCGCACGCGAGACCGGCGCCGCGATCGAGGTCGTCGAGCTGCGCGACCTCGCCACCGACATCGCGAACAACCTGGTCACCGGCTTCCCGAGCCCGAAGCTGGGGGACGCCGTCGAGACCGTGACCCGCGCCGACGGGCTGATCGTGGTGACGCCGATCTTCAACGCCTCCTACAGCGGCCTGTTCAAGTCGTTCTTCGACGTGATCGAGGCCGGCTCGCTGCAGGGCAAGCCGGTCCTCATCGCCGCGACCGCGGGCACCGCACGGCACTCGCTCGCGCTGGAGTTCGCGCTGCGGCCGCTGTTCGCCTACCTGCGCGCCGACGTCATGCCGACCGCCGTGTTCGCCGCGTCCGAGGACTGGGGCGCCTCCGACGGGCCGGACGGCGACCTGACCGCGCGCATCGAGCGCGCCGCCGGTGAGCTGGCCGCCGCGGTGAGCGGGCGGCCCGCCGCGCCTGCCGTGGCCGATGAGGACGAGTTCGTCCCCTTCGACCAGCAGCTGGCGCGCCTGGGCATCACGTCATCGCGTTGACGCCGGTCAGGTCCCGCCCGATGATCAGCTTCTGCACCTGGCTGGTGCCTTCGTAGAGGGTGAGCACGCGGGCGTCGCGGACGTACTTGCCGACCGGGTACTCGTCGATGAACCCGTACCCGCCGAACACCTGCAGGCAGTTGTTCGTCACGCGCACCGCGGTCTCGCTCGCGTGGTACTTCGCGGCCGAGGCGTCCGTGGCGTACTCCTTCGGCTTCATCCCGGCGTCGGCCATGCGGGCGACCTGGTGGGTGAGCAGCCGCGAGGCCTGCACGTCCACCGCGGCGTCCGCGAGCAGCTCCTGGACCAGCTGGAACGAGGCGATCGGCTTGCCGAACTGCTCCCGCTCGGTGGCGTAGCGGGTGGCGGCGTCCAGGGCGGCCTGCGCCACGCCGACCGCGCCCGCGGCCACCGAGATCCGGCCGCGCGACAGCGTGCCGAGCGCGATGCCGAGGCCCTTGTCGACCTCGCCCAGCCGCGCCGAATCGGGCACGCGCACGTTGTCGAAGGTCAGCTCGGCGGTCGCCTGGCCGCGCAGGCCGAGCTTGCCCTTGATCTCCGTCGCCGTGAAGCCGGGGGAGTCGGTGGGCACCAGGAACGCGGTGATGCCGCGGTCGCTGGTGCGCGCGAAGGTCAGCGCGACCTTCGCCCACGTGCCGTTGGTGATGAACATCTTGCTGCCGTTGATCACCCAGTCGCCGCCGTCGCGCTTGGCGCGGGTGCTCAGCGACCCGGCGTCGGAGCCGGTGCCAGGTTCGGTGAGGCCGAAGCAGCCCAGCGCCTCACCGCTGATCAGCCGCGGCAGCCACTCCTGCTTCTGCTCGTCGGTGCCGTGCGCGGCGATCGTCTTCGACACCAGGCCGAGCGACACCGACACGATCCCGCGCACCGCGGAGTCGCCACGGCCCAGCTCCTCGGTGACCAGGACGTAGGACAGCATGTCGGCGTCCACCCCGCCGTACCGCTCGTCCAGCGTCAGGCCGAGGAACCCCAGCTCACCGAGCCGCCGCACCACGGACTGGTCGACGTGCTCGGCGCGGTCCCACTCCCGGGCGTTGGGCGCGATCTCGGCGTCCACGAACTCCGCCGCCATCCGGCGGAAGTCGCGCTGGGTCTCGGTGAGACCGAAATCCCGTGCCAGCATTGGCTTTCTCCTCCTCAGACGTCTTCGGGCGCGGTGCCCGCGGCGGTCAGCGGCAGGCCGAGCTGCGCGCGTTCGGCCAGCCACCGCGTCGGGCGGTAGCGCGGGTCGCCGGTGGCCTCGTGCAGCGCGCGCTGCAGCGTGAGCAGCCGGGCCGGGCCGACCTCGTCGCCCCAGACCAGCGGGCCGCGCGGGTAGCCGAGCCCGAGCCGCACGCCCAGGTCGATGTCGGCGGGCGCGGCGATGCCCTGCTCGGCGATCGAGGCGGCGACCGAGACGATCGACGACACCAGCCGCTGCGCCACACCGCCTTCGACGTCCCGCACCACCGAGACCGCCTTGTCGCCGCGGGCCAGCACCGCGCGCGCGTCGCGGGCCGCGGCCGGGTCGGCGGCCGGGGTGATCGCCAGGACGCGGCGCGCGGTCCGGATCGACAGCGGGTCGACGCCGAAGGTCCGCTCCGGCGGCAGTCCCTGCGCGGCGATCGCGGTCGCCACCGTGGTGCCCCACGTGGTGACGAGCGCGACCGCGTCGCCGGTGAGCGTGTCGGCGACCTTCGCGCCGGCTTCGGTCAGCGCGGCGCGCAGCTCGTCGTCGTCCGTCCACACCGGACGATCCGCGTCGCCGGTGACGGGCTTCTCGGCGGGCTTTTCCGCGCCCTCGGTGTAGTCGAACCAGCCCTGCTTGGTCTTGCGGCCGTGCAGGCCCGCGGCGACCCGGTTCGGGGTCAGGAAGGACGCCCGCAGGCGGTCGGAGTAGCGGAACCCGGCCCAGATCGACTCGATCACGGTCGCCGTGACGTCCAGCCCGGTGAGGTCCATCAGCTCGAACGGGCCCATCTTCAGGCCCAGCACGTCACGTGCGATCCGGTCCAGCTCGGCAGGCTCGGCGGCCTGGCGCTCCAGGAGTGCGAGCGCCTCGGTGACGAGCCCGCGGCCGGCGTGGTTGATCAGGAAGCCCGGCGTGTCGGAGACGACGACCGCGCTGTGGCCGGTCTCCCGGACCAGCGCGGACACCGTCTCGACGACGTCCGGCCTGGTGCGTGCGCCGGGGATCACCTCGACGATCTTCATCAGCGGCGCCGGGTTGAAGAAGTGCAGCCCGACCAGGCGGGACGGGTCGGACAGCCGCGCCGCGATCTGCGTGACCGGCAGCGACGAGGTGTTCGTCGCGAACACCGTCGTGGCCGGCAGCGCCTGCTCCAGTTCGGTGAACAACGCGGCCTTGGTGTCCAGGTCCTCGCGGATCGCCTCGATCACCAGGTCCGCCTCGCCCGGCTGGGCGGGGGAGTCCAGCGGCACCAGGCGCGCGCCGATCGCGGCGGCCTCCTCGGCGGTGCTGCGGCCCTTCGCCACGGCCCGGTCGAGCATGCCGCGGATGAACTCCACGGCGTCGCCGACCGACTCCGGCCGGGCGTCGGCCAGCTCCACGGTGTGCCCGGCGGTCGCGGCCCACTGGGCGATCCCGCGGCCCATCACCCCGGTCCCGACGATCCTGATGCGCACGGTCCTCTCCTTCATCGCAGATACACCCGCTCCGGGTCGACATCTTCGCGCAGCAACCGTAGTTCGGCCTCGCTCGGCGGTTCGATCACCGTCAGGTCGCCGCCCACCTCCAGCGGCCAGCCGGTGCACTCGCGCGCCTGGTCCACGGTGACGCCCGGGTGCAGCGCGACCAGCTTCAGCTCCTCGCCGGGGCCGCTGCGCGCGAGGATGCCGAGTTCGGTGATCACCCTGGTGACGCCGAGCCCGGCCGGCCGCACACCGTCGCCGAGGGCGCGGTCGGGGCCGGGCGAGGTGCAGAAGTCCAGCTCGTCCACAAAGGACCGGGGGTCGTGGCGGCGCATCACCACGAACACCTCGCGCGAGTTCGCCATGACCTCCATCGCGCCGCCGGAACCGGGCAGCCGCACCTTCGGGGAGTGCCAGTCGCCGATCACCGAGGAGTTCAGGTTGCCCCAGCGGTCGATCTGCGCGGCGCCGAGGAACCCGACGTCGATGTGCCCGCCCTGCAGCACGTAGCCGAACAACGCGGGCATCGACAGCACCGCCTCGGCGCCGGTGATCAGCACCGCGTCGGCGATCGTCTCCGGCAGGTGCGACGGGTGCGCCCCGCACACGCCCGACTCGTAGACGATCTCCAGGTCCGGCGCGACGGTCAGGTGGGCCAGCGACGCGGCCAGCGTGGGCAGGCCGATGCCGGCGAACACCGTGCGCTTGCCGGCCAGTTCGCGGGAAGCGACCACGGACAGGACTTCGCTTGCTGTTGTCATGTCAGAGCCTCCGCCCGTAGTTCACCGGTTCGCTCATCGCCTCGCCGACCGCGAGGCCGGCCCAGAACTCCTCGCCCAGCTTGGCGACGTACTCGCCGTGGTCGGCCGTGCCGTGCACCCACTCCGCCATCCACGCGGCCAGTTTCTCCTTGTCCCTGCTGATGCCCGACCACGCGCGGTAGAAGGCGTTGTCGCGGTCGTAGTAGCCCTGCGCGAACGACGGGTGCGCCCCGCGCGGGACCTCGACCACCGCGTCGACGGCGTGCGCGGGCACGACCGTGCGGTTCGGGTCGGAGCGGACCACCTCGTCGGCCACGATCTCCTCTACCACGACGATCGCCTTGTCCGCGGCGAACACCGCCTCGGCCTGGACGCCGGTCAGGCCCCAGATCTGGGTGTTGCCCGCCCGGTCGGCGCGCTGGGCGTGGATGATCGTGACGTCCGGGTTGACCGGCGGGACGACGTAGATCTGCTCGTCGCCGTAGGGGGAGGCGACCTTGCGGATGGCCGGGTTGACGCCTGGCAGGTCGGAGCCCGCGTAGGAGCGCAGCGGGTAGAACGGCAGGCGCTGCGCGCCGGCGAGGTAGCGGCAGATCAGGCCGTAGTGGCTGTACTCCTCGAACTCCAGCGGCTCGGGGTCGGCGTGTTCGATCCGGCGCCGCAGCTCACCCAGCGACCCGGCGGAGGAGTTGCCGACGAACGACGACACCAGCTTGCGCACGCACCCGCCGGCGAGCATCTGGTCGACGACGATGTCCGCGGTCATCCGGACGACGGTGAGGTCGCGGCGGCCCTGGCGGATGATCTCGTGCCCGGCCGCGGTGGGGATGAGGTGCGTGAACCCCTCCAGCGCGACGGTGTCCCCGTCGTGCACGTAAGCCGCGACGGCGTCGCGCAGGCTCATCGTCTTGTCCGGACCCGGGCGGGGCATCGTCGCGCTCCTGTGCTGCTCGTGGATGGGGCGGTCTTCACCGTGCCACCGAGATTGATTAGTGTCCAATACCGAATCAGAGTCAGATCAAGACGGAGCTGGTAATAATGGAGCTGCGTTACCTCACGTCCTTCCTGGCCGTGGCTGAGGAGCTGCACTTCGGGCGCGCCGCCAAGCGGCTGCAGATGGCGCAGCCGCCGCTGTCGCAGCAGATCCGGCAGCTGGAGAAGGAGCTGGGGGTCCAGCTGTTCGAGCGCAACACCCGCTCGGTGCGGCTGACCAGCGCGGGGGAGTCGTTCCTCGGGCCGGTCCGGCGGGTGATGGAGGACCTGGACATCGCGACGAAGGCGGCGCGAGCGGCGGGCCGGGGCGAGTACGGGCGCGTGACGGTGGGGTTCGCGGGCGCGTCCAGCCACGAGAGCCTGCCGCTGCTGACCCGCGCCGTACGGGCCGCGCATCCGGGGCTGGAACTGGTGATGCGCGGCCAGACGTACGCGAACGTGGCGCTGGCGCGCGTCGCGGACGGCTCGCTGGACCTGGGGTTCGTGCGGCTGCCGATCACCCAGCCCGGCGTCGAGGCGCGGGTGATCGACGAGGAGGAGATGATCTGCGCGCTGCCGTCGGACCATCCCCTGGCGCGGCTGGACAAGGTGCCGGTCGAGGCGCTGGCGGAGGAGGCGTTCGTCAGCTTCCCGGCCAACGCGGGGTCCAGCGTGCGGGACGCGACGGTGCGGGTGTGCGTGTCGGCCGGGTTCAACCCGCGCGTGGTGCAGGAGGCGCCGGACTCGTACACGATCCTCGCGCTGGTGGCCGCCGGGGTCGGGGTGACGTTGACGGTGTCGTCGTGTCAGCACATCCAGCAGACGGGGCTGGCGTACCGGCCGCTGGCGGGGGAGCCGGTGCGGTTGCAGGCCGCGCTGGCCTGGCGGCCGGACAACCCGTCGGCGGCGTTGCGGACGGTGCTGGCGATCGCGGAGCAGGCGTTGCCTACGCCTGCTTAGCGGTTCTGGCGGATCGGGTGTTCCTCGAATCGGCGCCGGCAGCGGATTTCCCAGCGGGTCCGCGGGCGTCAGAACTTGTGCGGCAGGGCGGTGTTTTGCTCGACCACCCCGTGGTGGACGCCAGGCCGGAGCCGTGCTCGGTGCCGCGGCGGGCGAAGCGCGGCGAGCCATCGATCGCGGCCCGGGCCAGTCGATCGGCCCTGCCGCGTTCAGCTTGGCCGGCAGCAGCTCGTGCGACTGCCGCCGCTCCCCGGCCTGGTCTCCCACGGCAGCGCCCGTGTGCGGGGGCTCAGCGCTTTGCCTGCGTGCCGTGGGGTGACACGCCGAGCAGGGGAAGCCATACGGTGTCCACGATCTCGACGATCGCCTCGTCCGGCACCGCGCCCATGCGCATCAGCATGTCGTGGCGCAGCAGGTCGAAGGGCAGGTTCACCAGGCGCGCGGACCGCGGCTCGTCCGCGAGCTCGCCGCGTTCGACGGCGCGCTCGACGAGCGCCGCGAAGGGGGGCGTCTGGTCCGCGGGGCGGAGGCGGCCGCGCAGGTCGTCGAACGTTGTTCCGGTCTCGCGGAAGTAGTCCGCCAGTTGGATGCGCAGGAGCACCACCGCGCGGGACCGCTCGGCGTTGATCGTGCGCAGGAGTGCGAGGGCGTCCTGGCGCAGGCTGCCGGTGTCGGGAGGGATGTCGAGTGGGCGCCAGTGCCGGGCGAGTGTGGCGACGAGGAGGTCCTCGCGCTGCGGCCAGCGGCGGTAGAGCACCGGCTTGCTGGTGCCCGCGCGCGTCGCGACGACCTCGTAGGTGAAGCCGTGGTAGCCCTGCTCGACCAGGACCTCCCAGGCGGCATCGGTGATCGCGTTCTCCAGGGTGGCACCCCTGCGTCGCGTGGAAATGCCGTCCGTGCGCTGCCGCTCACCCATCACTGCCCCATGTCTTCAGCCATTCGGTTAGATCCGCTTGCGTATCTTAACCCGCGGACGTAGCCTCGGAGCCATAAGATACCAAGCCGTTTCTAAACGGGGGGAGACCCGCATGTCCACGATCAACGCCGCCCTGGTGGAGTCCTTCGCCGAGCCGCCGCACTTCCGCTCCGTCCCGGCCCCCGAGGCTGGCCCCGGGCAGGAGGTGGTGGACGTCCTCGCCGTCGGCGTGCACCCCGCCACCCGCGGCATCGCCGCCGGCAAGCACTACACGAGTCCCCAGGCGCTGCCCGCCCTGGCGGGTGCCGACGCCGTCATCCGCAGGACGGACGGCAGCCTCGGCTACGTCATGCTCATGGGCGCCGGCACCCTGGCCGAGCGCATCGTCGTCGATCCCGCCACCGTCATCCCGGTCCCGGACGGCGCCGACCCCGCACTCGTGGCCGCCACCATGAACCCGGCGCTGTCCTCATGGACCGCGCTGCGCACCCGCGTGCCGTTCCAGGCCGGGCAGTCGGTCCTGGTGCACGGCGCGACCGGCAACGCCGGCTCGATGGCCGTCAAGGTCGCCAAGCACCTCGGCGCGGGGCGGGTGATCGCCGCCGGACGCAACCGCGCCCGCCTCGACGAACTCCTGGACCAGGGCGCGGACGCCGTTGTCCAGCTCGTCCCCGACGAGGACGCCACCGCGGCCGCGTTCGCCGAGGCGGCCGCCGAGGTCGACGTGGTCCTGGACTACGTGTGGGGGCAGCCCACCGAACTCGCCATGCGTGCCGTCCTCGGAGCGCGGACCCAGCACACCCGCCTGCTCGACTGGGTGCAGATCGGCGGCATGGGCGGAGACGCGATCACCCTGTCCGGGCACCTCATGCGCTCCAACGCGGTCCGGATCCTGGGCAGCGGCTTCGGCGCCGTGGACATGCAGGTCATGCAGCGGGAGTTCACCGAGCTCGTGGCCGCGATCGCGGCAGGCGGCATGGCCGTGCGCCCGCATCCGTTCCCGCTCGACCAGGTCGCGGCGGCTTGGGCCCACCAGGACGCACCCGGCGAGCGCACCGTCATCCTGCTGCGCGATTGAGACGACCGCCGTCTTACCGGCCCCGCGATTCGGTATTGGACTCTTCTAGGTCCCGTTTGGCACGGTGTCCGAGCAACACGGGATCTCAAGGGAGAGAAAATCACCATGAGCACGGCCACGGCGGCCAGACGAGCGGGCATCGGGTCGTTCATCGGCTCGACCATCGAATGGTTCGACTTCTACATCTACGGCACCGCGTCGGCGCTGGTCTTCGACGAGGTCTTCTTCCCGGAGCTGGACGGGGCGCTCGGCACGCTGGTGGCCTTCGCGACGTTCTGGGTCGGCTTCCTCGCGCGCCCGCTGGGCGGGATCATCTTCGGCCACTACGGCGACCGCCTCGGCCGCAAGAAGACGCTCGTCATCACGCTGCTGATGATGGGCATCTCGACCACGCTGATCGGCGTCCTGCCCTCTTATGCGCAGATCGGCGTCGCCGCGCCGTTGCTCCTCATCGCGATCCGCATGGTGCAGGGCATCGGCCTCGGCGGGGAGTGGGGCGGCTCCGTCCTCATCGCCTCCGAGCACGCGCCCAAGGGCAAGTCGATCCTCTACGGCGCGTTCGCCCAGCAGGGCTCGCCCGTCGGCAACACGCTGAGCACCGTCTGCTTCCTGGCGATCAGCCAGCTGCCCGACGACGCGTTCACCTCGTGGGGCTGGCGCCTGCCGTTCCTGTTCTCCGCGCTGCTGGTGATCGTCGGCCTGTTCATCCGGCTGCGGGTCGCCGAATCGCCGGCCATGGCGAACCTCATCGAGAAGAAGGCGGTCGCCAAACTGCCGTTCACCGAGGTGCTCCGCACGCAGCCGCTGCTGATCGTCCTCGGCATCGGCGCCTGCACCATCGGCCTGTCGGCCACCTACTTCAAGTCGACGTTCGCCTTGTCCTGGGCGACTTCGGACCTCAGCTTCGACAAGAGCTCGTTCCTCACGATCATCCTGGTCGCCAACATCACGCAGATCCTGGTGCAGCCGTGGGGCGCGGTGATCGCGACCAAGATGCGCAGCTGGTCCCGCGCGGTGATCGTGATGCTGGTGCCGGAGATCCTGCTGATGCCGCTGATGTTCCTGTTCATCGGCACCGAGAACTACGCGCTCGCGATGGTCGGCACCGCGGTCGCCACCGTGCCGCACTGCCTGTACTACGCGGCGCTGGCCGGGATGCTCGCCAGCCGCTTCCCCGCGAACGTGCGCTACACCGGCATCTCCCTGTGCTACCAGCTGTGCGGCACCCTGCTCGGCGGCACCACGCCGATCGTGGGCCAGTTCCTGCTGAACCAGACCGGGTCGATCGTCGCGGTGATCGTGTACGCGGTGTTCCAGGTGGTGCTGACGCTGGGCTGCATGCTCGCGTTGCTGCGCAAGCCGAACTACGACGAGCGCGCCGGCGAGGAATCCGGCGCGCAGACCGTCGCGGCCTGAAGGGAGTGACTTCGATGCCGGTGGTGGCGAACGGGATTCCGGAGATCCTGGCGCTCGCGGGGCGCGACCTGGGCCGCTCGTCGTGGCGGGAGGTGACGCAGGAGCTGATCGACGCCTACGCCGAGGTGTCCGGGGACCACCAGTGGATCCACACCGACCCCGTCCGCGCGGCGGAGGGCCCGTTCGGCCGCACGATCGCCCACGGCTACATGACCCTGAGCTGGGGCATCCCGATGGTCGCCGAGCTGCTCCAGGTCACCGGCGTCGGCATGGCCCTGAACTACGGGGTCAACAAGGTCCGCTTCCCGGCGCCCGTCCCGGTCGGCAGCCGGGTGCGGCTGCACGCCGAGATCGCCGCGGTCGAGGAGGTCGGCCGCGGCGGGGTGCAGGTGACGCGGAACTTCACCTTCGAGATCGAGGGCTCGGCGAAACCGGCCTGTGTGGCGGAATCCCTGACCCGCTACTACCCGTAAGACATATCGCGGGCGTATCGGAAAGCGCAGACGCCGTGGCAACAGCCTCCCGCCTTCAGTGGAGGTATGAACCACACCCTGCTACTGCCCGCGCCCGCCCGCCGCGTCCGCCGGATCGTGCTCGTCGGCCTCGCGATCGCCGGGGTGGTGATCGCCGCGCCCGGGGTGCGGCGGCTGTTCGTGGCCGCCGCGCCGCCGGTCACCGCGCTGGGGGTGGCCGACGGCGTCGTCCCGGACGGCGCGCCGGTCTCGGTGTGGGACGAAACCCCGGCGGTGTGCAAGCTCGACGCGGACCTCCTCGACGCCCTGCGGCGCGCGGCGAAGGCCGCCGAAGCGGACGGCGTCCGGCTCCGCGTCAACAGCGGCTGGCGCTCGCCCGAGTACCAGGAGGAGTTGCTACGGCGCGCGGTCGACCGGCACGGCTCGCTCGAGAAGGCCGCCCGCTGGGTCGCGACCCCTGAAACGTCACCGCACGTGGCGGGCGAAGCCGTCGACATCGGCCCGGCCCGCGCCGCGGCGTGGCTGTCCGTGCACGGCGCCGCGTACGGGCTGTGCCAGATCTACCGCAACGAGCCCTGGCACTACGAACTCCGCCCGGACGCGGTCCGCCGCGGCTGCCCGTCGATGTACCCGGACCCGTCGAAAGACCCGCGGATGCGGCGGTGACCCGCTCCGGATATGCGGGCGATATGCCGCGCTGCCTAGGCTGCGGACATGCGCGTGCTGATCGTGGAGGACGAGCCCTACCTGGCCGAAGCAGTGCGGGACGGCCTGCGGCTGGAAGCGATCGCCGCCGACATCGCCGGCGACGGGGACACCGCGCTGGAGCTGCTCAGCGTCAACTCCTACGACCTCGCGGTCCTCGACCGCGACATCCCCGGCCCTTCCGGCGACGAGATCGCGCGGTACATCATCGCCTCCGGCAGCGGCACCCCGATCCTCATGCTCACCGCCGCCGACCGGATCGACGACAAGGTCTCCGGGTTCGAGCTCGGCGCCGACGACTACCTCACCAAACCGTTCGAGCTGCGGGAACTGGTCCTGCGGCTGCGCGCGCTCGACCGCAGGCGCGCGCACGCCCGGCCGCCGGTCCGCGAGATCGCGGGCCTGCGGGTGGACCCGTTCCGCCGGGAGGTCTACCGCGACGGCCGCTACGTCGCGCTCACCCGCAAGCAGTTCGCCGTGCTGGAAGTCCTCGTCGCCGCCGAAGGCGGGGTGGTGAGCGCCGAGGAGCTGCTGGAGCGGGCCTGGGACGAGAACGCCAACCCGTTCACCAACGCCGTCCGCATCACCGTGTCCGCCCTGCGCAAACGGCTCGGTGAGCCGTGGCTCATCGCCACCGTGCCCGGCGTCGGCTACCGGATCGACACCGGCGGAGACCGTGGATAGGCGTCGCGGGCCGAGCCTGCGGCTGAAGCTCACCCTCAGCTACGCCGGGTTCCTCCTGCTCGCCGGCGCGCTGCTGATGACCTTGCTCTGGTTGCTGCTCGCGCGCTCGTTCCCCGCCCGGGCGCCCGGCCCGCCCGGGCTGCCCGCGCGCCGTCCCGGCCTGCTCGCCGTCGGCGGGCCCGCCGCGGCCACCGCGGTGGCGTTCCTGCTGTTCTTCGGCCTGCTCGGCGGATGGGTTCTCGCCGGGCGGATGCTGGCGCCGCTGACCCGGATCACCGAGTCGGCGCGGCGGGCGTCCGACGGCTCGCTGTCCCACCGCATCCGCATGGACGGCCCGGAGGACGAGTTCCGCGAGCTCGCCGACGTGCTCGACACGATGCTCGAACGGCTCGAATCCCAGGTCGCCGAGCAGCAGCGGTTCGCCGCGAACGCCTCGCACGAGCTGCGCACCCCGCTGGCGATCTCGCAGACGCTGCTCGACGTCGCCCGCAAGGACCCGACGTGGGACCGGGACGAGCTCATCGAACGCCTGCACGTGGTCAACACGCGGGCGATCGACCTGACCGAGACCCTCCTGCTGCTCAGCCGCAGCGACCGGCGCAGCTTCACCCGCGAGCCCGTCGACCTGTCCCTCGTCGCCGAACAAGCCGCGGAAACGCTGCTGCCCCTCGCCGAACGACGCGGGATCAAGCTCGACGTCGCGGGCGAGGCCGCGCGGGTCACCGGGTCCGCCGAGCTCGTCCTGCGGATGGTGACGAACCTCGTCCAGAACGCGATCGTGCACAACCTCCCCACCGGCGGCACCGTGACCGTCCACACCGGACCGGACGGCGACGCGAGCGTGGTGCGGGTGGAGAACACCGGGCCGCCGCTGCCGCCGGAACTAGTGCCGACCCTGACCGAACCCTTCCACCGCGGCACGAAACGCACCCGCACCGGCGAGCACGCGGGGGTCGGCCTCGGGCTCGCCATCGTGGCGAGCATCGTCCGCGCCCACGACGGGACGCTCGAACTCGCTGCCCGGCCGGAAGGCGGTCTCGTGGCGGTGGTCCGGTTGCCCGCCCCGCCCGCCCCCTGACCGCTCAGGCGGGATCGCGGGCCAGCGGGCAGGTCATGCAGTGCCCGCCGCCGCGTCCGCGGCCCAGCTCGGCGCCCCGGATGGTGAGGACCTCGATACCGGCCTCGCGCAGCAGCCGGTTCGTCGTCGTGTTGCGGTCGTAGGTGAACACCACGCCCGGCTCCACCGCGACGGCGTTGTTGCCACTGTCCCACTGCTGCCGTTCCGACTCGTACACGTCGCCGCCCGTTTCGATCACCCTCAGGTCGGACCCCACCGCCTCGGCGACCACGTCGAGGAACGACCGCTTGCCCTCGTCGGCCACCTCGACGCCGGGCGCCCGGTCGGACGGGCGCAGCGAGAACGGGTGGATCCGGTCCACGATCCGCGGGTAGACGGTGACGACGTCGCGGTCGGCGAAGGTGAACACGGTGTCCAGGTGCATAGCGGCGCGGAGTTTCGGCATGCCCGCTACGATGACGTGCTCGGCGGCCCCTGCGGCGAAGAGCGCGGCGGCGACCTGGGTGATCGCCTGCCGCGAGGTGCGCTCGCTCATTCCGATGAGGACGGTGCCGCCGCCGACGGGCATGACGTCGCCGCCCTCGAAGGTGGACCGGCCCCAGTCCCGCTCCGGATCGCCCCACCACACGGTGGAGGACGCGAAGTCCGGGTGGTGGGTGTAGATCGCCTTCATGATCAGCGTTTCGTCGTGCCGGGCAGGCCAGTACAGCGGGTTCAGCGTGACGCCGCCGTAGATCCAGCACGTGGTGTCGCGCGTGTAGAGGGTGTTGGGCAGCGGCGGCAGCAGGTATTCCCGCGCGTCCGGCGAGTACTCCGCCAGCAGGCGGTACCCGGGCGCGAGCTCCGGCGGCAGCTCCGCCGTGGCCAGGCCGCCGACGAGGTGCTCGGCCAGATCGCCGGGAGACAGCGTCTCCAGGAACTCGCGGGCCGGGCCGACGAGGCCGGGGCCGACGATCTCGGGCACGATCGTGCGGTCCAGGATCCAGTCGCGGGCGCCGGGCGCCGCCATGGTTTCGGCGAGCAGGTCGTGCAGCTCGAGCACCCGGACGTCGCGGCGGCGCAGCTCGTCCACGAACGCGGCGTGGTCCTGCTGCGCCTTCTCGACCCACAGGACGTCGTCGAAGAGGAGGTCGTCGCTGTTGGTCGGGGTGAGTCTGCGGTGCGCCAGGCCGGGCCGGCACACGAGGACCTCGCGTAGCCTGCCCACCTCCGAGAACACACCGCGGCCAGGACGGTCGTCGTCGGTTGTCATGTCGCTCCCTCCGGTCAGATCGTGATGGCTCCGGTCGCCAGCGCGACGACACCGGCGGCGGCGCCGAGCAGCGAAACCGCGAAGATGCCGAGCTCCACGGGCGTGAACACGCGCCGCCCCTGCTCGCGGCGGGCCATCGCGAACAACACCGTCGCGGGCGCGTAGACGATGAACGCGATGAGCAGGAACTTCAGGCCGGCCGCGTAGATGAGGAACGCGGTGTAGACGGTGGCGACGACCGCGACGGCGAGTTCGCGGCCGCGGCCGGTGGGCCGGTCGGCATAGCCCTCCCGCGTGACGCCCAGCTTGACCGCGTAGCCCGCGGCGAGCAGGAACGGCACGAGTGACAGCGCGCTGGTCAGGTCGAGGGCGAACGCGAAGGCGTCCTCGGAGAACACCGTGATCAGCAGGACGACCTGGATGAGCAGCGTGGTCATGAGCAGGGCCGGACCGGGCACGTCCGCGGCGCTGCTGCGGCCGAGGAACCGGGGCATGTCGCGGTCGCGTGCGGCGACGAACAGCACCTCGGCCGCCATCAGCGTCCACGCCAGGTAGGCGCCGAGCACGGACACGATCAGCCCGATGGAGACGAACGTGGCTCCCCACGGCCCCACCGCGGCCTCCAGCACCCCGGCCATCGACGGCTGCCGCAGGTCGGCGATCTCGCTCAACGGCAGGATGCCGTACGACACGATGGTCACCGAGGCGAAGATCGCCAGCACGCTCAGGAAACCCAGGATCGTGGCGCGGCCGACGTCCTGCCGCCGCCGCGCGTGCCGCGAGTAGACGCTCGCGCCCTCGACGCCGAGGAACACGAACACGGTGACGAGCATGGTGCCGCGCACCTGCTCGAACAGCGAACCGACGCCCGGCCCGCCGCGGAAGTTGTCCGCGAACACGCCGGGTTTGAGCAGCACCAGCGCGATCACCACGAACACCAGGATCGGCACCAGCTTGGCCACGGTGACGATCCGGTTGATGGCGGTCGCCTCGCGCACGCCGCGCCGGATCAGCAGGTAGAACGCCCACAGGCAGACGGAGGAGAGCGCGAACGCGATCAACGTGTCGCCCTCGCCGAGCGCGGGCCAGATCTTGCCGACCGTCGACATGATCAGCACCCAGTAGGTCACGTTGCCGACGCACGCGCTGGCCCAGTAGCCGAACGCGGAGAAGAACCCGAGGTACTCGCCGAACCCGGCCTTGGCGTAGGCGTAGACCCCGGCGTCCAGCCCGGGTTTGCGGACCGCCAGGTTCTGGAAGACGAAGGCCAGCGTCAGCATCCCGGCGCCGGCGATCAGCCACGCCACGAGCGCGCCGCTCACGCCGGTCTCGGCGGCGAACCGGCGCGGCAGGGAGAACACGCCCGCGCCGACCATCGAGCCGACGACCATCGCCATCATCGTGGCGATGCCGAACTTCGCGGTCTCGGTCCGTGTCGTTTCGGCCGTGCTCATCTCGTGCTCGCCTCCCGGTCTAGCTGCTGAACGCAGGGCGGTCGGTCAGGGTCAGGGGTGTTCGGACGTCCTGGCCCCCGGCGCGGTGGAACGTGACGGTGACCGTGTCGCCGGGGTCGCGGCGGCGCAGCTGCCCGAGGAACTCCTCCGGCGTGCGGACGGCCGTGCCGTCCAGCGCCGTGACCACGTCGCCGGGCTGGAGACCGGCGGCCGCGGCGGGGCCGCCGTCGGCGATCGCCGCGACGATCACCCCGTCCGCCCTCGGCAGTCGCAGCTGGGCGGCGATCTGCGGGGTGAGCTGGGCGGGTTCGAGCCCGGCGAAGGCGTGCCGCGCCCGGCCGGTGCTCATCAGCTGCTCGGCGACGTCGACGGCGGTCGCGGCGGGGATGGCGAAGCCGAGGGACACGGCGCCGGCCTGGGGCGGGATGTAGGCCTCGCTGATCCCGACGACCTCGCCGGCGGCGTTGAACACGGCGCCGCCGCTGCTGCCCGGGCTGATCGGGGCGTCGGTCTGGATCAGGTCGACGAGCGCCTGCGTTTCGGCGGCGCTGCCCGGGATCTCGCGGTGCAGCCCGGACACCACGCCCGCGGTGACGCTGTTCTCGAAGCCGAGCGGGCTGCCGATGACGACGACCAGCTCACCGACGGCCGGGAGCTGGGGCTGGAACCGCGCGGGCGGCAGGCCGGTGCGGGCGACCTGCACCAGGGCCAGGTCGGTGACGACGTCGACGGCGCGGATCGTCCCGGGCACCCGCTGCCCGTCGGCGAAGGCGACCTGCACCGCCTGCGCGCCGCGCACCACGTGCTCGTTGGTGAGGATGAGACCGTCGGCGCCGTAGACGACGCCGCTGCCGTTGCCGCCCGCGGTCAGGATCTTCACGACGCTGGCCTGGGCGAGCGCCGCGACGGAAGTGACGGCTCCCGTCGCGGGCGGCGCCCCCGTGGTGGGCGGCGCCGCCGGCTGGGCGGCCCCGGTGCACGAGGTCAGGGTGACCACCGCCGCGACGATGATCCACGCCTTGCCCCTGACGGCGGTGATGGTCACGGGGGCGGATGTTAGGGATCTCCGGCAGTTTCGAACCTCACCTGAAACGGATGAGGCTGCGCGGATCCCGGGACGGCCGAACTCGGACACGCGGCGGAGGATCCTGGACGTCGCGGTCGAGGTGATTGGGCACAGTGTCGTGGACGCGCACAAGGCCTGGCAGATCCTCGAGTACGGCGAGCGCACAACACCTGGCGACGGGCCGGACGTTCGTCACCGCCCCCGCACTCGCACGGCGCCGTCGTCCGTGGTGCGCGACCTCGCCTAGAGGTGGTCCGGACCGTCGATCACGTTTGTGCTGACCGGAGCTGCCGGTGGGAGCTGGGAGGTTGGTGCGGGCGAACCGGTCGCGGTCGTGCGGACCGAGGCCCCTGATCACCTGTGGCATCTCTCGGGTCGCGCCGATGCTCGACATCGATGGCGACGTGAGGGTCGCCGACGCGGTGCCGGCCGCGCGGGTGGTGCTTTTCCGACCGCGCCGTTGACCGCGAACAAACTTCACGTTATGGTCCATATCACGTGGTCTAGACCAAAGTCATCCGGGTTCACCGCAAGGAGCCGACATGACCATCAGACGACGCATCGCGACCATCGCCGCCGGGGCGGCTCTCGCTCCCGTCGCCCTCGTGGCCCTCCCGGGCACCGCCAGCGCGCACGGCTACGTCGACTCGCCGCCCAGCAGGCAGGCCCAGTGCGCGCAGGGGATCGTGCCCTGCGGCGACATCAAGTACGAACCGCAGAGCGTGGAAGGCCCGAAGGGGCTGCGCAGCTGCAGCGGCGGCAACACCCGCTTCGCCGAGCTCGACGACGACAGCAAGGGCTGGCGCGCCACCCCGGTCGGCAGCACGGTGACCTTCACCTGGAAGCTGACCGCCCAGCACCGCACCAGCACCTGGGAGTACTACATCGGCGACACCCGCGTCGGGTTCGTCGACGACGGCGGCGCACAGCCCGCGGCGACCGTCTCGCACCCGGTCGACCTCAGCGGCTTCACCGGGCGGCAGAAACTCCTGGCGGTGTGGAACATCGCCGACACCGCCAACGCCTTCTACGCCTGCGTGGACCTGCAGATCGGCTGATCGCCAGGTCTGTCCACCCTGGACGGTTGCCGTGCAGCCGCCCGGGGTGGATCATGGCGCGGGTGAACCGCTGGAACCCCGACACCGTCGCGCCGCCCGCCGGGCGCTACAGCCACCTCGCGTCCGTGCCCGAGGGGCACGAGATCGTCTACCTCGCCGGGCAGCTCGGCGTCCGGCCGGACGGCACCCTCGCGGGGCCGGACGCGCGGGCGCAGGGCGAACAGATCTTCGCCAACCTCGAAGCGCTGCTGTCCGCCGCCGGTGGCGGTCCGGAACACCTTGTGAAGCTGCTGACGCTCGTCGCCGGGGTGGAGCACCTCGACGGCTACCGCGCGGCGCAGGCCGAAGCGTTCAAGCTCTGGTTCCCCGGCGACGACTTCCCGGCGCAGTCGCTGGCCGTGGTCGCGGCACTGGCCGCGCCGCAGTACGTCGTCGAGGTCGAGGCGATCGCCGCGATCCCGCGGACGAGCTGACCCTCAGCCCAGGTCGTGCGCGATCGCCGTCGCCGCCGCCGACAGCGCGCCGACCCACGTGGGCAGCAGGTCGTGGTCGAACCGGGCCGACGGCAGGGCCACCGACAACGCGGCGGCGGGCTCGGCCCCGCCGGGCCACGGGATCGCCACCCCGACCGCGGTCAGACCGGTCTCCGTCAGCTGGTCGTTGACCGCGAAGCCGCGCCGCCGCACCAGGCCCAGCTCACGCCGCAGGCGGACCAGGTCCACGTCCGTTCCGGCGTACCGGCGCGTCAGCTCGGCCGGCGGCAGTGCGGCCAGCAACGCCTTGCCACCGGACACCTGGTGCGCCGGCAGGGCCCGCCCGGCGCGGTCACCCACCCGCAGGATCTGGTCGCACTCCACCGACGCGACGAACCGCGTCTCCGTGCCCGCCAGGACCTGCAGGTTCACCGTTTCCCCCACCCGCGCCACCAGCGCACGCAGGTGGGGCATCGCCGCCTGGCGCAGCAACGCCACCGGCGCGCCGGCCGGATCCGCGGGCCGCAGCACCGGCCCGGCCTGGTAGCGGCGGTCCGGACCCTGCTCGGCGAAGTCCCGGTACACCAGCATCTGCAGCAGCCGGTGCGCCGTCGAGCGGGACACCCCCAGCCGCGCGGCCGCTTCGGACACCCCCATCGGCCCCTCCTGCTGCAGCACCGTGGCCAGGTGGAGCGCGTGGTCGACCGAGTCGATCGCGTACGGCGGCTTGTTCTTCACAGCAGAATTCTAGATCCCTGCTGGCAGAACATCGCCTAGCGTCCTCCTCGACCCGCCGTCCCGAGGAAGGAGTGGCCAGGCGATGACCGCCAACCAGCCCGATCCGTCCCCCGAGCTCGACGAGCTGTACCGGGGGTTCGCGGAGGAACTGCTCGTTCCACTGTGGACCGAGATCGGCGACCTGATGCCGATGAGCCCGTCCCCGGCGATGCGCCCGCACGCCTGGCGCTGGAAGACCCTGCTGCCGCTGGCGGAGAAGGCCGGCGAGCTGGTGCCGGTCGGCCGCGGTGGGGAGCGGCGCGCCATCGCGCTGGCCAACCCGGGCCTCGGCGGCGCGCCGTACGCGACGCCGACGCTGTGGGCCGCGATCCAGTACCTCGGCCCCGGTGAGAACGCGCCCGAGCACCGGCACACGCAGAACGCGTTCCGGTTCGTCGTCGAGGGCGAAGGCGTCTGGACCGTCGTGAACGGCGACCCGGTGGCCATGCGCCGCGGCGACTTCCTGCTCACCCCGGGCTGGCACTTCCACGGCCACCACAACACCTCCAGCGAGCCGATGGCCTGGATCGACGGCCTGGACATCCCGTTCGTGCACTACACCGGCTCGGCGTTCTTCGAGTTCGGCCCCGAGCAGGTGTCCAGCACCGACACCCCGCAGCGCTCCCGCGCCGAGCGGCTGTGGGCCCACCCCGGCCTGCGCCCGGTGTCGCAGACCGCGCCTGCGGTGAACTCGCCGATCGCCGCCTACCGCTGGGAGCACACCGACGCCGCGCTGACCGACCAGCTGGCACTGGAGGACGAGGGCCACCCGGGCGTGGTCGAGCCCGGTCACGCCGCGGTCCGCTTCACCAACCCGACCACCGGCGGCGACGTCATGCCGACCATCCGCGCCGAGTTCCACCGGCTGCGCGCCGGCGCCGAGACCGCGCCGCGGCAGGAGGTCGGCTCGGCCGTGTGGCAGGTCTTCGAGGGCTCCGGCACGGTCCGCGTCGGCGATCAGGAGTGGACCGTCGACCACGGCGATCTGTTCGTCGTGCCGTCCTGGGCCGAGGTGACCCTCGCCGGCGACACGCAGCTGGACCTGTTCCGCTTCAGCGACACCCCGATCTTCGAGCGGCTGCACGCCGACCGCGTGCGGGTGGGAGGGCAGCGGTGAAGCTCGCGACCCTGCGCACCGCCGAAGGCACCCGCGCCATCCGCGTCGAAGGTGAGCGCTACGCCGAGCTCGGCGCGCCCGACGTCGGCGCTTTCCTGGCCCAGGAGGACTGGCGCGCTCAGGCCGGGGCGGTCACGCCGGAGCGCCCGCTCGCCGGCGCCGACCTCGCCGCGGTCGTCCCGCGGCCGGGCAAGATCCTGTGCGTCGGCCTGAACTACCGCAACCACATCCTGGAGATGGGCCGCGAACTGCCGCGGTACCCGACGCTGTTCGCCAAGTACCCGGAGGCGCTCGTCGGCCCGGCCGACCCGATCGCGCTGCCGCCCGAGTCGGACGCGGTCGACTGGGAGGCCGAGCTGGCGCTCGTCGTCGGCGCCACCGTGCGCCGCGCGAGCGAGACGGAGGCGGCCGCGGCGATCGCCGGGTTCAGCGTCCTCAACGACGTCACCACCCGCGACTGGCAGTACCGGTCGCCGATGTGGTTGCAGGGCAAGACGTTCGAGGG
Source organism: Amycolatopsis thermoflava N1165 (assembly GCF_000473265.1). Taxonomy (NCBI): domain Bacteria; kingdom Bacillati; phylum Actinomycetota; class Actinomycetes; order Pseudonocardiales; family Pseudonocardiaceae; genus Amycolatopsis; species Amycolatopsis thermoflava. Next base: position 50,889 of record NZ_KI421511.1, read on the forward strand.
CACCACACCGTTCGGCCCGTACCTGGTGACCCCGGACGAGCTGCCCGGCGGCGCCACACCCGCGCTGGAGCTGAGCTGCGAGGTCGACGGCGAGCAGGTCCAGAAGGCGAACACCGGCGACCTGGTGTTCGACCCGGTCCAGCTGGTCCGCTACGCCTCGACGATCCTGACGCTGCGGCCCGGCGACGTCATCGCCACCGGCACCCCCGGCGGCGTCGGCCACGCGCGGAAACCACCGCGGTACCTGTCCCACGGCGCCCGGCTGGTCACCGAGATCAGCGGTCTGGGCAGGCTGGAGAACGTGGCCCGCGATGAGTGACTGGATGGACGACGGCACCCGGCTCGTCCTCCGGGCGATCGACGAGTTGCCCGACGACGCGTTCGACGCGCCGACGCTGCTGCCCGGCTGGACCCGCCGCCACCTCGTGGCCCACCTGCACTACAACGCCGAAGCGCTGCGGCGACTGCTGAGCTGGGCCCGCACCGGGGTCGAGTCGCGGATGTACGAAAGCGCCGAGCACCGCGCCGCGGAGATCGAGGCGGGCGCGAAGCTGCCCGTGCCCGAACTGCGGCGGCTGGTGCACGACTCGGCCGACGCGCTGGCCGCCGACGTGGCGGCGCTGCCCGCGGACGCCTGGGCCAACGAGGTGGTCACCGCGCAGGGCCGGACCGTGCCCGCCACCGAGATCGTCTGGATGCGCACCCGCGAAGGCGCCGTGCACGCCGTCGACCTCGACTGCGGCGTCGGGTTCGAGGACCTGCCCGCGGACCTGGTCGAGGCGCTGATCGCCGACGCGCTGCGGCGGCGGACCGCGCAGGGCCACGGCCCCGCTCTCGCGCGCTGGCTCACCGGACGCGCCGACCAGGCCCCCGAACTCGGCCCCTGGCTGTAGGAGGAAGACATGACCGACACCGATGTGGTCGTGGTCGGCGGCGGGATCGGCGGGCTCGCCAACGCCCTCGCCCTCGCCGCGACCGGGCAGCGGGTCCGCGTGCTGGAGCGGGCCCCCGCGTTCGCCGAGGTGGGCGCGGGACTGCAGCTGGCCCCCAACGCGACCCGGATCCTGCGCGAGTGGGGCCTGCTGGACGAGGTGGTCGCGCGCGGGGTGCTGCCCCGGCGGCTGGTGCTCAAGGACGCGCTCGACGGCGCCGAGCTGACCTCGCTCGACCTCGGGCGGGGGTTCGTCGAGCGCTACGGCGCGCCGTACGTGGTGATCCACCGCAGCGACCTGCTGACGATCCTGCACGACGCCTGCCGGGATGCCGGGGTCGAGTTGCTGGCCGACCACCAGGCCGACGACGTCGAGGTGCGGCCCGACGGCGTGCGGGTGCGGGCGGGGGAACGGGAGTTCGCGGCCGGTGCGGCGCTGGCCGCCGACGGGCTGTGGTCGTCGCTGCGGTCGCGGCTGTCCGACGACCAGCCGGTGTGCTCCGGTTACGTCGCCTACCGCGGCACCCGCCCGGTGTCCGAGGTGACCGGGCTCGACGACGACGTGCTCACCGACGTGGTCGTCCACTTCGGACCGAAGTGCCACCTGGTGCAATACCCGTTGCGCGGTGGGGAGTTGCTCAACACGGTCGCGGTGTTCGCCTCGCCCGCGTACGAGCGCGGCGAGAGCGACTGGGGCGGCCCGGACGAGCTGGACGCGGCGTTCGACGACACCTGCGACGCGGTGCGGCGCGGTCTGGCGTGGCTGTGGCGGGACCGGCGGTGGCCGATGTACGACCGGCTGCCGGTGCCGCGCTGGGTCGACGGACGGCTGGCGCTGACCGGTGACGCGGCGCACCCGATGCTGCAGTACCTCGCGCAGGGGGCGTGCCAGGCGCTGGAGGACGCGCACAGCCTTGCCGGCGAGGTCGCCAAGCAGCAGGCCGCCGCCGCGCTGGACTGGCCGGCCGCGCTCGCGTCGTACGAGCAGGCCCGCACGGCGCGGACCGCGCGCGTGCAGTCCAGCGCCCGGGTCTGGGGCGAGCTCTGGCACTGCGACGGCCTGGCCCGGCTGCTGCGCAACCAGTACCTGACCGAACGCCGCCTGGACGACTACCGCTGGACCGACTGGCTCTACCAGCCGTGAGGCGGTGACGGGGCACCTCGCCGGGCGGGGTGCCCCGCCGGGGCGGTTGCGCCCGCACGGCCCCTGGGGGACGCTGGTCCCCTGGGAGGAGCGACGATGGGGACGACCTACCTGCACGCGGTGGCTTCGCTGGACGGCTACATCGCCGACGAGAACGACGACGTCGGACCGCTCCACGACTGGTACTTCAACGGCGACCACCCGCTCGTCGGCGAGGACCACCCCGACATCCACGGCTCGCCGTTCCGGGTCTCGGCGGCCTCCGCCGGGTACGTGCGCGGCATGTGGTCGCGCCAGAAGGTCCTGGTCGTCGGGCGGCACCAGTTCGACCTGACCAACGGCTGGGAAGGCCATCCGCCCGCGAGCGAGCACGTCGTGGTCGTGTCGCACCGGCCGCGGCCCGCGGGCTGGCACCCGGAGGCGCCCTACCACTTCGCCGGCTCGGTGGAGGAGGGGATCGCGCGAGCGCAGGAACTGGCCGGCGACGGCGAAATCGGGGTGGGCGCGGGTGACGTCGGCGGGCAGGCGCTGGCGCTCGGGCTCATCGACCATGTGGCGATCGACGTCGTGCCGGTCGTCTTCGGCCGGGGGAAGCCGTACTTCGGCGCGCTGGCCGACGGCAACCTGATGCTGGGCGACCCCGACGTGGTCATCCAGGGCGACGGCGTGCTGCACCTGCGCCTCCCGGTGCGCCGCCGCGGCTAGCCCGCCCGTTGGTCGTCTTCTACAAGGGCGAGTGACCAGGCTCTCACGATCCGCGTGGTCCCGCGTGCGCGCGAGCGGTGGGCATAGTCCCGGGTCAGAGCGGTCCTTTGGAGGGTTCCGACAAAAAACCGCCGTCGGCACGGTGCGGGTGCGACGATCACACTACCGGTGGGTACGCGCGATGCTGGACCAGCGGCCAGGGGAGGCCGCGCAGTCCAACCACCACAACTTGTGAGGCTCGATTCGGTGTTCAGTCGTGTCGCGATCGTCAACCGGGGAGAAGCCGCGATGCGGCTCATCCACGCCGTCGGTGAGCTCAACGCGGAGGGCGGGCCGCGCATCGAGACGGTGGCCCTCTACACCGACGTGGACCGCAACGCCACCTTCGTGCGGGAAGCCGACATCGCCTACAACCTGGGCCCCGCGGCGAACCGCCCCTACCTCGACCTCGCCGTGCTGGAACGCGCGCTGACCGAGACGAAGGCCGACGCCGCCTGGGTCGGCTGGGGCTTCGTCGCCGAGGACCCGGCCTTCGCCGAGCTCTGCGAAAAGCTCGGGGTCACCTTCATCGGCCCGAACCCGGAGGCCATGCGCAAACTGGGGGACAAGATCGGCGCCAAGCTGATCGCCGAAGAGGTGGGCGTGCCCGTCGCGCCGTGGAGCCGCGGGCCGGTCGAGGACCTCGACGCCGCGCTGCGCTCCGCCGAGCAGATCGGCTACCCCCTCATGCTCAAGGCCACCGCGGGCGGCGGTGGCCGCGGCATCCGGGTCGTCAACGACGCGGACGAGCTGCGGGACGCCTACGAGCGCACCAGCCAGGAGGCCGCGCGCGCCTTCGGCAGCGGTGTCGTGTTCCTGGAGCGGCTGGTCACCGGCGCCCGGCACGTCGAGGTCCAGGTCATCGCCGACGGCCAGGGCACCGCGTGGGCGCTGGGCGTGCGGGACTGCTCCGTGCAGCGCCGCAACCAGAAGATCATCGAGGAGTCCGCCTCGCCGGTGCTCGCGCCGGAGCAGGTGGCCGAGCTGAAAGCCTCCGCCGAGCGGCTCGCCGTCGCGGTCGGCTACCGCGGCGCCGCCACCGTGGAGTTCCTCTACCACCCCGGCGAGAAGCTGTTCGCCTTCCTGGAGGTGAATACCCGCCTGCAGGTCGAGCACCCGATCACGGAGGCCACCACCGGCATGGACCTGGTCAAGGCCCAGCTGCACGTCGCGTCCGGCGGCAAGCTGGAGGGCGCCCCGCCCGCCGAGCTGGGCCACGCCATCGAAGCCCGGCTCAACGCCGAGGACCCCGACCGCGACTTCGCGCCCGCCCCCGGCCGCATCGCGCTGCTCGACCTCCCGGCAGGCCCGGGCATCCGCGTCGACACCGGCGTCAGCGAGGGCGACACGATCCCCGCCGACTTCGACTCGATGATCGCCAAGATCATCGCCTACGGCCGCGACCGCGACGAGGCGCTGTCCCGCCTGCGCCGCGCCATGCGCGAGACCACCGTGCTCATCGAGGGCGGCACCACCAACAAGAGCTTCGTCCTGGACCTGCTCGGCCAGCCCGAGGTGATCGACGCGAGCGCCGACACCGGCTGGATCGACCGGGTCCGCGCGCAGGGCCGCCTGGTCTCGCACGCGCACTCCGGCATTGCGCTGGCCACCGCCGCGATCGAGGCCTACCAGGACGAGAAGCAGGTCGAGCTGCAGCGCCTGCTGTCCACCGCGCACGGCGGGCGCCCGCAGGTGCAGCACGAGGTCGGCCGCCCGATCGACCTGAAGCTGCGCGGCGCGAGCTACCGCCTCACCGTCGCCCAGACCGGGCCGGGCCGCTACCGGATCGGCTTCGTGACGGGCGACGACGTGGAGACCGTCGACGCCGAGCTGGAACGCTACGACTCCCACACCGGCCAGATCCACGTCAACGGCCACCGCTTCCGGCTGGTGACCGGCACGCACGGGCCGATCCACCTGGTCGAGGTCGACGGCGTGACCCACCGGATCAGCCGCGACGAGGGCGGTGTCGTCCGCTCGCCCGCCCCGGCGCTGGTGGTCGCGACGCCACTCGCCGTCGGCGACGAGGTCGAGGCCGGCGCCCCCGTGCTGGTGCTCGAATCCATGAAGATGGAGACCGTCCTGCGCGCGCCGTTCCGGGCGCTGCTCAAGGAGTCCCTGGTCTCCGTCGGCAGCCAGGTGGAGACCGGCGCCGCGCTGCTGCGGCTGGAACCACTCGCCGACGACGACGCCGACGCCGCCCCGGAGACCGCCGGGGTGGACCTGGACCTGCCGTCCGAGCCGGACGGGCTGTCCGCGGCGCACCGCGTCGAGCGCGGCCTGGCCGACCTGCGCAGCATGCTGCTCGGGTTCGACGTCGACCCGCGCGACGGCGGCCGCACCCTGGCCGGGTACCTGGCCGCGCGCGCCGAGCTGCCGCAGCGGCCGCTGGAGGCGGAGACCGCGCTGCTGGAGGTCTTCGCCGACCTGTCGGAGCTGTCCCGCAACAAGCCGGAAGGCGAGGAGACCAAGGCCGAGACGCGGGTGCACAGCCCGCGCGAGCACTTCCACACCTACCTGCAGAGCCTCGACGCGGAGCGAGCCGGGCTGTCCGAGACCTTCCAGGGCCGCCTGACCCGCGTGCTGGGCCACTACGGCGTCGACGGGCTGGACCGCACGCCCGAGCTGGAGGAGGCGGTCTTCCGCATCTTCCTCGCCCAGCAGCGCGCGGCCTCCGACGTCGCCGTGATCACCGCGCTGCTGCAGCAGTGGCTCACCGAGGCCCCGCCGCACAACGGGCTCCGGCAGACCGTCGGCCAGGCGCTGGAGCACCTGATCCGCGCCACCCAGCTGCGGTTCCCGGTGGTCGGCGACCTCGCCCGCAGCCTGGTGTTCCGCTGGTTCGCCCAGCCGCTGCTGCGCCGCACCCGCGCCGAGGTCTACACCAAGGTGCGCCGCCACCTCAGCTACCTCGACGCGAACCCGGAGGCGCCGGACCGCGAGCAGCGCATCGCCGAGATGGTCGCCAGCCCCGAACCGCTGGTGCGGCTGCTCGGCCAGCGCATCGGACGGCCCGGCCTCGACCCCGGCCCGCTGCTGGAGGTGCTCAGCCGCCGCTACTACCGCGAGCACGGCCTGGAGGGCGTGGAGACCGGCATGGCGGGCGGGCACGCGTTCGTCACCGCCGGGTACGACCTGGACGGCCAGCGGCAGCGGCTCATCGCGACCGTCGCCGACTTCGACGGCCTGGCCGACGCGGTGCACAGGGTCGCCGAGGTCGCCGCGAAGACCGAGCCCGGCGCGCTGGTCGCCGACATCTACCTGACCTGGACCGGCCAGCCGGCCGAGGCCGACCTGATGGCCGCCGAGCTGCGCGAGGTGCTGTCCCGCGTCGCGCTGCCGAACAACCTGCGCCGCCTGACCACCACGGTCGCCGGGCGCAGCGGATCGGCCATGCACCACCACTTCACGTTCCGGCCGTCGTCGGCGGGCCTGGCCGAGGAGCGGCTGATCCGCGGCCTGCACCCGCTGATCGGGCAGCGGCTGCAGCTGCGGCGCCTGCAGAACTTCGACCTCACCCGGCTGCCGTCGGCCGACGAGGACGTCTACCTGGTGCGCTGCGTCGCGCCGAAGAACCCGTCCGACGAACGCCTCGTGGCGATGGCGCAGGTCCGCGACCTGACCCCGCTGCGCGACGACGAGGGCCGCATCCTCGCCCTGCCCGCGGTCGAGGGCGCGCTCGGCGCGTGCCTGGACGCGATCCGCAAGGTGCAGGCCCAGCGCCCGGCCAAGAAGCGGCTCGACACCAACCGGATCTTCCTCTACGTGTGGCCGCCCAGCGACCTCACCGCCGACGACCTGAACACGGTCGCGCAGCGGGTGGTGCCGACCACCGCGGGCGCCGGTGTCGAGGAGGTGCTGTTCCTCGGCCGCCAGCGCGACAAGGAGACCGGCGAGCTGCGGCCGATCGCGGTGCGGGTGACCTACGACGTCGCCACCGGTGTCCGGCTGACCATCACCGACCCGCCGACCGAGCTGATCCAGCCGCTGGACGACTACGGCCAGAAGGTGCTGCGCGCGCGGCGCCGCGGCACGGTCTACCCGTACGAGCTGACCGGCATGCTCGCCGGCGAGGGCGGCTCGTTCACCGAGTACGACCTCGACGACGCCGGGGCGCTGGTGCCGGTCGAGCGCGAGCGGGGCCTGAACAAGGCCGGGATCGTCGCGGGGGTGGCGACCACGCCGACCGAGCGGTACCCGGAAGGCGTGACCCGCGTGGTGCTGCTCGGCGACCCGACGAAGGCGCTGGGCGCACTGTCCGAACCGGAGTGCGCCCGCGTGATCGCGGCGCTGGACCTCGCGGAGCGGCTGCGGGTCCCGGTCGAGTGGTACGCGTTGTCGGCAGGCGCGCGGATCGCGATGGACTCGGGCACCGAGAACATGGACTGGATCGCCGCGGCCCTGCGCCGCATCGTCCAGTTCACCCAGGACGGCGGCGAGATCAACATCGTGGTCGCCGGTATCAACGTGGGCGCGCAGCCGTACTGGAACGCCGAAGCCACGATGCTCATGCACACCAAGGGCATCCTGGTGATGACGCCGGACTCGGCGATGGTGCTGACGGGCAAGCAGTCGCTGGACTTCTCCGGTGGCGTGTCCGCCGAGGACAACTTCGGCATCGGCGGCTACGACCGCGTGATGGGGCCGAACGGTCAGGCGCAGTACTGGGCGCCGAACCTGGGCGCCGCGCACGGCGTGCTGATGACCCACTACGACCACACGTACGTGCTGCCGGGCGAGACCGGCCCGCGCCGGGCGACGACGACCGACCCGGTCGACCGGGACGTCTGCGACTACCCGCACGCCATCGTCGGGTCCGACTTCACCACGGTGGGCCAGATCTTCTCGCGGGAGACCAACCCGGACCGCAAGAAGCCGTTCGACATCCGCACCGTGATGCGAGCGCTGGCCGACCAGGACCACGCGATCCTGGAACGCTGGGCCGGCATGGCGGACGCGGAGACCGCGGTCGTGCAGGACGTGCACCTCGGCGGGATCCCGGTGTGCCTGCTGGGCATCGAGTCGCGGTCGGTGCCGCGGCGCGGTTTCCCGCCCACCGACGGCCCGGACACCTACACCGCGGGCACGTTGTTCCCGCGCTCGTCGAAGAAGGCGGCGCGCGCGATCAACGCGGCGAGCGGCAACCGGCCGCTGGTGGTGCTGGCGAACCTGTCCGGTTTCGACGGTTCCCCGGAGTCGATGCGCAAGCTCCAGCTGGAGTACGGCGCGGAGATCGGGCGGGCGATCGTGAACTTCCGCGGGCCCATCGTGTTCTGTGTCATCTCGCGCTACCACGGCGGGGCGTTCGTGGTGTTCTCGAAGACGCTGAACCCGAACATGACGGTGCTCGCCGTGGACGGCTCGTACGCGTCCGTGCTGGGCGGCGCCCCCGCGGCGGCCGTGGTGTTCGCCCAGGAGGTCAACTCCCGCACGGCGAACGACCCGCGGGTGTCGGAGCTGGAGGCGCGGATCGCGGCGGCGGACAGCGCTTCGCGGGCCGCGCTGGTGACGCAGCTGGCGGACGTGCGGGCGTCCGTGCGGGCCGAGAAGCTGGGCGAGGTGGCCGCCGAGTTCGACGGGGTGCACTCGATCCAGCGGGCGCAACGGGTCGGCTCGGTGGACGCGATCATCCGCCCGGAGGAGCTGCGGCCGCAGATCATCGCCGCGGTGGAGCGGGGTTTGGCGCGCGCTTGATCCCCTGGGGCGCCCGGCGTTGGCCGGGCGCCCCTTCGGCTTCGGCGAGGTCGCTGGCGGCGGCGCTGCCCTCAGGTTCTCGCGCAACACCCGCCGCGCGGCGGGCGCCGTGCGCCGCGCGGGTAGTGCTGTGTCCGGGGATTCTTGTCGCAGGTGCCGCACCAGCGGCACGGGCTACCGAGGGCTCCGGGGAGGCCGCGGATTCCCACGTGGCGCTTGCCGGCCACGGAGCGCGGCACGCGCCGCTGGTGCGGCCTCGGATTCCTGCGTGGCGGGGATGCGGGCCACCGCGCGCGGCACAGGCCGCCGGGGCGGTTCAGACTCCCGCGTGGCGGTTGCGGGCCACGGCCCGCAGCACCCGCCTCGCCGCGCGCTCCGGGGAGCCGTCCCCGGCCACGATCACGTTCAGGCCGGGGTATTCGCGTCGCAGGCGGGCGGCTTCCGCGGGGTCGTGCAGCACCAGCTGCCCGCCCTCGCCACGGTCGGCCATCCGCGCCGCGAACTCCCGCGCCGTGCCCCGGCTGTCCACCACCACGTCCGGCACGTCCGGCCCGTCGCCGCGCACCTCGGCCCCGGCCCTCGCGAACGCCGCGGCCGCCGCCCGCGCGAACCGGCTCTCCCCGGTGACCACCACCAGGTACCCGTCGAACCGGGCCGCCCGCGCCCGCCGCCGCCCCCGGCTCTCCGGCGCGCCTTCGACGGAATCCACCGGCCCGGCCCCGACGGCCCGCATCCGCCGCCGCCCCCGGCTCTCCGGCGCGCCTTCGACGGAATCCACCGGCCCGGCCCCGACGGCCCGCACCCGCCGCCGCCCCCGCCTTTCCGGCGCCCCCTCGACGGCACCCACCAGCCCGGCCTCGACGGTCCGCGCCCGCCGAAGCGCCACGCTCTCCGACGCCCTCTCCACGGAATCCACGAGCTCGGTCCCGGCCGCCCGCGCCCGCCTTTCCGGCGTGAAATCGACCAGCCCGGCCGCTCGCGCCCGCCTTCCCGTCGTCCCCACCGCGGAATCCACCATCCCTGCCGCCCGCGCCCGCCGCAGTCCCCGGCTCTCCGGCGCACCCTCGGCGAAATCCACCAGCTCGGCCGTGCAGCGGGCGATCACGTCCGGCCGCTCGCGCGGGATCCAGTGCCCGCCCGGCAACCGCCGCACCCACAGCCGCGGCGCCCACCGCGCCACGTCCGTCTGCAGCGCGGGCGTCACGTACGGGTCGTCCAGCGGCGCGAGCACCTGCACCGGCACCTCCGCGGGCCGCGGCCGCGGACGGGACAGCCGGGCGCCGATGTTCGCCCGGTACAGCTCCAGCCCGTGCACGGCGTCCGCCACCGCCGGGCTGCCCGCCGCACTGCCCGACAGCCGCCGCAGCACCCGGCGGCCCACCCCGGACCGCCAGCCCAGCTCGGGAACCAGGGGGATCTGGAAGAACACGATGTAGGTCGAGTGCACCAGCTGCCGCAGCGCCGGCCCCCACCCCGACGGCCGCCGCAACCGGGTGCGGAACCAGTGCCCGGCGTGGTCGAGCGAGGGCCCGGAGATCGAGGTGAACGACGCGATCCGCCCGCGCAGCAGGTCCCCGGTCACCGCGTGCCAGCTCTGGATCGAACCCCAGTCGTGCGCGACGAGGTGCGCCGGCCGGTTCGGGCTGACCTCGTCGAGCACGGCGGCCAGGTCCTCGGCCAGCCGGTCGAGCGCGTAACCCTCGCGCCGCGCGGGCCGGTCCGACTCGCCCGCGCCACGGACGTCGTAGGTGACCACGTGGAACCTGTCCGCGAGGCGGGCCGCCACACCGTCCCAAACGGACCGGTCGTCGGGGTAGCCGTGCACGCACACCACGGTCGGCGCGGTCGGATCACCGGCTTCCGCGACCGCGATCCGCGTGCCGTCCCGGGACACCACTCGCCGGACCACGCCGCCTCCTCGCTGAAGCTATTACCCGAAGTAACAGTTACTGCGATGAGCATCGGCGGCGGGGCGATCTTTGTCAAGCGCCGCGGCCTGGTCCAGTCCACACGCGTGAGTGACGCACCAAGGGTGGATGCCCTGCGGGGCAACGGAATTCGCGGCGTCCGCCGTGACGGATCGGTTTCGCGGGGCCGACCAGCGAGAGTTCGCCTGTCATGTCGCCACGCCGTGATCGCAACGTGTCCTGCGTCACATCTGCGTGCCGGATTTGCCCCAGCCGTCCCGGGCACCCGGTCCGCGGAGCCGCTCAGGTTCCGGCCCGGAATCCGTTGATACGAAGGGAATTCAGAACCATGAACGTTCGTCGCTTCGCGATCGCCAGTCTGCTGGCCATCCCGCTGTCGTTCGGTGCCGCGGGCATCGCGTCGGCTGACAGCTACGGCGACTCCGCCGCGTCCGCCGGCCCGGACGGCGCCGCGATCTCCAGCACCGGCTCGGTCGCGGGCCACGACTACGGCTACGACGACGACGGCTACGGTCACGGCTACGCCGGCTACTACGACGCCAACCTGTCGGCAGGCCCGGAGGGGGCGGGCGGCGACTACACCGTCTCCGGAACCAACGGCCACACCTCCTTCTACGGTGAGGGCTGCCAGTGGGCGGGCCCGGAGGGCGCGCACTCCAGTGACACCTGGTCGGTCGCGGGTCACCACCACCACGACCACGACTGGGACGACGACGGAGACGAGGGCGACGACGACTGACGTCACCCGCTCCGCCTCTCTCCCTGACGGTGACCCCCGGTGAGGCCGGGGGTCACCGTTTCCCGTCGTCCGGGGTCAGGTCGTGGCGCACGGCGAGGATCGCCAGGTGCACGCGGCTGGGGCTGCCGGTCTTGTCCATCAGGTTCGCCACGTGCGTCTTGACCGTCGTGACGCCGACGTGCATCCGCGCCGCGATGTCCGCATTGGACAGTCCCATCCCGACCAGTCCGAGCACCTCCCGCTCGCGCGGCGTCAACGGCAGATCCGGCCGCTCCGCCCTGGACCGCACCGCCTGCCCGACCAGCCGCCGCAGGACGTCGTCGCTGAACGGGCTGCCGCCCGCGGCCGCCCGGCGGATCCCGTCGAGCAGCTCGGCGGGCGTGGCGTCCTTGGCCAGGAACCCGCACGCGCCCGCCGCCAGCGCCGGGTACAGGTGCTCGTCGTCGTCGAAGGTCGTCAGCACGACGATCCGCGTCGCGGGCCGCTCGCCGAGGATCGTCTTCGTCGCGGTGATGCCGTCCGTGCCGGGCATCCGCAGGTCCATCAGCACCACGTCGGGCTTGACCCGGCCGGCCAGCCGGATCGCCTCACCGCCGTGCGGCGCCTCGCCGACGACCTCGATGTCCGACGTGGACTCGCACAGCATGCGCAGGCCGGCGCGGACGAGCTGCTGGTCGTCGACGAGCAGGGTGCGGATCACGGGACCTCCGAATCGACCGGGGCGGACGTCTCCGCCGGGATCAGCGCACGCACCCGCCAGCCGTCGCCGTGCGGGCCGGCCTCGAGGGTGCCGCCGACCAGGTCGACGCGTTCCCGCAGGCCCACCAGTCCGTAGCCCGGTTCACCGCCGCCGCCCCGCGCGCCGCCCGTGTCGGTGACCTCGACCAGCACCTGCCCGCCGCCGGCGTCCACCCGGACGTGCGCCCGCGCGCCGGGGCCGGCGTGCTTGGCGACGTTCGTCAGGCTCTCCTGCACCAGCCGCAGCACCGCCAGGCCGCGCAGCGAATCGAGGGCCGCGATGGCCGGGTCGACGTGGCAGTCGATCGCCAGCCCGGCCTGCCTGCTGCGCCCGATCACCGACTCCACCGCGGCGGGCAGCGACGCGGTCTCGATGAGCACGCCGTGGTCGCGCACGCTCGCCGGGTCGCGCAGCGCGGACACCAGCTCCCGCAGGTCCGCGAGGGTCCGGGTGGCCGAGGCGTGGACGTCGTCGAGCACCTCGCCGACACGCGGATCCAGGTCCGGCACCACGGCCCGCGCCACGCCCACCCGCAGCGCCATCGACGCGACGTGGTGGGCCACCAGGTCGTGCAGCTCGCGGGCGATCTCGGTGCGCTCGGTCAGGCGGGCGCCACGCGCGGCGAGTTCCCGGCGCGCCTCGGCCTCCTCGGCCCGCGCGCTCGCCTGCGCCACCGCCCGCACCCCGGCCCGCAGGTAGGCGCCGAGCAGCAGCGGGCCGCCCACGACGGTGAGGACCCGGTAGCCGACGGCGAGCACGCCGGTCAGCACGTGGTCGTAGGTGCCGAGGACGAAGTACACCGCGGTGAGCACGGCGGCGCCGAGCAGGGCGGTGCGCATCGGGCGGCGGATGGCCAGCTCGAACACCGCGACGCCGGCCAGCACCTTCACCGCCACCGGCGTGGCGTCGGCCCACTGGTGCGCGGCCAGGATGAGCAGCGACTCCACGCCCGCGACCGCCAGCGGCCACACCCCTCCCGCGAGGAACACCCCGGCCGCGGCGAACACGACCACCCAATCCGCCGGCGTCGGCTCCGGCCGCTGCACCAGCAGCAGATAACCAGGGCCGATCACGAGCGGCAGCAGACGCGCGGGCCCGAACCGGTCGCCGACCGCCCGCCCAACCCACCCCAGGAGCACAGAACCGACACTAACCGGCGGGCGCGCCGGGCGGTTCCTCCCTGGGAAGGAGGTCCGGCTGGTTCTCGGGGGTTGTTGCGCTGGGGTTGGTGGGCGGTAGTGGATGTCCGGTGGTCGGACCGCGCGGTTCCGCTAGGGAGGGAGGTTCCGGGTGGCTCTTTAGCCGAGGCTGCGTCTCGTCCTCCTCCTTCAGGACGAGCCCCCATCCGCCGCGCGGCCGCCGCGACCGGCGCGCGGGACGAGGCCGCGGCCCGTGCGCGCCCGCAGCCTGGACAGGTGACCGACGAAACCGTCCTCGTGACCGGCGGCACCGGCTACCTCGCCGGCTGGTGCATCGACCTCCTCCTCGCCCGCGGCTACCACGTGCGGGCCACCGTCCGCGACCGCTCCCGCCGCCCGGTGGTGGCCGCCCAGCTGCCGGCGGGACACCCCACCGCGCGCCTCACCGTTGTCGAGGCCGATCTCGGCTCCGACGCGGGCTGGGCGGAGGCCGCGGCGGGCTGCGACTTCGTCCTGCACGTCGCGTCGCCGTTCCCGGCCGTGCCGCCGCGGGATCCCGCCGCCCTGGTCGGCCCCGCCCGGGACGGCACGCTCCGCGTCCTCGCCGCCGCCCGGGCCGCGGGCGCGCGGCGGATCGTGGTGACCTCGTCGTCGTCCGCGGCCGCCTACCCGGCCGGCCCCCGGCCCGACCCGATCACCGAGGACCACTGGACCGACCCCGGCCACCCGCTGGCCCGCGCCTACGTCCGGTCCAAGACCCTCGCCGAGCGCGCCGCCTGGGCGTACGCCCGCGAGCACGGGATGACGGACCGGCTGACCGTGATCGCGCCCGGCACCCTGCTGGGACCCGTGCGCGGCCGCCCGTCCTACTCGCTGTCGGTGGTCGAGCGGCTCGTGACCGGCCGGGTGCCGGGCTGCCGCGCCTCGGCTTCCCGTTCACCGACGTGCGCGACGTCGCCGCACTGCATGTCGCCGCGATGCTCAGCCCGGACGCGGCGGGGGAGCGGTTCCTCGCCGCCGGGCCGTTCCACTGGATCGAGGACATCGCGGCCATCCTGCGCGGGCAGCCCGGCGCGCGCGTGCCGTCCCGGCGGCTGCCCGGCCCGCTCGTCCGCGCCGCCGCCCTGTTCGACCCCGCGCTGCGCCAGGTCGTGCCCGATCTCGGCGAGGAGTTCCGCTTCGCCACCGGCAAGGCGCGCGACGTGCTGGGCTGGAACCCCCGGCCGCTCGCGGACACCGTGCTCGACTGCGCCCGCTCGTTCGTCAGGGCCCGCTCGCGAGTCACGGCTTGAGCAGGCCGCGGCGCGGCAGTTTGTGCCACGGCAGCCGCGCCCCGGCCAGCGCCGTACTCAGCGACTGCAGCACCACCAGGTACATCAGCTGCCGGTAGACGAACTGCTGCAACGGCAGCGCAAGCAGCGGCCGCAGCGGTTCCCGGTCCAGCCGGAACGCCACCACCGCCGGGATCGCCTGCAGCGCCAGGAACGCCAGCCACGCCCCGAGCACCAGCCACCGCTCGCCGGTGAACAGCCCGAACACGGCGGCGACGTCGACGAGCGGCGCCACGATCGGCAGCAGCACCTGGAACAGCAGCAGGTACGGCAGCCCGCGCCGCCCCAGCCGTCCCGCGCTGCCGCGCTCGGCGACCGCGTGCCGGTGCTTCCACACCGACTGCAGCGTCCCGTAGCACCAGCGGTACCGCTGCTTCCACAGCTCCGCCAGCGTCGCCGGGGCCTCGGTCAGCGCCCGCGCCTCCTCCTCGTACACCACGCGCCAGCCGCCGCGCTCCAGCGCCATCGTCAGGTCCGTGTCCTCGGCGAGCGTGTCCGTGGGCACCCCGCCGACGCGCAGCACCGCCGACCGCCGGAACGCGCCCACCGCGCCCGGCACCGTGGGCATGCACTCGAGCACGTCGTAGAGCCGCCGGTCCAGGTTGAAGCCGCACACGTACTCGATGTGCTGCCACCTCCCGAGCAGCCGGCCGCGGTTGCCGACCTTGGCGTTGCCGGACACCGCCGCCACGGCCGGGTCGGCGAAGTTGCGCACGAGCGCGGGCACCGAACCCGGCTCCAGCACGGTGTCGCCGTCCATCAGCACGACCAGTTCGGTGCGCGCGGCGGCGAGGCCGGTGTTCAGCGCGGCCGCCTTGCCCGCGTTGGCCTGCCGGATCAGGCGCACGCTCGGGCGGCGGCGGGCGATCCGCTCCACCAGTGCGTCGGTGCCGTCGGTGGATCCGTCGTCGACCACGATCACCTGCACGCGCGGGCCCGCGGCGAGCGCCGAGCGGACCGCCCACTCGATGCCTTCGCGCTCGTTGTAGGCGGGGATGATCACGGTCACCGGCTGGTCCGGCGCCTCCCGCGGGCGGCGCCGCCGCACGTGCAGGCTCGTCGTCACGCCGAGCAGAACCGTGCGCAGCAGCGCCAGCACGGTCGCCACCACCGTCAGCACGAACAGCGCCCCGGCCGTGAACTCCGCGGCGCCCACGGCGAACACGAGCAGCCAGCCGCCCACCCGCGCGCGGACCGGCGCCGCCGCCTGGGTTCCGGCCAGCCCGACGGACTCGCTGACCGTGCCGAACGTCCAGCCGCGCGACCGCAGCTCCGGGATCAGCCGGTCGAGGGCCTCGACGGTCTGCGCGCGGTCCCCGCCGCCGTCGTGCATCAGGACCACCGCGCCGGCGTTCCCGGCCGGGGTCGCGTTCGCGACGATCGCGTCCGCGCCCGGGCGGCGCCAGTCCTGGGAGTCCACATCGGACAACACCACCAGCTTGCCGTCCGCGCCCAGCCGCTGCGCCGCGGCCCAGTCCCGGTCGTCCAGGCCGTCCGGAGTGGACGAATAGGGCGGCCGCACCAGCGCCGGGATGACACCCGCGGTGCCGGCGAGGACGAGGTCCGTCGTGCGGATCTCCAGATCGGCCCGGAAGCCGCTCGCCGTGCTCAGGTCGGTGTGGCTCGCCGTGTGGTTGCCGATTTCGTGGCCGCGGGCCAGGATCTCGCGGACCAGGTCCGGGTATTGCGCGGCGCGCGCGCCGGTCACGAAGAACGTCGCCTTCGCGTCGTTGCGGTCCAGCGCGTCGAGGATCCGCGGCGTCCACACCGGATCCGGCCCGTCGTCGAAGGTCAGGGCGATGGCGTGGTCCCGCGCCCGCGCGGTTACCGGGGAAGCCGACCGCGGGTCGATCACCGCGCCGCCGCCGCGCACCTGCGCGGGCACGGTCGTCGCGGGACCCGGCGGCGACGTGTCCTCGCCGCCGTCCGCCCCCGTGACAACGGCGTCGAGCGCGAGCAGGCCTGCGACGACCGCGAGGATCGCCGACAGCAGCAGCCAGTGGGCCTTCGGCGGGCTCGGCCGCCGGTGCCGGGTCACCGGCCGGGTTCCGGCTCGCCGCCCTGCCCGCGCCCGGGTGGATCGGGGCGGGCGCGCGAGTTGCGCGGTTCGCCGGGAGACGACGGTGGTTGTGGTGCGGCCGTGGTGGTCACGGCCGGGGCCTGCGGCACCGGTGCGGTCGTGCCCTGGTCCGTGCCCTCGGTCTGGGTCTGGGCCTGGGACGACGGGTCGGTGCCGCGCGGTGCGGTGGTGTCGTCGGCCACCGACGGGCCGCCCTGCGGCGGCGGTGCCGGGGACGCGGACGGCGCGGCGGGCACCGGCAGGAGCACGGAGGCGGGGATCGGCGCGCCCAGCAGCGAAGCCACCAACAGCACGGCGTAACCGCTGACCAGAGCGCACGCCGCGATGCTCACGCGGCGCACGATGCGGCGTCTTCGCCCGGACGGATCGACGAAAACGGGTTTCTCCCGCGGAATTTCGACAGTGTCGTCGCTAATTGTCTTCATCACCAGGGCATCGCGTCGGGGGACCGGTCGGGGGCCTTCACCCTAAACACATCCGGTGCGCCGACCAAGCGCCGCCCCGTGGTGAATGTTCCGCGATTCCCGGCCGTACCGGGAAAAGATCAACCGCCTGCCATCGCGCCCATCACGAGGAACGGTTCGGCGCCCGCGACCACCGGCGCGGGCAGCGGGGCGTCCGGTTCCTCGTGTGACAGGTCCTCCTCGCAGGCGAAGAACCGGACGAACGCCCGCCGTTTGCCGGTGCCGTGCTCGCGGATCGTGCCGCGCAGCATCGGATAGCGTTCCTCCAGCGCGTCCAGCAGGGCACGCTGGGTGACGGCGCCGTCGAGCTCCAGTTCGACCTCGCCGTCGATGTGGGCGATGGTGCGCAGGTGCGCGGGCAGGTGGACGCGGATCATGGCAGCGTCTGGACCTCCACCGACAGGACCGCGGGCAGGTCGCGCACGATCGGCGCCCAGGTGTCCCCGGAATCGGCCGACGCGTAGACCTGGCCGCCGGTCGTGCCGAAGTAGACGCCGCACGACTCCAGCGAATCCACCGCCATCGCGTCGCGCAGCACGTTGACGTAGCAGTTCTCCTGCGGCAGCCCGGCCGTCAGCGGCTCCCACTCGTGGCCGCCGCCGCGGCTGCGGTACACGCGCAGCCGCCCGTCCGGCGGGAAGTGGTGCTCGTCGCTCTTGATCGGGACCACGTAGACGGTGTCCGGCTCGTGGGCGTGCACGTCGATGACGAACCCGAAGTCGGTCGGCAGGTTCCCGCTGATCTCGTACCAGTTGTCGCCGCCGTCGTCGCTGCGCATCACGTCCCAGTGCTTCTGCATGAACAGCACGTCCGGCCGCTGCGGGTGGCGCGCGATGTGGTGCACGCAGTGGCCCACCTCGGCGTCCGGGTCCGGGATCTGGCCGGACTTCAGGCCGTGGTTGATGGCCTGCCAGGTCTTGCCGCCGTCCTCGGTGCGGAACGCGCCTGCCGCGGAGATCGCGATGATCAGGCGGTTCGCGTCGCGCGGGTCCTGGATGATCGTGTGCAGGCACATCCCGCCCGCGCCGGGCTGCCACTTCGGGCCGGAGCCGTGCCCGCGCAGGCCGGGCAGCTCCTGCCAGGTCGCGCCCGCGTCGTTGGAGCGGAACAGCGCCGCGTCCTCGACCCCGGCGTAGATCAGGTCCGGATCGGTCAGCGACGGCTCGAGGTGCCACACGCGGGCGAACTCCCACGGGTGCGGTGTGCCGTCGTACCACTGGTGGGTGCCGGGCACGCCCTCGTAGGCGAACTCGTTGCCCACCGGGTGCCACGTCTTCCCGCCGTCGTCCGAACGCTGGATCAGCTGGCCGAACCAGCTGGTCGACTGGGCGGCGAAGATCCGGTCCGGATCGGCGGGGGAGCCCTTGACGTGGTAGATCTCCCAGCCCGGGAAGTGCGGGCCGGTGACCTCCCAGTCGGCGCGCCGTTCGTCGGACGTCAGGACGAAGGCCCCCTTGCGTGTGCCGACCAGCACGCGAACCCCGCTCATCGCCGCTCCTTCCCGTGTCAGGTGGTTAGACCGTAAGGAGCACGGGTGCCGCGCGTCTTCTCCAATCTTGCGCGGTTCGCCCCGCGGGGCCACGGGTACCCGCCCGGGAAACGGAAGGAGGACGTCGTGCCGGAGACGCTGTCGGACACCGAAATCGCCCGGGCGCTGGGCGGGCTGGCGGGATGGCGCGGGGACGCCGGCCACCTGTCGCGCACCGTGCGCGTGCCGGAGCAGGCGCACGGCGCGCTGATCGACCGCGTGCAGCGGGACGCGGCGGAACTGAGCGACCACGCGCAGTTCGAACGCCGCCGCGGCGAGCTGACGTTCACCGTCACCACGGGCTTCCCCGGCCGGGTCACCGAGCCGGACCTGTGGCTGGCGTCCCGCATCGAAGCGGTGCTGGCGGAGCTGACCTGACCTCGCGAGTCCCGCTCACGCTCGCGGCATACGGGCGTTGTCAGATCTTGCGCCAGCTGTTGTCACCGAGGCCGGAGGCTCCCTGGGGGCCCATGAGGAGCATCCCGCCGTCCACCACGTACGACGAGCCGGTCACGTAGCCGGCCGCGGGCGTGGTCAGGAACGCCACCACGGCGGCGACCTCCTCCGCGTGCCCGGTCCGGCCCAGCGGCACGCCGGGGCGCTCCTGGTCGCGCGGGTTCACGTCGGTCTGGCCGGTCATCGGCGTGGAGATCTCGCCGGGCGCCACCGAGTTGACCGTGATGCCGTGCTCGGCCAGCTCCAGCGCCAGCACCTTGGTGAGCATGCCCATCCCGGCCTTCGCCGCGCAGTAGGGCGCCGCGCCGACCTTCGGGGCGTGCTCGTGCACGCTGGTGATGTTGACGATCCGCCCGCCGCCACCGGCGTCGATCATGTGCCGCGCCGCCCGCTGCGCGCACAGGAACGCGCCGTCCAGGTCGACGCTCAGCACGTGCCGCCAGGTGTCGAAGTCCATGTCCATGACCCGTTGGCCGGTGCCCGTGCCGGCGCAGTTGACCAGCACGTCGACCCCGCCGAGCGCCTCGGCGAGCTCGTCGATCGCGGCCGCCGCCGTGGGCAGGTCGCCGAGGTCGAGCTGCCGCACCTCGGCGCGCGCGCCGGCTTCGCGCACCTGCGCCGCGGTCGCGTTGGCGCCCTCCTCGTCCCGGTGCCACGTGATGCCGACGTCCACGCCGCCACCACCGAGCGCGACGGCGATCGCGCGCCCGATGCCGGAGTCGGAACCGGTCACGATCGCGGTCCGCGGCCGTCCGCCCTGCTCCGCGGGCAGGGGAGCTGTGTTCGTCATACCTCCCAGCTACCCCGGCGCCGCGGCGGCTAACCCACCGGCCCCTCGACCAGGGTGGCGGTCGCGCTGCGCTGCTGCCCGGACTGGTCCAGCCAGGTCACCGAGACCTGGTCGCCGGGGTGCAGCGTGTCCATCACCGCGGTCAGGTCGGTGGCCGAGCCGACCGTGCGCCCGTCCAGTGCGACGATGACGTCGCCGGCGACCAGTCCCGCGTCGTCGGCCGGTCCGCCGGGGACCACCTGCTGCACCAGTGCACCCGAGCCGCCCGCGTCGCTCACCGACACGCCGACGAACGCCGACGGTCCGATGTGGACAGTGTCGGAGCCCTGGCCCGCCTCGATCTTCCGGGCCAGGTTCAGTGCGTCGTCGATCGGGATGGCGAACCCGCTCACCCCGGCGGCGCGCTCGGTCTGCCCGAACTGGTAACCGGTCGAGGCCGCGGTGTTCATCCCGATCACCCGGCCCTCGGCGTCGGCCAGCGCGCCGCCGGAATCGCCGGACTGGATGTTCGCGTCCACCTGGATGAGCCCGGTCAGCTGCTCGGAACTGCCCGTGGACTCGTCCGTCGCGGTGATGGACTGGTTCAGCGCGGTGACCTTCCCCGGCGAGACGCTGGGTTCGCCGCCGTCGCCGCCCGCGTTGCCGAGCCCCACCACCGGATCGCCCACGGACACCTCCGACGAGTCGCCCGTGGTGACGGTGCCCAGCCCGGAGGCGTTCTGCACCTGCAGCAGCGCCACGTCCCGCGACCGGCTGTACCCGAGGACCTCGGCGCGGTAGGTGCGGCCGGTGTCCACGTCGGTCACCTTGATGCTGGTCGCCCCCGCGACGACGTGGTTGTTCGTCAGGACCTTGCCGTCCTCGGTGAGCACCATGCCGGTGCCCGCGGCCTGCTGCCCGGAGTACCCGAGCGTCGAGTACACGTCGACCAGGCCGGGCTCGACCTTCTCCGCGACCTCGGCCACGTCGAGCGTCGAGTTGCCGGTCTGCTCGTTGCGCAGGCTCCGCTCCAGCGGCGACGAGGTGCTGCCCGGCGACAGCGACCCGCGGCCCAGGTCCCACGCGACGAAACCCAGCACGACCAGCACCACCAGGCCCAGCGCGGCGAGCGCCGTGCCCAGCCCGCGCTTCCGGCGTGGCGGCGGCGGGGGTGGCGGCGCCCAGGGGTCGTACTGCGGTGGGTAATAGCTCATGAGTGCCCCTCCTCCGCCCTCCAGTGAACCCCGCTTCTCTGAGAATCGCCTGCCGCTCGGCCGTGAAACCCCTGAGAACCGGTCGCGTTTGCCAAGTTGACCTAGGGGTACACCAGGCCTGATGCGGAGGAGGACGGCTTTCGCGGGCCTCGCGCTCGCGGTCACGCTCACCGCCTGTTCCGGCAGCTCAGCAGCGAGCTACGAGGACAGTGCGGTCGTCAGCGCGCAGGAGGGCCTCTCCGCCGTCGGCACCCTGCACCAGGTCATCCGGGCCCACACCGAGGGCCGCCTGTTCCCCACGTTCGCCACCGCGGCGACCGACGACGTGCTCGCCACCGCCACCAAGGCGCTCGACGAGCTGGACAGCCGGCCGCCCACCAGCCCGGAGACCCAGCAGCTCTACGACGAGCTGCACCCGCACCTGCAGGACGCGGTCGCGCGCGTCACCGAGGCCCGCGAGGCGCTGGACTCGGGCGACACCGGCCGGATCGCCGCGGCGGACACCCAGCTGGTGCGGGTCGGCGACGAGCTGACCGCGTTCGTGGCGGGCCACCAGTGAAGAAGCTCATCGCCGTCACACTGGGCATCCTCACCGCCATCGGGGGGTTCGTCGACATCGGCGACCTGGTCGCCAACGCCCAGTCCGGCGCCCGCTTCGGCATGCGGCAGGCGTGGGTCGTGGTCGTCGGCGTCGTCGGCATCTGCGTGTTCGCCGAGATGGCGGGCCGCGTCGCCGCGGTCAGCGGCCGCCCGGTGTTCGACCTGGTGCGCGAGCGCCTCGGGCCGCGCATCGCGATGACCAACCTCGTCGGGTCCTACCTGGTCACGTTGCTGACCCTGACCGCGGAGATCGGCGGCATCGCGCTCACCATCCAGCTCGCCAGCGGCCTGCCGCACGTCTTGTGGGTGCCGCTGGCCGGGTTCGCCGTGTGGATCGTGCTGTGGCGCGTGAAGTTCCAGGTGATGGAACAGGTGTTCGGCGTGTTCGGGCTGGCGCTGGTGGTGTTCGTGGTCGCCCTGATCGCGCTCGACCCGCCGTGGGGCGCCTTCGCCGAGCAGCTCACGCACGCGGGCCCGCCGCAGGGCGAGAACTGGGGTACCTGGGGCTACCTCGCCGTGTCGTTGTTCGCCTCCGCCCTCACCCCGTACGAGGTGTTTTTCTTCTCCTCCGGCGGGGTCGAGGAGAAGTGGACGACGAAGGACCTGGCGACCGAGCGCAGCAACACCTTCGTCGGCTTCCCCCTCGGCGGGCTGCTCGGACTGGCGATCATGGGCTGCGCCGCGACGGTGTTCTTCCCCGCCGGCATCCAGGTCGACCAGCTCAGCCAGACCGCCCTGCCGGTCGCGCTGGCACTGGGCAAGCTGGGCCTGGTCGTGGTGATGATCGGGTTCTTCGCGGCCACGTTCGGCGCCGCGCTGGAGACCGGGCTGTCCACCGGGTACTCGATCGCGCAGTACTTCGGCTGGCAGTGGGGCAAGCTGGTGAAACCCCGTGAGGCGGCGCGGTTCCACACCGTGGTGCTGGTCAGCGTCCTGCTGGGCACGGCGGCCCTGCTGACGACGATCGACCCGGTGCAGATCACCGAGCTGTCGCTGCTGTTCAGCGCGGTGGTGCTGCCGCTGACCTACCTGCCGATCCTGGTCGTCGCCAACGACCGGGACTACCTCGGCGACCACGCGAACGGGCGGGTGCAGAACTTCCTCGGCGTGACGTTCCTGATCGTCGTCGTCGTCGCCGCGGTCGCGGCCGTCCCGCTCATGATCATCACCGGGATGGGGCAGACATGACCCACGGCCGCCCGGACCCGCTGCGGGTCGAATTCCACCTGCTGGACCGCCAGATCGTCGACGTCGACGGGCACCCGGTCGGCAAGGTCGACGACGTCGAACTGGCCCGCGACGCGGACGGCACCTACCACGTCGTCGCGTTGCTGGTCGGGCAGCACGCGCTGGGGCAGCGGATCGGCGGCCTGCTCGGGAAGGTGCTGTGCCGGCTGGCCACGCGACTGGGCGGCGGGCGGCCCGAGCCGCTGCGGATCACCTACGACCACGTGAAGCAGGTGAGCAGCGAGGTGACGCTGTCGCTGCGCGCGGAGGTGCTGGAGGTGCCGTCGCTGGAGAAGTGGTTGCGGGACAAGCTGATCGCGCGGATCCCGGGGAGCGGCCATGCCGGGGGATGAGGTGCGGGCGAGCGACCTGCTGGGACGCCGGG
This sequence comes from Amycolatopsis thermoflava N1165, assembly GCF_000473265.1. Classification (NCBI taxonomy): domain Bacteria; kingdom Bacillati; phylum Actinomycetota; class Actinomycetes; order Pseudonocardiales; family Pseudonocardiaceae; genus Amycolatopsis; species Amycolatopsis thermoflava. Next base: position 74,001 of record NZ_KI421511.1, read on the forward strand.
TGTACGACGCGCGCGGCCGTCCGCTGGGGAAGGTGACCGACCTGATCACGCGGCCGGACGAGCTCGGCCGGGAACGGACCGTCGCGGTGCTGGTGACCCCTCGCCGGCGGGGGCGGTTGCTGGGGTACGAGCGGACCAGCCAGCGCGGGCCGATGCTGCTGGCGTGGCTGGCGAAGGTGCTGCACCGGGGGACGCGGGAGGTGCCCTGGGCGGAGGTGCGCTGGGAACGCTAGGCCGGAGGGGCGGTGGTTCCCGCCGGCGGGGCGGAAGGGGAGCGGCTGGGTGGTGGTTCGCGCATCCAGTGCGGCCGTGGGGCGTCACCGGTGCCGCCGCCCACGGGCCGCTGGCCCGGCCGGCGGGCGCGCCGGCGCGGTGTCCGTACCGAGACCGAACCCGGACAACCTCCATCCCGCCGGGCACGTCTCTTCAGGCACCAGCGCTGGGAACCCCATCCCCTCCCGGCAGGAGGTCACCGATGACCCTCACCCCACGGCGGCTGTTCGCGGTCTGCGCCGCCGCCTTGCTCGCGCTCTCCGGCACCGTCGTCGCGGCGGCGCCGGCCGGTGCGCAAGCGGGTGTCGCCACCATGACGAACATCCGCACCGGCCTCAACACCGGCTTCGACCGGATCGTGCTGGACATGACGGGCCCCGCGCCCCAGGCGTCCTACCAGTGGGTCGACGAGCTGATCGCCGACGGCTCCGGCGACATCGTGTGGCTCACCGGCGAGTACTTCGTCGCCGTCACCACCACACCGGCCCGCGCCCACGACGACAACGGCAACCGCACCTACCCGGGGCCCGACAAGTTCCGCACCCGCAACCTCCGCAACGTCATGGCCGTCGCGGTGACCGGGGACTTCGAAGGCTACGTGTCGATCGGTCTCGGCACGCGGTACAAGTCCTGGGTGCGGGTGTTCACGCTCACCGCACCGACCCGCGTCGTCATCGACGTGGGCCACTGAAACGAGCGCCGGGCGGCCGCGGACGGCCGCCCGGTCACACCGAAGCCAGGTACTCCTCCGTCTTGGCGGGGTCCAGCAGCCAGTGCTGGAAGTCCGTGGGGTTGTTGAAGCCGTTCACGAACCGCTTCGCCACGGCCGGGTTCGTCTGCGCCGCGCCGAGGATCTGCTGCACGTGCGGCGGTGGCGGCTGCAGCATCGCGTTGGTGAACATCGTGACCCACTGGGCGTGCTCCCAGTACCGGTCGAACGCCCCCTGCATCCACTCCCGGTCGAACGGCCGGTCCCCGTTCTCCAGGATGCTGCCCAGGTACGACTCGGCGCACTTGGCTGCGTTGTTCGCGCCCTGACCGGTGATCGGGTCGTTCGCCACCACCACGTCCGCCATGCCGAGCACGAACCCGCCGGAGGGCAGCTCGCCCACCGGGCGCCGCACGACCGGCGGGTACCCGCCGACCAGCACCGCCTTGCCGTCGGTCAGCTCGGCGTTCTTCGCCCGCTCGTACTCCCACGGGATGTACTGCCGGAACAGCTCCAGGTGCCGCCGCAACTGCTCCTCCGCGGGCGGCCGGTCGGCGAACGCGTCGAACGGCCCGCCCGGGATGCCGGACACATAGAAGATGTCGCACGGCCCGGACAACGTGTAGCCCGGGATGTTGATCAGCTCGCCGACGCCCGGGATGATGTTCATCCACACGTCGGTGGTGCCCGGTCGCTCCGGACGCGACTCCTGACCGTGCACATAGGACACCGAAAGCCGGCGCTGCGGCTTCGTGTAAGGGGATCGCGACGGGTCGCGGTCGAACAGCTGCACCAGCTCGCCCTTGCCCGCCGCGACGATCACCAGCTCGTAGAGCCGCGCCAGGCCGTTCAGGTCGGCCGTGGTGACCCCGTGGATCACGACGTTGCCGCCGCGCTCCTCGAACAACTCCAGCCACGCCGCCATCTTCACCCGCTGATCGATGGACTGCGCCGGCCCGCCGTCCCACGAGGCGATCCAGTTCAGCGCGCGCTGCCCGTCCGGCCCGGCCATCGAAAACCCTTGCCCCGCGACGCGGGGAGCGACGTCGTCCCACAGGTTCAGCCCGTGCTTGCGCTCGATGGCGAGCGCGTCGGCGAACATGCACTGGGTCGAGGTGACCCACCCGGCGCGGATCTCGTCCGGCGTGCGCGCGGACATCACGGTCACGTCGTAGCCGTGCTCCTGCAGGCTCAGCGCGAGCTGCAGGCCCGACTGGCCCGAACCGACGATCAGGATCTTACGCATGGGCGCGGATCCGGCCCCCCTCCGAGACTTCGGCCAGTGACAGCGTGTAGGACACCAGTTCCTGCAGGGTCTCCAGCACCGACGCCTTGTCCCGGGCGTCGCAGGTGACCAGCGGGACGTCCGGGCTCAGCGCCAGCGCCTCCCGGACCTCGTCGACGTCGTGCGCGAGTTCCCCGTCGAACCGGTTGATCGCCACGATGAACGGCAGGTCCGAGTCGTTCTCGAAGTAGTTGATCGCGGCGAACGACTGGTCCAGGCGGCGCGTGTCGACCAGCACGATCGCGCCGAGTGCGCCACGTGAGAGGTCGTCCCACAGGAACCAGAACCGCGCCTGCCCGGGCGTGCCGAACAGGTACAGCATCAGGTCGTCGTACAGCGAGATCCGGCCGAAGTCCATCGCGACGGTCGTGGTGGTCTTGGCGCCGTCCGGCGGCAGGTCGTCGACGCCCTCGCCGGCCTCGGTCATCCACGCCTCGGTGTTCAGCGGCGGCACCTCGGACACGGACCCGACCAGCGTCGTCTTGCCCACCCCGAACCCGCCCGCGATCACGATCTTCGCCGAGATCGTCAGCAGGCCCGGATCAGACGGGGAGCTGCTTGAGTCCATTGAGGATCCTCTCGAGCATGTTCCGGTCGTGGGAGTAGGCGTGGGCGGTCGGGTGGATGAACACCGCCCCCTGCGCGGCCAGGTCGCTGACCAGCACGCGGACCACCCCGAGCGGAATGGTCAGCAGCGAGGACAGCTCGGCGATCGAGACCTGGGAGCGGGCCCGTTCGTAGAGGGCCCGCGACTCCGGCATGAGCTTCTCCGCCAGGGCCGGGTCGTACTGGGGCACCGAGATGAGCGTTTCGACCAGCAGCTGGTGCCGTGCCCTGGTGCGGCCGCCGGTCAGGGTGTACGGCCGGATCCGCTTGCTGCGCGGCTTGACCGCCCGCTCGTCCGGCCCGGTGTCCTGGGACATCGTGAATCACATCCTGTCGGGAGTGCTCAGGCCTGGGGCCGGCGGCCGGTGAGCACGCGGCGCAGGTCCGCGCGCATCTCGGGGGTCAGCGCGTGGCCGGCGCTGGAGACGAACTGCGTCATCTCGTAGGCGACGACCTTCATGTCGCAGTCGGAGGTGGTCAGCACCGCCAGCCCGGCGTGCGCGTCGATGCCCATGAACAGGAAGTACCCATGGGTGAGCCGGATGATGATCTGCTCGCAGGTGCCCTTGTGGAACAGAGCCGCGCTGTTGCGGGCCAGGCTGAGCAGTCCGCTCGCGATCGCGGCGAGCTGCTCGCGCTCCTCGGTCGACATGTCGTCGGAGGCGGTGAGCGGGAACCCGTCCGAGGACATGATCAGCGCGTGCGACACGCCGTGGACCTTGCGGACGAAGTCGTTGATCAGCCAGGTGAAGTCCTGGCCGGTGTCGGCGGTCACTGCTGCTGCCCCCCGGATTCGTCGGTGCCCTGCTTCTCGCGCGCCGCACGTTCGCCGTCGGTGAAGGCGCCGAGATCGGCGAGCAGTTTCTCGTGCCCGGCGGCGCGGTCCTCGGCGGGGGTCGGCTCCGCCGCGGACTGCGCCGAGGGCGCCTGCCCCTGGGGGTTCTTCAGGCTGTGCGAGACGCGGCGCGGCAGGCCGCTGGCGGTGGTGCCGCCGACCATCGACCCAGGCTGGGGGCGGCGCGCCGGCGCCGGCCTCGGTGGCGCGGGCTCCCGCTTGGGCAGCCCGGCGCGGTGGCGGGGCTGCGCGGGCGCCTCGGCCACCGCCGTGCCGCGCGGGGACTGCGGGAACACCACCGTCTGCGTGCCGGACCAGTTGGCCTCCGGAAGATCGGCGACCAGACCCGCGGGCAGCAGCACCGAGGCGGTGGTGCCGTGCGGGACGCGGCGGTCGAGCCGGGTGCGCATGCCGTGGCGGGCGGACAGCCGCCGCACCACCGCCAGGCCCATGTGCCGCACCGAGGAGTCGTCGAGCACCGGCTCGCCGGAGAGCCGGTCGTTGAGTTCCTGCAGCCGGTCCGGCGGCAGGCCGATGCCCTCGTCCTCGATCCGCACCAGCACGCTGCCCGCCTCGGTCAGGTGGGCGCTGACCCGCACCGGGGTGTTCGGCGGCGAGGACTTCGTCGCGTTGTCCAGCAGTTCGGCGATCAGCCGGCTGAGGTCCTCGCTCGCGAAGCCGACCACGCCCAGCGACACGATCCGCCCGATGTTGACGCGGGCGTACTGGTCGATCGACGACATCGCGCCGCGCACCACGTCGACCAGCGAGGTCGTCTCGGTCGCGGTGTCGGTGGCGTCGCGGCCGGCCAGCACGCGCAGGTTCTCCGCGTTGCGGCGCAGCCGGGTCGCGAGGTGGTCCAGCCGGTACAGCTCGCCGAGCCGCTCGGTGTCCTCCTCCCTGGCCTCCATCTCCTCCAGCTGGGAGAGCAGGGAGTCGACCAGGTTGAGGTCGCGCAGCGCCACGTTCGCGCAGAGCGCCGCGAGCGCCTCTTCGTTGGCCCGCTCGCGCTCCGCCTGGGACGGGGACTGCACGATCACCGGCGGCCGCCGCGGTGGCGGCTGCGCGGGTGGGGGGCCGAAGAGCTGCGAGGCCGCTTCCCTCGAGCGGTCCAGCAGCGCGCGTGAGCGGTTGAGCAGTTCTCGAGCCCGCGTCGCCATGTCGTCCTAACTGCCTGGGTTCGTCACGTGCGGCGGCTCAACCGTCGCGGGGACCCCTTCCCCCGCGTGTGGCCGAACCCGCGCCGGTGAACGCTATGCAACCACTCCGACCCCGCCCGTGTCCACCACTCTCCGCGATCTTGACGCACCGTGCCCGGGTGATCGACGGAAGGTGGTTCACCTTGTCCCGTCACGGGAAACGCTCAGGTGAGCCGCACGTCCAGCCGGGTGTCGCCGCCGCCGACGCGGGCCGCTTTCCTTACCGGTGCGTAACTCGTAGCGACGACGGTGTAGGTGCCGGGTTCGAGGTCGTGGAAGGCGTAGTGCCCGTCCTCGCCCGCGTACGTGCGCCGGGCGACGTCGCCCGATTCGTCCAGCAGGCTCACCGTGATCCGCGGCCACGGCCGCGGCAGGTCGCGCACGTTGACCGTGCCGTGGATGACCGCGGCCTCGGTCAGGTCCAGGTCCTGTCGCACGGTCGCGTCGGTCATGTGCACCGCCACCGCGGAGGGCCGATAGCCAGGAGCGTTCACGGCGAGCGTGTACGTCCCGGCGGGCAGGGCGCCGAACGAGTATTCGCCGCACTGGCCGGAGATGTAGGACCCGACGACCTCGCCGCGGGCGTCGGTCAGCGTCACCGTCGCGTTCGCGACCGGCGCCCCGGTGCCCGCGGAGCGGACCACGCCGCCGAGCCCGGTCGCGTTGTCCAGCACGAGGTCCAGGACTGCCGCGGTGTCGCCGACGGTCAGGGTGACCGCTTCCGGCCGGTACGCCGGCGCCGAGGCGATCAGGACGTGGACGCCGCGGCCGGGCGCGGGCAGCCGGTAGCCGCCGTCCGGGCCGGTGGCGCCGCGCGCGATCTGCTGTCCGGCGGAGTCGACGAGCGTGACCGCGGCGCCGGGCACGGGAGCGTCCCGGGTGTCGCGCACCCGTCCGGTCACCTCGGTCATGAGCGGGCCTGCTCGGGACGGCCGGCGTGCAGGTCGACGTCGACGGTGGCCGATTCGCCGCCGCTCAGGTCCACCTGCCGCACCACGGGTTCGAACAGGCTGGTCACCACGGTGTAGTCGCCGGGCGCGAGCTCGTCCACCGCGTAGCCGCCGTGCTCGTCGGTCACCGCGGCCGCGGCGAGTTCGCCCGCGGCGGTGCTGACGGCGACGCGCGCGCCGGGCACCGGGCGGCCGTCCGGCCCGGTGACGGTGCCGCGCAGCGTCCCGGCGGCCTGGACCAGCAGGTCGGCCACGGCCGGTTCGGTGCCGGACACCACGACCGTTGCGGCCTCAGGGCGGTGGCCGTCCAGGTGCGCGGTGACCGTGATCTCCCCGGCGGGCAGTCCGGTGAGCTGGAACGTGCCGTCGTCGAGGGTGCGCGTCTGCCCGACCACCTGGCCGCCACTGTCGGTGGCGACCACCGCGGTGTCGCCGGCTCCGGCGCCGCCGGGGGCGCGGCGCACGATCCCGGTCACGGTCCCGCCGCCGGACACGACGAAGTCGCGCACGGCCCCGGAGCCGTTGAGGGTGACCGCGGCGGCCTCCGGCTGGAACCCGGGCGCGGTGACGATCAGTGTGTAGGTGCCGGGGCGCAGGCCGGAGACCGCGTAGCCGCCGTCCGCGCCGGCCCGGGTGCGGCCGGCCTGCCTGCCGTCCGCGCCGGTCACGGTCACCACGCCGCCGGCGAGCGCGTTGCCGCCCGCGGTGCGCAGGCGGCCGGCGATCCGGCCGGGGCCGGTGGCGACGGTGTCGTGCTCGCTCACGTCGACCAGGTCGCCCACCGCCGCGGCGAGTTCGGAGCCCACGGTCTCGTGCGGCTGCCCCGGCGCGGGCTTGCGTCCGTGGCCGGTGAACCAGGACGCGAGCGCGGCGACCACGGAGGCGATGATCGCGAACCAGAACGCGGCGGTCAGGCCGTCGGCGAACGGTCCCGAGATCAGCTGCGGGAAGAAGCTGCGGCCGGTCAGGTAGGCCGCCTGGTCCGGCGGCAGGGTGTGCAGGACGCCGCCGAGGAGCTGTTCGATCGGGTTGTAGCCGAGGAACGCGGCGAACAGCACGCCGACCGGCGGCAGCGACGCGATCTGGTTCGCGTCGGCGGCGGGCACCCCGTTGGCGGTCAGGCCCTGCGCCATCGCGGACGGCAGGTGGTCGGCGAGGCCGGCGATCATCAGGCTGAAGAAGAAGCCGATGGACAACACCATCGCGGAGTTCTGGAAGGTCGCGGTCATCCCGGCGCCCGCGCCGCGTGCGTTGTTCGGCAGGCTGTTCATCACCTCGGCCCGGTTGGGGGAGGTGAACAGGCCCATGCCGAGCCCGTTGAGGAGCAGGATCGCGGCGAAGGCCCAGTAGTTGAAGTCGACCGGCAGGACTTCCAGCAGGACGAAGCTGACGGCGGTGATCAGCATGCCGCCGGTGGACAGCAGCCGCCCGCCGATGCGGTCGGAGATGATGCCGGACACCGGCGCGGAGACGAGGAAGCCGATCGTCAGCGGCAGCATGTAGATCCCCGCCCACAGCGGGGTCTTCTCGAAGCTGTAGCCGTGCTGCGGCAGCCAGATGCCCTGCAGCCAGATGATCAGCACGAACTGCAGGCCGCCGCGGCCCAGCGAGGCGAGCAGGTTCGCCAGGTTGCCGAAGGTGAACGCGCGGATCTTGAACAGCCCGAGGTTGAACAGCGGGTTCGCGACCCTGGTCTCGATGACGCAGAACAGGACCAGGACGACGGCGCCGCCGATGAGGCAGGACAGCACGAACGGGCTGGTCCAGCCCATGGTGTGCCCGCCGTAGGGCTGGATGCCGTAGGTGATGCCGACGAGCACCGCGATGAGGCCGACCGCGAAGGTCAGGTTGCCCCACCAGTCCATCTTCGCGCGGTGGCGTTCGCTGGTGTCCTTCAGCTTGAGGTAGGCCCAGATGGTGCCGAACACGCCGAACGGGACGGAGACGAGGAAGACCAGCCGCCACTCGACCGGGCCGAGCAGCCCGCCGATCACCAGGCCGAGGAAGGAGCCCGCGATCGCGGCGACGCCGTTGATGCCCAGCGCCATGCCGCGCTGGTGCTTGGGGAAGGCGTCGGTGAGGATCGCGCTGGAGTTGGCCATCAGGAACGCGCCGCCGATGCCCTGGACGATGCGCCAGGCGATCATCCAGATCGCCGCCGCGCCGCCGTTCATCCACGTGATCGCCAGGAAGATGGACGACACCGCGAAGACCGCGAAACCCAGGTTGTACATGCGCACGCGGCCGTACATGTCGCCCAGCCGGCCGAAACCGACCACGAGCACCGCGGTGACGACGAGGAAGCCCATCATCATCCACAGCAGGTAGCTGGTGTTCGACGGCTCCAGCGGGTTGATGTCGATGCCGCGGAAGATGTCCGGCAGCGCGATGAGCACGATCGAGGAGTTGATCGTGGCCATGAGCATGCCCAGCGTCGTGTTGGACAGCGCGATCCACTTGTAGCGGGGACCGAGCGCAGGCTGCACTTCCATCACTCCAACCAGCGAAAATTAGTTGACCTATGCTAACTGATTTTCGCCGGATCGGATGACCAAGCTCTCACTGTGTGAGCGGTGATCCGGATCGCATTCTGATGCGCATTTCCGGAGGATCTGCAATGAAGCGGACACTTCCGGCGAGCAGAAGCGGCGTTGACAGCGCCGGATACGTATCAGTACACCTGACAACCATGGATCCCAGCCAGCTCGAGGCGATCGACGTGCACGTCCACGTCGAGACCGACGACCACGGGCACCTGTCCCTGCCCGACGACTTCGTCGAGGCGTCCTCGGCCTACTTCGGCGCCGACGCCCGGCGCCCGACCATCGACGAGATCGCGGCCTACTACCGCGAGCGCCGCATCGGGGCGGTGCTGTTCACCGTCGACATCGAGGCGTTCACCGGGCACCCCGCGCTGTCCAACGAGGAAATCGCGGAGGCGGCGGCCAAGCACCCGGACGTGCTCATCCCGTTCGCCAGCATCGACCCGGCCAAGGGCCGGGCGGGCGCCCGGCAGCTGGAGCGGCTCATCGCCGACCACGGCGTGCGCGGCCTGAAGTTCCACCCGAGCCTGCAGGACTTCGCGCCCAACGACCGCAGCGCGTACCCGCTGCTGGAGATCGCGCAGGAGCACGGCCTGCCCGCGCTGTTCCACACCGGTCAGACCGGCATCGGCGCGAACATGCGCGGCGGTGGGGGAGTGCGGCTCGGCCTGTCCAACCCGATGCTGCTCGACGACGTGGCCATCGACTTCCCGGACCTGACGATCATCATGGCCCACCCGTCGTTCCCGTGGCAGGACGAGGCGCTCGCCGTGGCCACGCACAAGCCGAACGTCTACATCGACCTCTCCGGCTGGTCGCCCAAGTACTTCCCGCCGCAGCTGGTCCGCTACGCCAACAGCCTCCTGCAGGACAAGGTGCTGTTCGGCTCGGATTACCCGCTCATCACGCCGGACCGGTGGATGGCCGACTTCGCGCGGCTCGACATCAAGGACCACGTGCGGCCGAAGATCCTCAAGGACAACGCCGTCCGCGTGCTCGGCCTGGCCCAGGAGCGGGGATGATCCACCGCAGCCCGCTGCCGGACGTCGAGATCCCCGGCGTCACGCTCACTGAGTTCGTGATCGGCGGCGCGGCCCGGTTCGGCGACGCGACCGCGCTCGTCGACGGCCGCACCGGCGAAAGCCTGACCTACGCCGAGCTGCGATCGGCGGTCACGGCCGGGGCGGCCGGCCTCGCGGCGCACGGCGTCGGGCCCGGGGACGTCGTCGCGCTGATGAGCCACAACCAGCCGTCGTTCGTGGTCGCCCTGCACGCCGCGATCGCGGCCGGGGCGGCGGTCACCCCGGTCAACCCGGCGCTGACGCCAGGGGAGATCGCCAAGCAGCTGCGGCTGTCCGGCGCGCGGCTGCTGATCGCCGCGGAACCCGTGGTGGACAAGGCGCTGGAGGTCGCGAGCGAGGTGTTCGTGCTGGGCGAGCACCCGCGTGCCCGCTCGTTCACGTCGCTGTTCACCGACGGGCCGGCGCCGCAGCTGGACCTGGACCCGGCCACCACGGTCGCGGTCCTGCCGTTCTCCAGCGGCACCACCGGGATCCCGAAGGGCGTGCGGCTGACGCACCGCAACCTCGTGGCGAACCTGGCGCAGACGCGGGCCGGGTGGCGGATCGGCCCGGACGACGTGCAGGCCGCCGTGCTGCCGTTCTTCCACATCTACGGCTTCACGATCATCCTCAACTCCGGGCTGCTCGGCGGCGCGAAGGTGGTGACGCTGCCGCGGTTCGAGCTGGACGAGTACCTGCGGACGCTGGCCGCGCACCGGGTCACGCGCGCCTACTTCGCCCCGCCCATGGTGCTGGCGCTGGCCACCGCGCCGCACGTCGAGGACCACGACCTGTCCAGCCTGCGGTTCGCGCTGTGCGGGGCCGCGCCGCTGGACGTGGAGGTGACCGAGCGTGCGGAACGGCGCCTGGGCTGCCTGATCCGGCAGGGCTACGGCATGACCGAGGCCAGCCCCGGCACGCACCAGGTGTTCGACGACGACTTCCCGACGACCCCGCCGGGCAGTGTGGGACGGCTGTCACCGAACACCGAGGCGCGGATCGTGGCGCCCGGCACGGACTCCGACGTCGCCCCCGGCGAGACCGGCGAGCTGCTGATCCGCGGCCCGCAGGTGATGGACGGCTACCTGGACGACCCGGCCGCCACCGCCGCGACGATCACCGGCGGCTGGCTGCACACCGGCGACCTGGTGCGCGCGGACGACGACGGCGTGTTCTGGGTCGTCGACCGGCTCAAGGAGCTGATCAAGTACAAGGGCTACCAGGTCGCGCCCGCCGAGCTGGAGGCCGTGCTGCTGACCCACCCGGCCGTGCTGGACGCCGCGGTGGTCGGCGTGCCGCACACCGAGGGCGGCGAGGCGCCGAAGGCGTTCGTGGTCGCCGAGGGCGCCGTCGGCGCGGACGAGCTGATGGCGTTCGTGGCCGAGCGTGTCGCGCCGTACAAGAAGGTGCGCGAGGTCGAGTTCGTGGAGCGGATCCCGAAGTCCCCGACGGGCAAGATCCTCCGGCGGCTGCTCAGGACTTGACGGAGGCCAGCAGGATGTCGCGGGTCAGCTCGAGCTGACCGTGATGCTGGGCCAGCTCCTCGTAGACGTGCACGAGTGCGGCGCCCTGCCGCCGCCCGACCGGCGTGTTCGCGTACTTGTCCGGCACCTCGCCCCGCGGCGGAGCGTCGAAATCGGCGGCCGCGACATCCTCGCGCAGTCGCTCCCGCACCCGCGCGACGCGGTCGAGCAGCGGCGCGATCGGCCCGGCGGCCGCGAACTCGGCCTCGCGGTCGCGGTGCACGCTGCGGCCCGCGACGACCTGCCCGGCCCAGGCGGCGATCACACCGAGGCAGTGGTTCACGATCGCGTAGGGCGTGTTCGCGCCCGGCAGATCCGGCCGGGTGTTGGCCAGCTCGTCACCCAGGCCGGCGAGGATCGCCGTCATCCCGTCGAGCGCGCGATCGGTGAAGAACAGGAAGCTCTCCTCATCCAGCATGATCGGCATTGTCCCCGAAGCGCGCCGCCCAGGGTTCGGGTGGCAGGGCGAGGGCGTTGGCGAGCCCGCTGATCGTCCGGTACCAGCCGGTCAGCACCAGGAACTCCAGCAGCTGGGTGTCGGGCAGGTGCGCGGCCAGCTCGGCCCACCTGGCCTGCGAAACCGTCGCGGTGTCGTGCAGGTCGTCCACCACGCCCACGAGTGCCCGCTGCCGCGGTGACCAGACCGGGGCGCCGGCGCCGTCGTGCACCGTCGCGGCCAGCTCGTCCGCCGTGAGCTCGGGAAACACCACCGCGTGCACGCCCCATTCGTACTCGCACCCGGAGCGCGCGCAGGTCCGGGCGATCACCAGCTCGCGGTCCGCGGCGGGAAGTTCTCCGTGGGCGAGCAGGCCGGCGCCGAGCACCCGCATCCGCGACGCGAGCTCCGCGTGCCGGTGCAGCACGCGGAAGAGCACCAGCGGATCGTGCGCGACGTGCGGCGCCATCCAGCGCCGCAGCGCGTCCTCGATGCCGGGCGGATAGGGCGGGGTCAGTGGCGCGATCCGGGTCACGGGACCTCCTGCGGGTAGTGCTTCGATTTTCGAACCACTATGCTGCTTCGAGAATCGAAGCGCAAGGAGTTGAGCCATGGCGGACCAGTCCGTGCCCCGGCCGGGATCCCCCGTCCGCGGCTCGTCCACCGGACGTCCCGTGATGGCGGCGCTGGACCTGCTCGGGCGGCGCTGGACGCTGCGCGTGATCTGGGAGCTCCACCGGGCGCCGGCCGGCTTCCGTGAGCTCCAGCGGCGCTGCGACCGGATGTCCTCGAGCGTCCTGACCACCCGGCTGGCCGAGCTGACCGACGTCGCCCTCGTCGAGGAGGGCGCCGACGGCTACCGGCTCACCCGGCTCGGCCGCGAACTCGTCGAATCGCTCCTGCCGCTGGACACCTGGGCCCGCCGGTGGGAGAAGTCGCTCCGCCGGTGAGCTTTCACCTGCTGAAAACACGGCTGGTCCCGGCCCGGTCCCGGCAGCGAAAGTGTGGTCGTCGCATCTACACCGAAGGAGCTGCAGATGACTGCGTTCGTGCGCGACCAGTGGTACGTCGCCGCCTACGGGAGCGAGGTCGGGCGGGAGCTGCTGGCGAGGACGATCCTGGGCGAGCCCATCGTCTTCTACCGCACCGAAGCCGGGGAAGTCGTCGCGCTGGCCGACCGCTGCGTGCACCGCCGCTACCCGCTGTCGGAAAGCCGCCTGGACGGGGACCGCATCGTGTGCGGCTACCACGGCTTCACCTATGAGCCCTCCGGCAGCTGCGTCTTCGTGCCCGGCCAGTCCCGGATCCCGCGCACCGCGCGCGTGCCGTCCTACCCGGTCGTCGAGCAGGATTCGTTCGTGTGGGTGTGGATCGGCGACCCCGCCCGCGCCGACACCACGCTCATCCCGCGCGCGCCGTGGCTCGCCGATCCCGCCTACACCACCGTCTGCGGCATGGAACCGCTGGCCGCGCGCTACGAGCTGCTCGTGGACAACCTGATGGACCTGTCCCACGAGACCTACCTGCACGGCGGCTACATCGGCACGCCGGAGGTCGCCAACACCCCGATCACCACCGAGGTCGACGAGGACCGGCGGATCATCTACGTCAGCCGCCACATGGACGACGCGGCCTGCCCGCCGTTCTACGCGAAGTCGACCGGCATCGAGGGCCGCATCACGCGCTGGCAGGACATCGAGTACCACCCGCCGTGCCTGTACCTGCTGCACAGCCGTATCGCGCCGGTCGGCGTGCTGCCCAACGCCGACGGCACCGACCCGGACGGGTTCCACGTCGAGGTCGTCTACGCGATCACCCCGGAGACCGAGCACTCGACCCACGACTTCTGGGCCGTGGCGCGGGACTTCGCGCTCGACGACCAGGAGGTGTCCGACTTCCTCGCGCAGAGCAACCGCACCGTGGTGCTGCAGGACGTGGAGGCGCTCGACATCCTGGAGCGGGTCATCCAGGCCGAGCCGCAGGGCTACCAGGAGCTGTCGGTCAACATCGACACCGGCGGCCTGGCCGCGCGCCGCATCCTGAAGAAGATGGCGGGCGAACCGGAGAAGGCCGCCACGCGATGACCGAACGGACCGCGATGCTGCACGGCGACACCGTGTACCGCATCCACTGGAAACTGGGCACCGATCTCCTCATCGGCGTCTGCCACTGCGGCGCCGAGCACGAGTCGGAGGACCCGGTCGAGCTGTGGGAGTGGCTGCTGGCCCATCCCGACGGCCACGACGACCCGGCGCCCGCCGGTGACCCGGTGCTCGCCGGAGCGGGGAGTGCGTGATGACGGCGGTGCTGACCGAAGTGGAACTCGACGTTCTCCTGGAGCGCAAGGAAGAACTCGCCGCGGGCGTGGTGCGGCTGACCCTGCGGCACCCCGCCGGCGAGCCGCTGCCGGAGTGGGAGCCGGGGGCGCACCTGGACCTCGTGCTCGGCGAGGGGCTGGTGCGGCAGTACTCGCTGTGCGGCGATCCGGCGGACCGGAGCGTGCTGCAGGTCGCGGTGCTGCGCGAGCCGGACGGGCGCGGCGGATCGGCCTGGGTGCACGACCGTCTGTCCACAGGGGACACCGTGCGGATCCGCGGGCCGCGCAACCACTTCCGGCTCGTGGACTCGCCGCGGTACCTGTTCGTCGCGGGCGGGATCGGGATCACGCCCATCGTGCCGATGATCGCGCGGGCCGAGGCGTCCGGCGCGGACTGGCGGCTGGTGTACGGCGGGCGGTCGCGGGCGTCGATGGCGTTCCGCGAGGAGCTGGTGGCGCGCTACGGCGACCGGGTGGAGATCCGGCCGCAGGACGAGACCGGGCTGCTGGACCTGGACGAGTTGCTGGGCGCACCGCACGACGGCGTGGCGGTGTACTGCTGCGGGCCGGAGCCGTTGCTGGCGGCGGTCGAGCAGCGCTGCGCCGCGTGGCCACCGGGCTCGCTGCACGTGGAGCGGTTCTCCCCGAAGGCGGGCGCGGACGCGGGGGAGCGGACGACGTTCGAGGTGGAGCTCGCGGCGTCCGGCCGGACCGTGACCGTGCCCCCGGACAAGTCGATCCTGGCCGCGGTCGAGGAAGCCGGGGTGAGCGTGCTGTCGTCGTGCCAGGAGGGCACCTGCGGGACGTGCGAGACGCCGGTGCTCGACGGCGTGCCGGACCACCGGGACTCGCTGCTCACGGACGCCGAGCGCGCGGCGAACGACACGATGATGATCTGCGTGTCGCGCTCGTGCGGGCCGCGGCTCGTGCTGGATCTGTAGGCCGGCGCGGGGCAGGATGATCGGATGGACGGCGAAGTCCGGACGGTGACCGGCAAGGTGCTCGCGCTGCTCGGCGCGTTCACCCCGGAATGCCCCGAGCTGACCCTGTCGGAGCTGGCGCGCCGGGCGGGGCTGTCGCTGGCGACCGCGCACCGGCGGGTCGCGGAACTGGTCGCGTGGGGCGCGCTGGAGCGCGGCGCGGACGGCCGGTACCGCGTCGGGTTGCGGTTGTGGGAGGTCGCTTCGCTGGCGCCGCGCGGGCTGGCCCTGCGTGAGGCGGCGATGCCGTTCCTGGAGGACCTGTACGAGGTCACGCACGAGAACGTGCAGCTCGCCGTGCGGGAGGGCCTGGAACTCGTGTTCGTGGAACGGATTTCCGGCCGCAAGGCGGTTCCGGTGTGGACGCGGGTGGGCGGCCGGTTCGCCCTGCACGCGACGGGCGTCGGGCTGGCACTGCTCGCGCACGCGCCGGCGGAGGTGCAGGAGGAGGTGCTGGCCGCGCCGTTGCAGGCGTACACGCCGAAGACGGTGACGAGCCCGGCCCGGCTGCGCGAGATGCTCGCCGCGGTGCGCCAGACCGGCTACGCCGTCAGCGACGGCCAGGTGACCACGGACGCGGTCTCGGTGGCGGCGCCCGTGCGGGACGGTTCGGGTGTGGTGGTCGCGGCCGTGTCGCTGGTGGTGCATGCCGATGGTGCGCAGCCGGCTGCGTTGGCGCCGTTGGTGCAGGCGGCGGCGCGGGGCATTGGCCGGGCGTGTGGTTCCCCTGGTGGGGCGCGGGTGTTTCCGCGGGAGCCGATTGCCCGGTGAGTGCGCGCCGCGCTTGTGTTGGCCGGTGGGGTATTGCCGCGCGCGTGTGGGGTGGTTCGGGTGCGGTGGTCGCGGCCGTGTCGTTGGTGGCGCACGCGGATGGTGTCCAGCCGGCTGCGTTGGCGCCGTTGGTGCAGGCGGCGGCGCGGGGGATTGGCCGGGCGTGTGGTTCCCCTGGCGGGTGCGGGTGTTCCCCCAGCAGCCGTGTGCCCGGGGAGCCCTCCCCACCCGGCGGACCGAATCTCAGCCTGGAACCGCGATCGTCCCCTGGGCGCCACCCACATGTCCCGGCCACCTGGCCGTGAGTGACCCGCGCACGGTCCAAATCACCGCGGCAGGTGCACCTCAGCTCGTCAGCAGCTTGCGCACCTCCGCGATCTCGTCGTCGTTCACCAGGTGCTCGCGGTCCTCGTACACGCGCATCGTCACCGCGGCTCCCATCCGCTCCAGCAGCCTCGCCGTGGCCTCCGCTCGCTCCAGCGGCACCCACTCGTCGTAGCGGCTCGTGCCGGCGAACACCGGCGTGCCCGCCAGCGACCCCGATGGCGCGCGCTCGTCCGGCCCCAGGTACCCGCCGGTCAGCAGCGCCGCCCCGGCGTACCGCCGCGGCGAGCGCACCAGCAGTTCCGACAACAGGCACGCCCCCTGCGAGAACCCGACCAGGAACACGTCCTCCGCCGCGATCCCGGCCTCGGCGATGCGCGCCAGGAATGCCGCCATCGCGTCCAGCGCGTGGTCCGCCCACGGCTGGTTCGCCGCGAGCGGCTGCATGAACCCCGCCGGGTACCACGTCTGCCCCGCGGCCCGGGGCAGCACGTACGCGATGTCCGGCACCGCGACCCGGTCGAGGATCGCGAGCATGTAGTCCGGCGTCTGACCTCGCCCGTGCACGACGAGCGCGGCGCGCCGGGCCCGGTCCAGGGGCGCGCCGGCGAAGACCGGGTCCGGTTCCAGGTGCGGGTTGCTCACGGAACGGATCGTATCGGCCACGACCGACAATTCCCGGCGTTAGCGTTCCGGCATGAGCTTCGCCGAGTTGCACCGGACCGGGAAACCCCTGCTGCTGCCCAACGCCTGGGACTACGCGTCCGCGGCCGTCCTCGTCGCCGAAGGCTTCGCGGCCATCGGCACCACGAGCCTGGGCGTCGCCGCCGCGGCCGGCCTGCCCGACGGGACCGGGGCGACCAAGGACGAGACCGTCGCCCTCGCCCGCAGGCTGACCCGGCTGCCCTGCTACGTCACCGTCGACATCGAAGGCGGCTTCTCGGACGACCCCGGCGAGGTCGCCGCCCTGGGCGCGGAACTCGCCGCGCTCGGCGTGGCCGGGGTGAACATCGAGGACGGCCGGGACGGCGGGCGCCTCGCCGAGCCCGCGCACCAGCAGCGACTGATCAGCGCGCTCAAGGACGCCGCGCCCGGCCTGTTCGTCAACGCCCGCACCGACACGCACTGGCTCGGCACCGGCGACGACCCCGTGGCCCGGGTCCGCGCCTACCGCGACGTCGGGGCCGACGGGGTGTTCGTGCCCGGGCTGACGGACGAGACGACGATCGCCGCGGTCGTCGCGGCGGTCGACGTCCCGGTGAACGTCCTGGCCGGCCCGCCCCTGCGGCGGCTCGCCGAGCTCGGCGTCCGGCGCGTCAGCTGCGGGTCGCTGTTGTTCCGGGCCGCGCTGCAGGCCGTGGTCCGCACGGTCGGCGCGATCACGGCGGGCGGCGCCATCCCGCCTGTCCCGTCCTATGCGGACGTGCAGGCGCTCAGCTCGCCCGGAACAGCCGCCGCACCACGGTCGCCAGGATCGCCAGCAGCGCCACGGTGAACCCGGCCAGCGCGATCCGCACGTCCACCGCCTGGGTGGCCACCCCGAGCGCGAGCACCGGCACCGCGAGTCCGGCGTAGGCGGCCAGGAACAGCCCGGACAGCGCCTCGCCACGGCTCTCCGCCGGGGCCAGGCCGAGCACGATCCCGACGCTGGCCTTGAACCCGGCGCCCGCTCCGGCGCCGGCGAGCACCGCGCCGAGCAGGAACAACGCGAGGCTCGGCAGCCACACCGCGACCGTCACCAGCACCAGGCCCGCCGTCAGCAGGCCGAGCCCGGTGGCGAGCAACCGCCGCAGCGCCGTCCGCGCCAGCACGATCTGCGCCACCGCCGCGGACCCGAACACCGCGAACACGCTCGCCCCGGCCAGCGCGTGCGAGTGCTGGTGCAGGGTGTTCGCCAGGAACCCCGGCGCGAGCGAGGTGAACATGCCGAACACGGCGAACTCGGCGAGCGCGGCCGCCCCCGCGGCCAGGTAGCGGGCGCGGGCGTGCGGCGGCACCGAGACCCGCTGCGGGTGGTAGCGCACGCGCGTGGCGGTCACCGTCTCCGGCGCCAGCGTCACCGCGAGCGCGCCGATCAGCATCAGCACCTGGAACACCAGGTACGGCACGTGCAGCGGGTCGCCGGCGTACTCGGCCAGCAGCCCGGCGACGAGCGGGCCGAGCCCGATGCCGCCGAGGTTCGCCGCGGTCGCCACGACGTCCGCCCGGGTCCGCGAAGCGCCCGGCCGCGCCGCCAGGTGCAGTTCGGTCAGGTGCGCGGTGGCGGTCGCGGTGAGCAGGCCGATGCTGATGCCGGACAGGAACCGCGCGGCGAGCAGCGCGGGCACTGCCGACCAGGCCAGGAACACGATCCCGGCGAGCACGTTGACCAGCACGGCTGGCACCAGCACCCGGCGCCTGCCCACCCAGTCGGACACGTGCCCGGCGACGAACAGGCTGGCGATCACGCCCAGCGCGTACGCGGCGAAGACGAGGGTGACGGTGAACGGGCCGAACCCGTCCTTGGCCTGGTAGAGCACGTAGAGCGGGGCCGGGGCGGCGGAGAACCCCATGGTCACCGCGAAGGTGTAGGCGACGAGCCAGAAGCCCGCGCCGTGACGGCGGGACGTGGTGCGCGGGGGAAGGGCCTCGATGATCACGACCCCAGAGTGCGCCCGTTTGCTCATCTCGTCCAACGAATGTTTTCGCTGACAGCTATCGCAGTGTTAGATAGGCAGTGTGGAACTGCGTCAGCTGTCGTACTTCGTGGCGGTCGCCGAGGAACTGAGCTTCACGCGCGCGTCGCAGCGGTTGCGGGTCGTGCAGTCGGCGGTGTCGACGGCGATCCGGGCGCTGGAACGGGAGGTCGGGGCCGAGCTGTTCGACCGGGACAGCCGCCGGGTCGCGCTGACGGCCGCCGGCGCCGCGATGCTGCCCGAGGCGCGAACCGCACTGGCCGCGGCCCGCGCGGCGGCGCAGGCCGCGGCGGGAGCGAGCGGCGAGGTGCGCGGTGCGGTCACCATGGGCACGCTCCTGTCGACCGGGCGCGTCAACGTGCCGCGGCTGTTGGGCCGGTTCTCGCGACGGCACCCGCACGCGGCCGTGCGGTTGCAGTACTCGCCGTCGGGCTCGGCGGGACACGTGCGGGCGGTGCTCGACGGGCGGATGGACCTGGCGCTGGCGTCCCTGGCGGGCAAGGTGCCGGCCGGGCTGGCGCACGAGATCGTCACGGAGGAGGACCTGAGCCTGCTGGCCGCGCCGGACCACCCGCTGGCGAGCCGCAGCGGGGCGACGCTCGCCGAGCTGGCGGAGGAGTCCTTCGTGGACTTCCCGGTGGGGTGGGGGAACCGGACGCTGGTGGACCGCGCCTTCGCCGGGGCCGGGCTGAGCAGGCAGGTGCCGCTGGAGGTGTCGGACTACGGCACCGCGCGGGCCCTGATCTGCCAGGGGCTCGGGATCGGTTTCCTGCCCTCGGGCGCGGCGGGGAACATGGCGGGCGTGGTGCCGGTGCCGCTGGCCGAGCCGCTGCGCTGGTCGGTGTCGCTGATCCACGCGACGGCGCGGCCGCTGTCTCCCGCGGCGGCGGCTTTGCTGCGGGAGGTGCACGCGGAGCTGGGGGCCGAGGTGTCGTGACTCCTGGCGGCCGGGGTGGTCGCGGGGCTTCTGCGGCTGGGTGGCCGCCGCGCACGGGCCCGGGGAATCTACACGTCGGCGCGGGGGCTCCAGGTTTCCTGCTGTACCCGTGGGGGTTTCGACGGTGTCGGCGCCGCCGGCCGAGCGGCTGTCGCTGATTCACTCGACGTGGCGACTGTCTCCTGCGGCGGCGGCCTGCTGCGGGAGGTGCACGCGGCCTTCAGACTCCGCGGGCTCCAGGGTTTCGCGCTGTCCGCGCGGTGGTTTCGACCGTGCTGGCCGAGCCGCTGCGCTGGCCGCTGTCGCTGATCCACGCGACATCGCGGCCATTGTCCCCGCTGAGCTGGGGACCTACCGTGCAGCCTCCAGGTTGCCCGCCATCGTCGCCAATGCCCGGACGGTCTCGGCGTACTGGTCCTTCGTCAGCCCGGCGACGGACAGTTCGCGGAAGCGCCGCACCCGCTCGGCGATCTCGCCCCTCGCCGCGCGGCCCTCGTCGGTGAGCGCGCCGTCCGCGGTGATCCAGCCGCGGGCCACCAGGTCGGCTCGTGCCTCCGCGGCGCCGTCGAACACCTCGAGCGCGTCCGCGCCATGCCGTGAGGTGTTGAGAGCTTGCCAGTGACGGCGCGTGAGGCCGCGGTCGGCGAGCACCCGCGTGAGGCCGTCCTCCAGCAGGTTGTCCACGTGCTTGAGCCAGAAACCGATCGGCTTGTCGAGCGGGTCCACGACAACTCCTATGTAATATGACATGTAGTTGTCTTCGAGTATGGATGAGGACGGGCATGGACCGCAACGCCGATTCGATCGCCCGCGCGCTGGCCACTCTGCGCCGGGCGCAGTCACGGCGCGCACTGGGCCGGTTGTCGCGTGAGCGGGGGAGGACGAGCCCGGTGCCGGACGCCGTGTACGAGCTGCTGGACATCGTCGCGGCGGCCGGGCGCGCGCCGACGGTCACCGAGGCCGCCGCCGCGCTCGGGATCGACCAGCCCCGGGCGAGCCGCTTGACCGCGCAAGCTCTGGAAGCGGGACTGGTGCGCCGGCGCGCCGATCAGGCCGACGGCCGCCGATCACTGCTGGAACCCACGGCCCAGGGCCGTCGGGCGATCGAGGAGATCCAGGCGTTCCGTGCCAGGGTGGTGGCCGAGGTGACGGCCGGGTGGGATCGGGACGACCGGGCGGCGCTCGCGAAGCTGCTGGCCCGGTTCACGGAGGACTTCAGCGCGCTGGTGCGCTGACCGCGATCTTCAGGCGGCGTGCGCCCGCTGCGCGCGCAGCGCGGCGAGCCCGGCCTCGGTGGGCACGACGGGCACATCCTCGACTCCCGAGCCGGACGGCGCGGAGATCAGCTTGCGCCAGCGGAGCCGGTCGAGCGCCTCGCACTCCCACGGCGGGACGCGCCCGGCCGCGGCGCCGTCGGGGCCGGCCCACATGTAGCACGTGGGCGCTCCCCACAAGCCGTTGTGGAACAGGATGAGCCCGGCGGCCGTGTCGGCCAGGGCTTGCATATCTTGCGCGGTCATACCACAAAGGGTGCCCCTCGGCGAGACGAGCACACATCAGCCGAACCACCGAGTCGGCTACGTATTGTCATCCGTACGTGTGGTCTGGCGCACAAGAGCTTCCAGCACGTCGACCGCGACCGGCAGCGCCGCCTCGTCCACGTCGAAGTACGGGTTGTGGTGCGGCGCGGGGTTGCCGCCACCGATCACCGTGTAGGTGGCGAGACCGCCCGCGCGCTGCACGGCCTCGGCGAAGAGGCTGGCATCGTCGCTGCCGCCCATCTCGTGCGTCCGCAGCGCCCGCTCGCCGTGACCGGTCGCGGCGGCCGCCGCGAGCACGGCGTCCAGCAGCTCGTCGTCGCAGTTCAACGACGTGGAGCCGCCGGTCTCCTCGATCTCCACCGCCACGCCCTGCGCCTGCGCGGCGCCGCACAGGACCTGCTTGATCCGCTCGGTGAGGTCCGCGTTCACCGCGCCGTCCGTCGACCGCGCCTCGCAGGTCAGCTCGGCCGCCGCGGGCACGATGTTGACGTTGCCCCCGGCGTGCAGGGTGCCGACGTTGACCCGCGTGTCGGCGGCGGAAAACCGCGGCAGGCCGTGGATGCCGAGGACGGCCGTCGCGGCGGCGAGCAGCGCGTTGCGGCCGTCCTCGGGCGCCGCCGCCGCGTGCGAGGCGACCCCGGTGAACCGCGCACGCATCTTCGTCGTCGCGAAGATGCCGGTGATCCCGGCCGCGACGGTCGTCGCGGGCAGGTCGAGGCCCAGGTGCACGGCCAGGAAACGGTCGACCCCGGCGACGGCGTCCGCGGCGAGCATCGCGCGGGCGCCCCGGCCGCCCTCCTCGGCGGGCTGGAACAGGAACCGCACCGTGCCGGGGAAGTCGCGGTCGGCCAGCCGCCGCGCCAGCGCCAGCCCGATCGCCACGTGCCCGTCGTGCCCGCAGGCGTGCATGAACCCCTCGTACCGCGAGCGGAACCCGTCGGCCGCGGGGGTGTGCGCGGGGTCGTCGGCCTCGGTGACCGGCAGCGCGTCCATGTCGAACCGCAGCGCCCAGACCGGGCCGGGGCGGCGGCCGGCGAGGTCGGCGATGATCGCCGTGCCCTCGGTGGCGAACCGCCGCACGTCCGCGGCGTCCGCGCCCGTCGCGACCGCCCGGTCGGCGAAATCCCGGAGCGTGGCCTCGTCCGGGTAGGCGGGCACGCCCTCGCGCCGCATCGCCGCGACGCCGGTGCGCACCTCCACCGGGAGTTCCCGCAGGTGCGCGAGGACCGTCGCCGCCGTCCGCACCTCGCAGAAGGCGGGTTCGGGGTGCGCGTGCACGTCCCGGCGCAGGGCGACCAGATCCATCAGGCTCCTCTCCTCGCCGGGGGTGCACGTGCGCCCCCGGCCCGAACGGGATGTCCCCGAAGTAGAACACGGCCGGCAACGCCGCTGACACCGCCCAGAACGGGGACCGGCCCGAGCGGCCCGGAATTGTCGGTGGTGCTCGTTAACCTCGGCGTGCTGGATGGATCACGACGAGGGGGACCCGATGACCGAGCTGTTCGAGCTCCGGCAGTACACGCTGCACCCGGGACGGCGCGACGAGCTGATCGCGTTGTTCGACAACGAGTTCGTGGAGTCGCAGGCCGAGGCGGGCATGCGGGTGTACGGCCAGTTCCGCGACCTGGACGACCCGGACCGCTTCGTGTGGATCCGGGGCTTCCCGGACGCCTCCCGGAGAGCCGAGTCGCTGGCCGCTTTCTACGAGCGACATCCCGCGTGGCTGGCACACCGGGAGGCCGCCAACGCGACGATGATGGATTCGGACGACGTGCTGCTGCTGACCCCGGTGACCGGCGACCTCGACGCGGCTCGCGCATCGCCGCCGGCTCGCGCGGGCGGGGACGGTGCGGCGGGGTTCGAGATCGTGATCTGCCACCCGGAGGACCCGGATGCGTTCCCGGAGCTTTTCCGCCGCGAGGTGCTGCCCGCGCTCGCCGAAGCGGGTGCGCCACCGCTGGCGTCCTTCCGCACTTCGGCGCACCCCAACGACTATCCGCGCCTGCCGGTCCGCGAGGGCGAACAGGTTTTCGTCTGGCTGAGCAGATCCGCGGCCCCGGCCGGCCTGCTCCCGGCCGGGTCACGGCCACCCCAGCGGCTCCGCCTGGCGCCGACGCCGCGTTCCTGGCTGCGATGAGCCGGCTGTCCACAAGGGAGGTACGGAACCTGGATCCTGACAACTGAAAACGCTCGGAGGCGCACTGGAGTCACGGTTGCGAGCCGCGGCGGAGACCCTGGGTGACGCGGCACCAAGATGCGAGACGACATCGCGCCCCTCGCGCAGGCCGCACGGCCGGGCGGCCCGGGGGTGGGCGGTGTGCACCGTCCCGGGAGGGGATCCGCGCGGCTGCTTGATCCCTGGGCGGCCCGCGTGCGGGCCGGGTTCACCGCCGCAGGAGGAAATTTCGCCCGGCGCTTGAGGGTTCGGCGGCTTGCGCGTGGGCTGGGTTCGGCCGTGGGAGGGGAATTCGTTTCGGTGCTTGGTGGTTCGGTGGCCTGCTTGCGGGTCGCGTTCACCGCGGTGCTGGGGAAAACCGCCCGGTGCCAGGGAAAATCCGCCCGGCGCCGGCGGCTGTCCGGCCCGCGTGGGCCCGGTTCAGCGTCGTGCGAGGAGGGGGATTCGGCCGCCCTCCAGGACGGCTTCCACCTGCCTCGGGGAGAGCCGGTGCCGCAGCGGGATGTCCACCCCCGTGGTCGTGTCGGTCGCGGTCAGCTCCTCGCCTTCGGTCAACTGCGAGCGCAAATCCCGTAGCGCCAGCACGTGTCCCTGCTCGACGCGGTCGTAGTCCGCCGGATTGGTGAACTCCAGCGCGAGGATCCCGAAGTTGGCGAGGTTCTGCCAGTGGATCCGCGCGAACGACTTCGCGATCACCGCGTGCAGACCGAGGTGCCGCGGCGTGATGGCGGCGTGCTCCCGCGACGAGCCCTGCCCGTAGTTGTCCCCGCCGACGACGAAATGCCCGCCCTCCGCCTCACGTGCCCGTGACGGGTACGTCTCGTCGACGCGGGTGAACGTGAAGTCCGCCAGCTTCGGGATGTTCGAGCGGAACGGCAGGGCCGCCGCGCCGGCCGGGGAGATCTCGTCCGTCGAGATGTTGTCGCCCACCTTCAGCAACACGACGGCCTCGATGTCGTCCGGCAGGGGCGGGAAGTCCGGCAGCGCCGAGATGTTCGGCCCCTTCACCAGTTCCTCGCGCGCGGCCCGCTCCGGCGGCAACGGCGGCACCAGCATCGCCGTGTTGACCGTCGCCCGCTCGGGCAGCACCACCGACGGGTAACCCATGCTCAGCTCACGCGGATCGGTGATCACCCCGGTCAGTGCGGCCGCCGTCGCGGTCTCCGGCGAGCACAGCCACACCCGGTCCTCCCGCGTCCCGGACCGGCCGGGGAAGTTCCGCGGGAACGTGCGCAGCGAATTGTGCCCGGCCGCCGGCGCCTGCCCCATCCCGATGCACCCCAGGCACCCCGCTTGGTGCAGCCGCGCGCCCGCGGACACCAGGTCGAGCGTCGCACCCAACTTGGTCAGGTCTGCGAGGATCTCCCGCGACGTGGGGTTCACGTCGAAGCTCACCGCGTCGTGCGTCTGCCGCCCGCGCACCATCGCCGCCGCCACCGCGAAGTCCCGCAAACCCGGGTTGGCCGACGAGCCGATCACCACCTGCCGCACCTCGGTGCCCGCCACCTCCCGCACCGGCACCACGTTGTCCGGCGACGACGGGCACGCGATCAGCGGCTCCAGCGCGGACAGGTCGATCTCCTCCGCCACGTCGTACACCGCGTCCGGATCGGCGACGAGCTCCTCGAAATCCGAAGCCCGGTCCTGCGCCCGCAAAAACTCGAGCACCGCATCGTCCGCCGGGAAGACCGTCGTCGTGGCGCCTAGTTCCGCGCCCATGTTCGCGATCACGTGCCGGTCCATCGCCGACAACGACGCCAGCCCCGGCCCGTGGTACTCCACGATCCGGTTCAGCCCGCCCTTGACGCCGTGCCGGCGCAGCATCTCCAGGATCACGTCCTTCGCCGACACCCACTCCGGCAGCGCGCCGGTCAGCCGCACGCCCCAGATCTCCGGCATCCGCAGGTACAGCGGTTCCCCGGCGATCGCCATCGCGACCTCCAGCCCGCCGACCCCGATCGCGAGCATGCCGAGCGACCCCGCGGCGCACGTGTGCGAGTCGGACCCGACCATCGTCCGCCCCGGCACGCCGAACCGCGCCATGTGCGTCGGGTGCGAAACCCCGTTGCCCGGCTTGGAAAACCACATCCCGAACCGGCGGCACGCCGACCGCAGGAACGCGTGGTCCTCGGCGTTCTTCTCGTCCGCCTGCAGCAGGTTGTGGTCGACGTACTGGACGCTCACCTCGGTGCGCGCCCGGTCCAGCCCCAGCGCCTCCAGCTCCTGCATCACCAGCGTGCCGGTGGCGTCCTGGGTCAGGGTCTGGTCGACCCGCAGGCCGATCTCGCGACCCGGCACCGGCTCACCCGACACCAGGTGGCTGTCGATCAGCTTGCGGGCGACCGGGAACCCCACAGCTACCTCTGGCTGGCTCGCACGAACTGTTCCCGCGGGTGGTGCTGCTCGCCGGTCGCGACGACCTGGCGCCGGAACGGCAGCGAGATCAGCCAGTCCGCGGCGATCCGCGTCTTGCGGTGCGCGGTCGGCATCGTCATCAGGTGGTACGCGCGGTGCAGCGCCCACGCCGGCCAGCCACGCAGCTTCACGCCGTAGATCTGTGCGACCCCCTGGTACAGGCCAAGGCTCGCGACCGACCCGGCGTAGGAGTGCCGGTAGCCCGCCAGCGGCCCGCCGCGCAGCGTCGCGACGATGTTCTTCGCCAGTACGACCGCCTGCCGCGACGCGTGCTGCGCCGACGGCGCGCACACCGCGCCCGG
Organism: Amycolatopsis thermoflava N1165; assembly: GCF_000473265.1. Taxonomy (NCBI): domain Bacteria; kingdom Bacillati; phylum Actinomycetota; class Actinomycetes; order Pseudonocardiales; family Pseudonocardiaceae; genus Amycolatopsis; species Amycolatopsis thermoflava. The sequence goes on from NZ_KI421511.1 coordinate 99,859, forward strand.
TTCCTTGCTGGTCACGTCCGGCACCGCGGCGGCGTCACCGGCCGAGAACACGCCCGGCGTGCCGTCCACCTCCAGCGTCGTCGCGCAGCACACCCGGCCGCGCGGGTTCAGCGGCAGGTCGGTGTCGGCGAGCATCGGGCTCGGCTTGACGCCCGCGGTCCACACGATCGTGTCGGCGTCGAACTCGGTGTCGTCGCCCAGCACGACGTGGCAGTCCTCGCACGACTTGAGCGTCGTGCCCAGGTGTACCTCGAAACCGCGTTTGGTCAGCACGTCGAGGGTGTAGCTCGCCAGCGACGAGCTGACCTCCGGCATGATCCGGTCGGCCGCCTCGATCAGCACCCACCGCAGCTCGGAACGGTCGATGCCGTAGTCCTTGAGCGCGTGGCGGGTCATGTCCTCCAGCTCCGCCATCGCCTCGATGCCCGCGTAGCCGCCGCCGACGAACACGAACGTCAGCAGCTTGCGCCGCAGCTCGCGGTCCATCGTGCTGGCCGCCAGGTCGAGCCGGGACAGCACGTGGTTGCGCAGGTAGACGGCCTCCTCCAGGGTCTTGAAGCCGATGCCGTGCTCGGCCAGGCCCGGGATGGGCAGCGTCTTGGACACCGAGCCGGGCGCCACCACGAGGATGTCGTAGCCGAGCTGCTCGACGTGCCCGTCGGCGACGCGCAGCGTGACCGACTTGGACGTGGTGTCCACGCCGGTCGCCTCGGCGGCCATCACCTTGCAGCCGGGCAGCACCTCGCGCAGCGGCACGACCACGTGCCGCGGTTCGACGGAACCGGCCGCGGCCTCGGCGAGGAACGGCTGGTAGGTCATGTAGGACCGCGGGTCGATCACGGTCAGCTGGGCTTCCTCGGCGGTGAGCCGCTTGCGCAGCTGCCGGGCCGTGGTGGCGCCGACGTAGCCCCCGCCGATGATCACGATGCGGGCGGGGTCAGCCACGCAGCGCCTCCTCGTCCGTCTCGAACTCCACTTCCTGCTGCTGCTCGGCGACGTCGCCGGGGTCTGCCTCGGGCGGGAGCCCGGGCTCCAGGCCGGTCTGCCGCGGAGCGTGCACGTTCTGCCGTTGCGCCAGCGCGTCGGCCTCCGGCGCCTCGGGGTCGGGCGGTAGCGGCGATTCCCGTTCCAGCGCCTCGCGCACGGACTCCTCGTCGGGCTCGGTCACGCGGGTTCCCTCCTCGTGTCAGTGGGTGTTCTCGAGTTCGGTGATCGCGCGTTCGACACCCGCGACCACGTCCGGGTGGCCCAGCGGCAGTGGCGCGGGGATCCGGTCCTCGGCGCCGCCGGTGCTGTGCGCGACGACCCGCACCGGCACACCGGACTTCGCGAGCGCGTCGATCCGCTCCCGGTGGTCGTCCTCCCAGTGCCGGTCGGCGATCTCGCCGTCGCCCGGCGGCACGAACTGGTCCGCGGCCGGGTCGACCAGCAGGAGCGAGCGCAGCGCGCCGCTGTGCTTCTCCGCCAGCCGCAGCGCTCCGTCGGCGAACGGCCCGCTCGCCACCACGTGCACCGCTGCGGCGGGCGGGTCGGACAGAAGGTCGTCCGCCTGGGTCAGCCCGCCGTCGGAGGGCAGGCGGCACCACACGACCTGCCACTGGCTCGTCTTGTCCCGCCAGGTCGCAGGCAGTCCCTCGTGCTTGGCCAGGCCGGTCGGATCGAGCACCAGCACGGTCGGCCCGTCCGGGGTACCTTCGGTAACGGCGGCCGGGCCCTCGGCACGCACCGGGTCCGGGGAGTAGTTCATCAACCGCTCCTTTCTCCGGTCTCTTGGCTACCCGGGGCGCCGCCGCCCTACACGGATCACGTGCGGACAGGGGATGGACATGCGAGAGCACCTGCAGGAGGTCGCCGACTTCAACGTCCCGGTCACGTCGGCCGAGGACACCGAGATGATCGTGGCGCAGCGCCGGCGAGCGGTGCGCGCGGTCGCGTCCGCGGCGGAGAACGCCGAGGACTGCGCGTTGCTGCTGGACGCGCTCGGGTTGAAGCCGGCGGAGGGGATCGCGCCGGTTCCGGCGCAACGGCTCGGCTGATCGGGTGTAACGCTGGTCACGGTCGCCGCCGGATGGGGAACGGCGCGGCCGGGCCGGCGTTGCCACAGGTGGTAGCTGCCGACCACCGCGGAGGATCGTCATGGCCCTGGCTGACATCGAGCTGCGCACGCTCGCCGGTGAGACCGCGACGCTGGGCGGGCTGGGCCGCAAGGCCCTGCTCGTCGTGAACGTCGCGTCGAAGTGCGGCCTGACGCCGCAGTACGCCGCGCTGGAGCGGCTGCAGGAACGCTACGGGGACAAGGGATTCTCCGTCGTCGGGTTCCCGTGCAACCAGTTCGCGGGCCAGGAGCCGGGCAGCGCCGAGGAGATCGCCACGTTCTGCTCGGCGACCTACGGCGTCACGTTCCCCATGTTCGAAAAGATCGAGGTCAACGGCCCCGGCAGGCACCCGGTCTACGCCGAGCTGGTGGAGACGCCGGACGCCGACGGCGCGAGCGGGGACGTGCAGTGGAACTTCGAGAAGTTCCTCGTCGACCCGGACGGCAAGGTCGTGGCGCGCTTCCGGCCGCGGACCGACCCGGAGGCCCCGGAGGTCGTCGAGGCTATCGAAGCGGTGCTCCCGGCCGCCTGAATCGGTCAAAGCTTTGACAAATCCGGCGGGGCATCGTAGTGACCTGCGCCACGGACGCCAAGGGGCCAGTTCCTAGAACCGCCGCTTGGCGTCCATCGCCGCGGGGCTCGTCGTCAGCTTCTCCAGCAGGCCGATCAGGATCGTCTGCTCCGGCTTGGTCAGCGCGTTGGCCCACGCCTGCTCGCGGGCGTTGTGGGCCTCGTACGCGCTGGTGATCGCCTCGTGGCCGGCCTCGGTGAGGTTCAGCAGCACCGCGCGCCGGTCGTGCTCGGCCTGCTTGCGGGACACGAGCCCGTCCCGCTCCAGCGTGTTGACCAGCGCGGACACCGCCGCGCGGCTCATCCCGGACAGCTGTGCGACCCGCTTCGCCTCCATCGGGCCGGCCAGCCACAGCGCGAACAGGACCCGGAACCCGCCCCAGCTCCACCCGCGCGGCCGGTGCACGGTCGACTCCCAGTCGTACACGAGTGCGCTGGTCAGGCGGTGCAGCGTCAGACCGAGGCGCATCGCGGTGGCGTCGACCGCCGGCAGTTCGGCGGTCGTCCGCGCGATCGCGTAGTCCACGAACGTCAGGTAGTCCAGCTCGTCGGGGGCAGCCGGTTCTGCGGTCATGCGCCCCAGGCTAGGCGCTGCCCGCCCGCTCATCCGAACAGCGTCCTGATTCGGAAGTAGTCTTCCCTTGCGGAGTGGTCCGCGTTACTCTGACGTCCGTCAAATAGTCAAAGCTTTGATCAAAGGAGGTGCGGGGTGGCTCAGAAGTCGTTCGCCTCGTCCGGCGACCTGACGGAGAAGGAGCAGACCCTGGAGGTGCTCGAGGACGGGGTCTACGCGCTCACCGCGGAGGGCGACCCGAACGTCGGCGCCATCGAGGGGGAGGACTTCCTGGTCTGCTTCGAGGCGCTGGCCACCCCGGTCGCGGCCCAGGACTGGCTCGCGAAGCTGCGCGAGCACACCGACAAGCCCGTCCGGTACCTCGTGCTTTCGCACTACCACGCGGTGCGCGTGCTCGGCGCCTCCGCGTTCGACGCCGAGGTGATCGTCGCGCACGAGAACACCCGCGCCCTGGTCGCCGAGCGCGGCAAGGAGGACTGGGAGAGCGAGTTCGGCCGGATGCCGCGGCTGGCCAAGGGCGCCGAGTCGGTGCCCGGCCTGACCTGGCCCACCCTGACCTTCTCCGACCGGCTCACCATCGACCTCGGCGGCGACCGCGGCGACCTCGTGCTGCAGTACTGCGGCCGCGGGCACACCGAGGGCGACATCGTGGCGTGGCTGCCGCGCCAGAAGATCCTGTTCGCGGGCGACCTGGTGGAGGCCGAGGCCGCGCTCTACACCGGCGACGCCTTCCACCGCGACTGGGCCTCGGGCACGCTGGACCGGGTCAAGGCGTTCGGCGCGGAGGCGCTGGTCGGCGGCCGCGGCGCGGTCAGCAGGGGCCGGGACGCCGTCGACGCCGCGATCGAGCAGACCCGCGGCTTCCTGGACGTGATGATCCGCGAGGTCGGCGCCGTGCAGCGCGCGGGCGGCACGCTCAAGGAGGCCTTCGAGCGCACCCACGCCGCGCTGGCCCCGCAGTACGGGCACTGGCCGATCTTCGAGCACTGCCTGCCCTTCGACGTCTCCCGCCTGTGGGACGAGCTGTCCGGCATCGAACGCCCGGTCATCTGGACCGCGCAGCGGGACCGCGAGGTCTGGGACCAGCTGCAGGGCTGAGCGATGACGACGACAGACCCCTCGACCAGACATCACCGTGTGGCGGTGATCGGCAACGGCCCGGTCGGCCAGACGACCGCGCTGCTGCTGGCCAGGTGGGGCGTTCCGGTGCTGCTGCTGGACGGGCGGCCGGAGCGCGACCTGGTCGGCTCCAAGGCGATCTGCCAGCAACGCGACGTGCTCGACGTGTGGGAGGCCGTGGGCGCCGGGCGGCGGATCGCCGCCGAGGGCGTCACCTGGACCACCGCGCGCACCTTCCACCGGGACCGCGAGTTGTTCGCCTACTCGATGGCCGATCCCGGCCGCTCGGCGTTCCCGCCGTTCGTCAACATCTCCCAGGCCCGCACCGAGGAGATCCTGGACGAGCGGATCGCCGCCGAGCCGCTGATCGACGTGCGCTGGGGCCACCGGGTCACCGGCATCGCCCAGGACGATGACGGCGTCACGCTCACCGTCGACGGCCGGGGCGACGTGCGCGCCGACTACGCGGTGGCGTGCGCCGGTGCCCGCGGCGACGACATCCGCCGGATGCTCGGCGTCGGCTTCGGCGGGCACTCCTTCGACGACCGGTTCCTCATCTGCGACATCCGTGCCGACATGCCCGGCTGGGCGCAGGAGCGGCGGTTCTACTTCGATCCGGAGTGGAACCCCGGCCGCCAGGTGCTGATCCACCCGTGCCCCGGCTCGACGTTCCGCATCGACTGGCAGGTCCCCGGCGACTACGACCTCGCCGCCGAGGAGGCCAGTGGCGCGCTGGACGCCCGCATCCGCGCGATCATCGGCGACCAGCCCTACGAGATCGTGTGGAAGTCGGTGTACCGCTTCCACTCGCGGGTGGCCGACCGGATGCGCGTCGGCCGGGTCCTGCTCGCCGGGGACTGCGCGCACCTGGTGTCGCCGTTCGGCGCGCGCGGCCTCAACTCCGGGGTCGGCGACGCCGAGAACGCGGCCTGGAAGCTCGCGTTCGTCCTGCACGGCTGGGCGGGCGAGGAGCTGCTGGAGTCCTACCACGACGAGCGGCACGCGGCGGCGCTGGAGAACATCGCCGTTACCACCGCCACGATGGACTTCCTGGTGCCGCAGACCGACGAGCAGCACCACCGGCGCCGCTCGGTGCTGGAGGCGGCGGCGACCGATCCGGCGGTGCGGGCGCAGGTGGACTCGGGGCGGCTGGCCGAGCCGTTCTGGTACGTGGACTCGCCGCTGACCACGCCGGCGGCGACGCGGCCGTTCACCGGCCGCCCGCCGCGCGGCGAGGTGCCGCCTGCCGGTCCGGGGATCCTGGCGCCGGACGTGCCGGTGTCGGTGACCGGTTCCTCGTGCGGCCGGTTCCGCGAACTGGCCCGCGACGGCGTCCTGCTGCTCACCACCGACGGGGTGGACCTGGACCCGTCCGCGGACGCAGTGGACACCGGGGCGCCGATGCGGATCCTGCGCCTGGCCGAGATCGACGTGACCGGCGTGCTCGCCGAAGCGCTGGACGCGCGGCCCGGCGAGGTGTGGGTGATCCGCCCGGACGCCTACGTGGCGGCCGTCCTCACCGACGTGGCGGAGGTGCCCGCGGCGGTGAACCGGGCCCTCGGACAACCCGCCGCCGAACGTATCCTGCCCGGTGCCGGCACGTGAGAGGGAGGACCATGGGCAGGATCGCCGTCACCGGGGCCACCGGGCAGCTGGGTTCGCGGGTGGCCGCGCTCCTCGCGGAGCGGGGTGTGCCGCAGCGGTTGTGCGTGCGTGACCCGGCGCGGGCGCCCAAGACCGAGGGCGCCGAGGTCGTCGCGGCGGACTACGCCGACACCGCGGGGTTCCGTGACGCGCTGGCCGGGGTTTCGACGCTGTTCCTGGTGTCCGGCCACGAAGGTCCGGAGCGGATGGACCTGCACCGCGGCGCGGTGCGGGCCGCCGCCGAGGCCGGGGTCGACCGCGTCGTCTACACCTCCTTCCTCGGCGCGGCCCCGCTGGCGACGTTCACCTTCGCCCGCGAGCACGCGGAGACCGAGCGGCTGATCCGGGAGTCCGGGCTGCGGCTGACGGCGCTGCGCAACACGCTCTACGCCGACGTCGCGCCGCACTTCGTCGGGCCCGACGGGGTGCTGCGCGGCCCGTCCGCCGACGGGCGGCTGGCGTGGGTGGCGCGGCAGGACGTGGCGCGGCTGGCCGTGGAATGCCTGCTCGACGACGCGCACGCCAACCAGGTCTACGACGTCACCGGCCCCGAAGCCATCGACCTGCACGAGACCGCGGCCCTGCTGAGCGAGGTCACCGGGCGGAAGATCACCTACCACGCCGAGACACTGGAGGAGGCGCGCGCGTCGCGGGCGGGCGCGCAGGAGTGGGAGATCGACGGCTGGGTCGGCTCGTACGCGGCCATCGCGACGGGCGAGGTGTCGGTCACCAGCCACACCGTCGAGCACGTCACCGGGCGGCGTCCGTGGACCTTCGCCGAGTTCCTCGCCGCCGAGCCGGAGGCGTGGGCGCACCTGAAGTGAGGCGGGCGGCCACCGCCGGGACGTTCAGCGTGCTGACGGTGGCCTTCACGCTCCCTGACCGGGGTGACTATCATCGAGACCCGAGAAGATCACCCCGAGAGGCACCGCGCATGGCGTCGGACAGACCGGCATCCCCCTCGGTCGACCGCACGCTGACCGTGCTGGAGACCCTCGTCGAGGCCGGTGAGGGCCTCACCCTCACCGCGCTCGCGCGGGCGACGGCCATCCCGCTCGCCACGTGCGCCTCGATCGTCTACACACTGGAAAGCCGCGGGTACGCCCGACGCCGGATCGTCGGCCGCAGCCACTTCTGGCGCGCCACCCCCCGCCTCTACGAGGTCGCCGCGCCGCTGGCAGGCGAGGCGACGGCGGCGCGGTCCCGATGATCGTCGCCGTCGAGCTGGCCGTGCTGGTGGCCGTCGTCCTCGTCGTCACCGGCATCGCGCAGCGCCTCAACTGGTCGCCGCCGCTGTGCCTGGTGCTGATCGGCGTCGCGGCGTCCTTCGTCCCCGGCGTGCCGGACTACCACCTCGACCCCGAGGTCGTCCTGATCGGCCTGCTGCCGCCGCTGCTGTACGCCACCGCGATCCGCACGCCGCTGTTCGACTTCCGGGCCAACCGCGTGCCGATCGCGGCCCTGTCCGTCGGCCTGGTCGTGTTCACCACGCTCGTCGTCGGCTGGGTCGTGTGGCTCATCGTGCCCGGCATCCCGCTGGCCGCCGGGTTCGCGCTCGGCGCGGTCGTCGCGCCGCCGGACGCGGTCGCCGCCACCGCGGTCGCCCGCCGGGTCGGCATGCCGCGCCGCATCGTGCGGATCCTGGAGGGCGAAAGCCTGCTCAACGACGCGGCCGCGCTCGTGTCGCTGCGCACGGCCATCGCCGCGATCGCCGGGGCGGTCAGCATCTGGGAGGTCGGCGGCGACTTCCTGCTCGCCGCCGGCGGGGGCGTCGCGGTCGGCGCGCTGATCGGGTGGGCCGCGAGCCTGCTGCGCCGCCGCCTGACCGACCCGGTGATGGACACCGCGTGGTCGCTCGTCATCCCGTTCCTGGCCTACCTGCCCGCCGAGGCCATCCACGGCTCCGGGGTGGTGGCGGTCGTCGTGGCCGGGCTGATCATGGGGCACCAGACGCCGAAGCTGCTGTCCGGGCCGTCCCGCCTGGCCAGCAGGCTGAACTGGCGCACCGTCCAGTTCCTGCTGGAGAACGTCGTCTTCCTGCTGATCGGGCTGCAGGTGCGGCGCATCGTCGAGGAGGTCGGCGACTCCCGGCTCGCGTGGTGGGAGCTGACGCTTATCTGCGCCGGCGTGCTGGCCGCGACCATCCTCGCCCGGATCGTGTGGGTGTTCGGGTACGGGTTCGTGGCGCGGATGCGGCCGGGCGAACGCACTCCGTGGTCGTACTTCGCGGTGATCTCGTGGGCCGGGATGCGTGGCGTGGTCACGCTCGCCGCCGCGTTCGTGCTCCCCGACGACACCCCGCAGCGCGCGGTGCTGGTGCTGGCGGCGTTCGTCGTCGTGGCCGGAACGCTGCTGCTGCACGGGATGACCCTGCCCGGCCTGGTGCGCCGCCTGCGCCTGCCGCCGCCCAACCCGGCGGAGGACGCGCTGCAGGAGGCCGCGCTGCTGCACGACATGACGTCCGCGGGCCTGGCCCGGCTGGAGGAGATCCGCCGCCCGGCCGACCCACCCGAGGTCATCGACCGGTTGCGGGACAAGCAGTCCTACCGGTCGGACTCGGCGTGGGAGAACCTCGGCAGGCTCAGTTCGCTGGAGGAGACCCCCAGCGACGCGTACCGTCGGCTGCGTGCCGAGATGCTCGCGGCCGAGCGGGACGTCCTGCTCACCGCGCGGGACCGGGGCACCGCCGACGACGAGGTGCTCCGGCGGGTGATGGACGGACTGGACATCGAGGAGTCGCTGCTGGAGCGACCCGAGGAGGAGCCGGGCATGGAACGTGAGCTGGAGACCCCCGAGGCCACGGCGGGCACTTGCGAGCACCTGGAGAAGGCACGCGTGCCGGAGACCGACGCCGAGGGCTGCGTCGACTGCCTGCGCGAGGGCTCGTCGTGGGTGCACCTGCGGCTGTGCCTGGAGTGCGGGCACGTCGGCTGCTGCGACTCGTCGCCGCGCAAGCACGCCACGCAGCACTTCCACGACACGCGTCACCCGGTGATCCGCAGCTACGAGCCCGGCGAGAACTGGCGCTGGTGCTTCGTGGACGGGATCGTCGGCTGAGCGGGGGCGCCGCCGGCGCCCCCGCCGCGCGTCAGAACGGGTAGCCGGCGACGTCGCCGCGCATCGTGACCCAGCGGGTCTCGGTGAACGCCTCGATGTTCGCGGCGGGCCCGCCGAACCGGGAGCCGGTGCCGGAGTCGAACACGCCGCCGAACGGGGCCAGCGCCTCGTCGTTGACCGTCTGGTCGTTGATGTGCGCGATACCGGTCGGGATCCGGTCGGCCAGCGCCAGTCCCTTCGCCACGTCCGCGGTGATGATGCCCAGCGACAGCCCGTACTCGCTCTCCGACGCGAGCTTCGCGGCCTCGTCCAGGCTGGTGAACTTCGCGACCGGGGCGACCGGGCCGAACACCTCCTGGTCGTAGGCGGGCACCGAGGGGCCGGCGCCGGCGAGCACGGTGGCGCGGTAGAAGAGGTCCTCGTACGTGCCGCCCGCGGCGACCTTCGCCCCGGCGTCCACACTGGACGTCACCAGGCCGTGGATCTTGTCGCGCTGCTTGGCGTCGATGATCGGGCCGAGCGCGACCTGGTCGGTGAACGGGTTGCCCACCGGCAGGTGGTCGGCCTTCTCCGCGAGGCGGTCCACGTACTCGTCGTAGAGCGAGGCGTGCACCAGGTGCCGCCCGGTGGTCATACAGATCTGGCCCTGGTGGAAGAACGAGCCCCACGCCGCGGCGCTCATCGCCTGCTCCAGATCGGCGTCGTCGAGCACGATCAGCGCCGAGTTGCCGCCCAGCTCCAGGTGGGCGCGCTTGAGGTGGCGGCCCGCGGACTCGCCGACCGCGCGGCCCGCGGCGGTCGAGCCGGTGAACGAGATGACGCGGACGTGCTTGTCCTCGACCAGCGCGGCGCCGACGTCCGGGCCGCCCGGCAGCACGTGCAGCACCCCGGCGGGCAGCCCGGCCTCCTCGAAGACCCGCGCCAGCGCCACGCCACCGCAGACCGCGGTGCGGGGGTCCGGCTTGAGCACGACGCTGTTGCCCAGCGCCAGCGCCGGCGCGACCGAGCGGATCGACAGGATCAGCGGCGCGTTGAACGGCGCGATCACGCCCACCACACCGGCAGGCACGCGGCGGGCCATGCTCAGCCGCGGCGCCTCGCTCGGCAGGACCTCGCCCGTCGGGTGGGAGGGCAGCGCGGCGGCCTCGTAGCACTCCTGCGCGGCGACGTGCAGTTCGAAGTCGGCCTTGCCGGGGATGCTGCCGGACTCGCGGATCAGCCAGTCCTTCAGCTCGGCGGCGTGCTGCTGCCACAGGTCGCCGGCGCGGCGCAGGACCGCGGCGCGTTCTTGGAAGGAGGTCGCCGCCCAGGCGCGCTGCGCCTCGGCCGCCTTGGCCGCGGAGGCCGCCAGGTCCTGGGGCGAGGCGATGCCGACGCGCCCCAGTTCGTCGCCGGTCGCGGGCTCGATGACGGCCGCGTCGCCGCCCGCCGCGCGCTCCCAGCTGCCGGTGAAGACGCGTCCGGTCCACTTCTCGTCGTCGAGAAAGCTCACTGTCACTCCTGATGCGCGAGGTTTTCCGCCATCCTCCTGAGCTGTTCCGGGCACGCCAGTGGGTCTTTCACTGAGTGGAAGCCCGGAAAACTGTCGGTGGTGGCTGCGATGATCGCGCCCGTGGACGACTCGAAGATCCGGCGGACGCTCGCCTCGCACGGCCCGGTGCGGCGGCGGCCACGGGCGGTGCTCGAACGGATGCTGGCGCGGGCGGGGGAGGACCTGTCGCCCGCGGAGCCCGTGGCGGCTCTGGAGGCGCGGATCGCGTCGCTGCTGGGCAAACCGGCGGCGTTGTTCTTCCCGAGCGGGACGATGGCGCAGCAGGCGGCGCTGCGGGTGCACGCGGACCGGTCCGGGCGGCGGACCTTCGCCGCGCACCCGCACACGCACCTGGACAACTGGGAGGACAAGGGTTACGCGGCGGTGCACGGGCTGCGGTTCCGGCCGGTGGGGGACCGCAACGAGCTGATGACGCTCGCGGACCTGGAGGCGGTGGGGGAGCCGCTCGCGGCCATGGTGTGGGAGCTGCCGCAGCGAGACCTCGGCGGGTTGCTGCCGTCGTGGGACGAGCTGGTCGCGCAGGTCGGTCTCGCGCGCTCACGCGGCGCGGCGGCGCACCTCGACGGCGCGCGGCTGTGGGAGTCGCAACCGTTCTACGGCAAGGAGTTCGCCGAGATCGCCGGGCTGTTCGACAGCGTGTACGTGTCGCTCTACAAAGGACTGCAAGGCGTGCGGGGAGCGGTGCTCGCCGGCGACGAGGCGCTGGTGTCGGAGGTGGCGGTGTGGCGCCGCCGCCTCGGCGGCGCGATCCCAGACGCGTGGCCGCTGGCGCTCGCGGCCCTGGACGGGCTGGACTCGGTGCTGCCGCGAATGCCGGAGTTCCACGCCCACGCCCGGTCCCTGGCGGCGGCGATCAACCAGGACGGCGTGGCGTACGCGCACCCGGACCCGCCGCAGGCCGGGATGTTCCACGTCCACCTCCCGGCGCCGAAGGCCGCGGTGGAGCGCGCGGCGGAGGAGCTGATCGCCGAGAAGGGCGTGCAGTTGTTCCTGCGGGTGCGCTCGGCGCCGGACCCCCGGCGGTGCTCCTTCGAGGTCAGCGTCGGGGAGACCACAATGGACTTCACGCCGCCGGAGGTGGTCGCCCTGCTGCACGAGCTGCTCGACCGCACGCGCTGAGCCGCGCCACCGGCGGCGGTCAGGTGCGGGAAGCAGCCGAGAAGTCTCCAATGGCTGCTCGATCGTGCGCACTGAGCCGCGCCGCGGGCGGTGTCAGGTGCTCGGGCGTGGGAAGCAGCCGAGGAACCGCTCGGCCACGCCCCGGTCGCCGGTCAGTGTGGCATCGTTCAGGCGGGCGCCGAGGAAGACCAGCGACCGCAACTTGCTCGCGTCGGTCTTCAGCGGCTGGTCGACCGCGCGCCGAGCGGCGCCGGTGACCGTCCCGCGCCCGGGTGCGGGAAGCAGCCGAGGAACCGCTCGGCCGCCACCCGGTCGCCGCGGCGTCGTTCAGGTGCCGCGGAAGAACACCAGTGCCCCCAACGTCTCCAGCGTCGCATCGGCCCCCGCGTCCTGGGCCGCGCCGCGGCGATCGTCAGGTGCTCGGGCGCGGGAAGCAGCCGAGGAACCGCTCGGCCGCCACCGGGTCGCCGCCGCGTCGTTCAGGCGGGCGCCGAGGAACACCGGCGACCGCAACGTGCCCGCGTCGGTAACCAGCGTCGCATCGGCCGTGTGCGTTGAGTCGCGCCGCCGGCGGCCGCTCGGTCGCCGGTGACTGCGGTGTCGTTCAGGCGGGCGCCGAGGAACACCAGCGACCGCAACGTCTCCGGCGTTGCATCGGCCTCGTGCGCCGAGCGCGTCGCCCGCGACGGTCAGGCGCTCGGGCGTGGGAAGCAGCCGAGGAACCGCTCGACCACGTCCCGGTCGCCGGTGACCGCCGCGTCGTCCAGGCGGGCGCCGAGGAACACCAGCGACCGCAGCGTGCTCGCGTCGGTCTCCAGCGTCGCATCGGCCGTGTGCGTTGAGTCGCGCCGCCGGCGGCCGCTCGGTCGCCGGTGACCGCGGTGTCGTTCAGGTGGCGCGGGGGAACACCAGAGACCGCAACGTCTCCAGCGTCGCATCGGCCTCGTGCGCCGAGCGCGTCGCCCGCGACGGTCAGGCGCTCGGGCGTGGGAAGCAGCCGAGGAACCGCTCGACCACGCCCCGGTCGCCGGTCACCGCCGCGTCGTCCAGGCGGGCGCCGAGGAACACCAGCGACCGCAACGTGCTCGCGTCGGTCTCCAGCGTCGCGTCGGCCTCGCCGGAGCCTCGCTCGATCGAGAACTCGCCGGAATCGACCCTGGCCAGGAACCCGTCGTCCCCCAGCCGCAGCGCCACCCGGGCCGACAGGTCGCCCGCCCGCTCCGCCGAGAAGGTCGTCCGCAGCGCCAGGACCAGTGCGTCCACACTCAGCTCCCCGGCCGGCGGCACCGGGCGGCGGCTGCCCCACCGCGCCAGGGCCAGCACGACCGCCTCCAGCTCGGCGCCGTGCTCGGTGAGCTCGTACACGCTGGTACTGGCGGGCGGCCCGAGCCGCCGCCGTCGCACCACGCCGGCCGCCTCCAGTTCCCGCAGCCGCTGCGACAGCACGTTCTGGCTCATCCCCGGCAACGACCGGCTCAGGTCGCGGAACCGCTTCGGCCCCAGCAGCAACTCGCGCACCACGAGCAGCGCCCACCGCTCGCCCACCGCGTCCAGCGCCCTGGCCACCCCGCAGGGGTCGTCGTAACTCCGCACGAGAAAAAGAGTAGCTCCTACTTGCGCAGTGACACCAGTCACTCCTAAATTAGGAGCATGACGACAACCCTCCCGCAGGGAGACCTCAGGCTCCTCGACACCGACCTCGCCCAGCGGATGCTCGCCTCGACCGAGCTCGCCCGCCTCGCCTACGTCGCGCCGGACGGCACGCCCCGCGTGCTGCCGATGCTGTTCCACTGGACCGGCGACGAGCTGGTGATGGCGACGTTCGCCGGCACCGCCAAGCTCGCCGCGCTGCGCGCGAATCCCGCGGTCGCGGTCACGATCGACCGGGCAGGCCCGCCGCCGGAGGTACTGCTGCTGCGCGGCAACGCCGTGGTCACCGAGGTCGACGGCGTGCTCCCGGAATACGCCGCCGCCCAGCGCCGGTACTACGGGCCCGAGCACGGCGCCGCCGCCGTCGCCGAGGTGGACCGGCCCGGTCTGCGGATGGCGCGCATCGCCGTCCGGCCGTCGTGGGCGGGCACCTTCGACTTCCAGGAACGGTTCCCCGGCGGCCGGACCGCCGAGGACTTCGCGCGGCGGGGGCGGTGACATGGCGACCTTCGTGCTCGTCCCCGGCGCGGGCGGTGAGGCGTGGTACTGGCACCGGCTCGTGCCGGAGCTGACCCGGCGCGGCCACGAGGCGATCGCCGTCGACCTCCCGGCCGAGGACGACTCCGCCGGACTGGCCGAGTACACCGACGTGGTCGTGCGGGCGATCGGCGACCGCGAGGGCGTCGTGCTGGTCGCCCAGTCGATGGGCGGCTTCACCGCCCCGCTGGTCTGCGCACGCGTGCCGGTGTCGCTCCTGGTGCTGGTCAACGCAATGGTCCCGGCGCCGGGCGAGACCGGCGGCGAGTGGTGGGCCAACACCGGCTACCACGAGGCCCACCCGGAGGGGATGGACACCGAGCGGGACTTCCTGCATGACCTCCCGTCCGACGTGAAGGCTGAAGCCCTCCAGCGCGGCGAGCCGCGGCAGTCGGACACGCCGTTCACCACGCCGTGGCCGCTGGAGAAGTGGCCGGACGTGCCGACCCGCTTCGTCCAGGGCCGCGACGACCGGTTCTTCCCGCTGGAGTTCCAGCGCCGCGTGGTGCGCGAGCGGCTGGGCCTGGAGCTGGACGAGGTCCCCGGCGGGCACCTGAACGCGCTGAGCCGCCCGCGTGAGCTGGCCGACCTCCTGGCCTCGTGGTGTTGACAGCGCTTCGAACGCGTGTTCGACTGAGTGGGTGAGGTGGGAGAACCAACGCGCCGGCCGTGACCCGCAGCCGGCTCTGCTCGGCCTGGACGGCCTGGTCCGGACGGTCGCGCCGCCGGAGTTCCAGGGCGTCACGTTCCACGAGGTCCGCGCCCGCTCGGTGCTCAACAAGGTGCCGGGCGAGTCGATGGTCCCGTTCGGCTGGACCGTCAACCCCTACCGCGGCTGCAGCCACGCCTGCACCTACTGCCTCGCCGGGGACACCCCGATCCGGATGGCCGACGGGAGCGCGAAGCCGATGGCCGATCTCCGCGTCGGCGACCGGATCCTGGGCACGGCGGTCCGCGGCACGGCCCGGCGCCTCGTGCCCACGACGGTGCTCGCGCACTGGACCACCGTGAAGCCGGCCCACCGGCTGACGCTGCGGAACGGGACGACCCTGGTCGCCAGCGGCGACCACCGCTTCCTCACCGAGAAGGGCTGGCAGCACGTCACCGGCGACGACCGGCCGCACCTCTCGCCCGGGGACACCCTGCTGGGCCCCGCGGGCGACCGCGTCGAACCGGACGCGGCGCTGGACGTCGTCGCCATCGAACCGCTCGGCCGCGACGAGACCCTGTTCGACATCACCACGGGCACCGGCGACTTCGTCGCGGCCGGGGTCGTCAGCCACAACTGCTTCGCCCGCAACACGCACACCTACCTCGACTTCGACGCGGGCCGCGACTTCGACACCCAGGTCGTGGTGAAGGTGAACGCCCCCGAGGTCCTCGCCGCCCAGCTGCGCCGCCCGAGCTGGCAGCGCGAGCACGTCGCCATGGGCACCAACACCGACCCCTACCAGCGGGCCGAGGGCCGCTACCGGCTGATGCCCGGCATCATCCGCGCGCTCACCGGGTCCGGCACGCCGTTCTCGATCCTCACCAAGGGCACCGTCCTCACCCGGGACCTGCCCCTGCTCACCGCCGCGTCACGGGAGGTCGACGTGGGCATGGCGGTGTCGATCGCGCTGCTCGACCGCGACCTGCAACGCAGCCTCGAACCCGGCACCCCCAGCCCGCGCGCCCGGCTGGACCTGGTCCGCCGCATCACCGACGCCGGCCTGCCCTGCCAGGTGCTGGTCGCCCCGGTGCTGCCCGGCCTCACCGACAGCGAGGAGGCTCTGGACCCGCTGTTCGCCGAGATCGCGGCCGCCGGCGCCACCCGCGCCACCGTCCTCGCGCTGCACCTGCGGCCCGGCGCGCGGGAGTGGTTCGCCCGCTGGCTCGGCGCCCACCGGCCGGACCTGATCGAGCGCTACCGCGAGATCTACGGCCGCGGCAGCTACGCCATGCCCGCGTACCGGCGGGCGCTGTCCGCGCGGGTCGCGCCGTTGCTGCGGCGCCACGGCCTGAACCGCCGCGCCGAGTCGCACCGCCTGCCCGCGCAGCGCGAGCCGGAGCGCCCGGAGCGGGGCGAACAGCTGAGCCTGCTGTAAGGAAAGCCTGGTGGACTCCTCCGCCGGGGCGTTCGTTAGCCTCATACGGGCAGCAAAACCCCTGCTGACGCACGAGCCGAACGCCTCGCAAGGAGAACAACCGCAGTGCTTCGCACCCACGACGCCGGCACCCTGCGTGCCGAGCACGCCGGCCAGATCGTCACGCTCACCGGGTGGGTCGCCCGGCGGCGCGATCACGGCGGGGTGATCTTCATCGATCTGCGGGACGCCAGCGGGGTCGCCCAGGTGGTGTTCCGCGAGGGCGAGATGGCCGAGCGCGCCCACCAGCTGCGCTCCGAGTTCTGCGTCAAGGTCACCGGCGAGGTCTCGCAGCGTCCGGCGGGCAACGAAAACCCGGAGATCCCGACCGGCGCCATCGAGGTGCTGGCCACGGAGCTGGAGGTGCTGTCCGAGGCCGCCGTGCTGCCGTTCCCGATCGACGACCGCGTCGACGTCGGCGAGGAGGTGCGGCTCAAGTACCGCTACCTCGACCTGCGCCGCAACGGCCCGGCCCGCGCCATCCGCCTGCGCAGCGAGGTCAGCCGCGCCGCGCGCGAGGTGCTGCACAACCAGGGCTTCGTCGAGGTCGAGACCCCGACGATGACCCGCTCCACCCCGGAGGGCGCCCGCGACTTCCTGGTGCCCGCCCGCCTGCGCCCCGGCTCCTGGTACGCGCTGCCGCAGTCGCCGCAGCTGTTCAAGCAGCTGCTCATGGTCGGCGGCCTGGAGCGGTACTACCAGATCGCCCGCTGCTACCGGGACGAGGACTTCCGCGCCGACCGGCAGCCGGAGTTCACCCAGCTCGACATCGAGATGAGTTTCGTCGACCAGGACGACGTGATCGCGGTCGGCGAGGCCGTCGTGTCGGCGCTGTGGAAGCTGATCGGGCACGAGATCCCGCGCCCGATCGCCCGGATGACCTACGCCGACGCCATGGCGAAGTACGGCACCGACAAGCCGGACCTGCGCTTCGGGCTCGAGCTGACCGACCTGACCGAGTACTTCGCCGACACCCCGTTCCGCGTCTTCCAGGCGCCCTACGTCGGCGCGGTCGTCATGCCCGGCGGCGGCGACCAGCCCCGCCGCCAGCTCGACGCGTGGCAGGAGTGGGCCAAGCAGCGCGGCGCGAAGGGTCTGGCCTACGTGCTCATCGGCGAGGACGGCACGCTGTCCGGCCCGGTCGCGAAGAACATCTCCGAGAAGGAGCGCGAGGGTCTGGCCGAGGCCGTCGGCGCCAAGCCCGGCGACTGCGTCTTCTTCGCCGCGAACAAGCCCCGCGAGGCCCGTGCCCTGCTCGGCGCGGCTCGCGTGGAGATCGGGCACCGGCTCGGCCTGATCGACGAGGACGAGTGGTCCTTCGTGTGGGTGGTCGACGCCCCGCTGTTCGAGGCGGCCGACGAGACCGACGACGTGGCCGTCGGCTCGGGCAAGTGGACCGCGGTGCACCACGCCTTCACCTCGCCGACCCCGGAGTGGATCGACAAGTTCGAGTCCGACCCGGGCAACGCCCTGGCCTACGCCTACGACCTGGTCTGCAACGGCAACGAGATCGGCGGCGGCTCGATCCGTATCCACCGCGCCGACGTGCAGAAGCGCGTCTTCGAGGTGATGGGCCTGTCCGAGGCCGAGGCGCAGGAGAAGTTCGGCTTCCTGCTCGACGCGTTCTCCTTCGGCGCCCCGCCGCACGGCGGCATCGCGTTCGGCTGGGACCGCATCGTGATGCTGCTGGCCAAGGCCGAGTCGCTGCGCGACGTCATCGCGTTCCCGAAGACCGGCGGCGGCTACGACCCGCTGACCGGCGCCCCGGCCCCGATCACGGCCCAGCAGCGCCGCGAGGCGGGCGTGGACGCGAAGCCCCCGGCGCCCAAGGGCTGACCGCGGTGCTGCACCTGCGGGTCGTCAGCCCGCCGGAGGACACCGAGCGGGCGCTGGCGGTGCTGCGGGACCAGCCGGGCACGGCGCACCTGATCGTGCACACGGGTGCCGCCGTGTCCCCGGCGGGCGACCTCATCGAGGCCGACGTCGCCCGCGAGGCCGCCGACGAGGTTCTCGAAGCGCTGTGCGAACTGGGGCTGGACCACAGCGGCGCGATCACGCTGGAATCCCTCGACACCGCGCTGTCCGATTCGGCCGACCGCGCCGAGGAAAGCGCGCCGGGCGAGGGTGCGGACGCGGTCGTCTGGCAGGAGCTGCTGAACCGCACCGGCGAGGAGTCGCGGCTCAACTTCACGTTCCTGACGTTCCTGACGATCGCGTGCCTGCTGGCGTCGGTCGGCATCGTGACCGATTCCCCGGTGACCATCGTCGGCGCGATGGTGGTGGGTCCGGAGTTCGGTCCGCTCGCCGCGATCGCGGTCGGGCTGGTGCTGCGGCGCTGGGACCTGGTCCGCCGCGCGGCGATCGCGCTGGCGCTCGGGTTCCCGGTCGCGATGCTGGTGACCGCCGGGGTCACGGTGCTGACCTGGTTCGTGGGGCTGCTCGACGTCAGCGCGTTCCGCGAGTCCCACGAGGTGGACTTCGTGTACGAGGTCGGGTGGTACTCGCTGATCGTCGCGCTGCTCGCCGGTGCGGCCGGGATGCTGTCGATGACGTCGGCGAAATCGGCCGCGCTGGTCGGGGTGTTCATCTCGGTCACGACCGTTCCCGCCGCCGGATACGCGGTGGTCGCGGCGGTCGTGGGGGAGTGGTCGAAGGCGGCGCAGTCGTTCGGCCAGCTGGCCGTGAACCTCGTCGGGATCGTGGCGGCGGCGGCCGTCGTTTTGTTGCTGCGGCGGCGCCGGGGCGCTTCCGTCACCGTGCGGCCGTTGCCGGAAGTGGAAAAATCGTTGTGGTGAGCGACGTTCGCCCGCTAGTAGGGTCGAAGGCGATGACGGTGGACACTTCCCCAGGCACGGAGGACGACCAGGACCCGGCAGTCGCGGCCGTTCCGGCGAGCGGAACGCAGGCCGTGGACGCCGCCGTCCAGGCGGCCGAAACCGTGCTGACCCGGCGCTTCGGCAGCGCCATCGGGCTCGTGGAGCCGGAAGCCCTGCCCGGCAGCGGACCGGCGACGGTGGTTCGCGCCCGCATCGCCGCGTCCCCGTTCGGGCTGCCCCGCACGCTCGTGATCAAGCACTACCCGGACGCGCCGCCACGCGGCGTCGCCGATCCCTTCGCGCAGGAGGCGGTCAGCTACCAGCTGTTCACGGCGTTGCCCGCGGAGGACCGGATGTGCCCGGAGCTGCTCGCCCACGACGGCCCGCTGCGCGTCATCGTGATCGACGACCTCGGCCGCGCGCCCACCTTGTGGGACAAGCTGCGCGGGCAGGACGCGCGGCTGGCCGAGCGTGCGCTGTTGTCCTGGGCGCGTTCGCTGGGCCGCCTGCACGCGACCACCGCCGGACGCGAAGCCGACTTCGAGGCGCTGCTGCGCCGGCTGGGCGGGTTCGTGCCCGACGAGGACACCACGCCCGCGGTGGCGTGCGCGCGCCTGCCGACGCTGCTGGCGGAAGCGGTCGGCGTCACGACGCCCGACGAGGTGCGGGCCTACGCCGAGAACGTGTGCGAGGCGTCGGCGTCGTCGCCGTACCGGGCGTTCAGCCCGGTGGACCTGAGCCCGGACAACAACCTGGTGACCAGCGGCGGCGTGCACTTCCTGGACTTCGAGCGCGGCCTGGTCCGCAACGCGCTGGTGGACGCCGCGCACCTCCGCGTCCCGTTCGCCACCTGTGAGGACGCGCGGGCCCTGCCGAGCGGCATGAGCGAGGCGATGATCGCCGCCTGGAAGGCCGAGGTCTCCGGGGTGTGGCCGGCCCTCGGCGACAACGAGGTGCTCTCGGCGCACCTGCTGGACCACCAGATGCTGCTGGTGTGGGTCACGACGTGGGCCGACCTGGGCGGCGCGGGCGCCGAAGTACGCCCGAACCGCGTCGCGGCGCTGGTGAGCTGGTGGAAGGACCTGGGAACCTACGCCGAGCGCGGGGACAGGCCCGAGGTCGCCGCGCACGCGCGCGAGGTCGCGAAGGCGCTCGATGCCCGCTTCGGGCCCGGGCTGGAACTGCCGCTGTACCCGGCTTTCCGCTGAGCTTTCCGGGGTTCCGGGCAACTGCTGAGCGGTTGAGGTCCGGGGCGGCTGTTGGGCGGTCGGGGTCCGGGGTGGCGGCTGGGCGGTCGGGGTCCGGGGTGGCGGCTGCTGGGCGGCGGAGCGGCTTTTGCTTGCCGCTGTGTGCGTCGCCGCGATTGGCGTTTTCGTGCGGTCGCGGTTGGTCCTCTCGTGCGGGCGTGACTGGCCGTTCCGGCTGGGCGCGAGTGGCCTTCTGGTACGACCGCGACTGGCCCTTTCGTGCGGGCGCGAGTTGCCATCCGGTGCGGTGGTGAGTGGTGTGCCAGCGCGAGTGGCCTTCTGTTGCGGCGGCGACTGGTTCTCTCGTGGTGGTGGGGCGGGACTGGTCCTCGCTTGCGGGGGTGATTGGTCCTTTCGCGCGGGGGCGACTGGCCGTTTCGTATGGTCGCGGCTGGTCCTCTCGTATCGCCGCGACTGGCGCTCTCGTGCCAGCGCGGCTGGTCCTCCCGTGTCGCCGCGACTGGTCCTCTCGCGCCGCCGCGACTGGCCCTCTCGCGCCACCGCGGCTGGCCCTTTCGTGCCGGCACGAAACGCCCGCAGCGCCCGAGCGACCCGCCCACCCGCGCCCGCGCGAGCCCACCACGAACCCCCCTCAACCCGCCCGCAACCCACCCCAGCACCCACCCACCCCGGAAATCCAGACGTTCGCTGAGCCGTCCGGACCGTGTTACCCGGCGCTCACGTGGTGGGCGGGTCCGTGCCTGATGGTCTTCAGACGTGACTGCGGTGCGTGAAGGATTCACCCAGACCCCCGATCCGCTTCCCCGCCGTGCCGTCCGCCTGGCCGTGCTCGGCGACTCGACCGCCGTCGGGCTCGGCGACCCTGTTCCCGGCGGCTCCTGGCGTGGCGTCGGCCCGTTCGTCGCCGAGGCGCTGGGCATTCCGCCCGCCGGGTACCTGAACACCGCGTTCACCGGCGCCCGGATGCGCTGCGTGCGCACCGACCAGCTGCCGGCGGCGCTGCGTCACCGGCCGGACGTCGCGGTCGTGATCGTCGGCATGAACGACACCCTCCGCTCGGACTTCGACTCCCTCGGCATGGCCCGCGACCTCGAACACGTCGTCACCGCACTCCAAGCCGTCGGCGCCACGGTCGTCACCATGCGCTTCCACGACCACAGCCGCGTCTTCCGGCTGCCCGGCCCGCTGCGCCGCGCCCTCACCGCGCGCATCGCCGAGCTGAACGACGTCATCGAAACCATCGCCCGCCGGCACGGGGTCGCCTGCCTGGACCTCGGCTCGCTGCCCGGCGCCTACGACCTGGCCGCCTGGAGCGTGGACCGCCTGCACCCCTCCGAGCTGGGCCACCGCCTCCTCGCCCGCGGCGTGACCGAACTGGTCGCCGACGCCGGGATCGCCGTCCCCGCACCGGTGAGCCTCGTCTGCTCCGGCGGCGTCACACCACGCACCGTCGACCACGTCGGCTGGCTCGTCGTGAAGGGCATCCCCTGGCTGTGGCGCCGCGGCCGGGACCTGTTGCCCTACGCGGCCGCCATCGTCGCCCGGTCGGCGCTCGAATCGTGGCGCGCCCGCCGCGCCGAGCCGCTGGAGACGGAGCTGGCGCCGCGGCCCGTGGAGCGCTGACGGTTCTGTCGGAGCCCCGCATTACGGTGGAGGCGTGCAGGACGAACTCTTCACGGTGAACCCGGACCTGGAGCCGCCGCCGGAGCGCGTGACGCAGCCCCAGACGGCCCCGGTCCCGCCGGGTTCGCCCCTCGCGGTCCGGATGCGGCCGCGCTCGCTCGACGAGGTGGTCGGCCAGCAGCACCTGCTCGGCGAGGGCGCCCCGCTGCGCCGCCTCGTCGAGGGCGCCGCCCCGGCCTCGGTGCTCCTCTACGGCCCACCCGGCACCGGCAAGACCACGCTCGCCAACCTCGTCTCCACCGCCACCGGCCGCCGCTTCGTCGCTCTGTCCGCGCTCTCCGCCGGCGTCAAGGAAGTCCGTGGCGTGATCGAGGAAGCCCGTCGCCGCCGCCAGTACAACGCGGAGAACACGGTCCTGTTCATCGACGAGGTCCACCGCTTCTCCAAGACACAGCAGGACGCGCTGCTCGGCGCGGTCGAGGACCGCACCGTCCTCCTCGTCGCCGCCACCACCGAGAACCCGTCCTTCTCCGTCGTCTCCCCGCTGCTGTCCCGCTCGCTCGTGCTGCAGCTCAAGCCCCTCACCGACGACGACGTGCGGCTGCTCATCCGCCGCGCGCTGGCCGACGAGCGCGGCCTGGACGGCGAACTGGAACTCACGCCCGAAGCCGAGGACCACCTCGTCCGGCTGGCCTCCGGCGACGCCCGCCGCGCGCTGACCGCGCTCGAAGCCGCCGCGGACGCCGCGTCGGCCACCGAGCACAAGACCATCGACCTGCCGATCGTCGAGTCCACGGTGGACAAGGCGGCGGTGCGCTACGACCGCGACGGCGACCAGCACTACGACGTCATCAGCGCGTTCATCAAGTCCATCCGCGGCTCCGACGTGGACGCCGCGCTGCACTACCTGGCCCGCATGATCGAGGCGGGGGAGGACCCGCGGTTCCTCGCCCGCCGCCTGGTCGTGCACGCCAGCGAGGACATCGGCATGGCCGACCCGACGGCGCTGCAGACCGCCGTCGCCGCCGCGCACGCCGTCCAGTTCATCGGCATGCCCGAGGGCAGGCTCGCCCTGGCCCAGGCCACCATCCACCTCGCCACCGCGCCCAAGTCCAACGCGGTCGTCACGGGCATCGACGCGGCGCTGGCCGACGTGCGCGCCGGCCGCCTCGGCACCGTGCCGCCGCACCTGCGCGACGGCCACTACGCGGGCGCGGCCAAGCTCGGCAACGCCCAGGGCTACCGCTACCCGCACGACGTGCCCGAAGGCGTGGTCGCGCAGCAGTACCCGCCGGACGAGGTGGTGGGCGTGGACTACTACCACCCGACCCAGCGCGGCGCCGAGCGCACGCTGTCCGAGCGCGTCCCCCGGCTGCGGCGGTCGGTGCGCGGCGGCTGACCGCCCGCGGTGCCATGATCGGTGCCATGCCCGAAACGACTGTCGCCGTGCTCGGCACCGGGATCATGGGCCTGCCGATGGCCGCCAACCTCGCCGCCGCGGGCTTCGGCGTCCGCGCCTGGAACCGCACCCGCGCCAAGGCCGCGCCGCTGGCCGACCGCGGCTGCGCCGTCACGGACACGCCCCAGGAGGCAGTGGACGGCGCGGACTTCGTCGTCACCATGCTCAGCGACGGCGCCACCGTGCACGAGGTCGTCGAGGCCGCCGACCCGGGCGGCGCGGTGTGGCTGCAGATGAGCACCGTCGGCCTCGACTGGACCAAGCGGCTCGCCGCGCTCGCGCACGACAAGGACGTCGCGTTCGTCGACGCGCCCGTGCTCGGCACCCGCAAACCCGCCGAGGACGGCAAGCTCGTGGTGCTCGCCTCCGGCCCCGGCGAACTCCGCGACCGGTGCGCGCCGGTGTTCGACGCCGTCGGCGGCCGCACCCTGTGGGTCGGCGAGACCGGCGCGGGCAGCAGGCTCAAGCTCGCCGCGAACGCGTGGGTGCTGGCGCTGACCAACGGCACCGCCGAGAGCATCCGGCTCGCCCAGGCCCTCGGGGTCGACCCGCGGCTGTTCCTGGAGGCCATCACCGGCGGCGCGCTGGACGTCCCCTACGCCCACCTCAAGGGCGGCGCGATGATCGACGGCGAGTACCCGCTGGCGTTCGCCGCCCGGCACGCAGCCAAGGACGCGCGCCTGGTCCTAGAGGCCGCGGGCGGCGAAGTCGATCTCGCCGGAACCCGCGCCGCGCTGGCGCATCTGGACGCCGCGATCGCCGCCGGGCACGGCGACGAGGACATGGCGACGCTGTACTTCGGCCTGGCGAGGAGCCCGGAGGGGCCGTCCGGCCACTGACGGCGACGCACGGTAACCTGACCGGCAATTCACGCCGCTAGAACCCGAGGAGGGCCCGTGTCGGCAGGGCAGATCGCCGCGTTGATCGCCGCAGGAGCGTTCGTCCTGCTGGTGCTGCTGCTGGCGATCCCGTTGATCAAGCTCGGTCGCACGCTCGACGAGGCGACGATCGCCATCCGCAAGGCGCACGAGAACTCGGACCCGATCCTGCTCGGCGCCAACGAGACGATCACGCACGTCAACACCCAGCTCGAGCGCGTCGACGGGATCACCGCGAACGCCCAGGCCGTGAGCGGCAACGTGTCCGCGCTGTCGTCGGTGTTCACCGCGACCCTCGGCGGCCCGCTGGTGAAGACCGCCGCGCTGTCCTACGGCCTGAGCAAGGCGATCCGGTCCCGGCGCAAGGGCAAGGAGCTCGCCGAGGGCAGGCACAGCCGGAAGCGGGGCCGCAAGTGAAGCGCCTGTTCTGGCTCGGCGTCGGTGTGGTGACCGGCGTCGCACTGACCCGCAAGGCAGGTCAAACGGCTCGTCAAGCGTCGCCGGCGGGGTTAGCCTCGAACCTGGGTGACGCCGTGTCCGAGCTGGCCGGCGCCATCGGATCGTTCGGCGCGGACGTGCGCGCCGGGATGAGCGAGCGGGAACAGGAGCTGCGTCACATGGTGGAGGACCGGTCCGGGGTGAGCACCCCGCGCGCCTCCGAAGGACGGCACGCGGCCCGGCGCCCGGCGCGAGCTCGCCGGGCGGAGAGCTGACGCAGCCCTGCCGCGCGCCCTCCGCCGACGCCGCAGCCCCCGACACCCGCGGCGCCCGCCGCATTCCCACGAGGACTGACCAGTGGAAACACACGAGATCAACAAGCGGTTCCTTGCGCACTTCCAGGCTAAGGACCACACCCCGGTGCCGAGCGCGTCGCTGATCCTGGACGACCCGACGCTGCTGTTCGTCAACGCGGGCATGGTCCAGTTCAAGCCGTACTTCCTGGGCGAGGTGCCGCCGCCGTACCCGCGCGCGACGAGCATCCAGAAGTGCGTGCGCACCGGCGACATCGACGAGGTCGGCAAGACCACCCGGCACAACACGTTCTTCCAGATGGCCGGGAACTTCTCCTTCGGCGACTACTTCAAGGAAGGCGCCATCGCCAACGCCTGGGAGCTGATCACCAAGTCCCAGGACGACGGCGGCTTCGGCTTCGACCCGGACCGCATCTGGGTCACCGTCTACGAGAACGACTCGGAGGCGGCCGGCCTGTGGCAGAAGGTCGCCGGCATCCCGTCGGACCGCATCCAGGCGCGCGACGGCCGCGACAACTACTGGGACATGGGCGTGCCCGGCCCCGGTGGCCCGTGCTCGGAGATCTACTACGACCGCGGCCCGGGGTTCGGCCGCGAGGGCGGCCCCGTCGTCGACGAGGACCGGTACCTGGAGATCTGGAACCTCGTGTTCATGCAGGACATCCGGGGTGAGCAGAGCCCGAAGTACGGCCACCCGCCGATCGGCGAGCTGCCGAAGAAGAACATCGACACCGGCATGGGCGTCGAGCGCGTCGCCTACCTGCTGCAGGGCGTGGAGAACGTCTACGAGACCGACCTGGTGCGCCCGGTGATCGCGCGCGCCGAGGAGTTCTCCGGCCGCCGCTACGGCGCCGACCACGCCGACGACGTCCGCTTCCGCGTCATCGCCGACCACGCCCGCTCCGGCGTGATGCTGATCGGCGACGGCGTGACCCCGGGCAACGAGGCGCGCGGCTACGTGCTGCGCCGCCTGCTGCGCCGCATCGTGCGCTCGGTGCGCCTGCTCGGCGTGCACGAGCCGGTGCTGCCCGAGTTCGCCGCGGTGGTGCGCGACGCGATGGCGCCGTCCTACCCGGAGATCGCGCGCGACTTCGACCGGATCAGCGAGGTCATGCGGGTCGAGGAGGAGGCCTTCCTGCAGACCCTGACCAGCGGGTCGCGGATCTTCGACCTCGCCGCGGAGGAGACGAAGAAGGCCGGCGGCAACGTGCTGGCCGGCGACCGCGCCTTCCAGCTGCACGACACCTACGGCTTCCCGATCGACCTCACCCTCGAAATGGCCTCCGAGCAGGGGCTGTCGGTGGACGAGGACGGCTTCCGGACGCTGATGGAGGAGCAGCGTCAGCGCGCGAAGGCCGACGCGGCGGCCCGCAAGAAGGGCCACGGCGACCTGTCGGTCTACCGCGAGCTGCTGGAGCGGCACGGCGAGACCGACTTCCTCGGCTACACCGACCTGCAGGCGACGGCCAAGGTCATCGGCCTGCTCAAGGACGGCCAGGGCGTGCCGGTCGTGCGCGAGGGCGACAAGGCCGAGCTGATCCTCGACCGCACCCCGTTCTACGCCGAGAGCGGTGGCCAGGTCGCCGACACGGGCGTCCTGCTGGGCTCCGGCGGCGAGGCCAAGGTCGTCGACGTGCAGAAGATCGTGCCCGGCCTGTGGGTGCACCGCGTCGAGGTGATCGCGGGCGAGATCGGCCTGGACACCGAGGTGACCGGTTCGGTCGACCAGACGCGCCGCGGCTCGATCGCGCGCTCGCACTCGGCCACCCACCTGGTGCACGCGGCGGTCCGCGGCGCGTACGGCCGCCGCGCCGCGCAGGCCGGTTCGCTGAACTCGCCCGGCCGGATGCGCTTCGACTTCACCACCCCCGGCCCGGTCTCCACCGACGTGCTGACCGAGGTCGAGGAGGAGGTCAACGACTACCTCCAGAACGACGTCGAGGTGCAGGCCTACACCACGACCAAGGACAAGGCGCTGGAGCTGGGCGCGGTCGCGTTGTTCGGCGAGAAGTACGGCGACAACGTCCGCGTCGTGGACATGGGCGAGTACTCGCGTGAGCTGTGCGGTGGCACGCACGTCGGCCGCATCGGCGAGCTGGGCCTGGTCAAGCTGGTCTCGGACTCCTCCATCGGGTCCGGCGTGCACCGCGTCGAGGCGCTGGTCGGCACCGACGCGCTCAAGCACGTGCGCAAGGAGCAGCTGCTGGTCTCGCAGCTGGCGAACACCTTCAAGGTGCCCAGCGAGCAGCTGCCCTCCCGCATCGAGGACGTGCTGTCCCGCCTGCGCAACGCGGAGAAGGAGATCGCCCAGCTGCGCACCCAGCAGGTGCTCGGCTCGGCAGGCTCGCTCGCGGACAAGGCCACCGACGTCCAGGGCGTGTCCGTCGTCGCGGAGAAGGTCGACGGCGACATCGACGCGGGCGCGCTGCGCTCGCTGGCCCAGGAGGTCCGCAACCGGCTCGGCTCGCGGCCCGGCGTGGTCGCGTTGTTCGCGCCGCAGGGCGAGAAGCTCAGCTTCGTGGTCGCGACCACGGCCGCGGCCCGCGACAAGGGCTTCGCGGCGGGCAAGCTGGTGCCCTCGTTCGCCGAGGCCGTCGGCGGCCGCGGTGGCGGCAAGCCGGACCTCGCGCAGGGCGGCGGCAGCAACCCGGCGGGCATCGAGCAGGCCATCACGGCGCTGCGTGGCGCGGTCGCGGCAGGGTGACGGCGCGGAAACCGGACCGCCCCGGGGAGCACGATCCCGGGGCAGGCCGGCGTCTGGCGGTCGATGTCGGATCGGTCCGGGTCGGTGTGGCGCTGAGCGATCCGGCCCCCATCCTCGCCAGCCCTCTGGTTACCCTGTCGCGTGATGCGAACAGCGACAGCGATCTCGAACAGCTTGCCGCGCTGGTGGCCGAACACGAGGTGGTGGAGGTGATCGTGGGTCTGCCGCGCACGCTCGCCGACCGGCACGGACCGGCCGCGGAGATCGCCGCCGGCTACGCCGACGCCCTCGCCGGCCGGATCGCGCCGGTCCCGGTGCGGCTCGCCGACGAGCGCCTCACCACGGTCACCGCGTCCCGCATGCTGTCCCAGCGCGGCGTGAAGGGCCGCAAGCAGCGGGCGGTGGTCGACCAGGCCGCCGCCGTGGAGATCCTGCAGGCCTGGCTCGACGCCAGGGCCGCCCACCGCGCGCGGGCGGGTGACGCATGACCAGCGAGCAGCCACCGCGCCCCGGCCCGCCGCACCCCGGCTCGCCGCGCCGCCGTCCGCCCGTGCCCCCGCCGCCGCAGGTCCCGCCGCGCGGCGCCGACCGGCCGATGCCGGCCCGCCGTCCCGGCGTGCCGCGTCACGCGCGACCCGAGCCGCAGTCGCCTGCCACTCCGCCGACGCCTGCCGCGCCCCCGGCGCAGCCGCCGATGCCGCCGCGTCGTCCCCCGGCGCGCCGCCCGGCGCCGCCCGACCACGGCCTCGACCTGTTCGACGAGCGGCCCCCGCCGCCGCGTCCCCGCCGGCCGCGGCAGCCGCCGCCGGACGAGTCGCCCACCGAGATCATCCACCTCGAGGACGACTACGAGTACGACGACTACGACGACTACCCGGAGAACGCCGACGAGGAGCGCGCCGAGCCCGAGTACATCGAGCCGCCCGACGACGGCGAACCGGTCGAGACGCGGCGCAAGCGCAAGCCGCTGCGCTGGCTGGTCGCGCTCGTCGTGCTCGCCCTGATCGGCGGCGGCGCCTGGTACGGCATCGACGCCGTCTTCGGCTACGACGACTTCGAGGGCAGCGGCGAGTCCGACGTCCTGATCGAGATCAGCGCGGGCGACTCGACCGGCGCCATCGGCCAGGAACTGGCCGGGGCCGGGGTGGTGGCCAGCGCGAAGGCGTTCGTCAAGGCCAGCGAGGACAACTCGAAGGTGCTGAGCCTGCAGCCGGGCTACTACGTCGTGAAGACGAAGATGTCCGGCGCCGCGGCGGTGGCGAAGCTGACCCAGGACGGGTCGCGCGTCGGCGTGCTGCAGGTGCGGGCTGGCACCCAGCTGGACGACATCACGCAGCCCGACGGCACGGTCACGCCCGGCGTGTTCACGCTGCTGTCGAAAGCCTCGTGCGCCCAGCTGAACGGGCAGAGCACCTGCATCCCGGTGGAGCAGCTGCGCGACACCGCGGCCAAGGCCGACCTGGCGGCGCTCGGCGCGCCGGACTGGGCGGTGCCGGTGGTCTCCGGGTCGACCGACGCCCGCCGCATCGAGGGCCTGGTCGCGCCCGGCGTCTACGACGTCAAGCCCGGCTGGTCCGCCGAAGAGCTGCTCGGCTACGTGCTGAAGACGTCGGCCACCCGGATCCAGACCGCCGGGCTGACCGCGACGTCGAAGTTCCAGGGCCGCACGCCGTACGAGACGCTGATCGTCGCCTCGCTCATCGAGCGCGAGGGCGTGAAGCAGGACTTCGAGAACATCGGGCAGGTCATCTACAACCGGCTCGCGCAGAACATGCGGCTGCAGCTGGACTCGACGGTGAACTACCTGCTGGACAAGCCGGTCGTGACCACCACCGACGACGACCGGAACCGGCCTGGCCCCTACAACACGTACAAGATCCCAGGGCTGCCGCCGACGCCGATCTCCTCACCGAGCCCGGAGGCGATCCAGGCGGCCGAGGAGCCGACGCAGGGCACGTACGTGTACTTCGTGAAGTGCGAGAAGAACGGCCTGTCCTGCTTCGCGTCGGACCTGCCGGAGCACGAGCAGAACAAGACACTGGCGAGGCAGCGCGGTGCCTACTGAGCGCAAGGCGGCGGTGCTGGGCAAACCGGTGGCGCACTCGCTGTCGCCGGTGCTGCACACCGCCGCGTACACCGCGCTCGGGCTGGACGACTGGACCTACGAGCGCGTCGAGATGGACGCCGCGGGACTGCCCGGCTTCGTGCGCGGGCTCGGCCCGGAGTGGGCCGGCCTGTCGGTGACCATGCCGGGCAAGCGGGCCGCGCTGGACTTCGCGAACGAGGCCACGCCGCGGGCGGTGGCGGCGGGCGCGGCCAACACGCTGGTGCCGACCGCGGACGGCTGGCTGGCCGACTGCACGGACGTCGACGGCGTCGCCGGGGCGCTGCGGTGCGCCGGCGGGTTCACCGGCGGGGAGACCGGCCTGGTCCTCGGCGCGGGCGGCACGGCGGCCGCGACGGTCGTGGCGTTCGCGGAGCTGGGCATCCGGCGCGCGGTGCTGGTGGTCCGCGACCCGGCCAGGGCGCGGGAGACCGTCGAGGCGGCCGGCCGGGCCGGCGTCGAGGCGGACGTGCGCGTGTGGGCCTCGGCGGACTTCGGCAAGCTCGCCGCCGACTGCGCGGTGCTGGTGAGCACGGTGCCGCCCGCGGCGGTCGCGGAGCACGCGGCCGAGCTGGCCGCCGCCCCGTGCGTGCTGGACGTGATCTACCACCCGTGGCCGACGCCGCTGGCCGAGGCGGCCGCCGGACGGGTCGCCACCGGCTTGGACATGCTGCTGCACCAGGCGTTCGGCCAGGTCGAGCACTTCACCGGCAGGCCCGCGCCGCGCGAGGCGATGCGCGACGCCCTGCGGCAGGCGACGGGCGGCATCCTGCCGCTGCCCCTGGACTAGCGTGAGCACCATGAAGATCGTGGTGCTGGACGACTATCAGGACGTCGCGCGGAGCCTCGCGAACTGGGATTCGCTGGGAGCCGAGGTCGAGGTGATCACCTCGTACGTGGGCGACCACGACGAGCTGGTCCGGCGGCTGGCCGGCGCGGAGGTCGTCGTCGCGATGCGGGAGCGCACCCGGTTCACCGCCGAGGTGCTGGAGCGGCTGCCCGACCTCAAGCTCCTGGTGAGCACCGGGCGCCGGAACGCGGCCATCGACCTCAAGGCCACCGAGCGGCTGGGCATCACGGTCTGCGGCACCGGCTACCTGCCCCACCCGACGGCCGAGCACACCTGGGCGCTCGTCCTCGCCGCGCAGCGGCACCTGGAGACCGAGCTCGCCGCGATGCGGGACGGCGCGTGGCAGTCCACCGTGGGCATCGGGCTGCACGGCAAGACGCTCGGCCTGCTCGGGCTCGGCAACCTCGGCCAGCAGGTGGCGCGCATCGGTCAGGCGTTCGGCATGGAAACCATTGCCTGGAGCCAGAACCTGACCGCCGAGCGGGCCGCCGAGCACGGCGTCACCGCGGTGTCCAAAGAGGACCTGTTCGCCCGCGCGGACGTCCTGTCCGTGCACCTGGTGCTGTCCAAGCGCACCCGCGGTCTGGTCGGCGCGGCCGAGTTGGCCGCGATGAAGCCGGGCGCGTTGCTGGTGAACACCTCGCGCGGGCCGATCATCGACGAGCAGGCGCTGCTCGACGCGTTGCGGGAGCGCCGCATCCGTGCCGCGCTGGACGTCTACGACATCGAGCCGCTGCCTGCCGACCACCCGCTGCGGGCGATGCGCAACGCCACGCTGACCCCGCACCTCGGCTACGTCACGCGCGAGGTGTACGAGATCTTCTACCGCGACGCGGTCGAGGACATCGCCGCGTGGCGGGACGGGAACCCGGTCCGGGTCATGACGCTGTGACCGGGGGCGCCTCCCCGGGCGGGAGGCGCCCCCGGCGGCTCAGCGGACGATCGTGCCGCTGGAGCTGATCCGGTTGCTGATGTTGGCGGA
Organism: Amycolatopsis thermoflava N1165; assembly: GCF_000473265.1. Classification (NCBI taxonomy): domain Bacteria; kingdom Bacillati; phylum Actinomycetota; class Actinomycetes; order Pseudonocardiales; family Pseudonocardiaceae; genus Amycolatopsis; species Amycolatopsis thermoflava. Next base: position 131,279 of record NZ_KI421511.1, read on the forward strand.
GAAGGACTGCACCTCGGCGTAGACGCCCGGGTAGTCCGGCCGGGCGCAGCCTTCGCCCCAGCTCACGATGCCGACCTCGACCCACTCGCCCGCCGCGTTCTGCTTGACCATCGGGCCGCCCGAGTCGCCCTGGCAGGTGTCGGTGCCGCCCTCCGGGTAGCCGGCGCACAGTTCGTAGGCCGGCTGGAGGTCGCTGCCGTAGGACCGCTGGCAGGCGGAGTCGCTGACGTAGGGCACGGTCGCGTACTTGAGGTAGCGCGACTGGCCGCCACCCTCGACGGTGGCGCCCCAGCCCATGATCGTGAACGTGCCGCTGTTGAGGGAGGTGTCGCCCGGCGCGGCGAACTTCAGCGTCGGCGCCGAGGCCGCGGACGCCAGTTCGATCAGCGCCCAGTCCTGCGCGCCGGTGCTGGCGTACTGCGGGCTGCGGTAGACGTAGGTCGACTTGATCGACTGGCCCCCGCTCGCCTGCAGGTCCACCTTGCCGAGGGTGGCGGTGATGCTGGAGTTGGTGCCGGTCCGGCTGACGCAGTGCGCCGCGGTCAGGACGACGCGCGGTGCGACGAGCGCGCCGCCGCAGCCCATCGACAGTCGAACCATCCACGGGAACTGGCCCTGGGTGGCGTTGGTGCCGCCGACGACGAACGGGGTGACGGTGTCACCGGACGGCTGCGCGGCCTGCGCCGGGATCAGCGCGGCGGTGAGCGCGGTGGCGAACGCGGCGGTCGCGAGAATGGCGCGCCGGAGCGTTTTCCCGATTGATTTCCGCAATTTCAGACCCCCGCCGTCTGACTGATCCAGGACCGGTTCGCGGCGACGCTGCCGTAGATCTGCGAAGAACTGCCGTCCGCCATGGACGCCACACCCACCTGAACGCCGTTGGCCATTTGGGGGCCGCCGGAATCGCCCTTCCAGGCCACGCCGCTCACGCCGGTGGAGCAGATCGCGCGGCCGCCGTAGGCGTCGGTGCAGCTGCCGCCGATGCGGGTGTTGCGCACCGTCGCGGTCTTCAGCTGCTCGGATGCCGAGCCGTTGTAGCTGGTGCGGCCCCAGCCGTAGATGGAGTTGGTGCTGCTGACCGCCGGATCCGCGCTGGCCAGCCTGGCGTAGGTGGTGCTGACCGAGGTGCCGAGCTGGAGCAGAGCGAAGTCGGTGCTAGGGTTGGCGACCTGCCTGGTGACGGTCGCGGTGACGCCGCCGGAGGAGCGGTACACGCTGCCCACGCGCACGGTCATGCTCGAGCCGAGGCAATGCTTCGCGGTGAGCACCCACCGCGACGCGATGATGGTGCCCGAGCAGTTGAACTGACCGTTCACGAACACGGCCGCCGCCCACGGCGCGCTCGAGACGGTGCTGCCGCCGATGATGAACGGTTCGACGGCCGGTCCCGCGGCGACCGCGGGAGCGGCGCCGCCAACGGCTATCCCGGCCGCGGCGGTGATTGCGGATATCCACCGGAAAATGCGCATGACGAATAAACCTCCGCAGGGGTGAGGTATTCGCGCCCGACGATGTGCGCGACAGGCAGAAGTTAGCGCGCGGAGAACCCGACGAAAGTCGCCAATCCGGTGGCATCGGCGGAAAAACACCCCAGATGGCCTACGACGATCAGCCGCCCGCCCACGGCGGCAAACATCAACCGCAGCGCCAAACACGCCACCCGCAGCGGCAAAGTCGCCGTCCGCGGCGGCGAACTCGCCGTCCGCAGGGGCGAACTGGCGTCCCCAGCGGCCAACACATCACCCGCGTCGGCAACTCGCGCCCGGCAGCAAACACGCCGCGCCTGGCGGCAAACACGCCGCCCCGCCGCCAAACACAACACTCGCGGGGCAAACATCCCGCCTCCGGGCGGGCACTCGCTCGTCCCCGCGGCCAACACATCACCCGCGGCAGCCAACTTGCCGCCCGCAGCGGCGAACTCGCCGCCCGCAGCGGCGAACTCGCCACCCGCAGCGGCGAACTCGCCACCCGCAGCGGCGAACTCGCCACCCGCAGCGGCGAACTCGCCACCCGCAGCGGCGAACACCCCGCCCCGAGCGGCCAACACGCCGCGCGCGGCGGCGAACTCGCCGCCCCACCGGTGTGTTTGCCCTTCCGGGCAAGGTGATTGCCCTTCCGAGCAACGAAGTGCCCGTTGCGGCCCCCTGGGTGCGGGGGTCAGGCGCGGAGTTCAGCCAGCACGGCGTCGGTGAACGGGGGCCACGCCTCGATCGCCCACGGGCCGAAGTCCAGGTCCGTCAACACGACGCACGCGGCGCCCGCGTCCGGGTCCACCCACAGGAACGTGCCGGACTGCCCGAAGTGCCCGAAGGTCCGCGGCGAGCTGTCCGCACCCGTCCAGTGTGGACTCTTCGAGTCGCGGATTTCGAAGCCCAGCCCCCAGTCGTTGGGCTTCTGGTGCCCGAGCCCGGGCAGCACGCCGTTCAGCCCGGGGAACGCGACCGACGTGGCCGCGCGCAGGGTCGCCGGGTCGAGCAGCTTCGGCGCCTGCAACTCGGCCGCGAAGCGCACCAGGTCATCGACCGACGACACCCCGCCGGCGCCGGGGGAGCCCTCCAGCCGGGTCGACGTCATGCCCAACGGGGCCAGCACCGCCTCGGACAGGTACCCGGCGAACGGGATGCCCGAGTGCTCGGCCAGCGCGTCGCCGAGGACCTGGAAACCGGCGTTGGAGTACATGCGCCGCGTGCCCGGCTGGGCCATCACCCGGTCGGAGTCGAAGCCGAGGCCCGCGGTGTGCGCGAGCAGGTGCCGGATCGTCGAACCCTCCGGCCCGGCCGGCGTGTCCAGCTCGACCACGCCCTCCTCGACCGCGATCAGCGCCGCGTACGCGGTGAGCAGCTTGGTCACCGAGGCCAGCCGGAACGTGCGCCCGGTGTCGCCGTGGCTGCCCGCCACCGTTCCGTCCGCCCGCACCACGGCCGCCGCCGCGTGCGGGGCAGGCCACTGATCGATCCGCTCCAGGCTCCGCATACCGCAAAGCCTAAACGGCGGCTGTCCCGCGCCGGGGACAGCCGCCGTCGGATCAGGCGTCGAGGTCGCTGGCGACCAGTTCGGCGACCGCGTCGACCGCGGCCTCCGCGCCGTCGCCCTCGGCGGCGATGACCACCTCGTCACCGTGGCCGGCCGCCAGGGTCATCAGGCTGAGCAGGCTCCCGGCGGGCACCGGGTCGCCGCCGTCCTTGGCGATCGTCACCGGCACCGCCTGCGCGGCCGCGGTCTTCGCGACCAGTGCGGCGGGCCGGGCGTGCAGGCCCACCTTGCTGGCGACCGTCACACGTCGTTGCGGCATGTTCGACCTTCCCTCACTTGCTGGGCGTGGCGGCGTCGGCGGCCGGCTGCTCGGCGTCGTCCTCCCGGCCCGGCGTGCGCAGGTTCCACTTCGTGATCACCCACCGGAACAGGAAGTAGTAGATCATCGCGTACACCAGGCCGATCGGGATCAGCAGCCACGCCCGGTTCGCCGCGGGCGCCGACGAGTTGAGCGCGAAGTCGATGAACCCCGCCGAGAACGAGAACCCGAGGTGGATGTCCAGGGCGTTGCAGATGGCCAGTGACAGGCCGGTCAGCACCGCGTGGATCAGGTACAGCGGCCATGCGACGAACATGAACGCGAATTCGATCGGCTCGGTCACGCCGGTCAGGAACGAGGTGACCGCACCGGCGATCATGATGCCGCCGACGACCTTGCGCTGACCCGGCCGCGCCGTCTGCCAGATCGCCAGCGCGGCGGCGGGCAGCGCGAACATGAAGATCGGGAAGAAGCCGGTGGTGAACGCGCCGGCGTTGGAGTCGCCGTTGAAGAAGTTGGTGATGTCGCCGCCGTCGAAGATGAACCACACCGGCACGTTGATCAGCTGGTGCAGGCCGATCGGCAGCAGCAGGCGGTTGAGCAGGCCGTAGATCCCGCCGCCGGCGACGTCGTTGCCGGTCACCGCGTCACCGAGCCACTGCATCGCGTTGTCCACGGCCGGGAAGATCAGGCCGAACACGACACCGATCAGCAGCAGCACCACGGAGTTGATGATCGGCACGAACCGGCGGCCGCCGAAGAACGCCAGGTACGGCGGCAGCTTCACGCGGTGGAAACGCTGCCACAGCACGGCGGTGACCAGGCCGACCACGATGCCGCCCAGCACGCTGTAGGGCCACTTGATGGGCTGCAGGTACCAGCCCTCCTTGAAGCCCTCCAGGTCGCTGATCGGCGCGAACACCTGCACGACCTTGTTGAACACCACGAACCCGACGGCGGCGGCGACACCGGTGGAGCCGTCGCCCTTGCGCGCGAAGCCGACGGCGATGCCGACCGCGAACAGCAGCGGCAGCCAGTCGAACAGGCCACCGCCCGCCGCGGCGAGCACGGCGGCGACCTTGTCCCAGCCGAGACCGTCCTTGCCGAGCAGGTCGTCCTGCCCGAGACGGCTCAGCAGGCCTGCGGCGGGCAGGGTGGCGATGGGGAGCATGAGGCTGCGGCCGAAGCGCTGCAGCCCCGCCATCCCCCTCCCTTTGCCCTTGGTTCCATCTGCGACGGTGGCGCTCACGGGTTACCTCCGTGTTCGGCGGGGACTGTGCGATCGAGTTGCATGGACACCTCGTACCGGTCGCCCCGGTACCACGAGGTCATGTCCTCCACGGGGACTCCGGACGCGCTGGAGACCCGGCGGAAGACCAGGAGCGGGTCGCCGGCGCGGATGCCGAGCAGCCGCGCCGTCTCCCGGTCCGCCGCTTCCGACCACACCGTCTGGCGGGCGTGGTCCAAGCGGAGGTCGTAGCGCTGCGCGAGTTGCTCGTACAGCGAGGAGGTCAGGTCCAGATCCGGCAGCCCGGGCACGCGGCCGGGGTGGTACCAGCCGCGCTCGACGGCCAGCGGGGTGCCGTCCGCGCGGCGACGGCGCACCAGACGGTACGCCTGCTCACGCACGCCCAGCCCCAGCGCGCCCGCGGTCTCCGCGGGCGGGGTCTCCAGCGCGCAGTGCAGCAGCTCGGTGGCCGGCGTCAGCCCGCGGCGGCGCATGTCGTCGGTGAACGACATCAGGTACAGCTGCAGCTCCATGCGCCGGGTCGCGGTGAAGGTGCCCTTCCCGCGGGCCCTGGTGAGCAGGCCTTCCTCGACGAGCTTGCCGATCGCGGAGCGGACCGTCAGCCGGGACACCCGGTAGCGCTCGGCCAGCTCGCGCTCCGACGGGATCGGCGACCCCGGCGGCAGCTCGCGCTCGATCGAGCGCCGCAGGATCTCGCGCAGCTGCGCGTGTTTCGGCGTCGGCCCGTCCACCACGCGGTCGGCGGTGGTCGCGGTCTGCGCCATGCCACCTCCAGGTTTCGGGTTGGTTTCCGGGGTCGCACCGGCGGCCTGGAATTGGTACGTTCCGGTCTAGACCATTTCTTGATGGGGCAGAATGCTCCGCTACCCGGGCAGGTGTCAACCACCGTTACGGGTTCGTGTTCGGCAAGCAGAGAAGGAGGCCGCCGTGGCGGACGACAGGCCGGAAAAGATCCTCGCGGCACTGGGCGGCGCGGACAACGTCGTCGAGATCGAAGGCTGCATCACGCGGCTGCGGTGCGAGCTCGAGGACGGGTCGCTGGTGGACGAGGCCGCGCTGAAGGCGGCAGGCGCGCACGGCGTGATGAAGATGGGGTCGGTGGTGCAGGTCGTCGTCGGCCCGGAGGCGGACACGATCGCGAGCGACATCCAGGACCTGATGTGAGCGTGACCGTGCTGAGCCCGGTGCCGGGCCGGGTCACGCCCATGTCCGAGGTGCCGGACCCGGTGTTCGCGCAGTCGATGGTCGGCCCCGGGGTCGCGGTGCTGCCCGCGGGCGGGCGGCAGGACGCGCTCAGCCCGGTCGACGGGACGGTGGTGACGCTGCACCCGCACGCGTTCGTCGTCGCCACCGCGGGTGGTCAGGGCGTGCTGGTGCACCTGGGCATCGACACGGTGCAGCAGAAGGGCGAGGGTTTCACGCTGCACGTCGTCAAGGGCGAATCGGTGCGCGCCGGGCAGCCGCTGATCAGCTGGGACCCGGACGCGGTCGCCGCGGCGGGGTACTCACCGGTGGTGCCGGTGGTGGCGCTCGACGCGGACGCCGAGGCACTGTCCGGAGTGCTCACCGGCCGCCCCATCGACGCCGGCGAGCAGCTCTTCACCTGGGATTAGCGCCGCTCGCGCGCGGTCGGCGCTCTGCCGCCCGCGGGGTGGGCGGCGGCTGCCCCTTAGGCGGTCACGACGTTCTGGCCCTCGACCTTGACCGGGATGGGCGTGAGGCCGGTGTCCGCGGGGCCCTTCTCCAGCGCGCCGGTGAGGGTGTCGAACTGCGAGCCGTGCAGCGGGCACTTGATGGCGTCGCCCTCGGGAGCCACCGTCGCGCCCTGGTGCGGGCACACGGCGCTGAAGCAGGCGGCGGTGGTCTCGGTGGGCCGGGCCAGGATCGCGGGCTTGCCGTCGACCGTGACGGACTTCGCCTGGCCGACCGGGACGTCGTTCAGCGCCGCGACGGTGGTGCCGGACGGGGCGGCCGTGGCCGAGCCGGTGTTCTGGCTGCTTCCGGACGTGCCGCTGTCGCTGCCGCAGGCGGCCAGGACCACGGTGCCCGCGGCGGCGCCTGCCACGGCGACCCCGGTCGTCAGGACGGTGCGGCGGGTGGGTGAGTGAGCAGTCATGCCCCGTGACACGGTCGCGGCCCCCGCTCGGTTCAATCCGGCGGCCGATTGAACCCGATGGCGTTCCGCCCCGTGGTGAACGGGTGCAAGGATCGCCGGTGGAGGAGGTCGGGTCATGGTCGCGTGGCTGTTGCGGATCCTGGTGGTCCTCGGACTGCTCGGGTCGGCGTGGGTGCACTGGGACCTGTGGGCCAACGAGGGCTTCGACGAGATCGAGACGATCGGGCCGTTGTTCCTGGTCAACGTGGTCGCCGGGGTGGTCATCGCGGTGGCCGTGCTGTTCTGGCGCCACTGGCTGCCGGTGCTGGCCGCGATCGGGTTCGGCGCGGTCACCCTGGGCGCGTACCTGATTTCGCTGACACCCGGCGGGTTGTTCGGGGTGCGGGAGCAGTTCGCCACGTCCGCCGAGACGTGGGGGGTCGTCACGGAGGCCGGGTGCGTCGTGTTCGGGGTGGCGTTGCTGTTCGCGCAGCGGGTGCGGCGGAAGCAGGGCGTGCTCGCGTGACCGACGGCGCGGAAGACCAGTTGATGCGGGCGCTGCACGACGACCACGCGGCCGCGCTCTGGTCCTACGCGCTGCGGCTGACCGGCGGTGACCGGGCCCGCGCCGAGGACGTGGTGCAGGAGACGCTGCTGCGGGCGTGGAAGCACCCGCGGGTGCTGGACCAGACACAGGGCTCGGCGCGGGCGTGGCTGTTCACGGTGGCGCGGCGGATCGCGATCGACGACTGGCGGTCGGCCGCGCACCGCTCCGAGGTGACCACCGATTCGCCGCCCGAGCTGGTCACGCCGGACGACACCGACCGGGCGTTGCAGGGCTGGCTGGTGGCGGAGGCGTTGAAGGAGTTGTCCGCGGCGCACCGCGAGGTGCTGCTGCTGTGTTACTTCCAGGGCTTCTCGGTCGCCGACGCGGCCGCGCGGCTGGGGATTTCCGCCGGGACCGTGAAGTCCCGGACGCACTACGCGCTGCGGGCGTTGAAGCTCGCGCTGGAGGAGAAGGGGGTGACCCGGTGACCGAGCCCGACGAGTTCGTGACCTACGACGCGGCGTACGTGCTGGGCGCCCTGTCCCCGGAGGACCGTGCGGCATACGAGGAGCACCTGCGCGGCTGTGCGCAGTGTTCCGCGGCGGTGGCCGAACTGGCCGGCCTGCCTGGGCTGTTGTCGCAGGTGACGCCGGACATGGTCGAGGGGGAGCCGCCACCGGACCGGTTGTTGCCGGCGTTGCTGCGCGGAGTGCGCCGCGCCCGGCGGCGGCGGGTGCTGACGACGTTCGGGGTGGCGGTGGCCGCGGCGGCGGCGGTGCTGGCGGCGATGTTCGTGCCCCAGTCCGACGGCGGTGGCGGGACGGCCATGACCCCGCTGGGGGCGTACCCGGTCCAGGCGACGGCCGCGGTGGCGTCGGTGTCCGGCGGCGGCAGCCGGGTCGACATGTCGTGCAGCTACCGGGGCGCCTACGAGGGCGCGGGGTACCTGCTGGTGGCCATCCGGTCGGACGGAACGGAGGCCCCACTGGCGACGTGGAACGCCACCCCCGACCGGGACGCCCGCATCTCGGTCGGCACGGACCTGCCGCCGGAGGAGATCAAGGCGCTGGAGATCCGGACGACGAGCGGGGTGCCGCTGCTGCGGTGGCACCCGTGAGGGGAGTCAGGTGGTGCGCCACGCTCGCGGATCTCCATGCCTGTGCCTGACTCTCCCGTTGCGCGTCGATTCCTATCGTGTCTCGTAGCTCCCTGCCGCGCTTGAGGGTTCCGGCCCCCTGAAGGTTCCGTCGCGCTTGAATTCCACCCTGCCCCATTTTTTTCCGCACCTCAATTTACCGACACTCCTTGAATGTCCTGCTGCGCCTCCTTTCTTGCCGCGGCTCGGCTTCCTGTCGCACTTCAATCTCCCACGTCACGTTCCCAAATTCCAGCCGCAGCCTCAAATCTCTCACGTCAGGACATGTCGCCCCTGGGCGAGTGGGAACCTCGCGCGATGATGACCTGCCCTCTCATGCGGGCAAACATCCGCACGAGAGGGTCACTCGTGTCACCGCGCCTTATCCGGCCAGGCGAGTGGGCTTCTCGTGCGTTCGCGAGCGGGACGTCTCGTGTGCCACGAAATGACCACTCGCACAAAGGAAGCCGTGCGAGTGGGAATTTCGTGCGCGCCGTGATTTGGCATTTCGCCGCTTGCGGCGCAGTCTGGGTTCGTGAACTGGGGAATCGTGGCGGCGGTCGGCGCCGCCGGAACGACAGTGGGCGCCGGGACGGTGGGCCTGCTACGGAGAGCGGATGCTCCGGTGCCGGCCGTCGTGGTGGCGCTCGGCACCGGCGCGGCCTGGGCGGGGCTCGCCGTCCTGGCGCCCGCGTGGACGGCGTTCGTGCTGGCCGCGCTCGCCGTGCCGTTGATCGCGGCGGATCTGCGCCACCGGCGGCTGCCGGACGTGCTCACGCTGCCCGCGTACCCGCTCCTCGTCGCGGTGGCGCCGGATCCGGCGAAGGCCCTCGGAGCGGCCGCCGTGTTCGGGGGCGCGCACCTGGTGATCCACCTCGTCGCGCCGCACGCCATGGGCGCCGGTGACGTCAAGCTGGCAGGCGCCCTCGGCGCGGCGCTCGGCTCCGTGGGCTGGGCCGCGTTGCCGGTGGCAACCGTGCTGGCCGCGTTCGTCACAGCCGTCCTGGCCGCGACCCGCCGCTGGCGGAACGGGGTGCCGCACGGACCCGGCCTGCTGGCGGCGGCCACCGCGCTGGTCCTGATCCGCCCGGGATGAGCACGGGGGAGGCCGGTGCCATCGGCAGCGGGCATGTCGTGCTCCTCGGAGAAGGCGGGAGTCAGGCGCGCCTGCCGCTCACGCGGGCAACCGCCCCGCGGAGCCGGGCGACCGCGAAGGTCGGCGCGCTAGCTTGGGCGCGCAGGCGTGACCGGCGGGTGGGCCATGTCAGCCCCGCCCCCTGCGGGCGCCGCTCGTGGGTCAGCCGCCGGGTGGGGCGGGGCGAACGCGAAGGCGGGTAGCTGCCGGTCGGCGCGCGAGCTTGGGCGCGCAGGCGTGACCGGCGGGTGGGCCATGTCAGCCCCGCCCCCTGCGGGCGCCGCTCGTGGGTCAGCCGCCGGGTGGGGCGGGGCGAACGCGAAGGCGGGTAGCTGCCGGTCGGCGCGCGAGCTTGGGCGCGCAGGCGTGACCGGCGGGTGGGCCATGTCAGCCCCGCCCCCTGCGGGCGCCGCTCGTGGGTCAGCCGCCGGGTGGAGCCGGGCGAGCGCGAAGGCCGGCAGCCTGTCGGCTGGCGCGCCTGCTTGGGCACGCTGGCCCGACCGGCGGGTGGGCCATGTCAACCGCGCCCCTGCGGGCGCCGTTCGCGGACCAGCCGCCGGGTGGAGCGGGGCGAGCGCGAAGGCCGGCAGCTGCCAGCCGGCGCGCCATGCCGGACACCAGCCGCGCCACCCTGGGCTCACCGCCGCGCCACCCTGGACACACCGTCGTGACCAGTGGGCGGACCACATCAACCCCGCCCCCGCGGGCGCCGCTCGCGGGTGAGTCCCCGCCCGCCGGAGCCGCCTGAACCGGGCGACGACCGCCATGACAGGATCGTCTGGTGGTACTGCGCTGGATAACCGCTGGTGAATCGCACGGTCCGGCCCTCGCGGCCGTGCTCGAAGGGATGGTGGCCGGGGTCGAGGTCACCACCGCCGACGTGAGCGAGCAGCTCGCCCGCAGGCGGCTCGGGTTCGGCCGCAGCCCCCGCATGGGCTTCGAGACCGACCACATCGAGTTCCTCGGCGGCGTCCGGCACGGCGTCACCCAGGGCGGACCGGTCGCGGTGCACATCGAGAACGCCGAGTGGCCCAAGTGGGAGAAGGTCATGTCGGCCGACCCGGTGGACCCGGCCGAGCTCGAGGGCCTCGCCCGCAACGAGCCGCTCACCCGCCCCCGCCCGGGCCACGCCGACCTGCCCGGCATGCAGAAGTACGGCTTCGACGAGGCCCGCCCGGTGCTGGAGCGCGCCAGCGCCCGCGAGACGGCCTCCCGCACGGCACTGGGCACCGTCGCCCGGAACTTCCTCCGCCAACTGCTCGGCGCGGAAATCGTGAGCCACGTCGTCTCCATCGGCGGGGCCGTCGCGCCCGAGGGGCCGCTGCCCGGGCCCGCCGACCTCGCCGCGGTCGACGAGTCACCGGTCCGCGCGTTCGGCCAGGAAGCCACCGACGCGATGATCGCCGAGGTCGACGCCGTCCGCCAGGCCGGTGACACCGTCGGCGGCGTCATCGAGGTCATCGCCTACGGGCTGCCACCAGGGCTCGGCTCCCACGTCCACTGGGACCGCCGCCTCGACGCGCGCCTCGCCGGCGCGCTCATGGGCGTCCAGGCCATGAAGGGCGTCGAGGTCGGCGACGGCTTCACCACCGCCCGCCGCTGGGGCAGCAAGGCCCACGACGAGATCGACCGCGGCACCGGCCCGGTCGGCGTCACCCGCCGGTCCAACCGCGCCGGCGGCCTCGAAGGCGGCATCACCAACGGCGAACCGGTCCGCGTGCGCGTCGCGATGAAGCCGATCTCCACCGTCCCGCGCGCGCTGTCCACTGTGGACGTCGTCACCGGGGAGCCCGCCGTCGCGATCCACCAGCGCTCCGACGTGTGCGCGGTGCCGCGCGCCGGGGTCGTCCTGGAGTCCGTCGTGGCGCTCGTGCTCGCCGACGCGGCACTGGAGAAGTTCGGCGGCGACTCGCTGGCCGAGACCAAGCGCAACGCCGAGTCCTACCTCGCGGCACTGGAGGAACGGTGGGCCAACCTCCCTGCATCGTGATCGCGGGCCCGCCCGGGTCCGGCAAGAGCACAGTCGGGCCGCTGCTCGCGCAGCGCCTCGGCGTGCCGTTCCGCGACAGCGACGACGACATCGTCGCCCGCGCCGGCCGTCCCATCGCGGAGATCTTCGCCGACGACGGCGAGCCGGCCTTCCGCGCGCTCGAAGAGGAAGTGATCGCCGAAGCGCTCGCCGAGCACGACGGGGTGCTCTCCGTCGGCGGCGGCGCGGTCCTCGCCGAGGGCACCCAGAAGCGCCTGGTGGGCCACCCGGTGGTCTTCCTCAACGTCGGCTTCGCCGCGGGCGTGCAGCGCGTCGGCCTGTCCACCGCCCGCCCGCTGCTCGCCGGGGTCAACCCGCGCGCCACCTACCGCTCGCTGCTCGAAGCGCGGCTGCCGGTCTACCGCGCGGTCGCCACCATCGAGGTGGCCACCGACGACCGCACCCCGGCCGAGATCGTCGACGCCATCGCCCGCGAACTAGCCCTGGAGGAGACGCAGTGACCGACCCGGTCCGGATCGAGGTCCGCACCGCCCGGCCCTACCCGGTCGTCGTCGGCCGCGGCCTGCTCGGCGAACTCACCGAAGCCGTCAAGGGCGCCTCCAGCGTGGCGATCATCCACCAGCCCACGCTCACCACCACGGCCGAAGCCGTGCGCGACGAACTCAACGCCGCCGGGCTGGACGCCCACCGCGTCGAGATCCCCGACGCCGAGGACGGCAAGGCGCTGTCCGTCGCCGGGTTCTGCTGGGAGGTCCTCGGCCGCATCGGCCTGGACCGCCAGGGCGTCGTCATCGGCCTCGGCGGGGGAGCGGTCACCGACCTCGCCGGGTTCGTCGCGGGCACCTGGATGCGCGGCGTCCGGCTGGTCAACGTGCCCAGCACGCTGCTCGGCATGGTCGACGCCGCCGTCGGCGGCAAGACCGGCATCAACACCGACGCGGGCAAGAACCTCGTCGGCGTGTTCCACGAGCCCAGCGCCGTCCTGGTCGACCTCGCCACCCTGGAAACCCTGCCGCGCAACGAACTGATCGCCGGCATGGCCGAGGTCGTCAAGGCCGGCTTCATCGCCGACCCGCGCATCCTCGAGCTCATCGAAGCCGACCCCGAGGCGGCGACGGACCCTGCCGGCGACGTGCTCGGCGAGCTGGTGCGCCGCTCGATCCAGGTCAAGGCCGACGTCGTCGCCGCCGACCTGCGCGAGTCCGACCTGCGCGAAATCCTCAACTACGGGCACACCCTCGGGCACGCCATCGAGCGCCGCGAGCGCTACCGCTGGCGCCACGGCGCGGCGGTCAGCGTCGGCCTGGTGTTCGCCGCCGAGCTGGCCCGACTGGCGGGACGCCTCGACGACGAGACCGCCGAACGGCACGCCCGCATCCTCGAACTGCTCGGCCTGCCGACCAAGTACGACCCGGACGCCCTGCCGCAGCTGATCGACTCCATGCGCAAGGACAAGAAAACCCGGTCCGGCGTCCTTCGCTTCGTCGTCCTCGACGGCCTGGCCAAACCGGGGCGGCTCGAAGGCCCCGACCCGGCCCTGCTGGCCGCGGCGTACTCGGCGGTCGCCGGCCCGCGCCAGTCCGACGGTGGGAGCGTGCTGCTGTGAAGGTCTTCGTGCTCAACGGCCCCAACCTCGGCCGCCTCGGGAAGCGGGAGCCCGCCGTCTACGGCTCGACCACCCACGCCGACCTCGCGGAGCTGTGCGTCAAGACCGGCGGCGAACTGGGCATCGACGTCGAGCTCAGGCAGACCGACCACGAGGGCGAGATGGTCGGCTGGCTGCACGAAGCCGCCGACGGTGGCAACCCCGTGGTGCTCAACGCGGGCGCCTGGACCCACTACTCGATCGCCGTGCGGGACGCGGCCGCGCAGCTCGCCGCGCCGCTGATCGAGCTGCACATCTCCAACGTGCACAAGCGCGAGGCGTTCCGCCACCACAGCGTGCTCTCCGACATCGCCACGGCCGTCATCGCCGGGCTCGGTGTCGACGGCTACCCGCTCGCGCTGCGCTGGCTCGCCGCCAACGCCGGATGACCGTCCCCGACCTCAGAACCGCCCGGCTGCGCCTGCGAGGCCTCGAACCCACCGACACCGAAGCGATCGTCCGGGTCTTCGCCGACCCGGACACGAGCCGCTTCCTCGCCGCCGACCTCAGCGACCCGGACCAGTGCCGGGCCTCGGTCGAGCGGCGCCTCGCCTACACCGGGCCGGACGGCACGGGCCACTGGGTCGTCGAGCGCGACGGCGTCGTCATCGGGCTGGCGCACCTGCGGCCCTCGGCCGAGCTGTCCGGCGACCTCGTGGAGATCGGGTACTTCCTCGACCCCGCCCACGGCGGCCAGGGACTGGCGACCGAGGCGGCGGCCGCGCTGCTGCGCCACGCCTTCACCGCGCTCGGGCTGCCCGCCGTGTGGGCGCTCGTCCACGAGTCCAATGTGGCCAGCCGGAAACTGGTGCGCCGCCTCGGTTTCACCGACGTCGGCGGTGGCGAGCACTACGGCGGGCCGCACCGCGTGCTCGTCGCGCTGCCCACCGCCCTCGGGCAGTGGCACCACGTCGAACTGTGGGTGCCCGACCTCGAGCGCGCCGAGGAGAGCTTCGGCTGGCTGCTCACCGAACTCGGCTGGCAGGAACACCAGCGCCGGCGCGACGGCGTCAGCTGGAAACTCGGCGCGGGGTACCTCGTCGTCCAGCAGTCCCCGGCACTGACCGGCGCGACGGTTCAGGCCCGGCGCGCGCCGGGCCTGAGCCACCTGGCGCTGCACGCCGGCTCGCCCGAGCGCGTGGACCAGCTCGCGGAAGCCGCGCTCGCGCACGGCTGGCGCCCGCTGTTCGCCGACCGCTACCCGCACACCGGCGGCCCTGATCATCACGCGGCGTATCTGGAGAACGCCGACGGCTTCGAAATCGAGCTCGTCGCCGAATCCCCGCGTGTCACTCGACCGGGTTAATCAGTCTCTACACTGAGCTTGCTGGCGGAAACGGAAGGACGACGGGTGGGCAGACGCAGGGTGCTCGGCGGGATGCTGGCCGCGGTGCTGGCCGTCTCCGCACTGGCCGGGTGCACCGGCAGTGTGCCGCCACAGGCCGAGGGCGCCGGGAAGGGCGTCATCGGCGGCGCCCAGCCGGAGACCACCACCGCCACGCCCGCCGAGGTCCAGCTCAAGACCGACTCGCCGCGCGAAAGCGCCGGCGTCGTCGCGGCCGGCGGCCCCGGCGCGCCCTACAACTACGGCCCCACGCTGATGGCCGACGGCCCCACCAACCGGATGTGGTGGTGCAGCCAGTACCCCGGTTCGCCGCCGCCCGGCGACGACATCCTCTACGCCGAGTCCGCCTCGCTGGACGGGCCGTTCACCGGCCCCGGCGGATCCGTGCCGCCCGCCGTGCTGTCCGGCAACCCCGGCCAGTTCGACGGCGTGCACGCCTGCGACCCGTCGGTGATCCGCGTCGACGGGACCTACTACCAGTACTACACCGGCGCGGCGGGCGACCACGCGCTCGGCAACTCCATCGGCCTCGCGACCAGCACCGACGGGATCACCTGGCAGCGCGCGAACGGTGGCAGACCCATCGTCGACCCCGCCCACGACACCCATCGCGAAAACCTCTACGGCGCGGGCCAGCCCGCCGCGGTGTACCTCGACGGCTGGTTCTACCTGATGTTCACCGACACCACCGGCCTCGCCGCCGGCTGGAACGGCGCGGGCCAGTTCGTGCTGCGGTCGAAGGACCCGGCGTTCGGCAGCGGCGTGGAAGCGCTGGGGGAGGCCGGGTTCGCCGCGGTCGCCGGCACGAACGCGCCGCGCACCAAGTCGCTGGTCGACGCATTCAGCGCGGACCTGATGTGGATCGACGCGCTGAACGCGTGGGCGATCGCGCACGAGACCGCCGACGGCACCACCATCACGTTCTGGGACCGCGACTTCCTGCGCGCCCCGTTCCAGCCGCTGCTGATCCCCGGCGTGTGGCGGGAGGGGCCGGGCCTGGTCCGGCGGCCGGACGGGCACGCGCCGGTGTCGGCGAAGGACCCGTGCGGACGGGTGCCGCTGGACGTCGTGCGCGCGACCGTGACCGGCGAGGCGGGCGCGCCCACCGACCTGCGGCGCTTCGGGCTGGACATCGTCGGCGTCAACGCGTGCGCCGACCCGCAGCGCGCGCTGACGGTGCTGGACGGCTTCGCCATGCCCTCGCCGGTGCGGACCATGGACCTCGTCGTGTCGGGCCAGGTCGTGCGGATCGACCGCCGCTCGGTGGCGCAGGAACTGGCCGGGCACGTGCTCGACACGCGGCTGGACGTGCTGAACCAGTTCCCGGTCGCGGCGCGGCTGGAGTCCGGCACCCGCGCGCTGCAGGCCACCGGGCTGGGGGTGGGCTTCCTGCTCGACGACGGCCGCCTCTACCCGGTGCGCCGCGCGGAAGCGGTGATCGCCAACGGCTCGTCGACCGAGGACGTGACCCCGGCGCAGTGGCGCGGCTACCCGGCCGGCCCCGCGCTCGGCTAGATCAGTCCCCGGCGGGCCGGGGACGCGGGCTGGGACGCGGGCGCTTGGACGGCTCGGCCTCCGCGGGGCGCTTGAGCCGCCCGCCGACGAACAGGCCCAGCCCGGCGGGCACCAGGACCAGCAGCGCGGTGAACGCGGCCCCACCGGAGATCGCGGGCCACAGCTCCTCCGCGCCGGTCCGGTCGACGAAGATCCCGCGGCCGATCACGTACAGCACCCCGGACACCGGCCCGGCCACCAGCGACGCGATGAACCAGGTGCGCCCGGCGTCCTCCCGGCGCAGCCACGCGTCCAGCGCGCTCCACAGCGCCGCGGCGCCCACCAGCAGCGCGATCACGGCGATCCGGGCCGTGGTCAGGCCCGTCGGGTCGTACACCGTCGCCTTGGCGAGCGCGACTTCGGCGATCGCGTGCAGCACCGCCATGCCGAGACCCCGTACCAGCCAGGACCGCATACCCATCCACCCATCGTCGCACCGCACTAAGCTGCCACTGTGCCTGACCTCCACGCCTCGCGGCGCGACGCCCTGCGCACCGTGCTCAACGAGTCCGGCGTCGACGCGTTGCTCGTCACCGACCTGCTCAACGTCCGCTACCTGACCGGCTTCACCGGCTCCAACGCCGCCCTGCTGGTCCACGGCGACGGCGAGAGCCGCACGTTGTTCTGCACCGACGGGCGCTACACCACCCAGGCCGCGGCCGAGGTGCCCGACCTGGAGCGGGTCATCGAGCGGGAGAGCGCCGCCGCCCTGCTCGCGCGCGCCGCCGGGGACGCGGCCGCCCACCGGCGCACCGGCTTCGAGAGTCAGCACGTCAGCGTCGAGGCCCACCACGAGCTCACCCGCGTCGCGGACGGTATCGAGCTGACCCGCGCGCCCGGTCTGGTCGAACAGCTGCGGCTGATCAAGGACGAGACCGAGATCGAGGCGCTGCGCATGGCGTGCGCGGCCGCCGACCGGGCGCTGGCGAGCCTGCTGGAACACGGCGGCATCCGGCCCGGCCGCACCGAGCTGGAGGTCGCCCGCGACCTGGAGAACCGCATGCTCGACCACGGCTCGTCCGGGCCGTCGTTCGAGTCGATCGTCGCCGCCGGGCCGAACTCCGCGATCCCGCACCACCGGCCCACCGGCCGCCCGCTGCACACCGGCGACTTCGTGAAACTGGATTTCGGCGCGACCGTGGACGGGTACCACTCGGACATGACCCGCACCGTCGTGCTCGGCCGCCCCGCGGACTGGCAGGCCGACCTCTACGAGCTGGTCCGCCGGGCGCAGCAGACCGGGCTGGAGGCGTCGCTGGCCGGGCAGGAGGTCGCCGACGTCGACCTGGCCGCCCGCCGCGTCATCGAGCAGGGTGGGCACGGCGAGGAGTTCTCGCACGGGCTCGGCCACGGCGTCGGCCTGGAGGTGCACGAGGCACCGAGGCTCGCGATGAACGTCGCCGGTACACTGTCCGTCGGCATGACGGTCACCGTGGAGCCAGGCGTCTACCTCGCCGGCCGCGGTGGCGTGCGCATCGAGGACACGCTGGTCGTGCGGGACGCCGATCCCGAACTCCTCACCCTGAGCAGCAAGGAACTCGTGGTCGTGTAGCGCGGCCCGATCGGAAACAGGAGAACTGGACAACCCGTGGCCACCACCAACGACCTGAAGAACGGCCTGGTGCTGAACCTCGACGGACAGCTGTGGTCCGTCGTGAACTTCCAGCACGTGAAACCGGGCAAGGGCGGCGCCTTCGTGCGCACCACGCTCAAGCACGTCCTGTCCGGCAAGGTGGTGGACAAGACCTTCAACGCGGGCACCAAGGTCGACACCGCGACCGTCGACCGGCGCAACATGACCTACCTGTACAACGACGGGTCGGACTTCGTCTTCATGGACGGCGAGACCTACGACCAGATCACCGTGCCGCGGGAGACCGTCGGCGACGGCGCGAACTACCTGCTGGAGAACACCGAGGTCCAGGTCGCGATGCACGAGGGCGTCGCGCTCTACGTCGAGCTGCCCACCTCGGTCGAGCTGGTCATCCAGCACACCGACCCCGGCCTGCAGGGCGACCGCTCCACCGGCGGCACCAAGCCGGCCACGCTGGAGACCGGCGCCGAGATCCAGGTGCCGCTGTTCCTGAGCACCGGCGAGAAGGTCAAGGTCGACACGCGCGACGGCCGTTACCTGGGCAGGGCCTAGGTTGTCCGACTCCGCATCGGCGCCCCGGCGCGGTGGCCAGCCCGGCCGCCGCGCTCTCCGCAGGCGCGCCGTCGAGATCCTGTACGAAGCCGCCCAGCGTTCACTCGATCCGGTGACGCTGCTGGCGGACCGGGTGGGCTCCACGGACGCCGACCCGATCGGCGATTACACGATCTCGCTCGTCGAGGGCGTCACCGCGAACCGCGAGCGCATCGACGAGCTGCTCGCCGAGCACGCGCACGGCTGGAGCCTGGAGCGGATGCCGCCGGTCGACCTGGCCGTGCTGCGGGTGGGTGTCTACGAGCTGCTGTGGGCCGCCGACGTGCCGGACCCGGTGGCGATCGACGAGGCGGTGGGCCTGGCCAGGGAGCTGTCCACGGACGACTCGCCGCGGTTCGTCAACGGCGTGCTGGGCCGGATCGGCACGATCGCCGACCGCATCCGTGCGGTGCTCTGACGACACGCAGCAGAAAGGCCCGGCGCGCGGAGATCGCGCCGGGCTTTTCGCTGGTCAGGCGATTTTCCCCCGGCGGGAGGGCAGTCAGCTCGCGCCGCCGCGGGTTCTGGGTCAGGCCGGTCGCGCGAAGCACGTCCGCCCGGGGTGGCCGGGCCGGCGCGAGTTCGCGGTTCTGCCACCCGCACCGCCACGCGGGCGGCGGGAGGGCCGTTCGCCTAGTCCTCCTTGGCGGGCCGCGCCTCCGGCGGGAGGACGCCCCAGTCGATGAGCTGCTCGGTCAGCTCGCCAGGGGTCATGTCGTAGATGATCGCCAGCGACCGCAGGTCCTCGGTGCGGATGGAGAGCACCTTGCCGTTGTAGTCGCCGCGCTGGCTCTGGATCGTCGCGGCGTAGCGGGCCAGCGGGCCGACCTTCTCGGCAGGCAGCTGCTGCAGCCGCTCCAGGTTGATGACGATCTTGGTGGCGGGTTCGGCCCCGGACGGCACCCGGCCCTCGGGCAGCAGCTCGACCACCGGCACGCCGTAGAAGTCGGCCAGCTCGGCCAGCTTCTGCACGGTCACCGCCCGGTCGCCGCGCTCGTAGGAACCGACCACGACAGCCTTCCACCGTCCGCCGGACTTCTGCTCGACCCCGTGCAGGGACAGCCCCTGCTGCTGGCGGATCCCGCGGAGCTTCGCCCCGAGCGCCTTGGCGTAATCGCCCATCTGGTGGTTCTCCGTTTCCTCGCCCAGTCGGTCTCATGGGCCGCCGGGGGACTGCCGAGTTGAACACTCAGAGTAATGGTTACGCATTGTCGTCACCAGGTCAAGAACATGATGCCTCCGGCACCACCCGGACGGCTGAACGGTGCCTCCTGTTAACATCGGGTGGATTTCCTCGGCAAGCAGGAGATCGACGTCCTTTAAGGACCCGTCCGGTGAGGCGGGGAAGGAGTCCGCTGTGGCGTCACGCCCTCGTGACGCGGCAGCACCAGGTGGCGAGCGCGAGCTGCTCTCCGCCGGTGATGTCGCGCGCACCATCGCCCGGATGGCCCACCAGGTCATCGAGAAGACCGCCCTCGACGGCGGCACGGGCGCACCTCCCGTTCTCCTGGGCATCCCGACCCGGGGCACCTCGCTCGCGGCCCGGCTGGCCGAGCGGATCGCCGAGTTCTCCGGCGTGGCGGTCCCCACGGGCGCCCTGGACATCACCCTCTACCGCGACGACCTGCGCCGCCGCCCGACGCGGCCGCTCGCGGACACCACTCTGCCCGACACCGGCATCGACGACCGCGTGGTGATCCTGGTCGACGACGTGCTGTTCTCCGGCCGGACCGTGCGCGCGGCGCTGGACGCCTTGCGCGACCACGGCCGCCCCCGGGCCGTGCAGCTGGCCGTCCTGGTCGACCGCGGGCACCGCGAGTTCCCGATCCGGGCCGACTACGTGGGCAAGAACATCCCGACCGCACGCGCCGAAGACGTGGCCGTCCTGCTGTCCGAAGTGGATGGGCGCGACGCGGTGCTGCTGCGCGAGGGGGAAGCGAAGGCATGAAGCACCTGCTGGCCACCGAAGGCCTGGACCCCGACCTGGCGACCGCGGTGCTGGACACCGCCGACGGCCTCAAGCGCACCCTGCTGGGCCGCGAGGTCCGGAAGCTGCCGACGCTGCGCGGCCGCACGGTCATCACGATGTTCTACGAGAACTCCACCCGGACCAGGGTCTCGTTCGAGATCGCGGGCAAGTGGATGAGCGCGGACGTGGTGAACGTCTCGGCGGGTGGCAGCTCGGTCGGCAAGGGCGAGTCGCTGCGGGACACCGCGCTGACCCTGTCCGCCGCCGGCGCCGACTGCGTCATCGTCCGCCACCCGGCCTCCGGCGCCGCGCAGCGCCTGGCCGGCTGGCTGGAGGGCACCGGCACCTCGGTCGTCAACGCCGGGGACGGCATGCACGAGCATCCCACCCAGGCGCTGCTCGACGCCGCCACGCTGCGGGAACGGCTCGGCGGCATCAAGGACCGGCGGATCGGCATCGTCGGCGACGTCCTGCACAGCCGGGTCGCGCGCTCCAACATCCACCTGCTGTCCGCGCTGGGCGCCGAGGTCGTCCTGGTCGCCCCGCCGACGCTGCTGCCGGCCGGGGTCGGGGCGCTGCCGGTCACCGTGTCGCACGACCTGGACGCCGAGCTGCCCGCGCTGGACGCGGTGATGATGCTGCGCGTGCAGGCCGAGCGGATGCACGGCGGGTTCTTCCCGTCGGCGCGGGAGTACTCGATCGCCTACGGCCTGAACGAGGCGCGGCTGCGGCTGCTGCCCGAGCACGCGGTCGTGCTGCACCCCGGCCCGATGCTGCGCGGGATGGAAATCGCCTCCGCGGTCGCGGACGCGCCGTCCGCGGCGATCACCGAACAGGTCCGCAACGGGGTGCACGTGCGGATGGCCGTGCTGTACCACCTGCTCGCCGGAGAGGAAGACGCGAAGTGAACCAGGTACTGATCAAGGGCGCCCGGCTCTACGGCGAGGGCGACCCGGTGGACGTCCTGGTCACCGGCGGCACGATCGCCGAGATCGGGTCCGTCAGCGCGCCCGACGACGCCGAGGTCATCGAGGCGAACGGTCAGGTCCTGCTGCCCGGCTTCGTCGACCTGCACACCCACCTGCGTGAACCCGGCCGCGAGGACACCGAGACCATCGAGACCGGCTCGGCCGCGGCCGCGCTCGGCGGCTACACCGCGGTCTTCGCGATGGCCAACACCGACCCGGTCGCCGACAACTCGGTGATCGTCGAGCACGTGTGGCGCCGCGGCCGCGAGGTCGGCCTGGTCGACGTGCACCCGGTCGGCGCCGTGACCGTCGGCCTGAAGGGGGAGCGGCTGGCCGAGCTGGGCACCATGGCGAAGTCGGCCGCCGGGGTGCGGGTGTTCTCCGACGACGGACACTGCGTGCACGACCCGCTCATCATGCGGCGCGCCCTGGAGTACTCGACCGCGCTGGACGTGGTGATCGCGCAGCACGCGGAGGAGCCGCGTCTGACCGTCGGCGCGCAGGCCCACGAGGGCGAGCAGGCTTCGCGCCTGGGCTACGCGGGCTGGCCCGCCTCGGCCGAGGAGTCGATCGTCGCGCGGGACTGCCTGCTCGCCGAGCACGCCGGCGCCCGCCTGCACGTCTGCCACGTGTCCACGAGCGGCACCGCCGACGTGCTGCGCTGGGCGAAGGAGCGCGGGACCAGGGTGTCCGCCGAGGTCACCCCGCACCACCTGCTGCTGACCGACGAGCGCCTGGCCACCTACGACCCGGTGAACAAGGTCAACCCGCCGCTGCGGACGAACGCCGACGTGGAGAAGCTGCGCGCCGCCCTCGCCGAGGGCGTCATCGACTGCGTCGCCACCGACCACGCCCCGCACGCGCCGCAGGACAAGGACTGCGAGTGGTCGGCCGCCCGCCCCGGCATGCTCGGCCTGCAGACCGCACTGTCCGTGGTCGCCGCCACCATGGTCGAGACCGGCCTGCTGGACTGGCGCGGCGTGGCGAAGGTCATGAGCGAGCGCCCCGCGGAGATCGCCGGCCTGCCCGACCAGGGACGACCGCTCGCCGTCGGGGAACCGGCCAACCTCGCGCTGGTCGACCCGGGCGCACAATGGACCGTGCGGGGGGCGGAGCTGGCCAGCCTCGCCGCCAACACCCCGTACGAGGGAATGCGGTTGCCCGCCGTGGTGACCGCGACGCTGCTGCGCGGGCGCGTGACGGCCCGCGAAGGGAAGATCTGCTGATGGAACGGTTGCTGCTCACCCTGCTGGTGTTCGCCTGCTTCCTGCTCGGGCTCTGGGCCATGCGACGAAGCTGGCGGCGCCGCGCGCGCTCGCAGAGCGCGCAGCTGCCGCCGTTCCCGCAGACCCCCGCCGAGCCGGGGGAGGAGCTGCTGCCGGCGAACAAGGGGCTCTACGTGAGCACCACCACGGCCGGCGACTGGCAGGACCGGATCGTCACGCGCGGCGTCGGCCTGCGCGGGCGCGCGGTGCTGCGGCTCTACCGCGAGGGCGTGGAGATCGACCGGGCCGGCGCGCCCGGGTTCTTCATCCCCCGCGAGTCCATTGTGGAGGTCAAGCGCGCGAGCGGGATCGCCGGGAAGGTGATGGGCACCAACAGCCTCATCGTCATCACCTGGCGGCTCGGCGACAAGGAGCTGGACACCGGCTTCCGCGGCGACGACCTCGACGTCTATCCACAGTGGATCGAAAACTTGTCGGAACGAGAGATCAAGGGAGGGGCCCAGTGACCGTGGGCACCAGGACACCGGCCGCATTGGTGCTGGAGGACGGGCGGGTGTTCCGCGGATCGGCCTACGGCGCCCAGGGCCGCACGCTGGGCGAGGCCGTGTTCTGCACCGGGATGACCGGCTACCAGGAGACGCTGACCGATCCGTCCTACCACCGCCAGATCGTGGTGCAGACCGCGCCGCAGATCGGCAACACCGGCTGGAACGACGAGGACGACGAGTCCGCCCGCATCTGGGTGTCCGGCTACGTCGTGCGCGACCCGGCGCGGGTGCCGTCGAACTGGCGGTCCCGCCGCACCCTCGACGAGGAGCTGGCGCGCCAGGGCGTGGTCGGCATCAGCGGCGTCGACACCCGCACCCTGACCCGTCACCTGCGCGAGCAGGGCGCGATGCGGGCCGGCGTGTTTTCCGGCGACGCGCTCGACACCGAGGAGGCGATGACCGCGCAGGTGCTGGCGAGCCCGCCGATGAAGGGCGCCGACCTGGCCGGCGAGGTCACCACCAAGCAGCCGTACGTGGTCGCCCCCGAGGGCGAGCGGCGCTTCCGCGTCGCCGCGCTGGACCTGGGCATCAAGTCCAACACCCCGCGCCAGATGAGCCGCCGCGGCATCGAGCTGCACGTGCTGCCCTCGACCAGCTCGCTGGACGAGCTGCTGGCCGTCGAGCCGGACGGCGTGTTCCTGTCCAACGGCCCGGGCGACCCGGCCACCCAGGACCACGCGGTCGCGCTGACCGAGGAGGTCCTGCGCCGCGAGATCCCGCTGTTCGGCATCTGCTTCGGCAACCAGATCCTCGGCCGCGCGCTGGGCCTTGGCACCTACAAGATGCGCTACGGCCACCGGGGCATCAACATCCCGGTGATCGACGTGGAGACCGGCCGGGTGGCGATCACCGCGCAGAACCACGGCTTCGCCCTGGAAGGCGAGCCGGGTCAGCGGTTCGAGTCGCCCTTCGGCGCCGCGCGCGTGAGCCACTACTGCCCCAACGACGACACGGTCGAGGGCGTGCGCTGCGCCGACGTGCCCGCCTTCTCGGTGCAGTACCACCCCGAGGCGGCCGCCGGCCCGCACGACGCCGCGCCGCTGTTCGACGAGTTCGTGACCCTGATGGAGAAGAAGAGCCGCTGATGCCGAAACGTACAGACATCGAGCACGTGCTCGTCATCGGATCCGGCCCGATCGTCATCGGCCAGGCCGCCGAGTTCGACTACTCGGGCACGCAGGCCTGCCGGGTGCTGCGCGAGGAGGGCCTGCGGGTCTCGCTGGTCAACTCCAACCCGGCCACGATCATGACCGACCCGGAGTTCGCCGACTCGACCTACATCGAGCCGGTCACGCCGGACTTCGTGGAGAAGGTCATCGCGGCCGAGCGCCCGGACGCCCTGCTGGCCACCCTGGGCGGGCAGACCGCGCTGAACACCGCCGTCGCCCTGCACGAGCGCGGCGTGCTGGAGAAGTACGGCGTCGAGCTGATCGGCGCCGACATCGACGCGATCCAGCGCGGCGAGGACCGGCAGAAGTTCAAGGACATCGTGCGCACCATCGGCGGCGACGTGCCGCGCAGCCGCGTGTGCCACTCGATGGACGAGGTCCGCGAGACCGTCGCCGAGCTGGGCCTGCCGGTCGTCATCCGGCCCTCGTTCACCATGGGCGGACTCGGGTCGGGCATGGCGCACACCGAGGAGGAGCTGGAGCGGCTGGCCTCGATCGGCCTCGCCGAGTCGCCGGTCACCGAGGTGCTCATCGAGGAGAGCGTGCTCGGCTGGAAGGAGTACGAGCTCGAGCTGATGCGCGACCGCCACGACAACGTCGTGGTGATCTGCTCGATCGAGAACATCGACGCGATGGGCGTGCACACCGGCGACTCGGTGACCGTCGCACCGGCGATGACCCTGACCGACCGCGAGTACCAGCACATGCGCGACGTGGGCATCGCCGTGCTGCGCGAGGTCGGCGTCGACACCGGCGGCTGCAACATCCAGTTCGCGATCAACCCGCGCGACGGCCGCATGGTCGTCATCGAGATGAACCCGCGCGTGTCCCGCTCCAGCGCGCTGGCCTCGAAGGCCACCGGCTTCCCGATCGCCAAGATCGCCGCGAAGCTGGCCATCGGCTACTCGCTGGACGAGATCCGCAACGACATCACCGGCGAGACCCCGGCCTCCTTCGAGCCGACCCTGGACTACGTCGTGGTCAAGGTGCCGCGGTTCGCGTTCGAGAAGTTCCCCGGCGCCGACCCGATGCTGACCACCACGATGAAGAGCGTCGGCGAGGCGATGGCCCTGGGCCGCAGCTTCCCGGAGGCGCTGGGCAAGGCGCTGCGCTCGATCGACACCAAGGCGGCCGGGTTCTGGACCACCCCGGACCCCGAGGGCGCCACGCTGGAGAACACCCTGGAGGCGCTGCGCACCCCGCACGACGGCCGCCTCTACGCGGTCGAGCGGGCCCTGCGCCTTGGCGCGACCGTCC
This sequence comes from Amycolatopsis thermoflava N1165, assembly GCF_000473265.1. Classification (NCBI taxonomy): domain Bacteria; kingdom Bacillati; phylum Actinomycetota; class Actinomycetes; order Pseudonocardiales; family Pseudonocardiaceae; genus Amycolatopsis; species Amycolatopsis thermoflava. Next base: position 156,588 of record NZ_KI421511.1, read on the forward strand.
AGCAGGTGCACGAGGCCAGCGGCATCGACCCGTGGTTCATCGACCAGATCGCGCTGATCGGCGAGGTCGGCACCGAGGTGCGCGACGCGCCGGTGCTGGACGCGCCGCTGCTGCGCGAGGCCAAACGCGTCGGCCTGTCCGACCAGCAGATCGCCGCGCTGCGGCCGGAGCTGGCCGGTGAGGACGGCGTGCGCGCGCTGCGCCACCGCCTCGGCGTGCGGCCGGTGTACAAGACGGTGGACACCTGCGCCGCCGAGTTCGCCGCCAAGACGCCGTACCACTACTCGGCCTACGAGTCCGACCCCGCGGCCGAATCCGAGGTCACCCCGCAGCCGGACAAGCCGAAGGTGCTGATCCTGGGCTCCGGGCCGAACCGCATCGGCCAGGGCATCGAGTTCGACTACTCGTGCGTGCACGCCGCGCTGGCACTGCGCGAGGCCGGGTTCGAGGCCGTCATGGTCAACTGCAACCCGGAGACGGTGTCCACCGACTACGACACCTCCGACCGCCTCTACTTCGAGCCGCTGACCTTCGAGGACGTGCTCGAGGTCGTCTACGCCGAGCAGCGCTCGGGCACCGTGGCCGGCGTGATCGTCCAGCTCGGCGGGCAGACGCCGCTGAAGCTGGCGCAGCGCCTGGCCGACGCGGGCGTGCCGATCGTGGGCACCTCGCCCGAGGCGATCAACCTGGCCGAGGACCGCGGCGCGTTCGGCGACGTGCTGATGGGCGCGGGCCTGCCCGCCCCGAAGTACGGCACCGCGACCTCGTTCGAGGGCGCCAAGCGGATCGCCGACGAGATCGGCTACCCGGTGCTGGTGCGGCCCTCCTACGTGCTCGGCGGCCGCGGCATGGAGATCGTCTACGACGAGCCCTCCCTGGCCGGCTACATCCAGCGCGCCACCGAGGTCACGCCCGAGCACCCGGTGCTGGTCGACCGGTTCCTCGACGACGCCATCGAGATCGACGTGGACGCCCTGTTCGACGGCGAGGAGCTGTACCTGGGCGGCGTCATGGAGCACATCGAGGAGGCCGGCATCCACTCCGGCGACTCCTCGTGCGCGCTGCCGCCGATCACGCTCGGCCGCCAGGACGTCGACGCGGTGCGCGCCTCCACTGAGGCGATCGCCCGCGGCGTCGGCGTGCGGGGCCTGCTCAACGTGCAGTACGCGCTGAAGGACGACGTGCTCTACGTCCTGGAGGCCAACCCGCGCGCCAGCCGCACCGTGCCGTTCGTGTCCAAGGCGACCGGGGTGCAGCTGGCCAAGGCGGCGTCGCTGATCATGACCGGCTCCTCGATCAAGGACCTGCGCGCCCGCGGCATCCTGCCCGCCGAGGGCGACGGCGGGCACCTGCCGATCGACGCGCCGGTCGCGGTCAAGGAGGCGGTCCTGCCCTTCCACCGCTTCCGCACGCCGGAGGGCAAGGGCGTGGACTCGTTGCTCGGGCCGGAGATGAAGTCCACCGGCGAGGTCATGGGCGTGGACACCTCCTTCGGCGAGGCGTTCGCGAAGTCCCAGGCCGGGGCCTACGGGTCGCTGCCCACCTCGGGCAAGGTGTTCGTCTCGGTCGCCAACCGCGACAAGCGGGCGCTGGTGTTCCCGGTCAAGCGGCTGGCCGACCTCGGGTTCGAGATCCTCGCGACCTCCGGCACCGCCGAGGTGCTGCGGCGCAACGGCGTGCCCAGCACGGTCGTGCGCAAGTACTCCGAGGGCTCCGCGCCGGACGAGCCGAACGTGGTCGAGGTGATCGCCTCCGGCGGCGTGGACATGGTGATCAACACCCCGTACGGCAACAGCGGCCCGCGGATCGACGGCTACGAGATCCGCACCGCGGCCGTGTCGCGGGACATCCCGTGCATCACCACGGTGCAGGGCGCGGCGGCGGCCGTGCACGGCATCGAGGCGCTCATCCGGGGCGACATCGGGGTCCGGTCGCTGCAGGACCTGCAGGCCGCGCTGAGGTCGAAGTCGTGAGGGGAGCTGCGGCGTGACCGGCTTCGGCGCCCGGCTGGTGGAGGCGGTCGCCGCGCGCGGGAACCTGTGCGCGGGGATCGACCCCCACCCCGGCCTGCTCGACGCGTGGGGCCTGGACCGCGACCCGGGCGGGCTGGAGAAGTTCGCCCTGACGGCGGTTGACGTCCTCGCCGAGGAGGTCTCCGTGGTCAAGCCCCAGTCGGCCTTCTTCGAGGCCTACGGGCCGCCCGGGGTGGCCGTCCTGGCCCGCGTGGTCGAGCACGCCCGGGACCGCGGCGCGCTCGTCCTGCTGGACGTCAAGCGGGGCGACATCGGGTCGACGATGGCCGCCTACACGGCGGCCTACCTCGGCGACGCGGCCCCGGTCCGGGCCGACGCGATCACCGTCTCGCCCTACCTCGGGTTCGGCTCGCTGACGCCCGCCCTCGGCGCGGGCGAGGGCCTGTTCGTGCTCGCCCGCACCTCCAACCCGGAGGCGGGCGGGCTGCAGAACGCCTTGCTGGCCAACGGCAAGACCGTCGCGCAGTCGATTGTGGACGAGGCGGCCCGGTGCAACGCCGGCGCCGCCTCCCTCGGCGACGTCGGCGTCGTCGTGGGGGCCACGATCGAGCCCGGCGAGCTCGACCTGACCGGGCTGAACGGGCCGGTCCTGGCGCCCGGTTTCGGGGCCCAGGGAGCCACCGTGGACGATCTTCGCCGCCTCTTCGGTGCGGACCTGCCCGGGGTGCTGCCCGCGTCGTCCAGGGACGTTCTCAGGCACGGTCCGGACCCCGTCGCGCTGCGCGACGCGGTGCGCCGCACGCAGGCGAGTCTGACCGGATAGCGCCAATATCAGGTCCCTGTCCAGGAACCGAGCGACCACCCCCCGCATTGTGGCCGGTGGCGCGGGGTGGGTACCGTCGCGTCACCCACCCAGAATTTTGAGTACTACGGAGGAAAACGTGGCACTTCCCCAGCTGACCGAGGAACAGCGCAAGGCGGCGCTGGAGAAGGCCGCTGCCGCTCGTCGTGCCCGCGCTGAGCTGAAGGAGCGCCTCAAGCGAGGCGGCACCACGCTCACCGACGTGCTGAAGCAGGCCGACGAGGACGAGGTTCTCGGCAAGATGAAGGTCTCCGCCCTGCTCGAAGCCCTCCCCGGCGTCGGCAAGGTGCGCGCTCAGCAGACCATGGAGCGCCTGGAGATCGCACCGAGCCGGCGGCTGCGCGGCCTTGGTGACCGGCAGCGCAAGGCGCTGCTGGCCGAGTTCAGCGGCGAGTGAGCGACACCGGCAGCGACCGCGTCACCGGGGCCGGCGGGCATGCCGGCCCGGCGACGCACCGTGAGCCGGCTCCGGGCCAGGCGCGTCAGGGGTCCCGGAGCCGGCTCACGGTCGTCTCCGGCCCGTCCGGGGTCGGGAAGTCCAGCGTGGTCGGCGCGCTGCGCCGGCTGGACCCGGACATCTACTTCAGCGTCTCGGTCACCACGCGGCCGCCCCGCCCCGGCGAGATCGACGGGGTCCACTACCACTTCATCGACCGGGCGATGTTCGACAAGATGGTCGCCGCGGGCGAACTCCTCGAACACGCCGAGTTCACCGGCAACTGCTACGGCACGCCCCGGGAACCGGTCGAGCGGGCACTGGCCGAGGGCAGGCCGGCCGTGCTGGAGATCGAGCTGCAGGGGGCGCGCCAGGTGCGCGCCGCCATGCCCGACGCCCGGCTGGTCATGCTCATGCCGCCGTCCTGGGACGAGCTGGTCGGCAGGCTCAAGGGCCGGGGCACCGAGGAGGAGGCCGCCGTCAACGCCCGGCTGGCCGAAGCGGAGCGCGAGCTCGCGGCGGCGGGTGAATTCGACGTGCGGCTGGTGAACGCCGACGTCGGGGAAGCCGCGCGGCAGTTGTTAGACTTGCTGCGGGGAGACCACCGACTTCACGAAGAGAACTCAGGAGCATAGGCGCGTGACCGCATCGCTCGGCATTTACGGCGAGGAACTCGAAGGCATCACCAACCCGCCGATCGACGACCTCCTGGCCAAGGTCAGCTCGAAGTACGCGCTGGTGATCTACGCCGCGAAGCGCGCTCGGCAGATCAACGACTACTACGCCCAGCTCGGCGAGGGGCTGCTCGAGTACGTCGGCCCGCTCGTGGAGCCGGGCCCGCGCGAGAAGCCGCTGTCGATCGCGCTGCGCGAGATCCACGCCGGCCTGCTCGAGCACACCGAGGGTGAGTAAACCTCGCGTCGTGCTCGGTGTGGGCGGCGGGATCGCCGCCTACAAGGCGTGTGAGGTGCTGCGCGGGCTGACCGAGTCCGGTCACGACGTCCGCGTGGTGCCCACGGAGGCCGCGCTGAAGTTCGTCGGCGCGGCCACCTTCGAGGCGCTGTCCGGCCACCCGGTGCACACGGGCGTGTTCACCGAGGTGGACCAGGTTCAGCACGTCCGCATCGGCAAGGAAGCGGACCTGGTGCTGGTCGTCCCGGCGACCGCGGACCTGATGGCCCGCGCGGCCCAGGGCCGCGCCGACGACCTGCTCACCGGCACGCTGCTCACCGCGCGCTGCCCGGTCGTCTTCTTCCCGGCGATGCACACCGAGATGTGGGAGCACCCGGCCACCCGGGACAACGTGGCGCTGCTGCGGTCCAGGGGCGTCGTGGTGACCGAACCCGCCGCGGGTCGCCTCACCGGCGCCGACACCGGCAAGGGACGGCTGGCCGACCCCGCCGAGATCGTCGACCTGGCCCGGCTGCTGCTGGCCCAGCCCTCGGCGCTGCCGCGCGACCTGGAGGGCCTGCGCGTCGTCGTCTCCGCGGGCGGCACCCGGGAGCCGCTGGACCCGGTCCGCTACCTGGGCAACCGCTCGTCGGGCAAGCAGGGCTACGCGCTGGCCCGCGTCGCCGCGCAGCGGGGCGCCGAGGTCACGCTGGTGGCCGGCCACACCGTCGAGCTGCCCGAGCCGGCGGGCGCCGTGCTGCGGCGGGTGTCGACGGCCGAGCAGATGCGCGAGGCCGTGCACGAGGCGGCCAAGGAGGCGGACGTCGTCGTGATGGCCGCCGCCGTCGCTGATTTTCGTCCGGCGAACCTATCCGGCCACAAAATCAAGAAAAGCGACGACCAGCCGGATCCGGTCATCACGCTTTCCCGCAATCCGGACATTCTCGCGGAACTGGTAACGAATCGATTGCCAGGACAGGTCATTGTCGGTTTCGCCGCGGAAACGGGCGACGAGCGCGGTAGCGTACTCGACCACGGCCGTGCCAAGCTGCGACGCAAGGGCTGTGACCTGCTGGTTCTGAACGCCGTCGGGGATGGCAGGGCGTTCGAGGTCGAGGAGAACGCGGGCTGGCTGCTGGCTGCCGACGGCACCGAGCGGCCTATCCCGCTGGGCTCCAAAGCGCAACTGGCCGCCGCGGTGTGGGACGCCGTCGGGGAATTCATCAGGCACTGACCGGCGCGCCTAGTCTGGACGCCGGAGGGACAGAAGAGTTGATGGGATGTGAGCGTGGTGACCGCGTCTAACCGCAGGTTGTTCACTTCGGAGTCGGTGACCGAGGGGCACCCGGACAAGATCTGTGACGCCATCAGCGACTCGATCCTGGACGCCCTCCTGGCCAAGGACCCGCGCTCCCGCGTCGCCGTCGAGACGCTGATCACCACCGGCCAGGTGCACGTCGCGGGCGAGGTGACCACCGAGGCCTACGCCGACATCCCGACGATCGTGCGCGAGCGCATCCTCGACATCGGCTACGACTCCTCGGCCAAGGGCTTCGACGGCAACTCCTGCGGCGTGAACGTGGCCATCGGCGCGCAGTCCCCGGACATCGCGCAGGGCGTGGACACCGCCTACGAGTCGCGCGTCGAGAACGCCATCGACGAGATCGACCGGCAGGGCGCGGGCGACCAGGGCCTGATGTTCGGCTACGCGTGCTCCGACACGCCCGAGCTGATGCCGCTGCCCATCGCGCTGGCCCACCGGCTGTCCCGCCGCCTGGCCCGGGTGCGCAAGGACGGCGTGCTGCCCTACCTGCGCCCGGACGGCAAGACCCAGGTCACCATCGAGTACGCGGGCGACCAGCCGGTGCGGCTGGACACCGTTGTCGTGTCCACCCAGCACGCCGACGGGATCGACCTGGACACCATGCTCGGCGTCGACGTGCGCGAGCAGGTCGTGATGCCCGAGCTGAGCGAGATCGACCTCGACCACAGCGACGTGAAGCTGCTGGTCAACCCGACCGGCCGGTTCGTCATCGGCGGCCCGATGGGCGACGCCGGGCTGACCGGGCGCAAGATCATCGTCGACACCTACGGCGGCATGGCCCGCCACGGTGGCGGCGCGTTCTCCGGCAAGGACCCGTCGAAGGTGGACCGCTCCGCGGCCTACGCGATGCGCTGGGTCGCCAAGAACGTCGTGTCCGCCGGTCTCGCCGGGCGGGTCGAGGTGCAGGTCGCCTACGCGATCGGCAAGGCCTCGCCGGTCGGCCTGTTCGTGGAGACCTTCGGCACCGAGACGGTCGACCCGGCCAAGATCCAGGCCGCGATCACCGAGGTGTTCGACCTGCGCCCGGCCGCGATCATCCGCGACCTGGACCTGCTGCACCCCATCTACGCCGCCACCGCCGCGTACGGCCACTTCGGCCGCACCGACGTCAAGCTGCCCTGGGAGAACACCGACCGCGCCGAAGCGCTCCGCTCCCTCGCCGGGGCCTGAGCTCCTGGGCGTGTCTGGTAGAGAACAAGCGTGACCTCTTCCGACGCGCTCTGGGACCTCCCCGCCGCCGCGCCCAAGCGCGCGGCGGCGAAGCGGCCCCCGTCCCGGAAGGGGCAGCAGAAGCCGGCGGAGAAGGATCCCGTCGCGCGCATCGTGGTCGACGTGCCGCTCGCGCACCTGGACCGCACCTTCGACTACCAGGTGCCGGACAAGCTCGACGCCGACGCGGTGCCCGGCTGCCGCGTGCGGGTGCGCTTCGCCGGGCAGCTGGTCGACGGGTTCCTCGTCGAGCGCGCGTCCACCACCGAGCACAAGGGGCGGCTGGCGTTCCTGGAGCGGGTCACCTCGCCCGAGCCGGTGCTTTCGCCCACCCTCTACGGGCTGGCCCGCCGCGTCGCCGATCACTACGGCGGCACGCTCATGGACGTGCTCCGGCTGGCCATCCCGCCCCGCCACGCCAAGGCCGAGTCCGAACCCGCCCGCGAGCGCGCCGAGGTGACCGAGGCGCCCTCGGCGCAGGCGTGGCAGCGGTACCAGTTCGGCGGGTCGTTCACCGAGGCGCTGCGGGCCGCCCGGCAGGCGCATGCCGTGTGGCAGGCGCTGCCGGGGGAGGATTGGCCCGCGCGGCTGGCCGAACTCGCGGCCCTCGCCGCTGCGAGCGGGCGCGGCGCGCTGCTCGTCGTGCCGGACCACCGCGACCTGACGCGTGTGCACGACGCGTGCGTTCGGGTCGCCGGTGAAGACGCCGTGGTCGCGTTGTCGGCGGACACCGGGCCGGCCGAGCGGTACCGGCGGTGGCTCGCGGTGTCGCGCGGGTCGGTGCCGATCGTGGTCGGCACGCGCGCGGCGATGTTCGCGCCGGTCGCCGACCCGGGGCTGTTCGTGGTGTGGGACGACGGCGACGACCTGCACGTCGACCCGCACATGCCGTATCCGCAGGTGCGAGACGTGCTGGCGTTGCGGGCGCACGCACAGGGCGCGTCGTTCGTCGCGGGTGGGTTCGCCCGCACCGCGGAAGCTCAGCTGCTGGTCGAGACGCGGTGGGCGCACCCGATCGTCGGATCCCGGGACGAGCTGCGGAAAGCGGCGCCGCGCGTGACTCCGGTCGGCGAGGACTTCGACGTGGCGCGCGACGAGGCGGCGCGGGTGGCCCGGCTGCCCTCGGTGGCGTTCGAGGCCGCGCGGCAGTCGTTGTCGGCCGGCGCGCCCGTGCTGGTGCAGGTGCCCCGGCGCGGGTACGTGCCCGCGCTGGCGTGCGGGCAATGCCGGACGCCCGCGCACTGCCGTCGCTGCGCCGGCCCGCTCGGGTTGCCGGGCGGGGCGGGGGCCGACGTGGCGCACCCGCCGAGCTGCCGGTGGTGCGGCACGCCCGAGGCGCACTTCCGGTGCCCGGCCTGCGGTTCGGCGCGGCTGCGGGCGGTCGTGGTCGGCGCGAAGCGGACCGCCGAGGAGCTGGGCCGGGCATTCCCGGGCGTGCCGGTGCGCACGTCGGGCGCGCGGGAGGTGCTGGCGTCCGTGCCCGGGCGGCCGGCGCTGGTGGTGTCCACGCCCGGGGCCGAGCCGGTGGCCGAGGGCGGCTACGGCGCGGCGCTGCTGCTGGACGGCTGGGCGCTGCTGGGGCGGCAGGACCTGCGGGCGGCGGAGGAGACGCTGCGGCGGTGGATGGCGGCGGCGGCGCTGGTGCGGCCGTCGTCGGCGGGCGGCCGGGTCGTCGTCGGCGCGGAGGCCCCGCTCGCGCCGGTGCAGGCACTGGTCCGCTGGGACCCGGCCTGGCACGCCGAGCGGGAACTGGCCGAGCGGCGCGAACTGGGCTTCCCGCCCGCGGTGCGGATGGCGAGCGTGGAGGGCACGCCGGAGGCGGTGGCCGCGCTGCTGGCGGAGACCGAACTGCCGCCGTCCGCGGAGGTCCTGGGGCCGGTGCCACTGACCGAGCCGGACGAGGAGGGCCGCTCCGAGCGGGAGCGGGCGCTGATCCGCGTGCCCCGCGGGGACGGGCGGGCGCTGGCGTCCTGCCTGGCCGCGGCGCAGGCGGCGCGCGCCGCCCGCAAGGAAACCGCGGCGGTGCGGATCCAGCTGGACCCGCTGGCCCTCATCTAGGGGCGAGCGCGTGACCGGCCGCGGCGAACAACGCGAAGCCGGACAGCACACCCGACACCAGCCCGATCACCGCCGAGCTCGCGCCCACGGCGGCGAGCACGAACCCGGCCACCCCGAGCGCGGTCATGGCCACGCCCAGCGTCACGAACCGGGCGAGCCGGAACGCCCGCCCCATCGCGACGAAGTGCACCCCGACCACCACGGCGATCCACGCGACACCCACTTCGCCGTGCCCGAGCACGCCGTTGATCACGAACAACCCGGCGAACAGCGCCACCACCTCGGCCGCGACGATCAGCTGGAACCGGCGCCGGTCGAAGAACGCCGTGCCCGCGCCGCCCGCCGGCTTCCCGCGCCGCGCCAGCACCACGAACAGCGCCACCGCCACCACCGCGGCGGCGATCCGGAGCACCAGCGGCCACGGCGCGGCGAGCCCGCCGCTGTTGACGAGCACGAACACGAGGCCGAACACGATCGCGATGAGGGAGCCGATCGCTTCGCCGGCGCTGATCCTGGTCATGATGATCATCCTGCCCCGCCCCGGTTGAGCGTGGGCGCGGAACCGGGCAGACTGCGGGAAATGCGGACTCTGCGTGCTTTCGCGGTTCTCGTCAGTGCGGTCCTGCTCGCCCCCGGCGTCGCGTACGCCGAAGAGGCTCCACCGAAACAGCCGGTCGCCACCGGGTTCGGCGGCGCCGTCGCCAGCATCGACGCCGACGCCACCGCGATCGGCACCCGGGTGCTGGCCGAGGGCGGCAACGCGGTGGACGCGGCCGTCGCCACCGCCGCGGCCCTCGGCGTCACCGACCCGTTCTCAGCCGGCATCGGCGGCGGCGGGTTCTTCGTCTACTACGACGCCCGCACCCGGCAGGTGCACACCCTCGACGGCCGGGAGACCGCGCCCGCCTCCGCCGACGAGAACCTCTTCGTCGAGAACGGGCAGCCGATCCCGTTCGCCGAGGCCGTCACCAGCGGTCTGTCCGTCGGAGTGCCGGGCACGCCGGCCACGTGGCAGGACGCGCTGCGCAAGTGGGGCACCCGGTCGCTGAACCAGGTGCTGCGCCCGGCCGCCCGCCTGGCCCGCGACGGCTTCACCGTGGACCAGACCTTCCACACGCAGATCGCCAACAACGCGCAGCGCTTCTCGGCGTTCCCGAGCACCCGCGAGCTGTACCTGCCCGGCGGGGCGCCGCCCGCCGTCGGCACCACGTTCACCAACCCGGACCTGGCCGCCACCTACGAAACGCTGGCCCGCGAAGGCGTGCGCACGCTCTACCGCGGCCCGATCGCCGAGGAGATCGCCGCGACCGTGCAGCAGCCGCCGGTCGATCCGGCCGCCGGGCTCAACGTCCGGCCGGGCAAGCTGACGACCGACGACATCGCCGCGTACCGCACGGTCGAGCGCGAACCCACCCGCACGCGCTACCGCGGCCTCGACGTCTACGGCATGCCCGCGCCGTCCTCCGGCGGGCTGACCGTGGGCGAGGCGCTCAACATCCTGGAGAACTTCGACGTCGCCCGGTTCGGCGAGGCCGACTACCTGCACCACTTCCTGGAGGCGAGCCGCCTCGCGTTCGCCGACCGCAACCGGTGGATCGGCGACCCGGCGTTCGTGGACGTGCCCGCGCGGGAGCTGCTCAGCCAGCGGTTCGCGGACAGCCGGGCGTGCCTGATCGACCCGTCCCGCGCGGCGGTGGGCACCGTCGCCGCAGGCGACCCGCGCCACCCGCAGCCGTGTGCCGCCGGGACCGCGGCGCCGACCCCGTACGAGGGTGAGAACACCACGCACCTGACCGTCGCGGACCGGTGGGGCAACGTGGTCGCCTACACGCTGACGATCGAGCAGGAGGGCGGCAGCGGGATCGTGGTGCCCGGCCGCGGTTTCCTGCTCAACAACGAGCTGACCGACTTCTCGTTCACCCCGGTGACGCCGGGCGTGCCCGACCCGAACCTGCCCGGCCCCGGCAAGCGCCCGCGGTCCTCGATGGCGCCGACGATCATCCTGGAGCACGGCAAGCCGCTGCTCGCCACCGGTTCGCCCGGTGGCGCCTCGATCATCACGACGGTGCTGCAGGTGCTGCTCGGCCGGCTGGACCGCGGGCTGACGCTGGAGGAGGCGATCGCCGCGCCGCGGGCCTCGCAGCGCAACTCCGGGCCCGCCCAGGTCGAACCGGCGTTCCTCGCGCTGCCGGAGGCGTCCGACCTGCGGTCGCGGGGCCAGCTCTTCTCGTCGACCCCGGCCGAGATCGGCGCCGCGACCGGCGTGGAGCGCCTCCCGGACGGCCGGTGGCTGGCCGCGGCCGAGCCGGTGCGCCGCGGCGGGGGAGCGGCGCAGGTGGTCCACCCGGTGCCTTGAACCGGCCTGTGGCTGCGCCGGTGCGGGTGATGTGCCGGGTGCCCTGAAGCGGCCCCCGCCGCACTGGTGCGGGCGGTGCTCTGCGCGGCGCAGCGGTTGCACCGGCGCAACTTGGGCACCCCGCGCCCTGAACCAGGGCGCCCCGCCCGGCCGGGCGCCCTGGTCCGGCCGGGCGGGGCGCCGGGGCCGGTCACTAGACTGGCTCCGATGCCCACCCACTCCACACCCGTCGCCGAGGTGCGTTGATGCGCCTCGTCTTCGCCGGTACCCCCGAACCCGCCGTGCCGTCGCTGCGCGCGCTCCTCGACTCGCCGCGGCACGAGGTCGTCGCCGTCGTCACGCGGCCCGACGCGCCCGCCGGCCGGGGCCGCAAGCTGCTGCGCTCACCCGTCGGCGCCCTCGCCGACGAACACGGCATCGAGGTCCTCACCCCGCCCAAGGCGGGCGACCCGGACTTCCTGCAGCGGCTCACCGAACTCGCCCCCGACGCCTGCCCCGTCGTCGCCTACGGGGCGCTCCTGCCGCAGCGCGCACTGGACATCCCGCGGCACGGCTGGATCAACCTGCACTTCTCGCTGCTGCCCGCGTGGCGTGGCGCGGCGCCGGTGCAGGCCGCCATCCGCGCCGGCGACGAGATCACCGGCGCGTCCACCTTCCGCATCGTCAAGGAACTCGACGCGGGCCCGGTCTTCGGCGTGGTCACCGAGAAGATCGCCGGCGACGACACCGCGGGCGCGCTCCTGGACCGCCTCGCGGTCTCCGGCGCCCGCCTCCTGGCGTCCACATTGGACGGCATCGAGGACGGCGAGGTCCAGGCGGTGCCCCAGCCCGCCGACGGCGTCACCTACGCCCCGAAGGTCACCGTCGAGGACGCGCGCGTCACGTTCACCGACCCGGCCGCCGCCGTCGACCGCCACATCCGCTCGGTCACCCCGGATCCGGGCGCGTGGACCGAGTTCCGCGGCGAACGCGTCAAGCTCGGCCCGGTGACGATCGTCGACGAGCCCCCGCTGGCGCCGGGCGAGCTGCGCGTCGAGCGCAAGCGCGTCCTGGCGGGCACGGCGACGAAACCGGTGCGGCTGGGCGAGGTCCAGGCGCAGGGCAAGAAACGCATGGCGGCCACCGACTGGGCCCGCGGCACCCGCATCGAGCAAGGAGAACGGCTGTCATGAACGAGCGCAGGCCAGCCCGGCCCCAGCGCGGCCGACCGGCGCCCCGCAAACAGGGCCCCCGCCGCCCGCCTGCCGAGGACCCGGCGCGCCGCGTCGCGCTGGAGGTGCTGCGCGCCGTCCGCCAGCGCGACGCGTACGCCAACCTCGTGCTGCCCGACATGCTGCGCCGCAACCGCCTGTCCGGCCGGGACGCCGCGCTGGCCACCGAACTCGCGTACGGCGCCTCCCGCGCCCAGGGCATGCTCGACGCGATCCTCGCCGCGTGCCTGGACCGCCCGCTGGACAAGGTCGACGGCCCGGTCCTGGACTGCCTCCGCCTCGGCGCCTACCAGCTGCTGCGCACCCGCATCCCGGAGCACGCCGCGGTCACCTCGACCGTCGACCTGGCCCGCGCCGACGCCGGCTCGCACGTCGCCGGGTTCGTCAACGCCGTCCTGCGCAGCGTCTCGGAGAAGGACGAGGACACGTGGATGGCGGAGCTGACCCCGGACCGCGACAAGGACCCGATCGGGCACCTCGCGATGCGCACCGCCCACCCGCGGTGGGTGGCGCGCGCGTTCGCCGAGGCGCTCGGCGACAAGGGCGACGACCTGCAGGCGGCGCTGGAGGCCGACGACGCCCGTCCCGCCGTGCACCTGGCCGCCCGGCCCGGTGAGATCAGCGCCGACGAGCTGGCCGCCATCACCGGCGGCGACGTCGCCCCGTACTCGCCCTACGGCGTGCACCTGCCCGCCGGCGCGGGCGACCCCGGCGACTCGGAGCCGGTCCGCGAGCGCCTGGCCGTGGTCCAGGACGAGGGCAGCCAGCTGTGCGCGGTCGCGCTGACCCGGGTGCCGCTGGACGGCGCCGACGAGCGCTGGCTCGACCTGTGCGCGGGTCCCGGCGGCAAGGCCGGGATGCTCGGCGCGCTCGCCGCGACCCAGGGCGCGCACGTGGACGCCGTCGAGCAGGCCCCGCACCGCGCGAAGCTCGTCGAGCAGGCGACCGAGGGCCTGCCGGTCACCGTGCACGTCGCCGACGGCCGCGACCCCGGCCTCGAACCCGGCTTCGACCGCGTCCTGGTCGACGCGCCGTGCAGCGGCCTGGGCGCCCTGCGCCGCCGCCCAGAGGCGCGCTGGCGGCGCAAGCCCTCCGACGTGCCGGACCTGACCAGGCTGCAGGGCGAGCTGCTCACCTCGGCGCTGGACCTCACCCGTTCCGGCGGTGTGGTGGCCTATGTCGTCTGCTCGCCGCACCTGGCCGAGACCGAGGGCGTCGTCGGCGAGATCACCCGCCGCAGCAAGGCCGAGGTGCTGGACGCGCGGGAGTTCTTCCCCGGCGTGCCCCAGCTCGGCGACGGGCCGTACGTGCAGCTGTGGCCGCACCGGCACGGCACGGACGCGATGTTCTGCGCCGTGCTGCGCAAGCCGTGACCGTCCTCGGCCTGATCGGCAGCTCGTGCGGGGGACTGGACACCCGGTTCCGCGCCGAGCTGGCCGCGCCTGCCGCCGCCCGCGGCCACCGGCTCGCGATCACGCTCACGCCGACCGCGCACCGCTGGCTGGACGCGGCCGGGGAGCTCGACCCGCTGGCCGCGCTGACCGACCTGCCGGTCCGCGCCAACTCGCGGCTGCCCGGCGAGCCGCGCCCGCACCCCGACCCGCCGGTGTTCCTGTTCGCGCCGGCGTCGGCCAACTCGGTCGCCAAGCTCGCGCTGGGCATCGCCGACAACCAGGCCCTCACCGTCCTGGGTGACGTGCTCGGCGACCCGGCCGTCACGATCATCGTCGGCTACCAGGTCCAGGACGCCCGGTTCCGGCACCCGGCCTGGCGGCGGCACCTGGACACCCTCGCCGAGGCGGGCGTGCGGGTGCGGCGGCTGGAGTACGGCAAGCCCTGGTCGGAGATCCTGGACCTGCTGCCGGCGTCCACAGGATGAGTGGGGCCACGGGCGCGCGGACGCACGATCTACACTCCGTAACCGTGGCCCACCGACCTCTCATCGCGCCCAGCATCCTGTCCGCCGACTTCGCCCGTCTGGGCGAGGAGATCCACGCCGTCGCCGGTGCCGGCGACACCAGGGCCGACTGGGTCCACGTGGACGTCATGGACAACCACTTCGTGCCCAACCTGACGCTGGGCCTGCCGGTCGTGCAGTCGCTGCTGAAGTCCACGGACATCCCGCTGGACTGCCACCTGATGATCGAGGACCCGGACCGCTGGGCCATCGGCTACGCCGAGGCCGGCGCCTACAACGTCACCGTGCACGTCGAGGCCGCCGCCGATCCGGTGATGCTGGCGAAGAACCTGCGCGCCGCGGGCGCCAAGGCCGGGCTGTCCATCAAGCCGGGCACCCCGCTCGAGGACCATGTCGAGACGCTCAAGCACTACGACACCCTGCTGGTGATGTCGGTCGAGCCGGGCTTCGGCGGCCAGTCGTTCATCCCGGACGTGCTGGAGAAGGTCCGCACCGCGCGCCGCCTCGTCGACACCGGCCACCTCAAGCTGGTCGTGGAGATCGACGGCGGCATCAACGCCGACACGATCGAGCAGGCCGCCGAGGCAGGCGTGGACTGCTTCGTCGCCGGCTCCGCCGTCTACGGCGCGGAAGACCCCGGCAAGGCCGTCGCGGCCCTGCGCGAACGTGCCGCCCGCGCCGGCGCGGCACACTGACACCGACAAGGAGGCCGCCAGTGTTCACCGGCATCGTGGAGGAGCTCGGCGAGATCACGGCCGTCGAGCAGGTTCCCAACGCCGCGCGGCTCACCGTACGCGGGCCCGTGGTGACCTCCGACGCCAAACACGGCGACTCGATCGCCGTCAGCGGGGTGTGCCTGACCGTCGTCGACGTGTTCGGCTCCGAGTTCACCGTGGACGTGGTGCACGAGACGCTGCAGCGCTCCCGGCTGGCCAAGATCGCCGTGGGGGACCGGGTGAACCTGGAGCGGGCGACCGCGGTGGGGGACCGGCTCGGCGGGCACATCATGCAGGGCCACGTCGACGGCACCGGGGTGTTCCTGTCCCGCGACGCGGCCGGGCTCACCCGGTTCGCGCTGCCGGAGGGGCTGTCCCGCTACATCGTGGAGAAGGGCTCGATCGCGGTCGACGGCATCTCGCTGACCGTGACGAGTGTGACGAACGACGAGTTCTCCGTGGCGCTGATTCCGACGACACTGGAACTGACCACCCTCGGCCGTGCCGAGCCGGGTGATCTGGTGAACCTCGAGGTCGACGTGCTCGCCAAGTACGTGGAGAAGCTCGCGACGCCCCATCTGCCCGGCCGCACGGAGCACACTGGAGCCGGGGCAGGCTCGAAGGAGGACGCGTGAGCAGCGCAGGGACACCGTGCGGGGCGGGGGTGCCGGTCGACGTCGCCGGCATCGAGAAGGCGATCGCGGACATCGCCGCCGGGCGGCCGGTGGTCGTCGTCGACGACGAGGACCGCGAGAACGAGGGCGACCTGATCTTCGCCGCCGAGAAGGCGACGCCGGAGCTGCTCGCCTTCATGGTGCGCTACACCTCGGGGTACGTCTGCGTGGCGCTCACCGAGGAGGACTGCAACCGGCTGGACCTCCCGCCGATGTACCACACGAACCAGGACCAGCGCGGCACCGCGTACACGGTCACGGTGGACGCGGCCGAGGGCATCACCACCGGCATCTCCGCCTCCGACCGGGCGCACACGATCCGGCTGCTGGCCGACCCGAAGTCGCAGGCCGGCGACTTCCGGCGGCCGGGGCACGTGGTCCCGCTGCGCGCCAAGGAGGGCGGCGTGCTGCGCCGGCCAGGGCACACCGAGGCCTCGGTCGACCTGGCCCGCATGGCCGGGCTGCACCCGTCGGGCGTGCTGTGCGAGATCGTCTCCCAGAAGGACGAGGGGGACATGGCGCGCCGGGACGAGCTGGAGGTGTTCGCCTCCGACCACGACCTGCAGATCATCACGATCGCCGACCTGATCGCCTACCGGCGCCGCCACGAGAAGCAGGTCGAGCGGGTCGCCGAGGCGCGCATCCCGCTCGAGGCCGGCGTGTTCCGCGCGGTCGGCTACGACAGCCTGCTGGACGGCATTGAGCACGTCGCGTTCGTGTACGGCGAGATCGGCGACGGCGAGGACATCCTGGTGCGGGTGCACTCGGAGTGCCTCACCGGCGACGTGTTCGGGTCGCTGCGCTGCGACTGCGGCCCGCAGCTGGACGCGGCGCTGCGGATCGTCGCCGACGAGGGCCGGGGTGTCGTGCTCTACATCCGCGGCCACGAGGGCCGTGGCATCGGGCTGCTGCACAAGCTGCAGGCCTACCAGCTGCAGGACCTCGGCGCGGACACGGTGGACGCGAACCTGGCGCTCGGGGTGCCCGCGGACGCCCGCGACTACGGCACGGGCGCGCAGATCCTGTGCGACCTGGGTGTGCGGTCGATGCGGCTGCTGACGAACAACCCGGCGAAGCGGATCGGCCTGGAGGGCTACGGCCTGAAGGTCACCGGCCGGGTGCCGCTGCCGATCTCGCCGAACCCGGAGAACCTGCGTTACCTGCGCACGAAGCGGGACCGGATGGGCCACGACCTGTCCAACCTGGAGGAGTTCGACCAGGTCGGCGCCGACCTGGAGGCACGGAACGGGAACGGTGCTTCGCAGTGAGTGGTGAAGGCAGGCCGGACGTCGAGCTCGACCTGAGCGAGTGCGAGAACCTGCGGCTGGGCATCGTGGCCACGCGGTGGCACGCGAAGATCACCGACGCCCTGCTGGAGAACGCGCTGAAGGCTGTGCGGGAGGCGAAGCTGTCGGAGGAGCCGACGGTGGTGCGCGTCGCCGGCGCGGTGGAGCTGCCGGTGGTGGCGCAGGCGCTGGCCCGCACGCACGACGCGGTCGTCGCGCTGGGCGTGGTCATCCGCGGCGGCACGCCGCACTTCGAGTACGTGTGCGACGCGGTGACGGCCGGCCTGACCCGGGTCGCGCTGGACGAGGGCACGCCCGTCGGCAACGGGGTGCTGACCTGCGACACCGAGCAGCAGGCGCTGGACCGGTCCGGGCTGCCCGGGTCGAAGGAGGACAAGGGCCGCGAGGCCACGCAGGCGGCACTGGACGCGGCGCACGTGCTGCGGTCGCTGCGGCAGCCGTGGACCGATCGGAAGTTCGTGTGAGCGCAGCCGTGGCGGAGAAGTCGGAGGCCGTGGTGTTCCGGCCGCACCGGGCGACCTGGATGTCGGCGGTGCTGGCGGTCGTGCTGCTCGCGGTGTTCGTGGTCGTGGCGATCCTGCTGCGCGGCTCGGACACCGGCGTGATCTTCCAGCGGTCCGACCAGATCGCCATGGTGTTCATCGGACTGCTGCTCGCCGGCGCGACGATGCTGTTCGCGACGCCCCGGGTGCGGGCGGACGCCTCGGGCGTGCAGGTGCGCAACGTGCTGGTGGGGCGCCGGTTCAGCTGGCTGGAGGTGCTGTCGGTGAGCTTCCCCGACGGCGCCTCGTTCGCCCGGCTGGAACTGCCGGAGGACGAGTACTACGCGATGCTGGCGATCCAGGCGGTCGACCGGGACCGTGCCGTCGAGGCGGTGCGCACGCTGCGCCGGCTGCACAAGGAAGCCTGGGCCGCGCAGGACTGACCGCCGGCAGGGCGCACGTCGCCGAGACTGTGCGCCCCGCGCGGCGGGTCAGACCGTCAGGTCGACCACCACCGGGGCGTGGTCCGAGGTGCCCTTGCCCTTGCGTGCCTCCCGGTCCACGTACGCGTCGCTCACCGCGCCGGTGAACTTCGCCGATCCGAAGACCAGGTCGATCCGCATCCCGTTGTTCTTCGGGAACGCCAGTTGCCGGTAGTCCCAGTACGTGTAGGGCGTGTCGTACTTCAGGGCGCGCGGCAGGACCTCCTCCAGGCCTGCCTCGCGCAGGGCCGCCAGTGCCGCCCGCTCCGCCTCGGTCACGTGCGTCATGCCGTCGAACAGCGTGATGTCCCAGACGTCGTCGTCGGTCGGCGCGATGTTGAAGTCGCCCAGCACGGCGAACGGCCGGTCGTCGCCGACCTCGGCCGCGACCGTCGAACGCAGCGCCGAAAGCCACTGCAGTTTGTACGCGTAGTGCGGGTGCGCCACCTCCCGCCCGTTGGGCACGTACACCGACCACACCCGTACCCCGCCGCACGTCGCGCCGATCGCGCGCGGCTCGGAGACGTCGTCGAACGTCGGCTCGCCGTCCAGCCCGCGCCGCACGTCCGCCAGCCCTACTCGGGACAGGATCGCCACGCCGTTCCACCGGCCGGTGCCGTACGCCGCGACCTCGTAGCCCGCCGCGGCCACCTCGGCGGGGAACGCCTCCGTGGCGCACTTCAGCTCCTGCAGGCACACCACGTCCGGCTGGGCGGTCTCGAGCCAGGACAGCAGCTTCGGCAGCCGCGCGGTGACGGAGTTGACGTTCCAGGTGGCGATGCGCATGATCCCGAGAATCGCATACCCGCCCGGCCCCGCCGCACGCGGCGGGAGGGGTGCGTCGGACTGTCACACCCGAGCCATAGGCTGGAGGGCGTGGCTGACCCGTCCACCTACCGTCCCTCGCCGGGGAGCATCCCGGAAGAGCCCGGCGTCTACAAGTTCCGCGACGCGACCAAGCGGGTCATCTACGTCGGCAAGGCCAAGAGCCTGCGCAGCAGGCTGAACTCCTACTTCGCCGACCTGTCCGGGCTGCACCCGCGGACCAGGCAGATGGTGACCACCGCGGCCAGCGTCGAGTGGACCGTGGTCTCCACCGAGGTCGAGGCCCTCCAGCTCGAGTACAACTGGATCAAGGAGTTCGACCCGCGGTTCAACGTCCGCTACCGCGACGACAAGTCCTACCCGGTGCTGGCGGTGACCCTGCACGAGGAGTTCCCGCGGCTGCACGTCTACCGCGGCCCCCGCAAGAAGGGCGTGCGGTACTTCGGCCCGTACGCGCACGCGTGGGCGATCCGCGAGACGCTCGACCTGCTGCTGCGCGTGTTCCCGGCGCGCACCTGCTCCAACGGCGTGTTCCGCCGTCACGGTCAGATCGGCCGCCCGTGCCTGCTCGGCTACATCGACAAGTGCTCCGCCCCGTGTGTCGGCCGCGTGACCGCCGAGGAGCACCGGGACATCGTGGAAGACTTCTGCGACTTCCTCTCCGGGCGCACCGACGCGATGGTGCGCAAGCTGGAGCGGGACATGGCCGAGGCGGCCGAGAACCTGGAGTTCGAGAAGGCCGCCCGCCTGCGTGACGACATCGGCGCGCTGCGGCGGGCGATGGAGAAGCAGGCCGTGGTGCTCGGCGACGGCACGGACGCCGACCTGGTCGCCTTCGCCCACGACGAGCTGGAGGCCGCCGTGCAGGTCTTCCACGTGCGTGGCGGTCGGGTGCGTGGCCAGCGCGGCTGGGTGATCGACAAGGCCGACGAGATGGGCGTGCCGGAGCTCGTCGAGCAGTTCCTCACCCAGTTCTACGGCGAGCAGGTCGAGCTGGCCGAGCAGGGCACCGACCTGGGCACGCCGGTGCCGCGCGAGGTGCTGGTGCCGGAGCTGCCCGAGGACGCCGAGGCGATGACGGAGTGGCTGTCCGGGCTGCGTGGCTCGCGGGTGCAGCTGCGGGTGCCCCAGCGCGGCGACAAGCGCGCGCTCGCCGAGACGGTGGAGCGCAACGCGCAGGAGGCGTTCCAGCAGCACAAGCTGCGCCGCGCGGGCGACCTGACCGCGCGGTCGGCCGCGCTGGCCGAGCTGCAGGAACACCTGGGCCTGGACAGCGCGCCGCTGCGCATCGAGTGCGTCGACATCAGCCACACGCAGGGCACCGACGTGGTGGCCTCGCTGGTGGTGTTCGAGGACGGCGTGGCGCGCAAGTCGGAGTACCGCCGGTTCGCGCTGCGGGAGGCCGCCACCGAGGGGGATGTCGCCTCCATTGCCGAGGTCGTGCGGCGGCGGTTCGCTCGCTACCAGACCGAAACCCAGGAGGGCCTGGCGGGCGAGAAGCCGGGCATCGACCCGGAGACCGGGCGGCCGCGCAAGTTCGCCTACCCGCCGAACCTGCTCGTGGTCGACGGCGCCGGCCCGCAGGCGACGGCGGCGGCGGACGTGCTGGCGGAGATGGGCATCACCGACATCGCCGTGGTCGGCCTGGCGAAGCGGCTGGAGGAGGTGTGGCTGCCCGGCGACCCCGATCCGGTGATCCTGCCGCGCACCTCGGAGGCCCTGTACCTGTTGCAGCGGGTGCGGGACGAGGCGCACCGGTTCGCCATCGCCTACCACCGGCAGAAGCGCGCCAAGCGCGTTCAGGTGTCCGCTTTGGACGGTGTGCCGGGGCTGGGGCAGGCGCGGCGGGCCGCGCTGATCAAGCACTTCGGCTCGGTGAAGCGGCTGAAGGAAGCAGGGGTGGACGAGATCGCGCAGGTGCCTGGCGTGGGGAAGCGCACGGCCGAGGCGATCTTCGCCGCGTTGGCCTCACTTGGGGAGTCGGAGAAGCAGTGACGGGAGAGACGATGGCCGAGGACCGGGGCACCGGCATGGAGGTCGCGGTGGTGACCGGCCTGTCCGGCGCCGGCCGCAGCACGGCCGCGAAGTGCCTGGAGGATCTGGGCTGGTTCGTGGTGGACAACCTGCCACCGGAGCTGATCGCGACCATGGTCGAGCTGGGGGCGCAGGCCCGCGGCGCGATCACGAAGGTGGCCGTCGTGATGGACGTGCGCTCGCGCGCGTTCACCGACGACCTGTCCTCGATCATCAAGGACCTCGACGCGCGCGGCTACAAGCCGCGGGTGCTGTTCCTGGAGGCCACCGACGCGGTGCTGGTGCGCCGGTTCGAGCAGGTGCGCCGAGGCCACCCGCTGCAGGGGGACGGCCGTCTGATCGACGGCATCACCGCCGAACGGCAGATGCTCGCGCCGCTGCGCGAGGAGGCCGACCTGGTGCTGGAGACCTCCGCGCTGTCGGTGCACGACCTGCGCGCGAAGATCGAGGACGCGTTCGGCACCGAGTCCGCGACGCAGACGCGGGTCACCGTGTTGTCCTTCGGCTACAAGTACGGCCTGCCGATGGACGCCGACCTGGTGATGGACGTGCGGTTCCTGCCGAACCCGTTCTGGATCCCGGAGCTGCGCGACCACACCGGGCTGGACGCGGAGGTGCGCAACTACGTGCTGTCGCAGGAGGGCGCCGAGGAGTTCCTCGACCGCTACCACCAGCTGCTACGCCTGATCGGCGCCGGCTACCGGCGCGAGGGCAAGCGGTACCTGACGCTGGCGGTGGGCTGCACCGGCGGGAAGCACCGGAGTGTCGCCATCTCCGAGGAGCTGTCTCGGCTGCTGTCCAATGAGGACGGTATGGCGGTGAAGGTCATCCACCGGGACCTGGGACGCGAGTGACCGGGAATCTGCGCGCCGTCGCGCTGGGTGGTGGCCACGGGCTGCACGCGACGCTGACCGCGTTGCGGCGGCTGACCCCGGACGTGACCGCGGTGGTCACGGTCGCCGACGACGGTGGTTCGTCGGGCAGGTTGCGGCGCGAGCTGGGTCTGTTGCCGCCGGGGGACCTGCGGCAGGCACTGGCCGCGCTGGCGGTCGCCGAGAAGGGCGAGTCGCTGTGGGCGGAGGTGTTCCAGCACCGGTTCGGCGGCAGCGGCGCCCTCACCGGCCACGCGGTCGGCAACCTGGTGCTGGCCGGGTTGTTCGAGGTGCTGGGCGATCCGGTGGCCGCGCTGGACGAGGCGCGGCGGTTGCTGGGGGTGTCCGGCCGGGTGCTGCCGATGTCGCCGGAGCCGCTGGAGATCGAGGCGGAGGTGTCCGGCCTCGACGACGACGGGACGCTGCGCCGCATCCGCGGCCAGGTCGCGGTGGCGAGCACACCGGGCCGGGTGGAGCGGATCACGCTGCGCACGCCGCGACGGCCCGGCGGGGTGCCCGCCGCGTGTGACGAGGCGGTGCAGGCCGTGCTGGACGCCGAGGCGGTGTTCCTGGGGCCGGGGTCGTGGTTCTCGAGCGTCATCCCGCACCTGATGGTGCCCGGGCTGCACGACGCGCTGCTGCGCACCGAGGCGACGAAGATCGTGGTCCTGAACCTCGTCCCTCAGCCGGGTGAGACGGCGGGGTTCTCACCCGAACGGCACTTGGACGTACTCTTCCAGCACGCGCCCGGGCTGCGGGTGGACGCGGTGATCGCCGACCGGGATTCGGTGCCGGCACCGGCCCGCCTGCGGGACGCGGCGGCGGGACTGGGGGCCAAGGCGCTTCTGGCGGACGTGGCGGACCCTGGTCGCGAGGGTGTGCACGATCCGGATGCGCTGGCGAGCTGTGTGCGGGAAGCTCTCGGTCTCAGCGAGACCGAGGGCCGGAAAGGGTAGGGAGGGGCCATGGCGATGACCGCCGCCGTGAAGGACGAGCTCAGCAGGCTGCAGATCACGAAGATCGGGCCGCGCCGGTCCGAAGTCGCGTCGATGCTGCGCTTCGCCGGGGGCTTGCACATCGTGGGGGGACGGGTGGTGGTGGAGGCCGAGCTCGACACGGGTTCGGTCGCGCGGCGCCTGCGCAAGGAGATCCACGAGCTGTACGGCCACCATTCGGACGTGCACGTGCTGTCCGCGGGCGGGCTGCGGAAGACGACGAGGTACATCGTCCGGGTGGTTCAGGACGGGGAGAGCCTGGCGCGGCAGACGGGCCTGATCGATCAGCGGGGCCGCCCGGTGCGGGGCCTGCCCGCCGCGGTGGTGTCCGGCGGGATCGCCGACGCCGAAGCCGCGTGGCGGGGCGCGTTCCTGGCGCACGGTTCGCTGACCGAGCCCGGCCGGTCGTCTTCGTTGGAGGTCACCTGCCCCGGCCCGGAGGCGGCGCTGGCGTTGGTGGGGGCGGCCCGGCGGATGGGCATCCAGGCCAAGTCGAGGGAGGTGCGGGGAGCCGACCGGGTGGTGGTCCGCGACGGCGACGCGATCGGCGCCCTGCTGACCCGC
Source organism: Amycolatopsis thermoflava N1165 (assembly GCF_000473265.1). Classification (NCBI taxonomy): domain Bacteria; kingdom Bacillati; phylum Actinomycetota; class Actinomycetes; order Pseudonocardiales; family Pseudonocardiaceae; genus Amycolatopsis; species Amycolatopsis thermoflava. Next base: position 179,777 of record NZ_KI421511.1, read on the forward strand.
TTGGGCGCCCACGCGAGCGTCCTGCAGTGGGAAGAGCGGCGGATGCGCCGCGAGGTCCGGGCGACGGCCAACCGACTGGCCAACTTCGACGACGCCAACCTCCGCCGCAGCGCACGAGCAGCGGTCGCGGCGGCCGCCAGGGTGGAACGAGCGCTCGACATCCTGGCCGACAGCGCACCCGAACACCTCCTCGCCGCCGGACGGTTGAGGCTGGACAACCGGCAGGCGTCGCTGGAGGAGCTGGGCCAGCTGGCCGACCCCCCGATGACGAAGGACGCGGTGGCCGGCCGGATCAGGCGCCTGCTCGCGATGGCCGACAAGCGGGCGAAGGAACTGAACATCCCCGACACCGAAAGCGCAGTGACCCCGGAGATGCTGGAAGAGGAAAGCGTTTAACGGCGCGCCCAGCGCCACGCCTTGAACCAAACCCAGCTGGGTGGTCATCCCGTCGCCTGATACGCAACGATCACCTTGAGCCAGGGCCGCAACCTCCGCGCCCGCGTGAGTTGACATGCCAACCTTGCGGCCCTGGCTCAAGGTGATATGCACAAACCGGAAGGCGACGGGATGACCACCCAGCGACCACCTCGGCAAGGTGGGACGAGGCACCCAACCCCTGGTCATCCCGGAGCCTGCCCGTCCGGCGAGGACTTCTTTTGATCTTTAAACCCGCGCCTTCGCGCGGAAAATGCGCCTCACGGCGCCAAACGGTCACCTTCCGACCACCCCCGCCCCCTCTCCCTGATTGTGTTTCAGTCGCCGAGCAGTCGTGTCAAGGCGGGAAAGCGTGCCTTGACACGCCTGGTCGGCGACTAAAGATCGGCTGTGGATCGGGGGCGGGGGAGGTCTGGTTGGGGTAGTCGCTTGCTTTTCGTTGCCGGCTCGCGGTTTAGTTCAACAGATTTTCGATTGTCGTTGTTGTTTCGGTGACCTCTCGCATTGCGGTCTCCAGCGCCGTTCCGCCCGGGCGGTGGCTCAGCACCACCACGACGTATTGGTCCCCAGTCCCGACCACGCCGCTGGTGTGCGCGTCGACCCCACCGCGGCCTGCTGCCCACCCCTGTTTGATCGCCCACGGTCGGCCCGGTAGCGCGTCCGGGATGCCGAAGTACTGGTCGACGCCGTCGGCTGCCACCTGGTGCGCGTTCCGCAGCGGGTCGAGTATCAGCTGCCGCTCGCGGGACGGCATCGCCAGCACCGCCCGGTAGATCTTGACCACGTCTTCGGCCGACAGGAGTGTGTCGCCCCAGCGGCCTGGGTCCGCGGGGGGCTCGGTGGCCGTCAGCCCCAGCGAGGTCGCCGTGCGGCGGACGATGTCGGGGCCGCCGCCGGACTCCCACAGCTGGTTGGCGATCGCGTCGTCGCTGTAGGACAGCATTCTCATCACCCGCGGGCTCGGGCGGTCGGGCGTCACGTGCCCGCGCTGCACCAGGTCGACGGCGATCAGCAGCTTCACCAGCGACGCCGACCGGTAACGCGTTCCGGCGCCCTCCTGGCGCAGGGTGCGGTTCTGCTTGCGGTCGTAGACGAGAACGCTCGTCGCCGAGGAGTCGGCCGGCACCGGCTCGGAAGCGTCGCCGCGGAGGGCGAGCGCGGCGCCGAGGGCCAGTGCGATCACGACGACGGCGACGACGAGGACGACGATCGGGCCACGGCGGAGTGGCCTGGTCTGCACGGACATGGTGATCAGCTTCGGCCGCGGATGTCCGTGTCCCGTCGTCGTCGTGTCATGGTTTTGCTACAGAGTCGCCGGAGTTGGTGAAACGCCGCCATAATCGGCCGGGTGCCGACATTGCTGTTGATCGAGGACGACCCGGCGGTCCGGGAAGGACTGTGCCTGGGCCTGCGCCGGCACGGTCACGACGTCGAGCCGGCCGCCGACGGGGAGGCCGGCCTGCGGCTGCTCAACGCCCGCCGCCCGGACCTCGTGCTGCTCGACCTGATGCTGCCCGGCATCGACGGGTTCGAGGTGTGCCGCCGCATCCGCGCCACCGGCCCGGTCCCGATCATCATGCTCACCGCCCGCGGCGACGACATCGACGTGGTCGGCGGGCTCGAAGCCGGCGCCGACGACTACGTGGTCAAACCCGTGCAACCCCGCGTCCTCGACGCCCGCATCAAAGCGGTCCTCCGCCGCGGCGGCGCGGCAGGCCAGGCCCGCGAACAACACGGCGCCCTGACCATCGACCGCACCGCCTGCGAGGTCACCAAGAACGGCGAACCGGTCCGCCTCACCCCCACCGAACTGCGGCTGCTGCTGGAACTGTCCCGCGTGCCCGGCCGCGTCCTCAGCCGCCAGCAACTGCTGGAACTGGTGTGGGAACACGACTACCTCGGCGACTCGCGGCTCGTCGACGCGTGCGTGCAGCGGTTGCGGGCGAAACTGGAGGACCAGCCCGCGGCGCCGGTGTACGTCCGCACCGTGCGCGGCTTCGGCTACCGGTTCGGTCCACTGTGATCAGACGGCTTCTCGCGCGGCTGCGGGGAATCCGGGCACGGCTGGTGCTGATCATCAGCCTCGTCGCGGTGCTGGCGACCGTCGGCGCGACCGGCGTCAACTACGTCACCGCGCGGCGCACCGTGCTCGCCGCGACACAGGACCAGGTGATGACGCGGCTGCGCGACGCCGTGGACGCCGCCGCCCCCGCCATCACCATGCCGCCGGACCAGGACAGCCTCACCGAGCTCGTGCGGACGCTGCCCGGGGTCGCGGCCGCCCGGTACGGCAAGTTGAGCGCCGGGCCCGCGGACTTCGTCCCCGCCGAGCTGGCGGAACGGGTCCGCGCCGAGCAACGCCTGGTGTTCCAGCGCGTCGACTCCTCCGGCGTCCCGGCCGTCGTGGTCGGCATGCCCGTCCTGACCACCGACACGAACTTCACCCGCGTGCCGTCCGGGCTGGAGGTGTACGGCTGGTACTCGCTGGGGGCCGAACAACACCAGATCAGCGAGTTCGCGCTCAACGGGTGGCGCACCGCCGCCGTCGCGGTGCCGCTGGCGGTCGTCCTGGCGTGGCTGGCCGCGGGGGCGGTGCTGCGACCGGTGCGGCGCCTGCGGGACGGCGCCCGCCAGCTCGCCCACGGCCGGCTGTCCACGCGCCTGCCCGAGCGCGGCGGCGACGAACTGGCCGAGCTGGCGCGCACGTTCAACGAATCCGCCGCCAGCCTGGAGAAGTCGGTGGGGGAGCTGCGCCGCATGGAGGCCGACGCGCGCCGGTTCGTCGCCGACGTGTCGCACGAGCTGCGCACCCCCCTCGCCGCGATGACAGCGGTGACCGAGGTGCTCGACGAGGAGGCGGCGCGGCTGCAGGGCGACGCGGCCACGGCCACCCGGCTGGTCAGCGAGGAAACCCGCAAACTGACCCGGCTCGTCGACGACCTCATCGAGATCTCCCGCTTCGACAACGGCCGCGCCCGCATGGACCGGCGCGAGGCCGACCTCGGCGAGCTGATCGCCGCGACCCTGCGCGCCCGGCAGTGGACCGAGCGCGTCGAGGCCGATCTGCCGCCCGGGATCATCGCCGCGGTGGACGCGCGGCGCTTCGACGTCATCGTCGCGAACCTGGTCGGCAACGCCCTGCGGCACGGCGAGCCGCCGGTGCGGGTGCGGCTGTCCGCGTCGGGCGCGGACGCCGTCGTCGAGGTCACCGACCACGGGCCGGGCCTGCCCGACGACGTGCTCCCGCACGTGTTCGCCCGGTTCTACAAGGCCGACACCGCGCGATCGCGGTCGGAGGGGAGCGGACTCGGGTTGTCCATCGCGGAGAAGAACGCCGGACTCCACGGCGGCACGATCGAGGCCGGCAACAACCCGGGCGGCGGCGCCCGGTTCGTGCTGCGGCTGCCGGGGCGGTGGTGAGCGTGCGCTGGACCTGGCTGCTGCTCGTGCTGGTGCTCGCCGGCTGCGGGGTGCGCCCAACCGATCCGGTGCCCGCGGGCGACCCGCCGGTCGGGGCCGCGCCGGGGCCGATCCTGTTCTTCCTCAAGGCGGGCAAGCTCGCGCCCGTCGTCCGCCAGACCGGCCACCTCGGCACGGTGCCCGACGCGGTCACCCTGCTCCTGGCCGGGCCGAACACGCAAGAGGCCGCCGCCGGCTACGCGACCATGCTCCCCACCGGCGCACTCGGCGTCTCGGTCGGCGCACTGGACCAGGGGGTCGTCACGGTGAACCTCACCGCGCCGCTGGAAACCCTGCCCGAACTGGCGAAGGACCAGATCGCGTGCACGGTGATCGCGGTGCACGCCCAGACCGGTGCGCGGGCGGCCAACCTGCTCGTGCGGCTGATCGGGACGCCCGGCATCACTCAGGTCGACGGCTACCCTGTCGTCACCACACGACCCGAGGCGGAAACCCCGGCACAGGGCCGGTCCTGCCCGCTGCTGCGCTGAAGTTCAAACGCGACGGATGTGCAAGGTGTGTTACGACCGCCCGTTGCCGGGTACGAACTCGTAACCTGCCGGTTTCATCCCGGAGCGGTCGGCGAAACCCGTCTGCCGAAGCATCGATCACGCCGATGTCCGGTTCGGGGAAGGGGATGCGCATGCGAGGCTTCAGGGCGAGGAAGGCGGCGGCGCCGCAGGTGTCCGCCGACGTCGGCGCCTGGCTGCCCCGGCGCAGCAGCCAGGCGGGCGACTGGCCGGTGGCCGATCTGGTCGCCGCCAAGGGGGACACGACGGTCAGCGTGGTGATCCCCGCCAGGGACGAGGAGGCGACGGTCGGCGACATCGTGCGCACGATCCGCCGTGACCTCGTCGAACGCCACCAGCTGGTCGACGAGGTCATGGTCGTCGACTCGCGCTCGCAGGACGCGACCGCCCAGGTGGCGGCGGAAGCGGGCGCGACGGTGGTGGCGCAGGATTCGGTGCTGTCCGCCCTGCCCGGGCTGCAGGGCAAGGGGGAGGCCCTGTGGAAGGGGCTGGCGGCTTCCACCGGGGACATCGTCGTGTTCGTCGACGGCGATCTGTACGACTTCACCAGCGACTACGTCACCGGCCTGCTCGGCCCGCTGCTCACCGACGACTCCATCGCCTACGTCAAGGGCTTCTACCACCGGCCGCTGGTCGGCGCGGTGAGCACCGACGCCGACGGCGGCGGCCGCGTCACCGAGCTGGTGGCGCGCCCGCTGCTCAACCTCTACTGGCCCGAGCTGGCCGGGTTCGTGCAGCCGCTGGCCGGCGAGTACGCCGGGCGGCGCGAGGTGCTGGAGCGGGTGCCGTTCGTGGCGAACTACGGCGTCGAGGTCGGGCACCTGATCGACATCCTGGAGTCCTACGGGCTGGACGCGCTCGCGCAGGTCGACCTCGGCAAACGCACCCACCGGCACCAGAACACGCAGGCGCTGGGCCGGATGTCCGGCCAGATCATGCTGACCGTGTTCGACCGGCTCGAGCGCTACGGCCGGCTGGTGTCGGCCGAACCGCCCGCGACGATGCTCGCCCAGTTCCGCCGCGGCGAGTCCGGGCACGGTGTGGACCGCGAGCTGGTGGTCACCGACCTGGCGTGTGAACAGCGCCCGCCGCTGGCGACGCTGCGCGCGGCGGACGGCTCGGGGCTGCGGGAGATCGCCTGACGCCTCACGTGGCGTCGTGGAAGACCAGGCCCAGGGTGTGGCGGATGCCGGTGCGGACGGTGCTCACGCCGTGCCGCACCGGCGCCGCCGACCAGCCGCGGGAGGACCGCACCGGCCGGTCCCGCGTGGTGAAGATCAGGCCGTGGCCCTGCGGCAGCTGGGTCACCGTGCCGCGTGACTGCGCGCGCGGCCGCTGTTCGACCAGCAGGAACTCGCCGCCGGTGTGGTCGGTGCCGGGCGCGTCGAGCCCGATCACCACCTGCAGCGGGAACACCAGCTCGCCGTAGAGGTCGCGGTGCAGCGCGTTCCAGTCGCCTGCGCCGTAGCGCAGCAGGATCGGTGTCGGCCGGATCTGGCCGGCCCGGTGGCACCGGTCCAGCCAGCTCTCCAGGTCGTCCGGCCACGGCGCGTCCCAGCCCAGCTTCGCCGCCCAGTCCCGCGCGATCGGCAGCAGGTGCGGGTAGAACGCCGCGCGCAGGCGGGCGACCGGATCCGGCAGCGGGTAGGCGAAGTAGCGGTACTGGCCGGAGCCGAACCGGAACCGCGCCATGTCGATCGTGGACCGGAAGCGGCCCACGTCGTCGTACAGCGCCGACAGCTCCCGGCACTCCCGCTCGCTGAGGATGGGCGGGGTGAGGGCGCAGCCGGTGTCGTTCAGTTCTGCCGTGAGGGCGGGCCAGTCGAAGCCCGCGACGTCCGAGATCACCCCGCCCAGTCTGCGCGCCCGGACGGCCGCGGGCTGGCGGAAATCAGTCGGCGAGACCGCCGTACGCGATCACCTTCGTGATGCGCGCCCGGACCAGCAGCTCGCCGGGCACGGCGTTGCGCTTGCCGAACTCGTCCGCCCGGTCCTCGCCCATGTAGCGCGCGCCGATGCGGGTCGACCAGTGCAGCATCTCGTCCAGGTCCTCGTGCAGCGTCGCCTCGGCGGTGAACTGGACGAACGCGAACGGCGGCTCCTGGTCGTCCACGCACAGCGACAACCGCGGGTCCCGCCGCAGCGCCCGGCCCTTCACCGACTCCGCGCCGGTGTTGAAGATCAGCTCGTCGGCGCCGTCGCCGGGGTTGACGACGAACCAGATGGGCGTCACGTGCGGGCTGCCGTCGGCGCGCGTGACGCCCAGCTTCCCGGTGCGCGTGCCCGCGGAAGCGAACTCCAGCCACTCGTCCCTGCTCAGTTCGTGCATGGGGCGACCTTAGCGACGTGGGATCATGACGGGCATGTCGAGCGACGCACCGACCGCCGACGAGGCCGTCCGCACCATGCTGCTGCTCCTGCCGCGGCTGGTCGGCCGCGCCAAGAAGCTGCCGGTGCCGGAGCGGCTGCGCGACTTCAACCTCGCCCCGCGGCACCTGTCGCTGCTGTCCTACCTGCTGTTCGACGGGCCGATGACGGTCAACGAGCTGGCCGCGCGGCTCGAGGTCGCGCCCACCACCGTCAGCCTGATGGTCGGCGACCTCAGCCGCCGCGGGATCCTCGACCGCACCGAGGACGAGAGCGACCGGCGCCGCACGATCGTCAGCATCGCCGCGACCTACCGCGCCGAGGTCGAGGGCTGGCTCGCCGCCGGCGCCCGCGCCTGGCGCACCGCCCTCGATCCGCTCACCCCCGAGCAGCGGCGCCTGGTCATCGACACGCTGCGCACCTACGAGCGTGAAGTCGAGCGAGACAGGACGCCCAGGTAGTCTGGCGCGCTGTGCGTGACTCGGACCTGATCAGCGGGGGGCTGGTGGACGAGGGCCTGGCCCGGCGGCTCAAGGCGCTCGCCTGCACCGCGCCCCTGCACGACCTGGACGCGCGCAAGTCCAAGCTCGACTGGGCCGACGCCACCGTCTACCAGATGGCCGAGATCGCGTTGCACACGATCGACCTGGTCACCATCGCGATGGACTTCGACACCGGCGCCAACCACGACGACGTCGTCCGGCGCCTGCAGCCGTTCATCGCCGCACAGGCCCCGCGCCGCCCGGCCGAGGAGCACCTGCGCGTCGCCCGCTGGGTGCTGGACAACCTGATCAACGTCGGCACCACCGACCGCGGATTCCGCCGCGTCTACGGCAGCCTCGACGCGAACGGCACCTACCGGCGCCGCGCGTTCGACTTCAAACTGCTCGTCGAGCTGGCCGCACCCGACGGCGAGGTGTACCTGCGCGCCAGCGACGAGGCGATCAACGTGCTGGTCGGCGCGCTGGACACCGACGTGGAGTCCGCGCAGATCGCGGCCGAGGTCAAGCTGGAGAACCTGATCAGCCGCGGCCGCCTCGCCGACGCCAAGCTCGCCGCCGAGCAGGCCCGCTACCGCACCGTCCAGTACGGCGAGACGCTGCGCGCCAAGCTGGACGCCACCCGCCGCGACGTGCGGGCGGTGGACTGGGACCGCGAGATGCCCGAGCTGCTGGACTCGGCGCTGACCCACATCGAGGCCCGCTTCCGCGCGGAGAACGCGATCCTGCGCAACATCACCGCCGCCCGCGACGAGGCCGAGGACGTCGACCACAAGCGTCGCGCCGCCGAGCTGGTCGACATCGTCAGCGACTGCATCAGCCGCCACACCCAGCTGCAGGCCCGGCTGCAGGCGGCGGGCGCGGTGTTCCGCGCCGAGCAGGACCGCCAGCAGTTCTCCGGCCCGCCGCAGCGCGCCACCGTCGACCTGTTCGGCCAGATCCTGATGCCCGCCCTGGAGCTGCCCATCGCCGACGCCGTCGCGCCGCTGGAGTCCTGGTTCCACGCGTCGGCAGGCCTGGTGGTGCCGACCGTGCCCGCGCTGCCGTCGCTGGTCTCGCTGCTGCTTCGGCCCGCGCCCGAGCGGGACAAGGTGGTCGGCGAGGTGCCGGAGCCGGAGCTCGTCCCGCCGGAGAGCCTCGACCACTACAGTGACGAGCAGTGGCGGCGGGCCGACGAGCTGCTGGACCTGCCGGAGGTGCCGCGGCGGCTGTCCGGCGTGCTGGCCGAGGCCCGCGAGCTCGACCCGGAGCTGCCGCGTCTGGTGGCGCTGCGGGCGCTGCACTCCTACAGTCCCGAGGTGGGTGCCGCCGTCCGGCAGGGGGACGATCGGGCGCTGCTCGCCGTCGACGACGGCACGCTGCTGGAGGACCCCGAGTTCGGGGGAGCCGACCTGCTGCTCAGCACAGCGCGGCTCGAACGCGAGGAAGACGAAGAGGGGGCGGCATGAGGACTGCTTGCAGGTCCGAATCATTCAGCGCCATGCCTGCCGAGGCACTGCCGCGGCTTGCCGCGTCCGTTGAGGGGGCGGCATGACGCGTCCGGTCACGACCGGGGACGCCGAGAACGCGGCACGGCTGATCTCGTTCGGGATGCGGCCCAAGCACCTGCCCTCGCGCGACGTCGTCTACGCCGATCTGGTCCGCCGCTACGGCGAGGACAGCGCGTTCAAGCAGCTGACCAACTCGGTCGCCGCGGGGCTGGGCCTGATGGTGCTCGACGTGAGCCACCAGGCGGGCGCGGTGCTGGCCGCCACCGACGAGTCGGTGTTCGAGGTCAAGATGGACAGCTACGCGCGGCAGAGCAAGATCCGCGAGCGCCGCGACACCGAGAAGGTGCTGCACGGCCTCGTGCACCTCGCCACCGCCGCGCTGGGCTACCCGCGCCCGGACGACCTGGCCAACGACACCTACATCGGCCGGGTCAGCGTCGACCAGGTGGACGGCGTGGTGCGTGAGGCGTGCCGGATCCTCGACGAGCGCGCCGCGAAGGCCGAGGCCAACAACGACCCGCTGTCCGACTCGCCGGAGCTGGAACAGGCCTGGCGCGCCTACGCCCGCCGTCCCGAAGCGGCGGCCACCAAGGACGGCCGACTGGCCTCGGACACCACCCGCGGCATGGTGTCCCGCGCGCTGCGGTTCCTGGCCGACCAGGGGTTCCTGGTGCAGGTCAGCGGCGAGCAGGGCGGCACCTACCGGACCACGCCGCGCTACCAGGTGCAGGTGCGGGAACTGGCCGCGGACAGCGCGTTCGAGGAGCTGCTGGCCCTCGGCGTGGTCGCGGTCTCCGACGGCGAGGGCACGCTGCGCCCGTCCATTTCGGACACTCTGTAGGGGGAGATCGGTGTACGAGCTTTCGCGGGTGCGCCTGCACTCCGTCGGTCCGGCGGGCGCGCGCTACCAGAACGTGCTGCTGGACTTCAGCGGCGTCGGCCCGCTGGTCAAGGCGCCGGCGCAGGACGCGTTGTTCACCGCCGGGATCCACTCCGCCGACGGCAGCCTGCCGCGGCGGCCGTCCCCGGCGAGCGTGCTGTTCCTGGAGAACGGCGGCGGGAAGTCGGTGCTGATCAAGCTGATCTTCTCGGTCATGCTGCCCGGGCGGCGCCAGGTGGTGGGCACCACCAGCACGCGCGTGCTGGAGAAGTTCGTGATGGCCAAGGACGTCGCGCACGTCGTCCTGGAGTGGCAGCACACCGAGACCGGGCAGCGGGTGATCACCGGCAAGGTGTCGGAGTGGCGCGGGCACGTCGTGTCGAACGACCCGGCGAACCTGGTCGACTCGTGGTACTGCTTCCGGCCCACCGCCGCGCTCGGGCTGGAGTCGCTGCCGTTCACCGAGGACGGCCGCCTGCTGACCATGTCCGGGTTCGCCGAGCAGCTGGAGCGCGCGCACAAGGCCGAGCCGGAGCTGGAGCTGTTCACCACCCGCCGCCACCACGAGTGGACCGAGCGGCTGGACACCCTGGGCCTGGACACCGAGCTGTTCCGTTACCAGCGCGCGATGAACGCCGGCGAGGGTGAGGCGGCCGACGCGTTCGCGTTCACCTCCGACGAGGCGTTCGTCGAGTTCCTGCTGCGTGCGGTGATCCCCGAGGACGACCCGAAGGACCTGGCCGAGGTCGTGCAGACCTACGCGCACAACCTCGGGCAGCGCGGCGAGCTGATGTCCGAACGCGACTTCGTAGCCGGGGCGCTGGACCTGCTCACGCCGCTCACCGAGGAGGAGTCGCTCGCCGCCGCGTCCCGCAAACTCGCCGCGGTCGCACGCGAGGAGGCCCGCGCGCTGGCCGGATCGGTGATCGCGCGGCACGAGCTGGAGGCGGAGCGCCTCGACGGGTTGAAGTCCTATGTGGACGAGACGCGGGACGCGGAGAAACTGGCCGAGGGCGACTGCCGGCGCCGCAACGCCGTCGTCACCGAACTGCGCCGCGTGGTCGGGGAGATGCGGCTGGCCGACGCGACCGCGGAGAAGGCGCGGATCGACGAGGAGCTGGCGAAGGCACGCGAGGCCGCGGCCGCGTGGCGCGAGACCGGCACCGTGCTCGCGCACGTGAACGCCGCGCGGAAGGCGACGGACATCCGCAAGCTCGTGGGCGACCGCGAGCAGAGCGCGAAACCGGCCCTGGAAGCCAAGAACGCGGCCGCCACCGCGCTCGCCCGCGGCCTGCTCGCGCTGGCGCGGGAGGCCGAGGAGCAGGCGCAGGCCGCCGAGGCCCGCGCGGAGACCGCCCGCACCGCCGCCGCGGCCGCGCAGGACCAGCGGGACGCGGCCACCGCCACCGCCGCCGGGCACCGCGCCGAACTGGGGCAGCTGACCCGCCGCATCGAGGAGGTGCGCGCGCAGGTGCAGCAGGCCGTCCGCGACGGGCTGCTCAGCGACGGCACCCAGGTCGCCGCCGCCGCGCAGGAGGCGCGCACGCGCGGCGAGAACGCGAGCACCGAGCTGGCGGCGCGGGAGAGCGAACTCGAAGGGGTCGCCGAGGACCACGCCCAGGCGCAGGCCGCCTTGCACGCCGCGCAACAGCGGGCCGCGACCGCGCGGTCCCGGGCGGCCCACGCTGCCGAGGAACTGGCGAAGGCGCACCGGCGCTCGGACAGCCTCGCCGCGCACCCACGGCTGCTGGAGCTGCTCGGCGGCGACAACGTCCAGCTGGAGACCGACACGCCCGCGCTGCTGACGCGGCTGCGCGAGGCGCGCGCCACCGCGGAACGCGAGCAGACTGCCCTGCGCATGGAGGAGTCGGTGGACGAACGGGCGCTGGCGGCGCTCGGCTCCGGTGGGCTGCTGCCCGCGCCGCCGGAGGTCCAGTCCGCTTTGGACGTTCTGGAGGCGGCCGGGATCACCGCGTGGTCGGGCTGGCGCTATCTGTCCACGATGGACGCCGCAGGCCGCGAGCGCGTGTTGCGGGACCTGCCGCACCTGCTCGGCGGGGTGCTCGTCAACGACCCGGCGCAGCTGGACCGCGCACGGCAGGTGCTCGCCGACGCCAAGCTCCTGCCGAGCGTGGTGCTGCCGGTCGGCACCACGCAGGCGGTGCGGGCGCCAGGTGCGGCGCCGGGCGTGGACTTCCTGGTCCCGCCCAACCCCGCGATGTACGACGAGGAGGCGGCCGACACCGAGCGCCAGGCCATCGCCGCCCGGCACGCCCGCCGCCAGAAGCAGCTCGAAGCGCTCACCGAAGCGATCGGCGACGACGCCGCGCTGGAGTGGAAGCTCACCACGTGGCGCGAGGACTACCCGCCCGGCGCGCTGGCCACCCTCGCCGAGGAGGCCGAGGCCGCGGCCACCGAGCAGACCGAGGCCGAAGCCGCGGTGGTCGCCCAGGAGCGCGCGCTGGCCGATCTGGCCGCGCGCCGCACCCGGCTGCGGGAGGCGATCCCGGCCCTGCGTGCCGAGGCGCGTGACAGCGAGGTACGCGCCCGCAAGCTGGCCGAGCTGGCCGAGCGGGTCGCGCTGATTCCACAGTGGACTGAGACGGTCGAGCGCGCGCAGGAGATCGTCACGCGCGCCGAGGCCGAGGCTGAGCAGGCGGCGTCGCGCGCGGCCCGGCTGCGCGAGGAAGCGGCCGAAGAGCAGCGCACCGCCGACGGCCACCGCCGCACGGTCACCCATGCCCGCGCCGAGCTGGCCGAGGTGCCGGGCGGGGGATCGGTGTCCGAGGACGAGCCGGTGCCGAGCGAACCGGTCGACGCGCTGCGCCGGGCGTTCGCCGCGGCCAGCGACGCCTACGCCCGTGTCGAGGTCGGCAGCGACCTGCGGGCCGAGCTGGACCAGGCGGAGAGCGCCGAGTCCACGGCGCGGGCGGCCCTGGAGGCGCTGGACCCGGCGGTGCGGGAGCAGGCGGCGCGCCTGCTGGAGACCCCGGACGGGTCGGACGCCGCGACCCGCGCGGCCGCCCTGGCGCGGGCCGGGCGCACGGTGTCCGCGCTGGAGGCCGAGCACAGCGAGGCGATCGGCCTGGTCGCGACCTGCAAGGCCGAACTGGACCAGCTGCCGAAGCAGAACGCGTCGCTGGAGACCCGGCCGCGCGACGTCGAGCACGGCCGCGAGCTGATCGACGAGGCCGTCGAGGAGGCGTCGGCCGCGGCCCGCGCGCTGGAGGAGGCGCAGGCGCGGCGCGCGGAGGCCGAGCGCACGCTGGAGGCGGCCACCGCATCGGCGGCCGGGTTCAAGATGCTCGCCGAGTCGATGGCGCACTTGGCCCCAGAGGGCGAGCCGGAGACCGTGTTCGACGGCGACGTGGAAGCCGCGCAGGCCCGCTACCGCAAGCTGAACACGACGCTGACCGACGCCGAGGCGGCCGTCGACGCCGCAGAGAAGCGGGTGCGGGCGGCGGCGGACGCGCTTGCCCAGTACGCCACGGACAAGCGGTTCGAGAAGCTGACCAGCCCGGTGCGGCAGCAGATCGTGTCGGTGCGCCGGGACAGCCTGCCCGCGCACGCGCGGGAGTGGTCGGCCGCGCTGAAGCCGCGGCTGCGCACCCTGACCGACGACCTGGCGCAGATCGACCGGCACCGGTCCGGGATCGTCGCGCGGCTGCAGGGCATGGTCGAGGGCGCGCTGCGGATGCTGCGGTCGGCGCAACGGCTGTCGCGGCTGCCGGAGGGGCTCGGCGGCTGGTCCGGGCAGGAGTTCCTGCGCATCCGGTTCGGCGATCCGGAGGAGCCGCAGCTGTCCGAGGCGCTCGGGCAGGTCGTCGACGAGGCGGCGGTCGGGAAGACCAGCGACGGCCGGGACGTCAAGCGCGACGGGATGTCGCTGGTGCTGCGTGGCGTGCGGGCCGCGGTGCCCAAGGGGTTCCGGGTGGACATCCTCAAGCCGGACTCGGTGCTGCGCACGGAACGCCAGCGGGTGTCCGAGATCCGCGACGTGTTCTCCGGCGGGCAGCAGCTCACCGCGGCGATCATCCTGTACTGCACGCTGGCCGCGCTGCGGGCCAACAACCGCGGGCTGGTGCGCAACCGGCACTCCGGTGTGCTGTTCCTGGACAACCCGATCGGCCGCGCGTCCGCCGGGTACCTGCTGGAGCTGCAGCGGGTCGTCGCGGAGGCGCTCGGGGTGCAGCTGATCTACACGACGGGCCTGTTCGACGCCGGCGCGCTGTCCGAGTTCCCGCTGATCGTCCGGCTGCGCAACGACGCGGACCTCCGGGCGGGCCGCAAGTACCTCTCGGTCGACGCGACGATCCGCAACCACCTCGACGACCTGGGCGAGCCGGACGGCACCGCCCGCATCTCCGCGACGCGGCTGTTCACCAAGCCGGGGGAGCAGGCCCCCGCCTGACGCGAGTTCCACGTTCCCGCGCGCGAGTTCCACGCTCCCGCGCCCGGGCTCCACGTTCGGTGGGCGGCCGGTAGCTGAGGAGCGGTCAGCCCCGGATGGCCGCCTGGTAGGCAGCCAGCTCCGCCGCGTCGTCGATGCTGCCGTGGTGGTGGAACTGCGCCCAGCGGCCGTCCTCGTAGCGGAAGTAGCGGCTGGTGCGGATCCGCAGCGGCACTTCGCGGCCGTCGACGACGTAGGAGCCCGTCTCGCGCCCGGCGAACAACGCGTGCCCGTCGCCGGCGTACTCGACGACGTCGCCGAAGGTGACCGTCACGCGCGCCGGGCCGTGGAACACCTTGCCGTACAGCGCCGAGATGGCTTCGCCGCCGCGGAGGATGCCGCCCAGCGGGTTGTTCAGCTGGGCCAGCGCGTCCTGCGTCCAGACACGGGCGAAGACGTCGGAGTCCCGCTGGTTGAAGGCGAAGTAGAACGTTTCCAGTGCGGCGAGCGCGCCCTCGATCCCCGGTGCGGTGGCCGCGTCCAGCCGGTTGCGGGAGTCCGGGCCGAAGGTGGCCGCGAGGCGTCGGGTCATGTCCGCTCCTGGGGTCTAGAGTGTTCGATGGAGGTCGACCACATGAGTGTACGACAAGCATCGAACACAGCGCGAGCGCGCGGCCTGACCCACGTCCACCCGAAGGACGTGCCGCTGCAGGACGCACTGACCGCCGTCGCCGATCCGGTGCGCCGCGCGATCCTGCGCGAGCTGGCGGAGCTGCCCGACTGGACCAAGGCGTGCGGCACGTTCGACCTGCCGGTCACGAAGGCCACCCGCAGCCACCACTTCGCCGTGCTGCGCGCGGCCGGCCTGATCGAACAACGCGACGAGGGCCCGCGACGGCTGAACCGCCTGCGCCGCCCCGAGTTCGACGAGGCGTTCCCGGGCCTGCTCGACCTGGTGCTGTCTAGTCCTTCCGACCGTTGAGCGCGAGCCCCGCGCCCAGCCCGATCATCACCAGCCCGCCGGTGCCGCCGACCAGTTCGAGCCGCTTGGGGGACCGGGCGAACCACGCGCGGGCCGTGCCGGCGACCAGGGCCCACGCGCTGTCCGACACGACCGCGATCACCGGCAGCGCGATGCCCAGCACCAGGATCTGCGCCACCACCCCGCCCGCCGCGTGGTCGACGAACTGCGGCAGCACCGCGGCCAGGAACACGATCGACTTCGGGTTGGCGAACCCGACGACGAACCCGTCGCGCAGAACGGTCAGGGTGCGGCCGCGCGTGGCGGGCGCCGCCGCCGCCAGCGCCTCGGACAGCTTCCGCCGGTGCCGCACCGCCTGCACGCCCAGGTAGACCAGGTACGCGGCCCCGGCCAGCTTGATGACCGTGAACACCGTGGCCGACGTCTGCACGATCGCGCCCAGCCCGAACGCGACCGCCACCACCTGCGTGTACACGCCGGCGGCGTTGCCGAGCACGGTGATCAGCGCGTCCCGCCGCCCCACGGTCAGCGCGCGGCTCACGGTGAACAGCACGCTCGGTCCGGGCACGACGACCATCAGGAACACCAGAGCGGCGAACGCCGCGAAATGGCTGGGCGAGACCATCGGCCGAGGGTATCGCCGCCGCCGCACGGGTGACCAATGTTTATCCGCCCGCCGGCCCGCCAACCCCCGGACAGTGACCGGATACCCGCCCAGTGACCCGACCGAGCCCGACTACGGCCGGCTGTGGGCCGGCGGGGTGGCGACCGCGGTCGTCGCCGCGCTGGTCGCCGTCGTCGGTCTGCTGATCGCCCGCGGCCTGTTCGGCGTCGCCGTACTGGCCCCGAAGGGCAACGGCATCTGGGGCAACGCCAACACCGTCACCTACGCGCTGTGCGCGGCGGCCGCGGCGCTGCTCGCGACCGGGCTGATGCACGTGCTCAGCCTCGGCACCTCGGCGCCCGCCCAGTTCTTCGGCTGGATCATGGTGCTGCTCACCGCGATCGCGATCGTGCTGCCGCTGACGCTGGCCGTGCAGGTGGACGCCAAGATCGCGACCGCCCTGATCAACCTCGCGATCGGCGCGGTGATCGCGCTGCTGGTGAGCACGGTGGCGGGCACGGCCCGTCGCCGTCGTCGCGAGCGTGACGCGCCCACGGCCACCCTCAAGTGGGACCAGGGCCCGCACTACTACTCCTGAAACTGTCGGTGCCCGGTGGTAGAACCGCCGGGTGAGCACGAAACTGGGGAACGACCAGCGCCGCGCCCGCCTGGTGACGCGGCACCACCTCCACGCGCCAGCCGAGGATCCCGTCGCGGTCGCGGAGAGCCTGGTCGCCCTGCACGCGACCGATCCGGCCACCGTCCACCTCTCGGTGCTGGCGCGGTCGCGAGCGGGCACGGAGGACGTCGAGCGCGCCCTCTACGACGACCGCACGCTGGTCCGGATGCTCGGCATGCGCCGCACGATGTTCGTCGTGCCCGCCGCGCTCGTGCCGGTCGTCCAGGCCGCCTGCGCCGACGACATCGCCGTCAAGCAGCGCAAGCTGCTCCTCCAGCACCTCGCCACCGCGGAGCTCGACGGCGACCTGAGTGCGTGGCTCGCCGAGGTCGAGGACGGCGCGCACGCCGCGTTGAAGGCCCGCGAGCCCGCCTTCGCCCAGCAGATCGCCGACGGCGAGCCGCGCCTGCGCACCGAGATCGTCGTGGCCGCGGGCAAGCCGTACGAGTCGCGCGGCTACATCACCAACCGCGTGCTGTTCCTGCTCGCCGCGTCCGGCCGGATCGTCCGCGGCCGCCCCCGCGGCACCTGGCTGTCCACCCAGTACGCCTGGTCGACCACGGAGACCTGGCTGCCCGGGCTCGAACCGGTGGACGCCGACACCGCCCGCGTCGAGCTCGCCCGCCGCTGGCTGCGCGCCTTCGGTCCGGCCCCGGTCGCCGACCTGAAGTGGTGGACCGGCTGGACCGCGGGCCAGGTGAAGAAGGCGCTCACCGCGGTCGGCCCGGCGGAGGTGGACCTCGACGGCGGCCCCGGCATCGCGCTGCCCGGCGACGACGAGCCGGTCCCGGAGCCGGAGCCGGTCGCCGCGCTGCTCCCGGCGCTGGACCCGACCCCGATGGGCTGGCAGGAGCGCGGCTGGTTCCTCGGGGAGCACCAGCCGCTGCTGTTCGACCGCACCGGCAACATCGGCCCGACCGTGTGGTGGGAGGGCCGGGTCGTCGGCGGGTGGGGGCAGCGCCCGGACGGCGAGATCGCGATCCGTCTGCTGGAGGACATCGGGGCCGACGGAACGGCGGCCGTGGAGGCCGCGGCCGAACGGTTGCACGGTCGTCTCGGCGGGGTCGCCGTCATACCGAAATTCCGCACTCCCGTCGAGCGAGATCTGTCATCTTGATCGTCATCTTGATCGATTCCCCACGGTGGTGCACATCTCGTTAGGGTGTGCGAGTAGACGCAGGCCAGCCCAGCTAGGGTTGGCCTGAGCCCGAAGATGTGTGCCCGGTTCCGCGGAGCCGGGACGGACCCGAGGAGAGAAGCAGCAGTGACGGTTCGCGTAGGTGTGAACGGCTTCGGTCGGATCGGCCGCAACTTCTTCCGCGCCGTGCAGGCCGCGGGCCATGACATCGAGGTGGTCGCGTTCAACGACCTCGGCGATGTCGCGACCATGGCGCAGCTGCTCAAGTACGACAGCGTCCTGGGCCGCTACCCGGAAGAGGTCAAGGTCAGCGACGACGGCATCGTCGTCGGCGGCAAGACCATCAAGGCGCTCGCCGAGCGCGACCCGGCCAACCTGCCGTGGGGCGACCTGGGCGTGGACGTCGTCGTCGAGTCCACCGGCTTCTTCACCAACGCAGACGCCGCCAAGGCCCACATCGCCGGTGGCGCCAAGAAGGTCATCATCTCCGCGCCCGCCAAGGGTGAGGACCTGACCGTCGTGCTGGGCGTCAACGACAACCTCTACGACGGCTCGCAGACGATCATCTCCAACGCGTCCTGCACCACCAACTGCCTCGGCCCGCTCGCCAAGGTCCTCCACGAGGCCTTCGGTATCGAGAAGGGCCTGATGACCACCATCCACGCCTACACGCAGGACCAGAACCTGCAGGACGGCCCCCACAAGGACCCGCGCCGCGCCCGCGCCGCCGCCCTGAACGTCGTGCCGACCTCCACCGGCGCCGCCAAGGCCATCGGCCTCGTGCTGCCCGAGCTGAACGGCAAGCTGGACGGCTACTCGCTGCGCGTCCCGGTGCCCACCGGCTCGATCACCGACCTCACCGTCGACCTGGCCAAGAAGGCCTCCGTCGAGGAGATCAACGCCGCGTACAAGGCCGCCGCCGAGGGTCCGCTGGCCGGCATCCTGCGCTACAGCGAGGACCCGATCGTCTCCAGCGACATCGTCAACGACCCGGCCTCGTGCATCTTCGACGCGCCGCTGACCAAGGTCATCGACAACCAGGTGAAGGTCTTCGGCTGGTACGACAACGAGTGGGGCTACTCGAACCGCCTCGCGGACCTGGTCAAGCTCGTCGGCTCGAAGCTCTCCTGAGGCCATGGCAGTCAAGACTCTCGAAGACCTGCTGTCCGAGGGTGTCTCCGGGCGGCGCGTTCTGGTCCGGTCGGACCTGAACGTGCCGCTCGACGGCTCGGTCATCACCGACGACGGCCGGGTGCGCGCCGCGCTGCCCACGATCCGGCGGCTGGCCGAGGCCGGCGCGAAGGTGATCGTGGCGGCCCACCTCGGCCGCCCGAAGGGCACCCCCGAGGCCAAGTACTCGCTGCGCCCGGTCGCCGACCGGCTCGGCGAGCTGCTCGGCAAGGAGGTCCGCCTGGCCGGTGACGTGGTCGGCGAGCAGGCCCGCGCGGTCGTCGCCGGCCTGGCCGACGGCGACGTCGCCCTGCTGGAGAACGTGCGGTTCGACCCGCGCGAGACCAGCAAGGTGGCGGACGAGCGGGCCGAGCTGGCCCGCGACCTCGCGGCGCTGACCGGAGAAGGCGGCGCCTTCGTCTCCGACGGCTTCGGCGTGGTGCACCGCAAGCAGGCCTCGGTCTACGACGTGGCCCGCGCGCTGCCCGCCTACGCCGGCGGCCTGGTGCTCGCCGAGCTGGAGGTGCTGAGCAAGCTGACCGGCGACCCGCAGCGGCCCTACGTGGTCGTGCTCGGCGGGTCGAAGGTGTCGGACAAGCTCGCCGTGATCGAGGCGCTGCTGCCGAAGGTCGACCGGCTGCTCATCGGCGGCGGCATGGCCTTCACGTTCCTGTCCGCCCAGGGCCACAGCGTGGGCTCCTCCCTGCTGGAGCAGGACTACGTGGAGACCGCGCGCAAACTGCTGGCCGAGCACGCCGACAAGATCGTCGTGCCCTCCGACGTGGTGGTGGCGGACAAGTTCGCCGCCGACGCGGCCACCGACACCGTCGCGGCGGAGAAGATCCCGGACGGCTGGATGGGCCTGGACATCGGCCCGCGGACCACCGAGCACTTCGCGGCCGAGGTCGCCGCGGCGAAGACGGTGTTCTGGAACGGCCCGGCGGGCGTGTTCGAGATGGCCCCGTTCGCGGCGGGCACCAAGGGCGTCGCGCAGGCGATCGCGGACTCGGACGCGTTCAGCGTGGTCGGCGGCGGCGACTCGGCGGCCGCGGTGCGCGTGCTGGGCCTGCCGGAGGAGAAGTTCTCGCACATCTCGACCGGTGGTGGCGCTTCCCTGGAGTACCTCGAGGGCAAGGAGCTGCCGGGCGTCGCGGTGCTGGAAGGTGATGCCTGATGGCGCGCAAGCCGTTCATCGCCGGCAACTGGAAGATGAACCTCAACCACCTCGAGGCCATCGCCCTGGTGCAGAAGATCGCCTTCTCGCTGCCGGAGAAGTACTACGCGAAGGTGGACGTCGCGGTGCTCCCGCCGTTCACCGACATCCGCAGCATCCAGACCCTGGTCGACGGGGACAAGCTGCTGCTGACCTACGGCGCGCAGGACCTCTCGCCGCACGACTCCGGGGCCTACACCGGTGACGTGTCCGGTCCGATGCTCGCCAAGCTCGGGTGCTCCTACGTGACGGTCGGGCACTCCGAGCGGCGCGAGTACCACCACGAGGACGACGAGCTGGTCGGCAAGAAGGTGCGGGCGGCGCTCAAGCACGGCATCAAGCCGATCCTGTGCGTGGGGGAGAAGCTGGAGGTGCGGGAGGCCGGCGGCCACGTCGACCACTGCCACCAGCAGCTGCTCGCCGCGCTCAAGGGGCTCAAGGCCGAGCAGGTCAAGGACGTCGTGGTGGCGTACGAGCCGGTGTGGGCGATCGGCACCGGCAAGGTCGCGACGGCGACCGACGCCGAGGAGGTGTGCAAGGCGCTGCGCGGCGCACTGGCCGACAAGTACGGCGCCGAGGTGGCCGACGAGGTCCGCGTGCTGTACGGCGGGTCGGTCAAATCGGGCAACATCGCCGAACTCGTCGCGTGCGACAACATCGACGGCGCGCTGGTCGGCGGGGCGAGCCTGCAGGCCGACGAGTTCACCAAGCTCTGTGCGCTGGCTGCCGGTGGGCCGCTGCCGTAACCAGGGGGTCGGCGAGTAGTCTGGCAACCTCAGACCGTCACACGATCAGGCAACTGCCGAACACCAGAGGATGAGATGAAGCTGTTCCTGCAAATCCTGCTGATCGCGTCCAGCGTGCTGCTCGTGATCGCCGTGCTGCTGCACCGCGGGCGCGGTGGCGGGTTGTCCTCGCTGTTCGGCGGTGGCATGCAGTCGAGCCTCGCGGGGTCGAGCGTGGCCGAGAAGAACCTCGACCGCATCACCCTGCTGCTGGGTGCCATCTGGCTGATCAGCATCGTGGGCCTGGGCCTGCTGCTGAAGGTGTGACGGACACTGAACGCACGGGCGTGCCTATGGGGGGTGCGCCGCCTATCCACACTGTGAGGATTCATGGTTGGCGGTAACGCAATCAGAGGCACCAGGGTCGGTGCCGGTCCGTCCGGCGAGTCGGAGCGCGGCGAGGCCGCTCCCCGCCGCCGGGTGTCGTACTGGTGTGCCAACGGGCACGAGTCCAAGCCGTCGTTCGCCATGGACGCGGAGGTGCCGGACGAGTGGGACTGCCCGCGTTGCGGGCTGCCTGCCGGCCAGGACGAGAAGAACCCGCCGGCCGCGCCGCGGACCGAGCCCTACAAGACCCACCTGGCGTACGTGAAGGAGCGACGCAGCGACGCCGACGGTGAGGCCATCCTCGCCGAGGCGCTCGAGCGCCTGCGTCAGCGCCGTCAAATCTGAGGAAGCGCTTTCTCCGAACGGACCCCGCCTCGCCGGCCTTGCCCCGGCGGGCAGGGTCCGTTCGTGCTTGAACACGCCGCAGACCACTACAAACAGGCAGCCGGCCACAAAAGCCGCCACCCTCCCGAACCACCCCTCTCCCCAACCCGATCCCCAGCCTTCTTTGGCGGTCGACCAGGCGTGTCAAGGCACGCTTTCCCGCCTTGACACGCCTGCTCGACCGCTAAAACACTGAAAGATCGGGTTCGGGAGGCCGCAATCCGGGCGTAGCGAAGCGAAGCCCGGCGCCCTAACCACCCGCGTAGCGGCTACACAGCCAAGGGATAACGAGCACGAACCCGAAACCCCCCATCCTCGGTGGAGCAGGTCTCCAAACTCCCGCCGAGCAACCGGGCCCGCTCCGCCAGCCCAGTCAACCCGTACCCGCCGGAAGGCAACTCAGCCACCGCCTCACAAGGTGGCCGCTCGTTGCACACCTCCACGCTCAACGCCCCGTCCTCGCCACGGACGAGCACCGTCGCGGTAGCCCCGGGCGCGTGTTTGCGGACGTTGGTCAGCGCCTCCTGCACCGTCCGGTACGCCGCGGCCGACACCTTCGGCGGCACCTCTTCCGGCACCTCGTCCATGGTCAGCCGCACGGCGACCGCGCTGTTGTGCACGAGCCGCCCCAGCTCGGCGATGCCTGGTTGCGGGCCTTCGTCGACCAGCCCGGACCGCAGCACGCCCACCAGCGACCGCAGTTCCTCCAGCGTGCGGGTGGACAGCTGCCGGATCACCTCGGCGGTCTGCCGGGCCGAGGGCGACTCCTGGGCGGTGAGCACCCCCGCCTGCATCGCGATAAGGGTGATGTCGTGGGAGACCACGTCGTGCATCTCGCGCGCGAGCCGGGCCCGTTCCTCGGCGCGTACGGCGTCCGCGGTGAGCTTGCGTTCCCGGTCGCGGCTGGCGGCCAGCTCACCCAGCTTCTGCGACAGCTGCGCGCGGGCCCCGATCAGCAGCCCGATCGCGATCGGCATCCCGGCCACCAGGACACCGTAAATGCCGTCCAGCACGTGCTCGCGCCAGCTCAGCTGCGCGAAGTCGCTCAACGGCCACTGCACGAACCGGCACATCCACACCAGCGCCGCGCCGACCCACACCTGCCAGTGGGTCTGCTTGCGGGTGGCGAGCATGCCCAGCGCGATCATCGCGGCCAGCTGCGACCAGCCGGTGAGGAACCCGGGCACGGTCAGCAGCACCACGCCGAACGGCATCCAGCGGCGCCCGGCCAGCGCCAGGCAGGCGAGCCCGGACAGGTAGATCGAGTACGGCGGCGCCTTCTCGGGGATGACGAGCCAGACGTCGAGCACGGCGATGAGGATCGCGGTGGCGTCGATCGCCAGCGGCGCCCACACCACGCGGCGAGCCAGAGCCGCCCGGCGCGAGCCGCGGTGCGCCCGGTCGGCGGCCCCCGCGCCTGGGCCGCCGACCGAAATCCCGATGGAGAGTCCCTCGGTGCTCATGGTTTGGACCTCACTCGTCTTGTGGACTGCCTATGAGAGTCCGAGATCACCCGATCGGGACGCGAGTGGGCGCAACAATGTGCGGATGCTAACGGGGACGTGTGGGGTGGCGGTGAACTCCGCGCCCGACGCTCAGAAGTAGGACGGGAACTGATCGCCCGACGGCCAGCTCGTCACCGCGCGGTAGGCGGTCCACAGCGCGGCGTCGATGTCGCTGTAGGACAGGCCCGACGCGTCGTCCCGCTGGTTGAACAGCACCGCCCAGCTCGCCCCCTGGTAGTTGCGCACCATCAGGGTGTAGGTGCCGGGCAGCGAGCCGTCGTGCCACGTGTTGCGCCCGGTGCCGCCGCTGACCGGGCGCACCAGCCAGCCCAGCCCGTAGTACGAGCCGCCGCTGCCGATCCCGGTCTCCGGTTGCGCGAACACCTGGCCCAGCGAAGCGCTGTTCAGCACCGCGGACGGCTGGTCGAACACGCGCGCCCAGCGGACCAGGTCGACCGCCGACGCGATCCAGCCGCCGTTGGCGCCGTGGACGCGCATGCTGAACGTGCCGTACGGGCTGGGCACGGTCGCCCCGGAGGCGTCGAGCACCGTCACACCGCTGTACTGGGACCGGTACGGCACCTCGCCGGTGTGCCGGGCGATGCTCCAGCCCTGCGCCATCCGCGTGATCCCGAGCGGGGCGAGCAGCTTCTGCCGCACGTAGTCCGCGTAGGCCAGGCCGCTGACCTCCTCGATGACCCGCCCGGCGAGCAGGTACCCGAAGTTGGAGTAGGCGTACGTGGTGCCGGGCGTGTGGTCCAGCGGCCGCCCGGCCATGTAGCGGATGACGTCGTCCGGGTACAGCTCCAGCGGCACGCCGAGCGCACGCGAGATCGTGCGGTCGGCGAAGTTCGGGTCGCCGGAGATCGCGCGGTCCCAGCCGCCCAGGTGCTGCAGCAGCCGTCGCACGGTGATCTGCGGCCAGCGGGCGTCGGCGGTGGCAGGCAGGTCCAGGATCGAGGTGACCGGCGTGTCCAGTGCCAGCTGCCCGTCCTGGGCGAGCCGCAGCACGGCGGCGGCGGTGATCGGCTTGGACAGGCTGGCGATCCGGAACAGCGACGTCGGCTGCACCGTCAGCGTGCTGTCGGTGCTGTAGCCGCGGGCGAGGACGAGCCGGCCGCCGTAGGTGACGGCGAGCTGCCCGGCCGGGATGCCCCGCGCCTGCATGAACGTCTTCATCTGGGTGTCGAAGGCGCTCAACGCCGCCACCGCGGTGCCGGTGGCCCGCCACGTCGCCGCGTGCGCCGTCCCGGTGAGCGCGCCACCGGCGAGGAGCCCGGCGCCGGCGGCGCCGGTGAGCCTGCCGAAGGTCCGCCGGGACAGGGGAGTGCGGTGCATGTGATCAGTCAACACGGGCCGCGCAAGCGAAAGGCCCGCCGGCGAGCGCCGGCGGGCCTTCGTCCTGACTCAGATCACGCCGTCGGCGGCTGGTACACGTTCGACAGCTTGCTCGCCGCCGTGCGGTCCAGCAGCCACAGCGTCCGCCGCTGGCCGCGGGCGCCCGCCACGGGCACCTGCACCTCGCCCGCGCCGGACAGGGCCAGCGCGACGGCGTCGGCCTTCGCCTCACCCGTCGTCATCAGCCAGACGTCGTGCGAGCGCCGGATCGCGGGCAGCGTCAGCGACACGCGCGTCGGCGGCGGCTTCGGGCAGTTGCGCACCGCCACCACCGACCGCTCCGTCTCGTACACCGCGGGCGACTCGGGGAACACCGACGCGGTGTGGCCCTCACCGCCGAGACCGAGCAGGCAGATGTCGAACTGCGGCACGTCGCCGTGGTCCTCCGGCCGCGCGTTGTCCGCCAGCACCTGCGCGTACGCCGCCGCGGCCGCGTCCACGTCGTCGCCGAACTCACCGTCCGAGGCCGCCATCGCGTGCACCCGCTTCGGGTCGACGGGCACGTGGTTCAGCAGCGCCTCGCGGGCCTGCTTCTCGTTGCGCTCGTCGTCGTCCGCGGGCACGAACCGCTCGTCGCCCCAGTAGAGGTCCAGCCGCGACCAGTCCACCGCGTCCCGGGCGGGGGAGCGGCGCAGCTGCTCCAGCACCGCGATCCCGGTGCCGCCGCCGGTCAGCACCAGCGACGCCGAACCCTTCGCGGCCTGCAGGTCCACCAGCCGCGTCACCAGCCGGGCCGCCGCGGCAGCCGCCAGCAGCTCACCGTTGGCGTAGACCACTACTTCGGAAGAGGCCATCACGCGCTCGCCTTCGCCGACTTCGCCGGCTTCTTCGTGGGCGCCTTCTTCTTGGCGGCGCCCACCGAACCCGAGGCCAGCTTGTCCAGGCCCTGCAGCGACGCCTCGAACACCTCGTCCGGGTCGAGCCGCCGCAGCTCCTCGATCAGGCAGTCCTTGGTGTTGCGCCGGTGCAGCGCGATCCGCCGCGTCGGCTGGCCCGGCTGCATGAGCGTGCCCACCTTGCCGTCCGGCCGGTGCAGCGCGATCGCGCCCGAGCGGCGCTCCAGCTCCACCGACACGATGCCCTGCGCGGTGGTCGTCTTGACCCGGCGCACCGGCACCTTCAGGTACTCGGCGAGCCAGCCCGCGAGCAGCTCCGTCGACGGCGAGTCGGCCTCACCGGTCACCGTGGCGCCGGTGACCTTCTCGTACGGCGGCAGGTCCAGCGCCGCGACCAGCTGGGCGCGCCAGTTGGTCAGCCGCGTCCACGCCAGGTCCGTGTCGCCCGGCACGTACGCCTTCCGGCGCGCCGCCAGAGCCCTTATCGGGTTGCGCTCCGCCGCCGAGTCGGTGATCCGGCGCTGCGCCAGCTCCCCGATCGGGTCCTGCGCCGGCACCTTCGGGCCGGAGCTGGGCCACCACGCCACGATCGGCGCGTCGGGCAGCAGCAGCGGGATCACCGCGCTCTGGCCCTGCGACGCCAGCGGCCCGTACAGCCGCAGGATGATGACCTCGCTCGCACCGGCGTCGCCGCCGACGCGGATCTGCGCGTCGATGCGGGCCGCGGCCGTGCGCGACCCGCGGGCCAGCACGATCACCCGGCACGGGTGCTCGCGGCTGGCCTCGTTGGCCGCGTCGATGTGCTCCTCCAGGTGCTCGCCGTCGTCGTCGACGATCACCAGCGTCAGCACCCGGCCCAGCGCCACCGCGCCACCGCGCTCACGCAGTTCGACCATCTTGCGGTTGACCTGCGAGGTCGTGGTCGAAGGCAGGTCGATGATCACGGGCGCCTCCAGTTCCGGCCGCTGCGCTCCAGGACCTCGTCCGCCGACGGCGGACCCCAGGTGCCCGGGGGATAGGGCTCGGGCGTGCCGTTCTTCGCCCAGAACTCCAGGATCGGGTCGAGGATCTCCCAGGACAGCTCGACCTCTTCGTTGACCGGGAACAGCGACGGCTCGCCGAGCAGCACGTCCAGGATCAGCCGCTCGTAGGCCTCCGGCGACGACTCGGTGAACGCGTGCCCGTAGCCGAAGTCCATCGTGACGTCGCGGACCTCCATCGTGGTGCCCGGCACCTTCGAGCCGAACCGCAGCGTCACGCCCTCGTCCGGCTGCACCCGGATCACCAGGGCGTTCTGCCCCAGCTCCTCCGTCGAGGTGTAGTCGAACGGCAGGTGCGGCGCCCGCTTGAACACGACGGCGATCTCGGTGACCCGGCGGCCCAGCCGCTTGCCGGTGCGCAGGTAGAACGGCACCCCCGCCCAGCGGCGGTTCTGCACCTCCAGCGACACCGCGGCGTAGGTCTCGGTGGTCGAGTCCTTCGCGAACCCGGCCTCCTGCAGCAGGCCCGGCACCTTCTTGCCGCCCTGCCAGCCGCCGGTGTACTGGCCGCGCGCCGTGGTCTCGGCGAACGGCTGCATCGGCTTGGTGGCCCGCAAAACCTTGATCTTCTCCGCCCGCAGCGCCCGCGGCTCGAACGACAGCGGCTCCTCCATCGCGGTGAACGCGAGCAGCTGGAGGAGGTGGTTCTGGATCACGTCGCGCGCGGCGCCGATGCCGTCGTAGTACCCGGCGCGACCGCCGAGGCCGATGTCCTCGGCCATGGTGATCTGCACGTGGTCGACGTAGTTGGCGTTCCAGATCGGCTCGAACAGCTGGTTCGCGAAGCGCAGCGCGAGGATGTTCTGGACGGTCTCCTTGCCGAGGTAGTGGTCGATGCGGAACACCGACTCCTCGGGGAAGACGTCGTTGACGATCGCGTTGAGCTCCTTGGCGCTGGCCAGGTCGTGGCCGAACGGCTTCTCGATCACCACGCGGCGCCACGACTCGTCGTCGGACTGCGCCAGGCCCGAACGGGCCAGCTGCTTGGTCACCACCGGGAACGCGCTGGGCGGGATCGACAGGTAGAACGCGGTGTTGCCACCGGTGCCGCGCTCGGCGTCCAGCTCGCGCACGGTCTGCGCGAGCCGGTCGAACGCGTCGTCGTCGTCGAACGTGCCCTGTACGAACCGGATGCCCTCGGCGAGCCGGTTCCACACCGACTCGCGGAACGGGGTCCGGGCGTGCTCGGCGACCGCGTCGTGCACGAGCTGCCCGAAGTCCTCGTTCTCCCAGTCCCGCCGCGCGAAGCCGACCAGCGAGAACCCCGCGGGCAGCAGCCCGCGGTTGGCCAGGTCGTAGATCGCCGGCATCAGCTTCTTGCGGGAGAGGTCACCGGTGACGCCGAAGATCACCAGGCTGGACGGCCCGGCGATCCTCGGCAGCCGCTTGTCGCGAGGATCCCTGAGTGGGTTGCTCCACCCCTTATTGCTCACTCGGCCTCCTGTACCGCGCGCATGAGCTCAGCCAGGCCCGCGGCCCGGTCGGTCAGGTGCAGCCGCAGCACCGGACGGCCGCGCTCGGTCAGCACCTGGCCGTCGCCGAGCGCCTGCGCGTGCTGCAGCTGGCCCAGGGTGTAGGGCCGGTCCGGCACGTCGAGGTCGTCCTCGTTCGCGCCGGTGATCTGCAGGAAGATGCCGTTCTGGTGACCGCCCTTGTGGTACTGGCCGGTCGAGTGCAGGAACCGCGGCCCCCACCCGAAGGTGGTCTGCAGCCCGGTCCGCTTCGCCAGCTCGGGACGCAGCAGCGCCGCCGAGGCGTCGTCGAGCCGGTCCAGGTAGGCCTGCACCGCGAGGTAGCCACCCTCCGGCGCGGTCGCCAGGAACTCCCGCAGCACGTCGGACAGCGAGCCGTCGCCCGAGACGCCGGCCGGGGCGAAGATCTCCACCGCGTCGTCCACCGTGGTCGGCGTCTCGCCGCCGGTCAGCTTCGACGGGTCGTCCAGCAGCGAACGGGCGGCCTTCTTCGCGGCCTCCACGTCCGGCTGGTCGAACGGGTTGATCTTCAGCAGCCGCCCGGCGATCGCGGTGGCGAACTCCCACAGCAGGAACTGCGCGCCGAGCGAGCCGGTGGTGGCCACCTTGGCGGCACCGGTGACCGGGCCGATCGCGACCGGGGTCGCGTCGGCGCCCGCGTCGGCGAAGCCGGGCGCGGCCGGGCCGTCCACGGCGACCGGCAGCAGGCCGGTGCCGAGCTTGCCGGTGGACTCGGCGATCAGCTGCTCCGCCCAGTCGGCGAACCCGGTGATGCCGGAGCCGGTGTCGGCCAGCACGACCTTCTCCGCGCCGGCGTTGTGCGCGGCGGCCCACGCGGCGGCCAGCTTGACCGCCGGGTTGTCGGCGCTGTCGGCGCCGAGGACCTGCGCGGCGGCCGCGGCCTGGTCGAGCAGCCGGGCGATGTCCGCACCGGCCAGCCCGGCGGGCACCAGCCCGAACGCGGTGAGCGCCGAGTAGCGCCCGCCCACGTGCGGGTCGGCGAGGAACACCTTGCGGTACCCCTCCTTCTCGGCCAGCTCGGACAGCGGCGAACCGGGGTCGGTGACCACGACGATCCGCCGCGCCGCGTCGATCCCGTTGTCCGCGAACGCCTTCGCGAAGATCCGGCGGTGGCTGTCGGTCTCCACCGTGCCGCCGGACTTCGACGACACCACCAGCACCGTGCGCTGGAGGTCGCCGGCCAGCGCGTCGGCGACCTGGCCCGGGTCGGTGGTGTCCAGCACGGTCAGCGCGACGTTCTCGGTCGCCGCGATGACCTCCGGCGCGAGCGACGAGCCACCCATGCCGGCCAGGACGATCCGGTCGACGCCCTCGCCGCGCAGCGCCTCGCGCAGCGCCTCGATCTCGCCGATCAGCGGGCGCGACGACTTGTGCAGCGTGGTCCAGGACAGCCGGATCGAGGCCTCGGACTCGGCGTCGGGGCCCCACAGGGTGGGGTCCTGCGCCGCGACCTTGGACGCGACCTGGTCGGCGACGAGCTCGTCGACCAGCGGGGCCGCTTGCGCGGCCAGCTCCTCGTCGCTGATCGTGACGGTCAGCTCTTCCCCCACCACGGCGTCAGCCCTTCGCCTTCTCGAGCTGCCCGGTGACGGTCTCCAGCAGCTCGGCCCAGGACTTGTCGAACTTCTCCACGCCCTCGTCCTCCAGCGTGCGGAAGACGTCCGGGATGTCGATGCCCACCGCGGCGAGCTTGTCGAACACCTCCTGCGCCTGCGCGCCGGTGCCGGTGACCTTGTCGCCCTCGACCTTGGCGTGGTCGGCGGCGGCGAGCAGCGTCTTCTCCGGCATGGTGTTGACCGTGCCGGCCACGACGAGCTGGTCCACGTAGCGGGTGTCCGAGTAGGACGGGTCCTTCACGCCGGTGGAGGCCCACAGCGGGCGCTGCGGCCGGGCGCCCGCGGCGGCCAGCGCCTGCCAGCGGTCGGTGGCGAACAGCTCCTCGTAGGCGGCGTAGGCCAGGCGGGCGTTGGCGATGGCGGCCTCGCCGCGCAGCGCCTTGGCCTCGTCGGTGCCGATCGCGTCCAGCCGCTTGTCGATCTCGGTGTCCACACGGGACACGAAGAACGAGGCGACCGATTCGATCGTGGCGAGGTCGTGGCCGTTGGCCTTGGCCTGCTCCAGCCCGGCGAAGTAGGCCTCGATCACCGCGCGGTAGCGCTCGACCGAGAAGATCAGCGTGACGTTGACGCTGATGCCCTCGGCCAGGGTCTTGGTGATCGCGGGCAGGCCCTCCTCGGTGGCCGGGATCTTGACGAGGATGTTCGGCCGGTCGACGGTCTTCCACAGGTCCTGCGCCTCGGCGGCCGTCTTGTCGGCGTCGCGGGCCAGGCGCGGGTCGACCTCGATCGACACGCGGCCGTCCACCCCGTTCGTGCGGGTGTAGATGTCGCGGAACAGGTCCGCGGCGTTGCGCACGTCGGTGGTGGTCAGCTCGCGGACGGCGGCGTGCACGTCCGCGCCGCGGGCGGCCAGCTCGCGGACCTGGGCGTCGTAGGACTCGCCGTCGGCCAGCGCGTTGGCGAAGATCGTCGGGTTGGTGGTCACGCCGGTCACGTGACGGTCGCGGATGAGCTCGGCCAGGTTGCCGGAGTTCAGCCGTTCGCGCGACAGGTCGTCGAGCCAGATGGACACGCCGGCCTGAGACAGCTGAGCAAGGTTGTCGCTCATGACTTCATCCCCTTTGCGGTGATTCAGGAGTTCTTGGTCTTGGCGAGCGAGCGGCGCGCGGCGTCGACCACGGCGTCGGCGGTGAACCCGAACTCGCGGAACAGGGTCTGGTAGTCGGCCGAGGCCCCGAAGTGCTCGATCGAGACGATCTCACCGGCGTCGCCGACCCAGCGGTACCACGGCTGCGCGATGCCGGCCTCGACCGACACGCGGGCCTTCACCCCGCTGGGCAGGACCGACTCGCGGTACGCCTCGTCCTGCGCCTCGAACCACTCGACGCACGGCACCGACACGACCCGGGTGGGCACGCCGTCGGCCTCCAGCGTCTTGCGCGCCTCGACGGCCAGCTGGACCTCCGAACCGGTCGCCATCAGCACGACCTCCGGGGTGCCGGAGGAGGCCTCGGCGAGCACGTAGGCGCCCTTGGCGACCTTGTCCGCCGCGGTGCCCTCGAGCACCGGGACGTTCTGGCGGGTCAGCGCCAGGCCCGACGGGTGGCGCTTGTCCTCCAGCGCGGCCTTCCACGCGCCCGCGGTCTCGTTGGCGTCGGCGGGACGGACCACGTTCAGGCCCGGGATGGCGCGCAGCGAGGCCAGGTGCTCGATCGGCTGGTGCGTCGGGCCGTCCTCGCCGAGGCCGATCGAGTCGTGCGTCCACACGTAGATGACCGGCGCGTGCATCAGCGCGGCCAGCCGCACCGGCGGGCGCATGTAGTCGCTGAACACCAGGAAGGTGGCGCCGTAGGGCCGGGTGCCGCCGTGCAGCGCGATGCCGTTGAGGATCGAGCCCATGGCGTGCTCGCGGACACCGAAGTGCAGCGTGCGGCCGTAGGGGTTGGCCTTCCACATGCCGGTGGAGGCCTTCTCCGGGCCGAACGAGTCGGCGCCCTTCATGGTGGTGTTGTTGCTCTCGGCCAGGTCGGCCGAACCGCCCCACAGCTCCGGCAGCACGTCGGCCAGCGCGTTGAGGACCTCGCCGGAGGCCTTGCGGGTCGCGATGCCCTTGGCGTCGGGCTCCCAGCTCGGCAGCTTCTCGGCCCAGCCCTCGGGCAGGTCGCGGGTGGCCAGCCGGTCGGCGAGCTTCTTGCGCTCCGGGTTGGCGGCGGCCCACGCGTCGAAGCGCTCCTGCCACGCGGCGCGCTCCTGCTTGCCGCGCTCCAGCGCCTTGCGCGTGTGCTCGATCACCTCGTCCTCGACCTGGAAGCTGCGCTCCGGGTCGAAGCCGAGGATCTTCTTGACCGCGGCGACCTCCTCGGCGCCCAGCGCGGCGCCGTGCGCCTTGCCGGTGTTCATCTTGTTCGGCGCCGGGTAGCCGATCACGGTGCGCAGCAGGATGAACGACGGGCGGGTGGTCTCCGCCTTGGCGGCCGCGATGGCCTCCTCGATCGCGACGACGTCCTCGCCGCCCTCGACGACCTGGACGTGCCAGCCGTAGGCCTCGTACCGCTTCGCGGTGTCCTCGGACAGCGCGATGTTGGTGTCGTCCTCGATCGAGATCTTGTTGTCGTCGTAGATGACGACCAGGTTGCCCAGCTCCTGGCGGCCCGCGATGGACGACGCCTCGGAGGTGACGCCCTCCTCGATGTCGCCGTCGGAGGCGATCACGAAGATGTGGTGGTCGAAGATGCTCTCGCCGGGCGCGGCGTCCGGGTCGAGCAGGCCGCGCTCGCGGCGGGCGGCCATCGCCATGCCGACCGCGTTGGCCAGGCCCTGGCCGAGCGGGCCGGTGGTGGTCTCCACGCCCTTGGTGTGCTGGTACTCCGGGTGGCCCGGGGTCTGCGAGCCCCACTTGCGCAGCTGCTTGAGGTCCTCCAGCTCGAGGCCGTAGCCGGCGAGGTACAGCTGGATGTAGAGCGTCAGGCTGGAGTGCCCGGCGGACAGGACGAACCGGTCACGCGCCGGCCACTCCGGGTCGCTCGGGTCGTGGCGCATGATCCGCTGGAAGAGCGAGTACGCCACCGGCGCCAGGCTCATCGCGGTGCCGGGGTGACCGCTGCCGCAGTTCTCGACCGCGTCGGCGGCCAGCACCCGGACGGTGTCGACCGCGCGGGTGTCGAGGTCGGTCCAGTCGGCGGGCAGGTTCCGCCGCAGCAGTGGGTTGTTCTCGCTGATGGAGGCGATATCGGACACTGAACTCGAACTCCCCGTCCTTGTCTGTGACTTCTTCTGTCGTGGGGGTCTTCGCGCGCGCAGGCTCCACTCATCTCAATCGATCCCGAAGAGACGATATTCCTGCTAGCGGGCGTGCGCACGACCACAAGCGCAAACCCCGGCGCCAGCCTAGTAGGTCGGGTACCCGGCGGCTCCGGGGCCGACACACGCGGCTCGCGCACCCCGGTGCGCGCAGGGTGCGAGCACGGCGATTACGATCGGTTGCGGTGCCGGGCTGCCCCGGTGCCACCCGAATCTGACTCAGGGAGCGGAATTGTCGTTGGTGAACGCTGCGCACGGGCGCAGTGACAGCACCAGCGCTGTCGACCCCGGAGGCGAGCGCCCGCGTGGTCTGCGGCGCGTGAGCCGGATCGTCGGCGCCTACGTCGCCCTGACCAAGCCTCAGGTCATCGAGCTGCTGCTGGTCACCACCATCCCGGCGATGTTCCTCGCCGCGCGCACGATCCCGTCGCCGTGGCTGATCCTGGCGACGCTGGTCGGCGGCACCATGGCCGCGGGCAGCGCGAACGCGCTGAACTGCGTGATCGACGCCGACATCGACAAGGTGATGAACCGGACCAAGCGGCGCCCGCTGGTCCGCGACTCGGTGCCGCGGCGCAACGCGCTGGTGTTCGCGCTGGCGCTGGGCGCCGGCTCGTTCGCGATGCTGTACTTCACGGTGAACCTGCTGGCCGCCGTGCTGGCGATCGCGACGATCCTGTTCTACATCTTCGTCTACACGCTGGTGCTCAAGCGGCGCACGGCGCAGAACGTGGTGTGGGGCGGCGCGGCGGGCTGCATGCCGGTGGTGATCGGCTGGGCCGCGGTCACCGGCACGGTGCAGTGGCCCGCGTTCGTGATGTTCGCCGTCATCTTCTTCTGGACGCCGCCGCACACCTGGGCGCTGGCCATGAAGTACCGCGACGACTACGAGCGCGCCGGCGTGCCGATGCTGCCGGTGGTCGCCACGCCGGAGCACGTGGCCCGCCAGATCCTCATCTACTCGTGGGTGATGGTCGGCTGGACGCTGCTCCTGCTGCCCGCGACGAGCTGGCTGTACGCGAGCTTCGCGGTGCTGGCCGGGTCCTGGTTCCTCTTCTACGCGCACCGCCTCTACTCGGGCGTCCGGCGCGGCGTGGAGACCAAGCCGATGGCCCTGTTCCACCGGTCGAACACGTACCTGATGATCCTGTTCTGCGCGCTCGCGGTCGACTCGGCGATCGGTCTGCCCACGCTCGGCCTGCCGTTCTGACGCGCTCGGCCGGGAATCTTCCGGCGCTCGCCTTCGTTGGGTTCCAGGCCGACTTGTCACCCGATGCCGAAAGCAGGTTGCTCTTGTCCGTGGCTGAGGACCGGGAACCCGAGAACACGACCGACCTTCAGCACGAGCAGGACTACGTGTCCATGCTCTACCGCAGGCTCGACGCCGAACGCACCACCGCCGAACGGCGCCTGGAGCGGGCGTTGCGCTCGCACGGGGAGACCCCGCAGGAGAGCGCCGAGCGGGACGCCGCCAGCAGCCTTCACCACGAGCGGCTCGCGCAGCTCGGCTCCGTCGAGCAGGGCCTGTGCTTCGGCAGGCTCGACTTCCACGGCGAACAGGCGCCCGCCTACATCGGGCGGCTCGGCCTGTTCGACGAGGACGGCGACTACGAGCCGCTGCTGCTGGACTGGCGCGCGCCCGCCGCGCGGCCGTTCTACCTGGCCACCGCCGCCTCGCCGGAGGGCGTGCGGCGCCGCAGGCACATCCGCACGCTGAGCCGCAAGGTCGTCGGCCTCGACGACGAAATCCTCGACCTGCGCGCCGTCGACGGGCAGCAGGCCGACCTGGGCCTGGCCGGCGAGGCCGCCCTGCTCGCCGCCCTGGAGCGCAAGCGCACGGGTGAGATGAGCGACATCGTCGCCACCATCCAGGCCGAGCAGGACGACATCATCCGCGACGACCTCAGCGGCGTCGTCGTGGTCCAGGGCGGGCCGGGCACCGGCAAGACCGCCGTGGCCCTGCACCGGGCCGCCTACCTCCTCTACACCTACCGCCAGCAGCTCGCCTCCCGCGGCGTGCTCGTGGTCGGGCCGAACAGCACGTTCCTGCACTACATCGGCCAAGTCCTGCCGTCGCTGGGCGAGACCGGGGTGCTGCTGTCCACGATCGGGCAGCTGTTCCCCGGCATCCGGGCGCGCGGCGCGGACAGCCGCGCGGCGGCCGAGGTCAAGGGCAGGCTGGCCATGGTCGACGTGCTCACCAGGGCCGTCGCCGACCGCCAGCAGGTGCCGGAGGAGCGGTTCGAGGTCGCCTTCGACGACGACGTACTGGTGCTCGACCGCGCCGTCGTCGAGCGGGCGCGCGACAAGGCCCGGCGCACCCGCCGCCCGCACAACCTGGCGCGCCGCGTGTTCGTCGACGCGATGCTGGACGCGCTGACCGAGCGGGCCGCCGTGCGCATGGAGGTCGACCTCTTCGAGGGGGTCCCCGACATCCCGCTCGCGGAGGGCGAAGACGCCGACGCGCCCGTGCTGGACGCGGGGGACCGAGTGGAGATCCGCAAGGAACTCGCCGAATCCGAGACCGTCGCCGCGGCGATCGACGAGCTGTGGCCGAAGATCACCCCGCAGCGGCTGCTGCGCGACCTGTTCGCCGAGCCGGACCGCCTGCTGTCCGCGTCCGGGGGGCTGCTCTCCGACGACGACCGCGCGGCGCTGAAGCGCCCTGCCCGCTCGCCCTGGACGCCGGGCGACGTGCCGCTGCTCGACGAGCTGGCCGAGCTGCTCGGCGAGGACGACGAGGCCGAGCGCGCCGCGCGCGAACGGCGCGAGCGCGAGGAGCGCGCCTACGCCGAAGGTGTGCTCGACATCATGGACCAGGACGAGGAGCTCCTGGACGAGGACCAGATCAACATCGCCGACATCCTGGACGCCGAGCTGTTCGCCGAGCGGCAGGAACGCAGCAGCCACCTGACGGCGGCGCAGCGCGCGGCCCGCGACCGCACCTGGACGTTCGGGCACGTCATCGTCGACGAGGCGCAGGAGCTGTCCGCGATGGACTGGCGGCTGCTGATGCGCCGCTGCCCGAGCCGGTCGATGACCGTCGTCGGCGACGTCGCCCAGACCGGCGCGCCGGGCGGCGCGTCGTCGTGGCGGGACATGCTCGGCCACTACGTCGGGGACCGCTGGCGGCTGCGTGAGCTGACCGTCAACTACCGGACCCCGGTGGAGATCATGAACCGCGCCGCCGAGGCGCTGCGCGAGGTGGACCCGGACCTGCGGGTGCCGACGTCGGTGCGGGAAACCGGCGTCGAGCCGTGGCGCGCGCCGCTCGGCGAGCGCCCGCTGGCGTCCATCGTGGACGAAGAGGTGGCCGCCGCGGACGGCGGCACCGTCGCGGTGCTGGTCCCGGCGGCCAGGCTGGGCGCGGTCCGGTCCGAACTGGACGGTCACGGCGACGCGGTGTCGGTGCTCACCGTCGCCGAGGCCAAGGGGCTCGAGTTCGACGGCGTCGTGGTGCTCGCGCCGGAGGAAATCGTGGCGGAGTCGCCGCGCGGCTGGAACGACCTCTACGTCGCCTATACCCGTGCCACGCAACGGCTCGGCATCTTGTACTCCGCCGGACGGCCGACGTCAACGCCCGGTTAAGGTGTCGCCATGCGTAACGCTGGCAAGATCGTGCTCGCGGCGGCAGCCGCCCTCGCTCTCGGGGCCTGCGCGCCCGACCAGGACCCGTCTTCCTTCCCGCCCGGTGGCGGCCCGACCTACCCGGCGCCCGAGCCGGCGGCGGCGTCCGCGAGCGCCTCGGCGGGGCACGACACGGGCAGCGCCGCGCACGAGTGCACCGCGGACGACATCACCGTGACCGGTGACTTCGGCGCCAAGCCGACGATCACGATCCCGGACACCTGCAGCGCGCCGACCAAGCTGCTGACGAAGGACCTGAAGCCGGGCACCGGCGCCACCGCCCACGCCGGCAGCACGCTGCAGATGGACTACGACCTGGTGACCTGGTCGGACAAGGTCGACCAGCAGAACTCGTTCGGCTCGGCGCCGTTCTCGTTCGCGCTGGGCGAGGGCACCGCGATCCCGGGCTGGGACCAGGGCCTGGAGGGCATCAAGCAGGGCGGCCGCCGCCTGCTGGTCATCCCGCCGGACCTGGGCTACGGCGCCCGCGGCAACGGCCCGATCAAGCCGAACGAGACGCTCGTCTTCGTCGTCGACGCCGTCCAGGTCGCCGGCTGACGCTCGGTGACAGCCGCGTGGGAGCCGGGCCGGCGGCAGCCGGGCTCGTCCCTCGCGGCCCTGGGCTCGGCGGGCGGTCGTGGGGCGGGTTCCGCCGCCACGACGGTGGCAGGGTCCGCTGGCGGATGAGTGACCCCAGGGGCTCTGCCTGTGGCAGTCGGTGTCGTCCGGGTGATGGCCGGGCTGTCGGGCCACGGGCCGGGTAGCGGGCCCTGCCCCGCCGCGGACGGTGGCCGCGAGCGCGGCTGAAGAGTGGGCGGCGCCCGGGCGCCGGCCGGATCGGAGTCTGACGGATGGACGTCCGCGGAGCGGTCGCGGTGGTCACCGGCGCCTCGTCGGGCATCGGGGCGGCCACCGCGCTCCGGCTGCACGAGGCCGGTGCTCGCCTCGTGCTGCACGGCCGGGACGGCGACCGGCTGGACGCGCTCGCGGAGCGCACCGGCGGGATCACCGTCCGCGCCGACTTCGCCGAGCCCGGCGCGGTGGAGGCCGCTGCGGAGGAGATCGCCGCGCGGGCGGGCCGCGTGGACGTGCTCGTCAACAACGCCGGGATGGGCTACGCCGGGCCGGTGTCCGGGATGTCCGCTGCCGACGTGCGGCGGTTGCTTTCCGTGAACCTGGCCGCGCCGGTCGAACTGACCCGCGCCCTGCTGCCCGCGCTCCTCGACCGCCCCCGGTCGGTGGTGGTCTTCGTCACGTCCATCGCCGGCCGGGCCGGGGTGGCGGGGGAGTCGGTGTACTCGGCGACCAAGGCGGGGGTGGACGTTTTCGCCGAGAGCCTGCGGCTGGAACTGGCCGGTACCGGCGTGCGGGTCGGGGTGGTCGTGCCCGGGGTGGTGGACACCGAGTTCTTCGCCCGCCGCGGCCGTCCCTACCAGCGGCGCAGCCCCCGGCCGGTGCCCGCGGACAAGGTCGCCGCGGCGGTGCTGGCGGCGATCACGGCGGAACGGGCCGAGCAGTACGTCCCGCGATGGCTGAGGTTGCCAATTGCGGTGCGGGGGACCGTGCCCGCGGTGTACCGTGCACTATCTGCCCGGTTCGGGGGTTCGGCTGAGTTCCCGGAATCTTTCCGCCACTGGAAGCGCTGACAAGTGACGTGTTAGTCCCGGTATTCCTCGGATTCGCCGCGGCGTTCCTGTTCGCGGCGTCAGCCGCGCTTCAGCGACGCGCGGTGATCGAGGTTGCCGACAGTGACGTCGACGGGCGCGCCGCGCGGCATCGCGTCCCCGTACTGTGGCTGATCCGCAAGCTCTTGCGCAAGAGGGTGTGGCTCGCGGGATGGGCCACGAACCTGTTGGGCTTTTTCAGCCAAGCCGCCGCGCTGCACTTCGGGTCGATCGCGCTCGTGCAGCCGCTGCTGGTCACCGAACTGCTCTTCGCGCTGCCGATGGCCTCCGCCGCGATCCGCCGCTGGCCGCCGCTGCGGGACTGGCTGGCCGGGCTCGCCATCACCGGCGGCGTGGTGGTGTTCCTCGCGGTCGAGGGCACCGCGCCGCTGGGCGGGTCGCCTGACCAGGGCCGTCTGCTGATCGCGGTGCTGATCGCCGCGGCCACCGTTGTCACCCTCGTGCAGGTGGCCCAGAAGCGGGGGCCGCTGATGCACAGCGCGCTCATCGCCACGGCGGCCGGCATCTGCTACGCGATCAGCGCGGCCATGATGAAGGTGACCACCGACCTGCTGTTGAACGAGGGTGTCGCTCACACGGCGCTCACCTGGCCGGGGTACGTGCTGGCGCTGTCGACCTTCTCCGGGCTGCTGCTCGGGCAGCAGGCTTACGGGTCGGGTTCGCTGTCCGCGGCGATCGCCGTGATGTCCATCGTGAACCCCGCCGCCAGCTATTTCCTGGGGCTACTGGCGTTCAACGCGACGCTGATGACCTCGCCGGGCCCGCTCGCGGCGACCGCAGGCGCGGCCCTCCTGCTGATCCTCGGCGTGTTCGGGCTCGCGCACTCGCCGAGCGTGCAGGCGGAGACGACCCGGTCGGCCCAACACGGGGTTTATCCGGGAAGTGGTAAATTCTCGGGAACCGTTCCATCTCGGTCCCGTTCTTCGGACTCCTTCGCTCAGGATTAATTCAGGTAGCCGGCGTAGGTTTCGGGACCGGCGGGCGGTGGAACCTACAGAGCCTGTCGAGAGTGCGCTGCCCCCGCGCACCCCAGGCAGACCCTTGGAGGCTGGAACCCGTGCACCACCGAGCGTCGTCCGGCGACCGCCATTTGGTGATCGAAATTCCGCACCTGCGGAAAACGATCAAGGATGCGGCGATTCTGTTGCTGGAAACGGTCGTCATCCCGTCGGTTCTGCTGGCGTTGTTGTTGCATTTCGTCGGCCTGGTTCCCGCGTTGTGCGCGGTTCTCGGCTGGGCGGCGTTCGTCATCGGCGCGCGGCGCCTGATGAAGCGCGACATGCCCCGCACGTTGCTGCTCTGCACGGCGATGCTGGTCGGACGGGCGGCGTTCGCGCTGGTCACGTCCAGTGCGGTGGTGTACGTGCTGCAACCGGCCGTCGGCTCGGTGCTGATGTTCCTGATCTTCGTCGGCAGCGCGATGATCGGGCGCCCCATCACGGCGCGCCTGGCCAAGGACTTCGTGCGGCTGCCCGCGGAGCTGTTCAAACACCGCACGGTGAACCGCGTGTTCATCGAGGTGGCGCTGCTCTGGGGCGGCTCGCGGCTGATCGACGCCGCGATGACCATCGGGTTCCTGCACTGGGGCGTCGAGGCGGGCCTGATGTCGCGCGGCATCCTCAGCGGGCTGCTCACCGCGCTGACCGTCGCGGCCTGTGTGGGCCACGGGTGGCGCAAGCTCCGCCGCGACGGCGTGACGCTCCGGCTGGCCGGCCGCCACAGCCCCGCACCAGCCGCCGCCTGACCCCTCCTACCCGCGAGTCCCAGGCTGGAGCGCGCGAGTCCCGCACTCCCGGCCGCGAGTTCCGCGTTCGCGCTCGCGAGGTTTCCGTTCGGGGTGCGCCGTCAGCGTGAGCCCCGAGCGTGCGTGAGTTCCGCGCTCACTGGGGGAGCGGCCCGGTGGCTCAGGCAGCCGCGCCGGGGCCGGGCAGCAGGTCGACATCCCCGGCGTGCATCGCCTCGCCGCAGTGGTCGCAGCGCAGCCCGGCGCCGCTGACCTCGCCGCACGCCCGATGCCGGTACACCACCGGCGGCCCGGCCTCGCCCGCCAGCCACCGGTCGCCCCAGTGCGCCATCGCCATCAGCACCTCGACGAGCTCCGCGCCCCGCTCCGTCAGCACGTACTCGTAGCGCGGCCGCCGGTCATAGGGCCGTCGCTCCAGCACCCCACGCTCCACCAGGTGGTTCAGCCGCTCGGTCAGCACCTTCCGCGAGATGCCCAGATCGGCCTGGATCTGGTCGAACCGGGTCATCCCCGCCCACACGTCCCGCAGCACCAGCGGTGACCACGGTTCCCCGATGACGTCGAGCGTGCGCGCGATCGAGCACGCCATCCCGCCGAAGTTCGTCCGCTGCACGGCCCCGAGTCTACCAATCTGGGTTCCCTGAAGGAACTCATACTGCTATCGTCGGAGTCTCTTGAAGGAACTCTGAGAGGAACACCGAGATGAGCAAGGTCATCGCCGCGCACGCGGTCTCCGTCGACGGCTTCATCACCGGCCGCGACCCCCGCCCCGGGCACGGCCTCGGCGACGGCGGGATGCTGTTCGACTGGTACTTCGACGGCGACACCCCGAGCGGCGTGTTCGACGGCTTCCGCCTGAGCGAGCCCAGCGCCCGGGTGTTCGACGCCCTCGCCGGCCGCGTGGGCGCGATCGTCGCCGGGCGCAACACCTACGAGGACTCCGACCGCTTCGGCGGCGGCAGCCCGCACCCGAAAGCGCGGCTGGTCGTCCTCACCCACCGGGAGGCCCCGGAGATCACCGAGCGGCAGACCCTCGTCACCACCGGCGTCGAGGACGCGATCGCCAGAGCCCGCGAGGCCGCAGGCGGCCGGGACGTCGGCCTCATGGGCGGCGGCGTGGTGACCTCGGCGCTCGCCGCCGGCCTCGTCGACGAGATCGTCCTCCACCAGGTCCCTGTCCTGCTCGGCGCGGGCAGGCGGTTCTTCGGCGAGCTGCCCGCGCACGTGCGGCTCCGCCTGGTCGAGGCCGTCCCGGCGCCGGGGGTCACGCACCTGCACTACGCGGTCGAGCGGTGATTAGCGCGAGCGCCGCGGCCACGAAGCGTGGTATATGACGGTGTGCTCACCGTCGGTTCCACCTCACGGTCCCCGGTGGTCCTGGACGCCCGCGCGGCGGCCGTCCAGCGTCCGGGCTGGTGGGGTGAACTGCTGCTCGGGATCGGCCTGTTCGGGATCTACCTGCTGGTCGAGGCGTTCCCGCTGCCGGGCCGCGAACCGCGGGCGCACGCCAACGGCGAGGCGCTGCTGGCGTTCGAACGCTGGATGCACCTGGACTTCGAACTGCCGGTCAACCTGTGGCTCGCCGACCAGGGCTGGATCCGCGTGTTCGCCAACTACGAGTACGCGATCACCTACATCGCGAGCGCGATCATCCTGCTGATCTGGGTGCACGCCCGCCACCCGGTGCACTACCGCTCGGTGCGCAACAGCTTCGTCTGGCTCAACCTGTTCGCGCTCGCCTGTTTCTGGCTCTACCCGGTCGCGCCGCCGCGGATGCTCGAGGGTGCTGGGTTCGTCGACACCGTGCGGCTCGGGCACACGTTCCTGTCCTGGGGCTCGCCGGCGTTGCAGGGCGCCAACCAGCTGGCCGCGATGCCGTCCCTGCACGTCGGGTGGGCGCTGTGGGTCTCGGTGGTCCTGGCGCGCATCCGCGGCGGCTGGGCCGTGCAGATCGTCAGCGCGGTGCACGTCGCCATCACGTTCGCGGTCATCATCGCCACCGGCAACCACTACTGGATCGACGCAGCCGCCGCCGTGGTGTTCATCGCCGCGGCCACCTGGATCGCGCAGGTCGCCCGGCCGGTCGACCGGGTGCCCGCCTCCGACACGTTCTTCCTGCACGTCGAGACCCCGGCCTACCCGCAGCACGTCGGCGGGCTCATCATGCTCGACACCACCGCCAACCCCGCCGGGCCGACCCGGGAGTGGGTGCAGCAGGCCATCCGCGACAAGCTGCCCGAGATGCCCCGCTACGCGCAGCGCCTGTCGGACTACTCGCCCTGGCGCCGCCAGCACTGGGTGCCGCACCCGGACATCGACTGGGACTGGCACGTCCCCGACTACGACCTGACTCGCCCGGACGGCACGCCCGGCGGCATGGGGGAGCTGCACAAGCTCGTCGCGCGGTTCCAGAGCGAGCCGCTGCCGCGGGACCGGCCGCTGTGGCGGTTCGCCGTCGTGCGCGGCGTCGAGGAGAACACCGCCGCGGTGATCTCGCTGGTGCACCACGCCGTCGCGGACGGCATCGGCACGATCAGCCTGATGCTGGAGCTGTTCGACTCGCCGAGCCTGCTCGACGGCCTCAACGAGACCCGGCGGCCGAACGCGCTGCAGAAGGCCGCCGCGGGCGCCGTCGGGCTGGCGCAGCTGGCCACCGACGGGCGGCCCAGGACGCGGCTGCCCGCGGGGGACCCGCCGGACCGCCGCTACGCCACCCTGCAGATCCCGCTCGACGACGTGCGCGAGCTGGCGCGCAAGCACGGCGTGCGGGTCACTGACCTGCTGCTGGGCGGGGTCGCCGGCGCGCTGCGGCGCGTCGCGGTGGCGCCGCTGCCCGAGTCGATGCTGACCTCGGTCACGTTGATGGCCGCCGAGCCGCGGCCCGGCGCCGAGGGCAACGTCACCGCCGCGGTCATGGTGGACATCCCGCTGGGGGACATGCCCGAAGCCGAGCGGCTGAAGCGGATCGCCAGGGCCACCAAGCGGTTGCGCACCGGCACCCGGGTCGTCGCGTCCCGGTTCGTGCAGCACACGCTGGCCGGGCTGATGCCGGCGTTCTTCCACCGCTGGTTCGCGCGGACCGTCTACAACGAACGGTTCTTCAACGGCACCGTGTCCAACATGCCCGGTGCCGCGTGGCAGGTGGACTTCCGCGACTTCCCGCTGCGCACGGCGTTCGCCATCATCCCGCTCGCGCCGGGCACCCCGTTCACCATCGGCGTGCTCGGGTGGTACGGCTCGTTCTCGATGAGCGCCACGGTGGACGCGACGCTGGTGGACAGCGTGGACGGCTTCCTCACCGAATTCCGCGCGGTGCTCGCGGAACTGGCCTGAACTACACTTCGCCGGGGTCCGAGGTGCCCCAGGCGAGGGCGAGCGTGAGGCGGCGGCGGTTGTCCGGATCGTCCAGGCTCTCGCCGAACAGCTCACGCAGCTGGGTCATCCGGTAGCGCACCGTCTGCGGGTGGATGTGCAGTTCCTCCGCCATCGCGCGGCGGTCGCCGAGGTGCCGCAGCCAGCAGGCGAGCGTCTCGCACAACCGCTTGCGCGTCACCGGCCCGAGATGCGCCAGCGGGGCGAGGCACTGGTGCCGCATCGCGTCGAACAGCTTCGCGTCGCGGTGCACGATGATCGAGTCCAGGTGCTCGTCCACGAACACCGGGTCGTCCTCCAGCACGTGCGTGCGGCGCAGCTGCGCGGCCAGCTCGGCGACGTGCATGCTGGCGGGCAGGCGTTCCAGCGGCACCGCGTGCCCGACCACCGCGCCCGCGCCCCGCAGCGCCGACGCCAGCCGCTCCCGCCGCTGCGGCCCGTCCGGATCGGGCACGATGGCGCAGACCAGCCGCTGCCGCCGGACGTGCAGCGACGAGTTCCCGAGCCGCCCCAGCAGTGCGCTGCCGACCGGGTTGTCCGGCTCCACCAGGACGACCGCCGCCTGCCGCGGCAGCGGCCAGTCCACCCGGGCCGCGGCGTCGCGGATCGCGGCGGAATCGGAACGGTCGGACAGCAGCATGTCCGCGAGCTCGTCGCGCAACCGCTCCCGCATCGCCGCGGATTCGGACTGCTCCAGCACGTAACCGCGCGCCGACGCCGAGGACAGCTGGTCCACGAAGATG
Source organism: Amycolatopsis thermoflava N1165 (assembly GCF_000473265.1). Classification (NCBI taxonomy): domain Bacteria; kingdom Bacillati; phylum Actinomycetota; class Actinomycetes; order Pseudonocardiales; family Pseudonocardiaceae; genus Amycolatopsis; species Amycolatopsis thermoflava. The sequence continues at coordinate 223,412 of NZ_KI421511.1, forward strand.
AACACCGCCTCGGCCAGCGAGGCGAACATGTCGGAGGGGACACCGACCTCGAGCGCGACCTCGGCGACGTGGTGCCACGCCACCCGCGCGCCGATCTGGTACGCCGACAACAGGCTCGTCAGGTCGCGGCCCTGCTGCCACTGCGCCCGCCCGATCTCCTCGAACAGCGGCTGCTCGCCGAACCGGTCCGCGCCCTGGTCCGCGATGCCGGACAATTCCGCGATGTCCCATTTGGCCATCCGCAGCAGCCGCTGCAGGAACATGTTGGCGGAGACCAGGACCTCGTCCCGTTCGGTGACGATGAACTCCGCGTAGTCCGGCCAGTGCTCGTTGAGCAGCCGCGCCACGTCGTCCAGCATGCGCGGCAGCCGTTCCGAGGTCGCCTTCGCCAGATCGGCCAGCGTGCCGTCGCTGGTCTCCGTGCGTCTGCCCGTCATCTCGTGGACCCCCACTCGCCTGCCCGCGTGCCGTCCATCGTCCGGGTCAATACTGTCAGCTCGTGACAACCGTGGCTTCTCCATTTTTGTTTCCGGAGCGAAGAATTGACCGCGGCCGCGGAGTGATTATGAGGCGATGGCTCCCGCACCCCCTGGTCCCGGCACGGTCGGCGACCGCGTGCTGCGTGAAAAGGAACGGGCCGAGAACTTTCCGGTAGCACTGCGGATACTTCCCCGTGACCTGCGCGCGGACCTGGTGGCGGTGTACGACGTCGCGCGTGTCATCGACGATCTGGGTGACGAGTCAGCAGTCGAGGACCGCACGCCCGGGTTATTGCGATTCCAGCGCGATCTGGAACGCGCCTTTCAGGGGGACCAACCACACGAACGGGTATTGCGTGATCTTCTTCCCGCGATTCACCGGCGCGATCTGGAACTCGACCCGTTCAATCGCCTGGTGCGGGCGAACCTCCAGGACCAGCGCGTCGCGTCCTACGCCACGCAGGCCGAACTGGAGGACTACTGCGTGCTCTCCGCCGATCCGGTGGGCCGGATCGTGCTGCGTGTCTTCGGTGTGCGCGACCCCGTCGCCGAGCGCCTGTCCGACCGGGTGTGCACCGCGCTGCAGCTGATCGAGCACTGCCAGGACGTGGCCGAGGACCGCCGCAACGGGCGGGTGTACCTGCCGAAGGCCGGCCTGGCCGCGTTCGGCGCGACCGAGGCCGACCTGGACGCCACCACGACGAGCCGGCCGGTGCGGCTGGCCGTCGCCGCCCAGACCGCCCGCGCGCTCGACCTGCTCACCGAGGGCGCGGCGCTGCTGGACCGGCTGCACGGCTGGGCGCGGCTCGCGGTGGCCGGCTACGTCGCCGGGGGACTGGCCACCCTCGACGCGCTGCGCCGCGCCCGCTGGGACGTCCTGGCCCGCACCCCGCGCCCGCGCAAGACCGACGTCCTGGCGCACCTGATCGCCCTGCTGGTGCGCCCGTCCGCCCATGTCCGACGGATCCGGGAAGGTGGTCGGCTCAGATGACCACGATCGAACAGGCCTACGCCACCTGCGAGGACATCACCAGGACGGAGGCCCGCAACTTCTACTGGGGCATCCGGCTGCTCACCCGTCAACGCCGCTCGGCGCTGTGCGCGGTGTACGCGCTGGCGCGGCGCGTCGACGACATCGGCGACGGCGACCTGCCGGTCGAGGAGAAGGCCGCGCAGCTGGAGATCGTGCGCAAGGAGCTGGCCGCGCTGGACCGCAGCACCGACCCGGTGATGGTCGCGGTCGCCGACGCCGCCCACCGCTACCCGGTGCCGCTGGAGGCGTTCGAGGAGCTGCTCGACGGCGTCTGGATGGACATCGAGGGCCGCCGCTACGGCACCTTCGACGAGCTGACCGAGTACTGCCGGTGCGTTGCCGGGTCGATCGGACGGTTGTGCCTGGGCGTGTTCGGGCACAAACCGCACCCGCAGGCCGCCCGCTACGCCGACGCGCTCGGCATCGCCCTGCAGCAGACGAACATCCTCCGCGACATCCGCGAAGACCTCCTGAACGGCCGGATCTACCTGCCGACGGAGGACCTCGACGCGTTCGGCGTCGAGCTGCGGATCACCGACGGCGCGCTGGCCGATCCGGACGGCGGCCTGGCGAACCTCATCCGGCACAGCGCCGCCCGCGCCCGCGAGTGGTACGCCGACGGCATGCGGCTGGGCCCGCTGCTGGACCGCCGCAGCGGCGCGTGCTGCCTGGCGATGGCCGGCATCTACCGGCAGCTGCTCGAACGGATCGCCGACGACCCCGCCGCGGTGTACGACAAGCGGCTTTCGTTGTCCGGGCGGGAAAAGCTGGGCGTCGCGGTCCGCGCGCTGGGCGGGCGGGCGGCATGAGGCAGCGGGTCGCGGTCGTCGGTGGCGGGCTCGCCGGGATCACCGCGGCCCTGCGCTGCGCCGACGCCGGGCACGAGGTGACGCTGCTGGAGTCCCGCGGCCTGCTGGGCGGCCTGACGCACTCGTTCACCCGCGACGGCCTGCACGTCGACAACGGGCAGCACGTGTTCCTCCGCTGCTGCACCTCGTACCTGGACTTCCTGCGGCGGCTCGGGGTGATGGACCGCGTGCACCTCCAGCCGCGCCTGGAGATCCCGGTGCGCTCGCCGCGGCTGCGCCGCCCGGTGTGGCTGCGCCGCAACCCGCTGCCCGCGCCGCTGCACCTCGCGGACTCGGTGCTGCGCTACACCCCGCTCGGTCTCGGCGACCGGATGCGCTTCGCCGGCGCCGCGCTCGCGCTGAAGTCGGTCGACCCGGCCGCGCCCAGCTCCGACCGGCGCACGTTCGGCGAATGGCTGTCCGCGCACGGGCAGAGCCGGGACGCGATCACGAAACTCTGGGACCTGGTGGGCATCGCGACGCTGAACGCCCCCGCGGAGCGGGCGTCGCTCGGCCTGGCCGCGACCGTCTTCCAGGTGGGCCTGCTGACCGACGCCGACGCGGCGGACATCGGCTGGGCGACCGTCCCGCTGCGGCGGCTGCACGGCGAGCCCGCGCTGGCCCGGCTGACCGAGGCGGGCGCCACCGTCCGGCTCAACGCCAAGGTGACCGGGCTGTCCCGCGCGGACGGCTGCTGGCGGATCGGGACCGACGAGCCGGTCGAGGCCGACCAGGTCGTGCTCGCCGTGCCGCCCCCGGTCGCGGCGAAACTGCTGCCCGAGGGCGCGGTCCGGCTGCCCCCGGACTTCGCCGGTGAGCTGGGCAGCTCGCCGATCGTCAACGCGCACGTCGTCCTCGACCGCCCGGTCACGGACGAGCCGTTCTTCGCCGTCGTCGACTCGCCGCTGCAGTGGGTGTTCGACCGCACCGCCTCGGCCGGTCTCGACCGCGGCCAGTACCTGGCGATCTCGCTGTCCGCGGCCGAGGAGGAGATCGACCTGCCGGTGCGGGCGCTGCGGGAACGCCTGCTGCCCGCGCTGCGCGAGGTGTTGCCCGCCGCCCGCGGCGCGGAGGTGCTCGACTTCTTCGTGACACGTGAACGGCACGCCACGTTCCGTCCCGCGCCGGGCAGCGCGGGACTGCGCCCGCAGGCCCGCACCCGCGCCCCGGGGCTGGTCCTGGCAGGCGCGTGGACCGCCACCGGGTGGCCGGCGACCATGGAGGGCGCCGTGCGCAGCGGTGAGGCGGCCGCCCAAGCCGTGCTCGGGGTCTCCACAGGGGCGCCGGGCCGATCGGAAGGGATACCCGCATGACCGCTGTACTCGATTCCCTGCAGCAGGGCAGGCAGGCCGTCCTGCCCGCGATGCGGGCCGCCGTCGACCGGCTCGACCCGGCCAGCCGCGCCATCGCCTACTACCACCTCGGCTGGACCGACCTGGACGGCAACCCGACCTCCGGCGGCGGCAAGGCCGTGCGTCCCGCGCTGGCGCTGCTGTCCGCCGAGGCCGCGGGCGCGCCCCCGGCCACCGGGCTGCCCGGCGCGGTCGCGGTGGAACTGGTGCACAACTTCTCGCTGCTGCACGACGACCTGATGGACGGCGACACCGAGCGGCGGCACCGGCCGACCGTGTGGGCGGTGCGCGGCGCGGCCAGCGCCATCCTCACCGGCGACGCGATGCTCGCCCTGGCCAACGAGGTCCTGCTGGACGCCGAGGGACCGGGCGCGGTCGCCGCGGCGCGCCTGCTGTCCGAGGCGGTCGGCGAGCTGATCCGCGGCCAGGTCCTCGACGTCGCCTTCGAGCAGCGCGACGACGTGAGCCTCGACGAGTGCCTGGACATGGCGGGCGGCAAGACCGGCGCGCTGCTGTCCGCCAGCTCCGCGATCGGCGCCGTGCTCGCCTGCGCGCCCGCCCGCACGGTCAGCGCGCTCGCCGAGTTCGGCGCCGACCTCGGCCTGGCGTTCCAGCTCGTCGACGACGTGCTCGGCATCTGGGGCGAGCCGTCGGTCACCGGCAAACCGGTGCACTCCGACCTGCGGGCCCGCAAGAAGAGCCTGCCGGTCACCTACGCCGTCACCCACGGCGGCGCGCCCGGCCGGGAGCTCGCCGCGTGGCTGACCGACGGCGACGTCGCCGACGACGCGGCCGTGCGCCGCGCCGCCGACCTGGTCGACCTGGCAGGCGGCCGCGCGTGGGCGCTGGAGGAAGCCCACCGCCGGATGGCGGCGGGACGGCAGAAGCTCGAGGACGCCGAGGTCCCGGGACGGGTGCGCGAGGAACTGCTGGCCCTCGCGCGGTTCATCGTGACCAGGGAGGCCTGAATGACGCAGACCGCTGACCCGGCGGCGAGATCCGCCGCCGGCGCCGCCGAGACGCTGGACCGCGCTGTCGCCCACCTCAAGGGGCTGCAACGCGACGGCGGCTGGTGGAAGGGCGAGCTGCAGACCAACGTGACCATGGACGCCGAGGACCTGCTGATGCGGGAGTTCCTCGGCATCCGCACCGCGCGCGAGACCGAGGAGGCCGCGCGCTGGATCCGCTCGCAGCAGCGCGCGGACGGCACCTGGGCCACCTTCCACGGCGGCCCCGGCGACCTGTCGACCACGCTGGAGGCGTGGGTCGCGCTGCGGCTGGCCGGTGACTCGCCGGACGAGCCGCACATGCGGCGGGCCGCGGAGTTCGTCCGCGCAGGCGGCGGGGTCGAGGCCAGCCGCGTGTTCACCCGGATCTGGCTGGCGCTGTTCGGGCTGTGGTCCTGGGACGACCTGCCTAACATGCCGCCCGAGCTGGTGCTGCTGCCGTCCTGGGTGCCGCTCAACGTCTACGACTGGGGCTGCTGGGCGCGGCAGACCGTGGTGCCGCTGACCGTGGTCAGCACCCTGCGGCCGGTCCGCCCGCTGTCGTTCGGCATCGACGAGCTGCGCACCGGGGTCAAGCGCGGCGGCGGGCTCGTCGCGCCGTGGACCTGGTCCGGCGCCTTCCACTACCTCGACAAGGCGCTGCACCTCTACGCCAAGGTCGCGGTCAAGCCGGTGCGGGAGTTCGCGATGCGGCAGGCCGCGGAGTGGATCCTGGCCCGGCAGGAGGCCGACGGCGGGTGGGGCGGCATCCAGCCGCCGTGGGTGTACTCCCTGCTCGCGCTGCACCTGCTCGGCTACTCGCTGGACCACCCGGCGATGCGCGCGGGCCTGCAGGGCCTGGAGGGGTTCCTGATCCGCGAGGAGACGTCCGAGGGCACCGTGCGGCGGCTGGAGGCCTGCCAGTCGCCGGTGTGGGACACCGCGTTGGCGATCACCGCGCTGCTGGACGCGGGCGCGCCTGCCGACGACCCGCACGTGCTCAAGGCCGTCGACTGGATGCTCGGCGAGGAGATCACCGTGCGCGGCGACTGGGCCGTGCGGCGGCCCGATCTGGACCCGGGCGGCTGGGCGTTCGAGTTCGCCAACGACCTCTACCCGGACACCGACGACACCGCGGAAGTCGTGCTCGGCCTGCGCCGCGTCGCGCACCCGGACCGGGAGCGGCTGTCCGGAGCGCTGGACCGCGCCGTGGCGTGGGTGACCGGCATGCAGTCCCGCGACGGCGGCTGGGGCGCGTTCGACGCCGACAACACCCAGGAGCTGACCACCAAGCTGCCGTTCTGCGACTTCGGCGCGGTGATCGACCCGCCGTCCGCGGACGTCACCGCGCACGTGGTCGAGATGCTGGCCAAGGAAGGCAAGACCGGCAGCCGGGAATGCCGCCGCGGCGTGAAATGGCTGCTGGACCACCAGGAGCCCGACGGGTCGTGGTTCGGCCGGTGGGGCGCCAACTACGTGTACGGCACCGGTGCCGTCGTGCCCGCGCTCGTCGAGGCCGGGGTCCCGGCGTCGGCCACCGCGATCCGGCGTGCCGTGCGGTGGCTGGCCGAGCACCAGAACGCCGACGGCGGCTGGGGTGAGGACCTGCGCTCCTACCGCGACCCGTCCTGGGCCGGGCGCGGTGAGTCGACCGCGTCGCAGACCGCGTGGGCGCTGCTGGCGCTGCTCGCCGCGGGGGAGCGGGACTCCGAGGTGACCGCGCGCGGCGTCCGGTGGCTGGCCGAGACCCAGCGCCCCGACGGCACGTGGGACGAGCCCCAGTTCACCGGCACCGGCTTCCCCGGCGACTTCTACATCAACTACCACCTGTACCGGCTGGTGTTCCCGGTGACCGCGCTCGGCCGGTACCTGGAACGGTCATGAGCGGCGTCGTGGTCGCGCCGATGCGCGTCGAGGCCTCCGCGCTGCGGACGCCGGGCCTGGTCGTGCTGCGCGGCGGGATGGGTCCGCGCCGCGCGGCGGAATCGGCGCAGCGGCTGGCCGCGGCCGGGCGGCCGGTCCTGGTCGCCGGGGTCGGCGGGGCGCTGGTGCCGGAGGTGCGGCCGGGCGACCTGGTGGTGGCGACCGAGATCGACGGCCCGGACGGGCGGGTGCCGCTGCACTCGGCACCGGTGCTCGCCGCGGCGTTGCGGCGGCTCGGGTTGACCGTCCACCTCGGACCGATCGCGTCCGCGCCCTCCGTCGTGGACGGTGCGGAACGGGCCAGGTATGCGCGGAACGGCGCGCTGGCTGTCGACATGGAGTCCGCGGAGTTCGCGTCGCTGCCTGGCCCGGTCGCGGTCGTGCGGGCCATTGTGGACACCCCGGACCAGCCGCTGTGGCGGCCGGGCACTGTGTTGCGGGGCCTGACCGGCCTGCGGTCGCTGCGGGCCGCGGTCCCGGCGCTGCGCGAGTGGTGCGAGGCGGCGGGGGAGGGCGAACTGCGGCTCGCCAGCCCGCGCTCGTTCTGCGCCGGCGTCGAGCGCGCCATCGAGATCGTCGAGCGGGCGCTGGAGCGCTACGGTGCGCCGGTCTACGTGCGCCGCCAGGTGGTGCACAACGCGCACGTGGTGCGGCGGCTGGAGGCGCTGGGCGCGGTGTTCGTGCAGGAGGTCGAGGAGGTGCCGCGCGGCGCGACGACGGTGCTGGCCGCGCACGGCGTCGCCCCGGCCGTGCGCGCCGCGGCGCAGGCGCGGGACCTGCGGGTGATCGACGCGACCTGCCCGCTGGTGATGAAGGTGCACACCGAGGTCAAGCGCTACACCGGCCGCGGTGACACGGTGTTCCTCATCGGGCACGCCGACCACGAGGAGGTCGAGGGCACGGTCGGGGAGGCGCCGGAGCGGATCGTCGTGGTCGAGGATGCCGAGGCGGCCGCGCACGTGCGGGCGCCCGACGGCGGCGTGGCCTACGCGATGCAGACCACGCTGGCCGTGGACGAGGCGGAGGAGATCGCCTCGGTGCTGCGCTCGCGGTTCCCCGGCATCGAGGGCCCGCGGCGCGACGACATCTGTTACGCCACCACCAACCGCCAGCGCGCGGTGACGGCGGTGGCCGAGGAGGCGGACCTCGTCCTCGTGGTCGGCTCGGCGAACTCGTCCAACTCGTTGCGCCTGGTGGAAGTGGCGCGGCGGCGGGGAACCCGGGCCAGGCTCGTCGACGACGTGTCCGAAGTGGACCTGCGCTGGCTGGCCGGGGCGAAGCGGATCGGGATCACCGCGGGCGCCTCGGCCCCACCGGACCTGGTGGCGGAGCTGGTGCGGTGCCTTCGCGGGCTGGGCCGGTCGACGGTGACCGAGAGCGCGGAGGCCGTTGAGGACGTGGTTTTCACACTACCCCGGGAGGTGAGCTAGACCATGGGCATGCCATTACGCCAGTCGATCCGGCTGGGTGCGTTCCTGGCCAAGCAGAAGCTGCTGCGCAAGGAGAAGTTTGCGATCCTGGTCGAGCTGGAACCGTTGTTCGCGTGCAACCTCAAGTGCGGTGGCTGCGGGAAGATCCAGCAGCCGGCGCACCTGCTGAAGCAGCGGATGCCGGTGCAGCAGGCCGTGGGCGCCGTGGAGGAGAGCGGCGCGCCGATGGTGTCCATCGCCGGTGGTGAACCGCTGATGCACCCGCAGATCCACGAGATCACGCGGATCCTGCTGGAGCGCAACAAGATCGTGTTCCTGTGCACGAACGCGCTGCTGCTGCCCAAGCACATCCACAAGTTCAAGCCGCACCGCAACTTCACCTGGATGGTCCACATCGACGGGCTCGAGGAGAAGCACGACGCGTCGGTGCGCAAGGAGGGCGGTTTCCAGGCCGCGGTCGAGGCGATCCAGCTCGCGAAGTCCAAGGGCTTCAAGGTGATGACGAACACGACGTTCTTCAACACCGACACCCCGCAGGACGTCATCGACGTGCTGGACTACCTCAACGACGTGGTCAAGGTCGACAACATGCAGCTCTCGCCGGGGTACGCCTACGAGAAGGCCCCGGACCAGGAGCACTTCCTCGGGGTGCAGCAGACGCGGGAGCTGTTCTCCAAGGCCTTCGCCGACGGGCGCCGCAAGAAGTGGCGGCTCAACCACTCGCCCGTGTTCCTCGACTTCATCGAGGGCAAGCGGGACCTGGAGTGCACGCCGTGGGGGATCCCGTCGTACTCGCTGCTGGGCTGGCAGCGGCCGTGCTACCTGCTCGACGACGGCTACGCCAAGACCTGGCGGGAGCTGATCGAGGAGACGGAGTGGGACAAGTTCGGCCGCGGCAAGGACCCGAGGTGCGCCAACTGCATGGCGCACTGCGGCTACGAACCGACGGCCGTGATCGCGACGACGAGCAGCCTGAAGGAGACGATCCGCGCCGCCGTGAGCGTGTAGGTGTTCCGGCCCCGCCTCCTCGTCGGGGGGCGGGGTCAGCTCTCGAAGAACTGGTGGTCCACGGCGATGCGCCCGTCCGCGGCGAGGGTCAGGATCTCCAGCCCGGTGCTGCGCGGCTGCCCGGTGCCGTCGACGAGCTCCCAGTTGAACTTGACGGTGTCGCCGAGCTGGTCGGTGTTCCCGCGGGCGGCGAGCGTGACGCCGGCGGGCGCCAGGAAGTCCTCGTGGCCGCGGCTTACGCGCTGTTCGATGGCGGCGTGACCGCGGGCCGCCAGGACCGCTCGGTCAAATCCGAGGGCCGTTGCCCGGTCGCGCATCTCCCGGGGCGGTTGCAGCAGGTGCACGCCGTCCTCGGACCACAGCAGCTCGATCAGCTTCCGGCGCGCGCTCGCGTCGGTTTCGTTCCACAGCGCGACATAGCGTTCGACGAGATCCATGGTGGCAGCTTCGCCGCAGCCGGGACCGCGGACAATTCCCGCGCGGGTATCAGGGGCGCGCCGCGGCCCACTCCGGGTAGCCGTCCTCCAGTCGGGCCGCCTGGCGCCCGGCCGCGGTCAGCAGCCGGACCGCTTCGTCCGCGTAGACGCAGTACGGGCCGCGGCAGTAGGCGACCACCTGGGCGCCGTCCGGGACCTCCGTCAGCCGCGTCCGCAGTTCGCCGATCGGGATCGACACCGCGCCCGGGATGTGGCCCGCCGCGAACTCCGGGGCCGGGCGCACGTCGAGCACCACCACATCGCCGTCGCGGAGCCGCCGGTCCAGTTCGTCACGCGTGATGGTCTCCAGGCCGGAGCGGTCGCCGACGTACTCCTCGGCGAGCCGGGCCAGGCCCTCGACGTGCTGCTCGGCCGCCGCGCGCATCGCCAGCCACAGCTGCGCCACCGCGGCGCCGGCCAGCGAGTAGAACACCCGCGTGCCCTCCCGGCGGGTCCGCACCAGGCCGGACCGCAGCAGCCGCTGCAGGTGCTGGGAGGTGTTGGCCACCGACTGGCCGATCTCGGCGGCGAGCTCGTCGACCGGCCGCTCACCCTGCGCGAGCACGTCCACCAGCTCCGCGCGCCGCCCGCTGGCCAGCGCCTTCGCGGTCTCGGCCAGCGCGTCGTACAACTCGGTCTTCGCGGCTCGATCACCCACGGGACCAGCATATTCAAGCGAACTCTTGACAAGCAACACAGCCCGGGTCTCTTATTCAAGAAGACACTTGAACAAGCGCGGAGGTGCGCGATGGCCACCGGCGTGGACACCCGGGCCCTGGAGACCCGGGTCAAGCGGATGTACGAACTGGTCACGATGGAGCCGCTGCTGCCGGAATCCGCGGTGTGCAACGCCGACCTGTGGGCGTCCTGCATCGGCGGCGCCACTCCACGGGACCACTACCGCGACGCCTGCGCGAGCTACGGCGTGCGCAGCGTTTCCGTGCTGGCAAGCAAACCCCGGCGGTGACCGATCATGTCCACTGTAGACGTCCTGCCGCTCGTGGACGAAGGGCTCGGCAACTCCGCCTACCTGGCCGACCTCGGTGACGGCCGGGCGCTGGTCGTCGACGTGAGCCTGGACCTGCGGGCCGCCCGGCGCGCGGCCGCGCGGCGCGGTCTGCGGCTCGCCTTCGCCGCCGACACCCACCTGCACGCCGACTTCGTCTCCGGCGCCCGGCAGCTCGCGGCCACCGACGGCGCCCGCGTGCTCGCCTCGGCCGCGGGGCGCCGCGAGTACCGCCACGACGGCCTGCGCGACGGGGACGAAACCGACGTCGGCGGGCTCCGCCTGCGCGCCCTGTTCACCCCGGGCCACACCCACGAGCACCTGTCGTTCCTCCTGCTCGACGGCGCCGCCCCCGTCGGCGTGTTCACCGGCGGCTCGCTGATCGTCGGGGCCGCCGCCCGCACCGACCTGGTCCACCCGGCCCTGACCGACGAGCTGGCCCGCCGCCAGTACGCCTCCCTGCGGCGGCTGGCGAGCCTGCCGGACGAGGTCGCGGTGTGGCCCACCCACGGCGCCGGCTCGTTCTGCTCCGCGCCGCCGGGCGCACGCCGCACCAGCACCATCGGCGCCGAGAAGGCGACGAACTCGTTGCTGCACGCGGAAAACGAGGACGCCTTCGTCGCCGCGCTGCTGGGGTCGCTCGGCAGCTTCCCGTCCTACTTCCGCGAACTGGCCGACACCAACCGTCGCGGCTTGGTCCTGCCGGGCGATCCGGTCCTGCCCGGCCTCGACGTGGACCGGGTGCGCGCGCTGGCCGCCGACGGTGCGGTGGTCGTCGACGCCCGCCCCGCCGCCGACTTCGCCGCCGGTCACGTGCCCGGTGCGCTGTCGATCCCGCTGCGCCCGGCGTTCGCGTCCTGGCTCGGCTGGCTCGTGCCCGCTGATCGCCCGATCGTGGTCGTGCGCGGCGGCGACCAGGACCCGGCCGAAATCGCCTGGCAGGCAGTCAAGATCGGCCGCACCGGCCTGGCCGGCGAGCTCGACGGCGGGCTCGCCGCGTGGACCGCGGCCGGGCAGCCGGTGCGGCGCACACCGGTCGTCACGGCCGACGGGATCGGCGGGCGGCCGGTGCTCGACGTGCGCCAGGACGGGGAGTTCGCCGCAGGCCACCTGCCCGGCGCCCGGCACCGCGAGCTGGGCCGCCTCGACGGGCACGAGCTGCCGCGGGAACCGCTGGTGGTGATGTGCGGCCACGGTGAACGGGCGATGAGCGCCGCCAGCCTCCTCGAACAGGCCGGCCACCGGGACGTCACGGTGGTGCTGGCGGGCGGCCCCGCGGACTGGGCCCGCGCGACCGGGAACGCGCTGGTGACCGGCGCGTGACGGTCCGGCTGGGCCTGCGGGCCAACCTCGCCCAGTTCAGCCTCCTGGTCGCGGTCAACGCCCTCGTCGGCGGGGTGCTGGGCCAGGAACGGACCGTCCTGCCGCTGCTGGCGGGCCCGGTGTTCGGCCTGACCGGCTACACCGTCCTGCTCACCTACGTGCTCGCGTTCGGCCTCACCAAGGCCGCCGCCAACTACCTGGCCGGCACCCTGTCCGACCGGTACGGGCGCAAACCCGTGCTGCTGGCCGGGTGGCTGATCGCCGTGCCGGCGCCGGCGCTGCTCGCCCTCGCCCCGGACTGGGGCTGGATCGTGGCCGCCAACGTCCTGCTCGGCCTCAGCCAGGGGCTGACCTGGTCGACCACCGTCATCATGAAGATCGACCTCGCCGGCCCGCGGCGGCGCGGCCTCGCGATGGGACTCAACGAGGCCGCCGGGTACGGCGCGCTGGCGATCACCGCAGCCGCCACCGGCTACCTCGCCGCGCGCCACGGCCTGCGCCCCGCCCCGTTCCTCCTCGGCGCGGCCTACGTCGCGCTGGGCCTCGGCCTGACCGCGGTGTTCGTGCGGGAGACGCGCGACCACGCCCGCTTCGAGTCCCGCGGCCACGCCACCGGGGGAGAACTGAGCGGCTGGGCCGTGTTCGCCCGCACCAGCGTGCGTGACCGCGCGTTGTCCGCGGCCAGCCAGGCCGGGATGGTCAACAACCTCAACGACGGCCTCGCGATGGGCCTGTTCCCGATCCTGTTCGTCACCGCGGGCCTGTCCGTGGCCGGCGCCGGCGTGCTCGCCGCGCTCTACCCCGCGGTCTGGGGCGCCGGGCAGCTCGTCACCGGCCCGATGTCGGACCGCTGGGGCCGCAAGCACCTGATCACCGCGGGCATGCTGGTGCAGGCCGCCGCGCTCGGGCTGACCGCGGCCGCCTCCGGCTTCGCGACCTGGGCGGTGGCGATGGTGCTGCTCGGCGCGGGCACCGCCATGGTCTACCCGACGCTGCTCGCGGTGGTCGGCGACGTCGCCCATCCGGCGTGGCGGGCCCGTGCCGTCGGCGTCTACCGGCTCTGGCGCGACAGTGGATTCGCGGTGGGGGCGGTGGTGTCCGGGCTCGCCGCCGACCTGTGGGGCGTGCGGGCGGCGGTGGCGGTCGTCGCCGCGCTCACCGCCGCCTCCGGCATCGCGGTCGCGATCCGCATGCCCGAAACCCACCCCGCCTGACCTACGGGATCAGCAGCACCTTGCCCGTGGTGCGGCGGCCCTGCAGGTCCTCGTGCGCCTTCGCGGCGTCCGACAGCGCGTACTTGGCGCCCACGCGGACCTTGAGCGCGCCCGAGGTGACCGCCTCGAAGAGCTCGTTCGTGCGCCACTCCAGCTCGTCGCGCGTGCGCACGTAGTGGGCCGACGTCGGGCGCGTCAGGTAAACCGAGCCCGCCGCGTTCAGCCGCTGCGGGTCGACCGGCGGGACCGGCCCGCTCGCCGCCCCGAACAGCACCAGGAACCCGCGCACCCGCAGGCTCGCCAGGCTTCCGTCGAAAGTGGACTTGCCGACCCCGTCGTACACCGCGGCCACACCCTCGCCGCCGGTCAGTTTCCGGACCTCCTCGGCGAAATCGACCTGGTCGTAGCGGATCACCTCGTCCACACCGGCCTCCCTGGCCAGCGCGGCCTTCTCCGCGGTCGACACCGTGCCGATCACCCGCGCGCCACGCGCCTTCGCCAGCTGCGTCAGCAGCAGCCCGACGCCGCCCGCGGCCGCGTGCAGCAGGATCGTGTCGCCCTCCTGCACCTCGTACGTCGACCGCACCAGGTAGTGCGCGGTGACGCCCTGCAGCATCGTCGCCGCGGCGGTCTCCAGCGACACGCCCTCGGGCACCGCGACCGCGGCGCTCGCCGGGATCCGGGCCTGCTGCGCGTACCCGCCGAGCACGCCCTGCCACGCCACCCGGTCACCGGCCGCGAAGCCCGTCACGCCCTCGCCGGCCGCGACGACCGTTCCGGCGCCCTCCATGCCCAGCGTCACGGGCAGGTCGATCTTGTAGATCCCGCTGCGCTGGTAGGTGTCGATGTAGTTCACGCCCGCGGCGGCGACGTCGACCAGCAGCTCACCCGGCCCGGGATCGCCGACCTCGACCTCACCGGCCTCCAGCACCTCGGGTCCGCCGGTCCGCCGAATCTGCACTGCCGTGGGCATCGCCTGTGTCCTCCTGACGTGGTCGGGTTCACCTCGCACAACCGGGTGGGTCGCGCGGATCTTCCCTAAGATGCCGACATGGCTGAAGAGACCGAGGCACCGGCGCCCACCGCCAAGCAGCTTACGACCGCCCGCCGCTTCGTCGCCGAGCACGGCAAGCCGGCGAAGGCCGTCGTGGAGAACATCGGCCGCGCCGGGGCGCGCGTGGTGCTCGTCGGCCACGACGGCGCGATGGGCGACGTCGTCGTCCCGTCCGTGGCGACCGGGCAGAAGCTCGTCGAGGCCGTGGCGGACCTGGAACCGGCCGAGTGGGACGCCGAGACCGTCAACTCCACGCAGATCGGGCCCGGCCACCGTCGCCGGATGGCCGGGCACGCCCTGTAGGAACTAGGAAGCGGGTTCGAGCCGCTTCGCGGCGAGGCGCTCGGCGCGCGGCCACCGCACGTCGCGCGCCCAGCCCAGCTTCTCGAAGATCCAGATCAACCGCGCGGACACGTCCACCTGCCCGCGCAGCACGCCGTGCCGGGCGCACGTCGGGTCCGCGTGGTGGGAGTTGTGCCACGACTCGCCCATCGACAGGATCGCCAGCGGCCAGAAGTTCGCCGCCTTGTCCCGGCTGGCGAACGGCCGGTCGCCGATCATGTGGCAGATCGAGTTCACCGACCACGTCACGTGGTGCAGGAACGCGATCCGCACCAGCCCGGCCCAGAAGAACGCGGTCACCGCGCCCCACCACGACCAGCTCAGCAGCCCGCCGAGCAGCGTCGGCAGGCCCAGGCTCAGCACGATCCACAGCCAGAACAGCCGGTTCACCACGCGCAGGTCGTCGTCGGCCAGCAGGTCCGGCGCGAACCGCTCGTAGTTGGTCACCTCGCGCTGGAACATCCACCCCATGTGCGCGTGCCAGAAGCCGCGCAGCAGCGCCGCCGGGCTGGTGCCGAACAGCCAGGGGGAGTGCGGGTCGCCCTCGCGGTCGGCGAACGCGTGGTGGCGGCGGTGGCTGGCCACCCAGAAGATGACCGACCCCTGCACGGCCATGCTGCCCGCGATCGCCATCGCGACCCGCAGCGGACGACCGGTCTTGAACGCGCCGTGCGTGAAGTACCGGTGGTAGCCCACCGTCACCCCGAGGGTCGCGACGACGTAGAAGAACACCGCCAGGCCCAGGTCGAGCCAGGTCAGGCCCCAGCCCCACGCCAGCGGAACGGCGGTGATCAGGGCGAGGAACGGGATCAGCAGGAACGCTTTGAGCACGATCATCTGACCGGAGGACCGGCGATGCGAGATCAGCGGTTTCGTCATGGGCGGCAGTAACCTCTCTTTCCGGCCCCACCGTACGGAGCCGTCTTGGCGAATACCCCCCTCGGGCGTTACTACCGCATGACGGGCGGCGGAACCCCGCCCCAGCCGCGGTCAGCTGCGGGTCGCGGTCAGCTCCGGTTCGCGCGGCGCCGGGCCTGCCGAGGTGACCGGCCCGCGATCGCGGGAGCCGCACCACAGGGCGGCCGTCGCCACGATCACCAGCGCCGACCCGAGGACGTGCAGCGACACCAGCGCCTCCGGGATGCCGAGGGCATATTGCACCGAACCCAGCACGCCCTGCGCCAGCGCGACCACCCACACGATCGCGTAGCGCCGCCACAGCGCGGCCGGGGTGCCGCCGCGCATCAGGACCAGGCCGAAGACCGCGAGCACCAGCAGGTAGCAGACCAGCAGCCCGCCGTGGACCTGCGCGAGGACCTCGATCGGCGCGTCCAGCCGGTGGGTCTCCGGGTCGCCGCCGTGCGGGCCGGCGCCGGTGACCGTGGTGCCGGCGATCAGGATCGCCCACAGCGCCACGACGAGCGTGACCAGCAGCTTCTTCGCCGGCGGCGGGATGAGCCAGCGGGCGGGCTCGTCGCCCTCGTTGAACGCGCGCAGCAGCAGGACCGCGAGCCACACGAGCGGGGTGGAAGCGAGGAAGTGGATCGCGACCGTCCACCACTCGAGCTTCGCGAGCACCGTGATGCCGCCGACCACGGCCTGCAGCACGACACCGCCGGGCATCGTCCAGGCGAGTTTCACCAGGCGCTTGCGCTCGGGGTGGGCGATCTGCACGCGCCACGCGGCGAGCACCGCCAGCGCGGAGACCAGCACCACCACGACGGTGAGCAGCCGGTTGCCGAACTCGATCCACTGGTTGAGCGTGTCGAACTCGGGGTGCGCGACCGGCACCATGCTGCCCGGGAAGCACTGCGGCCAGGTGGGGCAGCCCAGGCCCGAACCGGTGACCCGGACGACCGAGCCGGTGACCCCGATGCCGGCCTGGGCCACGATCGCGGCGACGGCGATCGCGCGCTGCACCGGGCGCGACGGGTAGGGCAGGCGGGCGATCAGGGAGCTCAGGGCCACAGCAACATCCTAGAGTTATGTCAGTTTTGTCGTTTTCGCGGCCACCGCTGCCGCCAGCACGCCCCACACGGCGAGCACGAGGACCGGGCCGACGGCGAATTGCCCGTCGACCAGCGCCGCCCGCAGACCTTCGGCCAGCGCGCCGGAGGGCAGCAGTTGGATGACGGTCGCGGCCGCCGACGGCAGCGTGGACGGCGCGAGCAGGATGCCCCCCGCGAGCAGCAGCACGAACCACACGATGTTGGCCAGCGCCAGCACCGCCTCCGCGCGCAGCGACCCGCCGAGCAGCACCCCCAGCGCGCCGAAGCTCAGCGTGCCGAGCACCAGCAGCACCACCGCCTCGGCGATGCCCGCCGGCGACGGGCTCCAGCCGAGGAACGCGGCGACCACGCCGAGCACCACGACCTGCAGCAGCACCACGACCAGGGCCGCGACGATCCGGCCCGCGACCAGCAGCCAGCGCGGGATGGCGGTGGCCGACAACCGCTTCAGCACGCCGTAGCGGCGGTCGAAGCCGAGCGCGATCGCCTGCCCGGTGAACGCCGACGACATGACCGCGAGCGCGAAGATCCGCGGCGTCACCCAGTCCGCTTTGGACACCCCGTCCAGGTCGCCCGCGGGCAGGATGTCCAGCAGCGTCAGGCCGATCAGCAGGGCCAGCGGGATGAGCAGGGTGAGCAGGATCTGCTCGCCGTGCCGCAGCGTGAGGCTGGTCTCCAGCTTCGCGTGGGTGAACAGCATGCGCGCGCGGCTGCCCGCGCCCGGCGCGGGGGTGAAGGTGCCGGCGGGGAACCGGGCCGGTGCGGTCACGAGCGCAGCTCCCGTCCGGTCAGCTCGAGGAAGACCTCTTCCAGGTCGCGCTTGCCGACGTGCAGCTCCTCGGCCAGCACGCCCTGCTGCGCGCACCACGCCGTCACCGTGGACACCACCTGCGGGTTCACCTTCCCGGAGACCTGGTAGCTGCCCGGCGCGGTCTCCTTGACGTGGTAGCCCTCGGGCAGCGCGGCGGACAGCAGGTCGGTGTCCAGCCCGGCGCGGGCCTTGAACCGCAGCTGCGCGGTGTCGGCGTCGTCGGCGGTCAGCGCGCTCGGCGTGCCCTCCGCGATGACGCGGCCGTTGTCGACGATCACCACGTCGTCGGCCAGCGCCTCGGCTTCTTCCATCAGGTGCGTGGTGAGCAGCACGCTGACGCCGTCGGCCCGCAGCGCGCCCAGCAGTTCCCACACCAGGCGGCGGGCCTGCGGGTCCATACCCGCGGTCGGCTCGTCGAGGAACACCAGCTCCGGCCGCCCGACCAGGGCACAGGCCAGCGACAGGCGCTGCTGCTGGCCGCCGGAGAGGCGCTTGAACGGGGTGCGGCGCGCGGGGGCGAGGCCGAGGACGTCGAGCAGCCACGCGGGGTCGAGCGGGTTGGCGGCGCACGCGGCGACCAGGCCCAGCATCTCGCCGGCGCGGACGCCGGGGTAGGCGCCGCCGCCCTGCGGCATCACGCCGATGCGGGGGCGCAGCGCGGCGCCGTCGCGGACCGGGTCCAGGCCCAGCACCCGCACCGAGCCGGAGTCGGCGCGGCGGAAGCCCTCGCAGATCTCGACGGTGGTGGTCTTGCCGGCGCCGTTGGGACCGAGCAGCGCGAGCAGGCGCCCGCGGTCCATCTTGAGGTCCAGGCCGTCGACCGCGGTCTTCGAGCCGTACCGCTTCACCAGCCCGGTGATCTCGACGGCAGGTGTGCTCACGACTGTCAAGCGTACGACCTCGGCTCAGGCCACCGGCTGCGGATCCCTCTTCAGCAGAAGAGGTGCCCTGCGCCACACGACGACCATCGCGACGGCGACGACGAGAGCCGCGGCCAGGTAGGCCTGCGGCACGACGAACGAGCGGCCGTCGAACGTGCTGCCCGGCGGTGCGGCGAGGAAGGCCAGCGCGACGCTGGCGACGCTGGCGGCGACCCGGAACCGGGAGGTGCCCGCCGCGGCGGCGAGCGGGATGACCGCCCACAGCAGCCACCACGGCTGCATCGCGACGTGCAGCATCATGAACGCGCCCAGCGACACGCCGAGGCCGATGATGGGCCGGTAGCGCCAGCGGAAGCTGTCCCAGAGGAACTTGGCCGTGATGAGCCCGGCCAGCGCGGTGCCGGCCAGTTGCAGGATCGACACCAGCGCGTTGGTGTGGTTGCCCAGGCCGAGCGCGATGCCCAGGACGCCGCCGAGGTTGGCCAGCTCGGCGGTGGGGGAGATCCAGCTGCGCACCAGGCCGGGCGTGCCGAGGGCGCCGACCCAGCCGAAGCCGAGCCCGGTGCCCAGGCACACGGCGACCATGACCGCGGCGAACACGCCGGTGACCAGCGCCGCGGCACGCAGCAGGTCGGTGATGCGGCCGTGCCAGCGGCGGGCGATCATCACGCCGAAGAAGCCGAGCGCGATGATCGCGTTGATCTTCACCGCAGCGCCGAGCGTGATGACGGCCGCGCCGAGCACGATGAACAGGACCTCGCCGCGCGCCAGCGGCGGCGCCGTGTCGCCGGTGACCCGCACCGGGAGGCGGCGGATGCCCAGCTCCAGGCCGGCGACCATGAGGCCGATGCCGAGTGCCTCGTTGTGCGCGCCGGCGACCAGGTGGAACAACACGAGCGGGTTGGCCGCGCCGAGCCACAGCGCGGTCGCCGGTTCGACGCCGAAGCGCTGCGCCAGCCGCGGCAGGGCCCAGATGATCAGGGCGACGCCGGCCAGCGCGAGCGCGCGCTGCAGAAGCACCCCGGCGACGATGTTGTCGCCGACGACCGCGGAGATCCAGCTGCCCAGCTTGAGGAACAGCGGGCCGTAGGGGGCCGGGGTCTCCCGCCACATGTTGGACACGCCGCTGGTGAGCGGGTCGGCGACGCCGAGGGCCTGCGCCGGGCCCAGCGAGTAGGGGTCCATGCCGCGGTGCACGATCTCGCTCTGCGCGAGGTAGCTGTAGACGTCGCGGGAGAACAGCGGCGGGATGAACATCAGCGGCGTCAGCCACATGACGAGGGTGCGGGTGAGCTCCGCTCGGGTGGCGAGGCGGGCGCGCCCCGGCCGCGCGAACCGGCCGAGCAGCAGCCAGCCCACGACGAGCATGCCCATGCCGGCGAAGCAGATGGCCAGCGAGACGGTCGGGATGCGGGCGAACAGGCGCAGGACGGGGATGTCCTGGACCGGGTTCAGCACCGGAGCCGCCCCCGCGCCCAGCGAGCCGAGCGCGAGCAGCAGGGCGCCGATCGTGCCGAGGCGGCGGACGATGTCGAGCGCGCGCAGTTCCCGCTGCTCCAGCGGCCCGGCCTCGGGGGGCCGCACCGGGGACAGCGGTACCGCCACCGCACCGCCACCGGTGCTCTGCTCGCCCAATGCCACACACAGAGGGTATCGACGCCGTGAAGGGCGCTCGTGAAGGGCGGTGGCCCGGGTTGATCATGACCGCGGCCCGGAACCCCGGGTCCACCGCCGCCACCCACCCGAGCGACCCGCCGTCATCCGCGAATCCGCCGTCGACCAGCGCGGTCACGTGACTCCGGTCACCGGCAGTCGACCTGTCTTTGCCTCTCGCCCCGAAATACGACACACTTATGTTGTGAAAAACAGCGGGCCCACCCAGCACCAGGACGGCGCGAGCCGTCCCGCTGCCGTGGTGCCCGCACAGGCCACCCCGGAAGGGCGGACTCGCCACGAGGTCGCCCGCCTCCTGCTGGAGGACGGCCCCATGACGGCGGGTGTCGTCGCCGAGCGGCTGGGCATCAGCCCGACCGCCGTGCGCCGCCACCTGGACGCCCTGGTCGCCGACGGGGAGGCCGAGACGCGGGACGCGCCCCGGCGCGGACCGCGTGGCCGGGGCCGCCCGGCCAAGCTCTTCCTGCTCACCGAGACGGGACGGGCGCGGTTCGGGCACGCCTACGACGACCTCGCGGTCGCCGCCATCCGGTTCCTCGCCGAGCACGCGGGCGAGGACGCGGTGCGGGCGTTCGCGGAGCGCCGGGTGGCCGCGCTGGTCGAGCCGCACCGGGCCGCGGTCAACGCGGCCGACGGCCCCGCGCACCGGGCGGAGGCCCTGGCCGCCGCCCTGACCAGGGAAGGCTACGCTGCGTCCACCCGCCAGGTGGGTGCATCGGCCACCGGTGCCGGCGCGCAACTGTGCCAGCACCACTGCCCGGTCGCCCACGTCGCCGCTGAGTTCCCGCAGCTGTGCGAGGCGGAGACCGAGGCGTTCGCCAAGCTGCTGGGCACCCACGTCCAGCGGCTGGCGACCATCGCACGCGGTGACGCCGCGTGCACGACACACGTCCCTGCGGAAAATCCGCCGGGTCTGCAAGCGAAAGCTCCGGACGGAGGGGAACGCGAATGACTGCCGCTGCCGAGCAGCGCAATCCCACCACGACGCCGCTGTCCCAGGAAGAGACCATCGAGTCCCTGGGCAACTACGCGTTCGGGTGGGCCGACCCGGACGCCGCGGGCGCCAGCGCCCGCCGCGGGCTGAACGCCGACGTGGTGGCCGACATCTCCGCGAAGAAGAGCGAGCCGGAGTGGATGCTCGAGGCGCGCCAGAAGGCGCTGAAGCTCTTCGAGCGCAAGCCCATGCCGAACTGGGGCGCGGACCTGTCGGGCATCGACTTCGACAACATCAAGTACTTCGTCCGCTCCACCGAGCAGCAGGCCGCCAGCTGGGACGAGCTGCCCGAGGACATCAAGAACACCTACGACAAGCTGGGCATCCCGGAGGCGGAGAAGCAGCGCCTGATCGCCGGTGTCGCGGCCCAGTACGAGTCGGAGGTCGTCTACCACAAGATCCGCGAGGACCTTGAGGCCCAGGGCGTCATCTTCCTGGACACCGACACCGGCCTCAAGGAGCACCCGGAGCTGTTCCAGGAGTACTTCGGCTCGGTCATCCCGGCCGGCGACAACAAGTTCTCCGCGCTGAACACCGCCGTGTGGTCCGGCGGGTCGTTCATCTACGTGCCGCCGGGCGTGCACGTGGACATCCCGCTGCAGGCCTACTTCCGGATCAACACCGAGAACATGGGCCAGTTCGAGCGGACCCTGATCATCGTCGATGAAGGTGCGTACGTCCATTACGTGGAAGGCTGCACCGCGCCGATCTACAAGTCGGACTCGCTGCACTCGGCCGTCGTCGAGATCATCGTGAAGAAGGGCGGCCGCTGCCGCTACACGACGATCCAGAACTGGTCGAACAACGTCTACAACCTGGTCACCAAGCGCGCCAAGTGCGAAGAGGGCGCGACCATGGAGTGGATCGACGGCAACATCGGCTCCAAGGTGACGATGAAGTACCCGTCGGTCTTCCTGATGGGTGAGCACGCCAAGGGCGAGGTCCTCTCGATCGCCTTCGCGGGCGAGGGGCAGCACCAGGACGCGGGCGCGAAGATGGAGCACCTGGCGCCGCACACCTCCTCGACCATCGTGTCGAAGTCGGTGGCGCGCGGCGGCGGCCGCACCTCCTACCGCGGCCTGGTCAAGGTCGCCAAGCGGGCGCACCACTCCGCCTCCACGGTGAAGTGCGACGCGCTGCTGGTCGACACCATCTCCCGCTCGGACACCTACCCCTACGTCGACATCCGCAACGACGAGGTGTCGATGGGCCACGAGGCCACGGTGTCCAAGGTCTCCGAGGACCAGCTGTTCTACCTGATGTCCCGCGGTCTCACCGAGGACGAGGCCATGGCGATGGTCGTGCGCGGGTTCGTCGAGCCCATCGCGCGCGAGCTGCCCATGGAGTACGCGCTCGAGCTGAACCGCCTGATCGAACTGCAGATGGAAGGAGCCGTCGGCTGACATGACGGTGGCTGCTGAAAACACCGCCGCTGCTGCGGAGGCCGTCGTCCCGGCGGCCTCCCGCGCGGAGCGCTTCACCGGGTACGACGTCCAGGCTTTCGAGGTCCCCGGCGGCCGCGAGGAGAACTGGCGCTTCACCCCGATGAAGCGGCTGCGCGGGCTGCACGACGGCACCGCCACGGCCTCCGGCGAGGTCAAGGTCGACGTCGACGCCGCCCCCGAGGTGCGCGTCGAGACCGTCGGCCGCGAGGACGAGCGCCTCGGCCAGGCCGGCGTCCCGAGCGACCGGATCGCCGCGCAGGCGTACAGCTCGTTCGCCGCGGCGACCCTGGTGACCCTGCCCAAGGAGACCAAGGCGTCGAAGCCGACCGTGCTGCGGCTGACCGGCCCCGGCGAGGGCAACACCGCCTACGGCCACGTGCAGGTGCGCGCCGAGGCCTACGCCGAGGGCGTGGTCGTGCTCGACCACCTCGGCTCGGGCACCTACGCCGACAACGTCGAGTTCGTCGTCGGCGAGGGCGCCAAGCTCACCGTGGTCAGCGTCCAGGACTGGGCCGACGACGCGGTGCACGTCTCCGAGCAGCACCTCCGGCTCGGCAAGGACGCCACGGTCAAGCACATCGTGGTCACCCTGGGCGGCGACCTGGTGCGCGTCTCGCCGACCGCGACGTTCGCCGACCGCGGCGGCGACGTGGAGATGCTGGGCCTGTACTTCGCCGACGCCGGGCAGCACCAGGAGCACCGCCTCTTCGTCGACCACGCGGTCCCGAACTGCAAGTCGAACGTGATGTACAAGGGCGCGCTGCAGGGCGACGACGCGCACGCGGTGTGGATCGGCGACGTGCTGATCCGGGCCGCGGCCGAGGGCACCGAGACCTACGAGCTCAACCGCAACCTCGTGCTCACCACGGGCGCGCGCGCCGACTCGGTGCCGAACCTGGAGATCGAGACCGGTGAGATCGCCGGCGCCGGGCACGCGAGCGCCACGGGAAGGTTCGACGACGAGCAGTTGTTCTACCTGCAGTCGCGCGGGATCGAGGAGGAGCAGGCGCGGCGTCTGGTCGTCCGCGGGTTCTTCCACGAGATCCTGATGAAGATCGACGTTCCCGAGGTCCGCGAGCGCCTGGCCGAGGCGATCGAGGCCGAACTCGAAGCCGTCGGCAGCTGAGCCACTCCTTCCACCACGAGAGACAGAGACGAAAAAGGGCCATGGCCACACTGGAAATCAAGGACCTGCACGCGAGCGTCAACACCGACGAGGGCGCCAAGGAGATCCTGAAGGGCGTCAACCTGACGATCCGCTCGGGTGAGACGCACGCGATCATGGGCCCGAACGGCTCGGGCAAGTCGACCCTGTCCTACGCCATCGCCGGCCACCCCAAGTACGAGGTGACCTCCGGCGAGGTGCTGCTGGACGGCGAGAACGTGCTCGACATGTCGGTTGACGAACGCAGTCGAGCGGGCATCTTCCTGGCGATGCAGTACCCGGTCGAGGTGCCGGGCGTGTCGATGTCGAACTTCCTCCGCACCGCGGCCACCGCCGTGCGCGGCGAGGCGCCGAAGCTGCGCCACTGGGTCAAGGAAGTCAAGGACGAGATGGCCAAGCTGGAGATCTCGCCCGAGTTCGCCGAGCGCAGCGTCAACGAGGGCTTCTCCGGCGGTGAGAAGAAGCGCCACGAGATTCTGCAGCTGGCGCTGCTCAAGCCGAAGATCGCGATCCTGGACGAGACCGACTCCGGCCTGGACGTCGACGCGCTGCGGATCGTCTCCGAGGGCGTCAACGAGTACAAGGCGAACAACGAGGTCGGCGTCATGCTGATCACGCACTACACGCGGATCCTGCGCCACATCACCCCCGACTTCGTGCACGTCTTCGCCGACGGCAAGGTCGTCGAGTCCGGCGGCAAGGAGCTGGCGGACGAGCTGGAGGAGAACGGCTACGTCAAGTACACCGGCAAGAAGGAAGCCGCGGCGGTCTGACGTTGTTGTACCTCCCGAACTGACACCGCGAGAGAGGAGTTGGCGCGCATGACCACCACAGCCGCGGCCAACACGCCTTTGGACGTCGCTGCGCTGCGCGCCGACTTCCCCATCCTGTCGCGCACCGTGCGCGACGGGAAACCCCTGGTGTACCTGGACTCCGGCGCCACCTCGCAGCGGCCCACCCAGGTGCTGGACGCCGAGCGCCGGTTCCTGGAGACCTCGAACGCGGCGGTGCACCGCGGTGCGCACCAGCTCGCCGAAGAGGCCACCGACGCCTACGAGTACGCCCGCGCCCGCACCGGCGAGTTCGTCGGCGCGGACCCGGGCGAGCTGGTGTTCACCAAGAACGCCACCGAGGGCATCAACCTCGTCGCGTACGCGATGAGCAACGCGGCGACCGCGGGCCCCGAGGCCGAGCGGTTCCGCATCGGGCCGGGCGACGAGATCGTCATCACGGCGATGGAGCACCACGCGAACCTGGTGCCCTGGCAGCAGCTGTGCCAGCGCACCGGCGCGACGCTGCGGTGGTTCGACCTGACCGACACGTTCCGGCTGGACCTGTCCAACCTGGACGAGCTGGTCAACGAGCGCACCAAGATCGTCGCGTTCGCGCACCAGTCCAACGTGCTCGGCACGATCAACCCGGTCGAGCCGATCGTCCGCCGGGCCCGTGAGGTGGGCGCGCTGACGCTGCTGGACGCGTGCCAGTCGGTGCCGCACTTCCCGGTCGACTTCCACGCCCTCGGCGTGGACTTCGCGGTGTTCTCCGGGCACAAGATGCTGGCCCCGTCCGGCATCGGCGTGCTCTACGGGCGCCGCGAGCTGCTCGAAGCGATGCCGCCGTTCCTCACCGGCGGGTCGATGATCGAGCTGGTCACCATGGAGCGCACCACGTTCGCGCCGCCGCCGCAGAAGTTCGAGGCCGGCGTGCCGATGACGTCGCAGGCCGTCGGGCTCGGTGCCGCCGTGGACTACCTGACCGCGATCGGCATGGATCGGGTGGCCGCGCACGAGCACGCGCTCGTCGAGGCCGCGCTGGCCGGGATCGCCGAGATCCCCGGTGTCCGGCTGATCGGTCCCGGGGACAGCGCCGACCGGGGCGCGACCGTCGCGTTCGTCGTCGACGGGGTGCACCCGCACGACGCCGGCCAGGTGCTGGACAGCCTGGGCATCGCGGTGCGCGTCGGCCACCACTGCGCGTGGCCGCTGCACCGGGTCTGCCAGGTGCCCGCCACCGTGCGGGCGACGTTCTACCTGTACAACGATCTGTCCGAAGTGGACGCGCTGCTCGGTGGTGTCCGCGAGGCGCAGAAGTTCTTCGGGGTGGCGTAGGTGAACCTGGAGAGCATGTACCAGGAGATCATCCTGGACCACTACAAGAACCCGCACGGCCACGGCCTGCGGGAGCCCTTCGACGCGGAGTCGTTCCAGGTGAACCCCACCTGCGGCGACGAGATCACCCTGCGGCTGAAGGTCGAGGGCGACAAGGTCGCCGACGTCTCCTACGAGGGGCAGGGTTGCTCGATCAGCCAGGCGTCCGCGTCGGTGCTGACCGATCTGGTGACCGGTCACACCGTGTCGGAGGCGCTGTCCACGATGGACACCTTCGTGGAGATGATGCAGAGCCGCGGCCAGATCGAGCCGGACGAGGATGTGCTGGAGGACGCGGTCGCCTTCGCCGGGGTGTCGAAGTACCCGGCGCGGGTGAAGTGCGCCCTGCTGGGCTGGATGGCGTTCAAGGATGCGCTGACCCGCACGAACGGAGCCGAGAAGTGACCGAGGAGCAGACGCGCGAAGGCCGCACCGCGGAGGACCTGCCCGAGCAGGCGCAGCCGCCTGCCGCGGACGTGGCCAAGATCGAGGACATCGAGGAGGCCATGCGGGACGTCGTCGACCCCGAGCTCGGCATCAACGTGGTCGACCTCGGGCTGGTCTACGACATCCGCGTGGAGCAGGACAACACCGCCACGATCGACATGACGCTGACCTCGGCGGCCTGCCCGCTGACCGACGTGATCGAGGACCAGACGGCCTCGGTGCTGGTCGGCCAGGCCGGCGTGGTGAAGGACTTCCGGATCAACTGGGTCTGGATGCCGCCGTGGGGCCCGGAAAAGATCACCGACGACGGCCGGGAGCAGCTCCGGGCGCTGGGCTTCACCGTCTAGATCTGGATTTTCACCCGCGGAGCACCGCCGCCGCACTCGGGACACCCTCCGGGGAACTCGAGCTGCGCGGCGGTGTTCTGCGTTGTGGGGCTGTCGCACCAGCTAGTCGTGATGTTCAGGGAGGTTGGTCAGCCGGGTGAGGGTGGCTTGCCGCCGGTTGAGCTGGACATCAACATGGATCAGTGAGCCGGGGTGATCGTGTTCGTAGCGGCGCAGCGGCTCGCCGGTGACCCGGTCGATCCGGGAGAGGCGGTTGATCCGGCAGCGCACCAGCACCGCGTGCACGGTGGAGGCGGGCAGGCCGAGCCGGCCGGCGATCTGGACCGGGCCCAGCCGGTGGCGCCAGCGCAGCCGCACCATCGCCCGCAGTAGGTGCTCGGGGGTGCGGGCCGGGCTGTGCAGTGGGCGTGAGCTGCGGTCAGCCATCCCGGCTGGGCCTTCGTCACGGTAGCGCTGCGCCCACTTCACACGGTCTTGGCGGCGACCATGAACATCTCGGCCGCTGCGGTGCAGGTCCAGCCTGTCTGCACGACAGGCCGTCACCGGTCACCTCGAATCGGAACAACGTCCCTGGACATCACAGCTAAACCCGCACCGTTGCCTGCGGTACGCCGCCTCCGCAGTCCGGGCCGTTCGGGTACACCAGCTGGGCGGCGGTGGTCTGTGTCGTGCGGTCCAGCTCGGCACCGGACGCGTCGGTCAGGACCACCGTGATCTCGACCGGCCCTTCACGCAGGTCGGCGACGTCGACGAACGCGTACCAGCCGCCGGTCTCCACCACCCGCGCCGAGCAGCTGTCGTCCGGCCCGGTGCCGGTGCAGCCCTGCGGTTCGGCGGCCGTGGCGCGGTGCAGGTCCGGCCGCCAAGAGCGGCAGTCAGCGCCCCAGCAGGCGGTCACCTCCGCGCCCGCGACGTCCGGCCGGGGCGCCACGTCGAGACTGATCCCCGGCATCGCACCGATCATCGTGCAGGCCCGCTCCCCGTCCGCTGACCCCTCCGACGCCCCGCACGCCGTCAGCACAGCCAGCCCGAGCGCCAACACCGGCAACATCCGCATGCTTCCCAGACGGACCACGCGGCCCGCCGGTTGCACACCTACCCGGCGCGGCTCAATCCCACCGGACCGGCTGGTCGTTGCTCCGGCAGCGCGTGCCGCGAACGGCCGCGCAGCACCTCGACCCGCTCGGAGCCCGGGCGGCCCAGCACCCAGCTCGACCCCGGCACCGACTTGGCCTGCTTCTTCAGCGGCGCCAGCAGCCGCGACGCCTCGCGGTAGGACTCGATCGTCGCCGTGGCGCAGACCAGCGTCGCCAGCGACACGGTCACCGGCATGCCCTCCGCGGTCCACGGCGTGTCCAGCAGCGCGCCCGCGATCGTGCCGATCTCGTCCACGTCGCAGGCGATCAGGAAGTCGTCACCGCCGACGTGGCTCACCACCATCCGCGGCAGCCGCGACGCCAGGTCCGTCAGGGTGCGCCCGATCGCGCGGATCAGGTCGTCCCCGGCGGCGAAACCGGCGTTGTCGTTGACCGCCTTGAACGAGTCGACGTCCAGCCACGCCGCGACGAACGCCTCCCGGCTGCCGATCCGCCGGTCCACGTCTCGCGCCACCGTGTCGCTGCCCGGCAGCCGCGTCAGCGGGTTCAGCGCCGCCGCCTCCTCGACCTTCGCCTCGGCGACCCCGCGCACCACCTCGGTCACCAGCACCACACCGAGGCAGCGGCCCGCGTCGTCGACCACCACCACGTCGTCGCCGGTGCGGCCCCAGTCCGCGTCGGTCACCAGCTCCAGCAGCTCCAGCGCCCCGGCGTCGGCGTGGATCGTGTGCGGCGTGTCCGCGAGCCGCTCCGCGCTGCGCTTCGCGTGCAGGGCGTGCCCGTACGGGCCGGTGACCGACACCAGGAACCGGGTGCGGTCGATGGACCACCGCGGCCGCCCGTCGTCGTCGATCCCGACGATGCCGCTGGGCGCGTCGCCCGCGGCCAGCGCGGTGCGCACGTCGTCGCAGGTCGCGTTGTGCGGCAGGGTGCTCGCCGGGCGCAGGAAGTCCCGCACGCGCGGCGTGGTGAGCGGCCCCGGCGTGAGGCGCTCCTCCGGGTCCGGGATGGCCGGGGTCAGCAGGTGCCCCAGGTGGACCCCGTCCCGGGCGGGGGCGAACAGGTTGCCCTGAGCGATGCGCACCCCCAGGCGGCGCACCGCTCCCAGCTGCGCCTCGGTCTCGACCCCGGTCGCCACCAGTCGCGCACTGGTGCGGGCCGTGAAGTGCAGCAGGGACTCGACGACCGCGACCGAGCCTGCGTCGCCGGGGAGGCCGCGCAGCACGCTGCGGTCGAGTTTGAGGACGTCCACCGGCGCCGCCGCGAGCATCGCGAACGGCAGGTCGCCGCGGCCGAGACCGTCCAGCGCCAGCCGGAAACCCAGCTCGCCGAGCCGGTGCAGGCCGGCGAGCAGCTGTTCGGGCCACACCGAGCAGAACGGCGGCCCGACCTCCAGCACCACCTCGCGCGGCCGCTTGCCGACGCGGGCGAGGGTGTCGAGCAGGGGATCCACCGCGGGCGCGGCCGCGGTGGCGGCCGTGATGTTCAGGTGCAGCGGCAGCAGCGTCTGCTGGTCGGCTTCCGCGCGGACGGCGTCGCACGCCAGTGCGATGTCGGTCTCGACGAGCCGCCGCTCGCGGCGCGCGGTGTCGAGCAGTTCGTGCACGGACCCCTCGGCGGGGCGGGCCAGCGCTTCGAGCGCGACCATGCCGCCGGTGTTCAGGCTGTAGAGCGGCTGGAAGGCGAACCGGACTGGGCGCACGGACCGATCTTCGCTGGTGAGGTGGCCGGTTTGAAAGAGATGTCGACTGATGTTCACCTGCGGGGCGGGCAGCGTACTCCCGCGGGGGTACGGGCGGGACAGATACGGTGATGCGCATGGAACCCGATCCGCGGACGCTACGCCGGGAGAACGCCAGCGAACCGGCGTGGTCCGACCTGGCCGACAACCCCTTCCGGGCCGACCGGGACCGCATCGTGGTGTCGCCGTTCTTCGCCCGGCTCGGCGGCGTGACCCAGGTGGTCAGCGCGGCCGGGTCCGGGCTGCTGCACAACCGGCTCACACACAGTCTCAAGGTCGCCCAGGTCGCCCGCGCCATCTCGCAGCGGCTGCTGTCCTCGGTGGACTCCGCCGAGCTGATCGGCAAGCTCGGCGGGCTCGACCCGGACGTCGCCGAGGCCGCCGCGCTCGCCCACGACCTGGGGCACCCGCCGTTCGGGCATCTGGGGGAGCAGGTGCTGGACCGCATCGCCCGGCACCGGTTCTCGCTGCCGGACGGGTTCGAGGGCAACGCGCAGACGTTCCGGATCATCACCACGACCGACGTGCGTGGCCCGGCGGCGGTCGGGCTCGACCTCACCGCGGCCGTGCGGGCGGCGGTGCTGAAGTACCCGTGGGCGCGGCTGCACTGGCCCGACCCGCACCCGGCCGCGATGCGCATCCCGCCGCGGGGCGCGGCGGAGCCGGACGAGGCGCCGGGCACCGGGTCGAGCAAGTTCTCCGCGTACTGCACCGAGCTGGACGACGTGGTGGCCGCGCGCAGGCCGTTCGCCGGGCGGATCGAGCCGTGGCAGCAGACCGTCGAGGCGTCCGTGATGGACACCGCCGACGACCTCGCCTACGCGATCCACGACATCCAGGACTTCCACCGCATCGGGGTCCTGCAGCACGCCCCGGTGGCCGCCGAGCTGGGGGAGTGGCTCGATCACGCGGTGGAGCTGGCCGGCCTGGACAACGCGACGCTCGCCGCGCAGATCCGCCGCCCCGGCCGTTCACTGGAGCAGCTGCGGCGGCGCATGCACGCCAAGGACGCGTGGATCGTCGACGACGACGCCTTCGCCCACGCGGTGTCGCGAATCCGCGCCGAGCTGGTCGACGGCCTGCTGGCGGAGCCGTTCGACGGTTCGATCGAAGCGGAGCAGGCCACCGCGGCGTTCTCCGCGCGGTGGACGCACCGGCTGGTGGACGGCGTGATCGTGCTGCCGTCACCGTCCAGCCGGGCCGGGCACGTGTCCCTGCGGACCGCACAGTGGCACGAGGTGCAGGTGCTGAAGTTCGTGCACCGCCGCTTCGTGCTGCTGCGCCCGGAACTGGCCCTCCACCAGCGCGGACAGGCGTCACTGCTCACGACGCTGGTCGACGCGCTCGACGCGTGGCTCGCCGACCGGGACGAGGTGTCGCGGTTGCCCAGGCGCCTGCACGACCTGGTCGAGCTGGCGCAGTCGGAGTTCGAGGACCTGGCCCGGAACGCACCCGAACTGCTGGTCGGAGCGACGGGCGAGCCGGTCGCCGGCGCCGACGCCGTGCGGGGACTGGCCAGGGGGAGGGCGGTGATCGACTTCGTGTCGTCGCTGACGGACAAGCAGGCGGTCAGCCTGCTGGACGCACTGTCCGGCCGATCCGGCCAGCCCTGGTCGGACAGCTTCGTGCTCTGAGCAGCACACCACCAGCATCGAACCGCCGGCCGGCAACGCAACGCCACCGACCACCCCAACCAGACCTCCCCCGCCCCCGATCCACAGCCGATCTTTGGTCGCCGACCAGGGTTGTCAAGGCACGCTTTCCCGCCTTGACAACCCTGCTCGGCGACTGAAACACAATCAGGCATCGGGGGCGGGGGGGGCGAAGGTGACCGTTTGAGCGCCGTGAGGCGCTTCCCTGCGCGAAGCGCAGGAAAAAGATCAAGAGATGTCCTCGCCGGACGGGCAGGCTCTGGGATGACAGAAGAGCCCCTCGGCTCACCTCGGGTGGGTGGCTGGGTGGTCATCCCGTCGCCTTCCGGTTTGTGCATATCACCTTGACCCAGGGCCGCAAGGTTGGCATGGTCGGCCGCCGGACCCAGCGCGGGTTGCGGCCCTGGCTCAAGGTGATCGTCACGTGTCAGGCGACGGGATGACCACCCAGCTGTCTTGGCGGCGTGGTGAGTCCCGCCACCGCGGGGAAAATCGGTGGACCGTGATCCGTACACTGGGTTCCGTGGACGTCCAGTTGGAGTAGCTCCGGGCCGCCTGTCCGGCAGGCCCGTCGATGCCACCCGTCCACCCCCGCTATCCGGGAGTTCTCTTGATCACGGCCACCGGCCTCGAACTGCGCGCCGGGTCGCGCATTCTGCTTTCCGACACCACCCTGCGCATCCAGCCGGGCGATCGCATCGGCCTGGTCGGGCGCAACGGCGCCGGCAAGACCACCACCCTGAAGGTCCTCGCGGGCGAGGGGGAGCCCTACGCGGGCGAGGTGCGCCGCGGCAGCGAGCTCGGCTACCTGCCCCAGGACCCGCGCGAGGGCGACCTCTCCGTCACGGCCAAGGACCGCGTCCTGTCCGCCCGCGGTCTCGACGCCCTGCTGCGAGACATGGAGAAGGCCCAGACCGCCATGTCCGAGCTGGTCGACGACGCCGAACGGGACAAGGCGATCCGCCGCTACGGCCGCCTCGAGGAGCGCTTCGCCTCGCTGGGCGGGTACGCCGCCGAGAGCGAAGCCGCCCGCATCTGCGCCAACCTCGGCCTGGCCGACCGCGTCCTCGCCCAGCCGCTGCGCACCCTCTCCGGCGGCCAGCGCCGCCGCGTCGAGCTGGCGCGCATCCTGTTCGCCGCCTCCGACGTGGGCGCTTCTGGCCGCTCGGACACCATCCTGCTGCTCGACGAGCCGACCAACCACCTCGACGCCGACTCGATCAACTGGCTGCGCGGCTTCCTCAAGGGCCATGAGGGCGGTCTCGTGGTGATCAGTCACGACGTCGAGCTGCTGGCCGAGGTCGTCAACAAGGTCTGGTTCCTCGACGCCACCCGCGGCGAGCTGGACAACTACAACATGACCTGGAACCGCTACCTGGAAGCGCGGGCGACCGACGAGAAGCGCCGCCGCCGCGAGCGGGCCAACGCCGAGAAGAAGGCCGCCGCCCTGCAGGCCCAGGCCGCGAAACTCGGCGCGAAGGCCACCAAGGCCGTCGCGGCGAAGAACATGGCCCGCCGCGCCGAGCAGATGCTCGCGAGCCTGGACGACCAGCGCCAGGCCGACAAGGTCGCGCACATCAAGTTCCCGGCCCCGGCCCCGTGCGGGCGCACCCCGCTCACCGCCGAGGGACTGTCCAAATCGTACGGCTCGCTGGAGATCTTCACCGGCGTCGACCTCGCGATCGACCGCGGCACCAAGGTCGTCGTGCTCGGCCTCAACGGCGCGGGCAAGACCACCCTGCTGCGCCTGCTCGGCGGCATGGAGAAACCCGACACCGGCAGCGTCGAAGCCGGCCACGGGCTGCGCCTCGGCTACTACGCGCAGGAACACGAGACGCTGGACCACGACGCCAGCGTGTGGGAGAACATCCGCCACCTCGCCCCCGACACCGGCGCGCAGGAGCTGCGGAACCTGCTGGGCTCGTTCCTGTTCACCGGTGAGCAACTCGACCAACCCGCAGGCACCCTCTCCGGCGGCGAGAAGACCCGGCTCGCGCTCGCGGGCCTGGTGTCCAGCGCCGCCAACGTGCTGCTGCTCGACGAGCCGACCAACAACCTCGACCCGGCCAGCCGCGAACAGGTGCTCAACGCCCTGCGCAGCTACACCGGCGCCGTCGTGCTGGTCACCCACGACCCGGGCGCGGTCGAGGCGCTGGAGCCCGAACGCGTGATCCTGTTGCCCGACGGCACGGAGGATCACTGGTCGGATGATTACTTGGAACTCGTCCAGTTGGCGTGAGGTAAACAAAGGCTCGATTGCTTAGTTGGACTAGGCAACCACCTTGAATGGCGCAATTTTTCCGCCATTGGGCAGGTTTTTCGCCCGTCGTCTGGCAAATTCCCGGTTCGTGTTCGATCATTGCGTGACGAGGCCCACTGTGGCCTGCCAACGCGATCTGGTGGAAGGCGGAACGACGTGGCTGACCTGAAGAAGGGCGCGCGGATCACCGGCAGTACGCGTGACAAGCTGGCCGCTGACCTGAAGAAGAAATACGAGAAGGGTGCCAGCATTCGAGCCCTGGCCGAGTCGACCGGACGCTCGTACGGCTTTGTGCACCGCGTGCTTTCCGAATCCGGTGTGCAGTTGCGCGGACGCGGCGGGGCGACGCGCGCTAAGAAGAAGTAGGCCGGGCACCTCCGGCCTCGGCGCGGCGGAAGCACAACATCGCACCGAGGAGCACGCACGGGTACACCAGGTACCCGAAGCGCGTCGCGGGCGTCAGGAGCGTGAACGCTCCCAGCCCGACGGCGATGCGCCACAACGCGTCCGACCCCGCCACGGGCGGACGCCGCAGCAACCAGACGAGGATCGCGGCAGCGGCGCCCGCGAGCAGGACGAACGCGGCCACTTTCCCGGCCGGTCCGGTACTGGCGATGAGATAGCCCGGCAGCGGGCTCGCCGCCGGTGACGTCACCTGGCCCAGGCCGGCCGGGAACCGGATCACGTGCTCCACGAAGGCCCGCGGGTTCACCAGGAACACCGGGATGTTGAGCACCGCGCACGCGACCACCGTCGTGGTGAGGAAGCGCGCCAGGGCCCTGCCGCCCAGGCGGGCGAAGACGAGCACGGCCAGCACCACCGCGGCCGGTGCGACGATGAGCTTCGCGCTGATCACCAGCGCGAGGACGATCCCGCCCGCCGCCGGACGGTCCCGGGCCGCGAGCGCGGCGGCGACGAGCATCAGACCGACGATCGCCAGGTCCGGCCCGGCGACCGCCCAGGTCAGCGCGGTGAGCGGGCACGCCATCGCGAACTGCGCCGCGCGTACCGGAACCCGCGGCGTCCGGGACAGCCGGATCGTCAGCCACGCGCACACGCACGCGGTCAGGGCGAACACCAGCCGCGCGTCGGTGAGCGCGTCGGCCACCGGGCTCCCGCCGAACAGGGCGCGGGGCAGCCCGAACACGGCCATGACCGGGCCGTAGGGCGTGTAGTCGTTGACCTCCGGCGCGCGGGTGAGCGCCTCGACGTCCACGTACGGCGTGCCGTTGTCCAGCAGCAGGCTCGCCGACCGCTCGATCACCCACACCTCGGGCTGGGCGCTCCAGGAGAACGGCGTGTTCAGCCAGTCGGTGCCGGTGAGCCGCCGGACCACCAGGACCGTCAGGGGCAGCAGCATCGACAGCACGCCGATGCCGGCGATCCCCACCCAGCGGGAGCGCAGCAGCCCGCCCTGCCGGCGGGTGGCGATCAGCCAGCCGGTGTGGGCGGTGGCGAAGCCGTAGCCGAACGCGGCGCACGAGCCCCAGATGCGGAAGCCGTAGAACTGGTTGGTGAGGGCCAGCGCGATTGCGTAGACGGTGCACCCGAGGTAGAAGACCAGGTCGACGGTCAGCGGGTGCGCGGCGAGCAGGGCCCGCCAGCGGTCGAGGGCGGCGGCGGGGACCGGCCGGCGCACCTCGGTGCGCTCAGTGGTCATCGCGGGCCGCCGGGTGGTCTCGCACCGGTTTCGTCCCTCCCCATGGGCAAAGGTTACCGAGGGCGGAATCGCGGGCAACGCCTGGGAAGCTTTTGGTGACCTTCCGCGTTGACCTCTGCGTCTTCGGGGTAGACATCAAGTAATGTCGAACTTTTAGGGTGGGCGGCGTGGACAACACCTGGTCGTTGATGAGTTCGGCGATGCGCGCGGCGAACGCGCCGAAGGGCCTCGCGCCCGGAACCGTGCGGCGGGTCGCGCGCTTCGCCCGCCCGTACTGGCGCAGCCTGCTGGTCTTCCTGGCGCTGACCGTGGTGTCGGCGGTGATCGCGGTCAGCACGCCCGTGCTGGCGGGCAAGGTCGTCGACACGATCGTCGGCGGCAAGGACGCCGGCCTGGTCGTGCTGCTGGCCGTCGTCGTGGCCGGGCTGGCGATCGCCGACGCCGGGTTCGGGCTCGTCGAACGCTGGCTGTCCGCCCGCATCGGCGAGGGACTGATCTACGACCTGCGCCGCGCGGTGTTCGAGCACGTGCAGCGCATGCCGATCGCGTTCTTCACCCGCACCCGCACCGGCGCGCTGGTCAGCCGCCTGAACAACGACGTGATCGGCGCGCAGCGCACCTTCACCGCGACCCTGTCCGGCCTGGTCACCAACGTGATCCAGCTGGTGCTCTCGCTCGCGGTCATGGTCACCCTGTCCTGGCAGGTGACGCTGCTGGCGCTGGTGCTGCTGCCGGTGTTCGTGCTCCCCGCGCGCCGCATCGGCCGCCGGATGGCCGACCTGCAGCGCGAGTCGGCCCAGCTCAACGCCGGGATGACCACCCAGATGACCGAGCGGTTCTCCGCGCCGGGCGCGACGCTGGTGAAGCTGTTCGGGCGGCCGAAGCGGGAGGTCGAGGACTTCGGCGCCCGTGCCGGCCGGGTGCGGGACATCGGCGTGCGGACCGCGATGCTGACCCGCTGGTTCATGACCAGCCTCACCCTGGTCTCGGCCCTCGCGACGGCCCTGGTCTACGGGCTCGGCGGCTGGCTGGCGATCCGTGGCCAGCTCGCCCCGGGCACCGTCGTCGCCCTCGCGCTGCTGCTGACCAGGCTCTACAGCCCGCTGACCGCGCTGGCCAACGTCCGCGTGGACGTGATGACCGCGCTGGTGTCGTTCGAGCGGGTCTTCGAGGTGCTCGACCTGGATCCGATGATCACCGAGAAGCCGGACGCCCGCGCCGTGCCGGAGGGTGGCGTGTCGGTCGAGTTCGACGACGTCCGCTTCGCCTACCCGGCCGCCGACAAGTACTCGCTCGCCTCGCTGGAGGAGGTGTCCACACTGGACACACGTGGCGGCGAGGAGGTCCTGCACGGGATCAGCTTCCGTGCCGAACCGGGGCAGATGGTCGCGCTGGTCGGCTCGTCCGGAGCGGGCAAGTCGACTATCGCGTCGCTGCTGCCGCGCCTCTACGACGTCGACTCCGGCGCCATCCGGCTGTCCGATGTGGACGTCCGCGACCTGGCCTTCGCCGCGATCCGGGACACCGTCGGCGTGGTCACCCAGGACGGGCACCTGTTCCACGACACCATCCGCGCCAACCTGGAGTACGCGCGGCCGGGTGTCGCGGAGGAGGAGATCTGGGACGCGCTGGAGCGGGCGCGGCTCGCCGAGCTGGTCCGCAGCCTGCCCGACGGGCTGGACACGCTGGTGGGGGAGCGTGGCTACCGGCTCTCCGGCGGTGAACGGCAGCGGCTGACCATCGCCCGGCTCCTGCTGGCGCACCCCAGGGTGATCGTGCTGGACGAGGCGACCGCGCACCTGGACTCGGAGTCCGAGGCGGCGGTCAGCGAGGCCCTGTCGCACGCGCTGGAAGGCCGGACCGCGCTGGTCATCGCGCACCGGTTGTCGACCGTGCGGGCGGCCGACCAGATCCTGGTGGTCGAGGCCGGGCGCATCGTCGAACGCGGCACCCACGAGGAGCTGCTCGCCGCGAACGGCCGCTACGCCGACCTCTACCACACCCAGTTCGCCGAGGAGCCCGCCGCGGCGGCTTAGCGGAGGGCGGGCACCCGCGGGCGGTAGTGGTCCAGCAGCGCGGCGTTGGCCGCGTCGCCGCCCTCGACGTTCGAGCTGCGCCACAGCGGCACCTCGACGCCCTCCCGCCGGGCGCTGTCGAAGACGTGCGCCAGCACCTCGTTCCACAGGAACACGTTGAGCAGCGAGGACAGCGCCACCGTGCGCGGGTCGTCCGCGGGGAAGGCGGCGTCGCCCGGCCGGACGCCGGTGTCGAGCACGACGTCGGCCTGCTCCAGCAGCGTGCTGTGCGAGCGGCGCGGCGCCGCCTCGACCGACGCCCGCGAGGTCACCGCCACCACCGGCGCGCCCGCCGCGCGGGCGGCCTCGGCCAGCTCAACCGGGTAGGGGTTGACGCCCGAGTTGGAGAACACGAACACCACGTCGTCCCGCCCGGGCGCGCGCTCGGCCAGCACCTCCGCGGCCAGGCCGGACCGCCGCTCGGCCGCCGTGCTGGCCGCGGCGCCGTGCAGCGGCAGCAGGTCCGGGTGGTACAGCGGGTACACGCAGGCCAGGCCGCCCGCGCGGTAGAACGTCTCGGCGACCGACGCCAGCGAGTGCCCGGCGCCGGCGGTGAACACCAGCGCATCCGCCCGCACCGCGCCCAGCACCAGCGCGGCGGCCCGCTCGATCTCCCTGCGGTTGCGTTCGCCGGCCTGCTGCAGCGCGCCGGCGACCAGATCGTTGATCATGCGCCCGACCCTAGGCGGCGGACCACCCCGTGCGGGTGGTCGGCGGAAGAATCGCCCCGGGCGCGGTGTTGGCACCTGGTGTGAGCGATCCGGTGCTGACGACCTGGCGCGCCCGCGGACCGGTGCGGGCGGTCGTGCTCGTCCTGCACGGGGGCGCCGAGAACGGCCTCAACGTGGTGCGGCCGTGGGGGCCGGCCTACCTGCGGATGGTGCCGCTGGCGCGGCAGATCCTGCGGGCCGGGGCGCCGCACGGGGTGGAGGTGCGGCTGCTGCGCAACCGCGTGCGCGGGTGGAACGACCCCGACCTGCACCCGGTGGCCGACGCGCGGTGGGCGCTGCGGCGGATCCGGGCCGAGCGGCCGGACGTGCCGGTGTTCCTCGCCGGGCACTCGATGGGCGGCCGCGTCGCGTTGCGGATCGCCGACGAGCCGGAAGTGCGGTCGGTGCTGGCGCTGGCCCCGTGGACGCCGATCGGCGAGCCGGTCGAACCGGTGACGGGCAAGACGGTCGTCATCGCCCACGGCACGCGTGACCGCATCACCCGGCCCGCGGAGTCCTTCGCCTACGCGGAGCGCGCCCAGGCGGTCGCGCGGCGTGTGGTGCGGATCGAGGTCATGTCCGAGGGGCACGCCATGCTGTACCGGCCGGGGGTGTGGAACCGGCTGGCCCGCGAGTTCGCCCTGGACGCCGCCGGTGTGGCCCCGCTCACGGCCTGGTCGGTGCGCCCCGACCAGCGGCTTCGCCTGCCCGGGTAGCACTGCGCAACCCTTTCGGGGTGCTGCACGTCCTGATCGATGACGTTTGCGGTTCACTAGGGGCGTCCTAGGGCCGGTCGATCGGGGAACGGTGATGGCGTGACGAACCAGGGTGGCTATCCGCCGCGCGTGCCGCCGCGCGGCCCGCGACAGCACCAGCCCGCGCAGATGATGCCGTTGCCCGGCCGCGAGGGCGCCTACCGCCAGCCACCGCCGCGCCGCCCCGGACCGCCGCCGACGCGGGCCATGCCCTCCCGCGGCGACGTCCCGCCGCCCCCGCCGCCCGCCGCGCGCCGTCCACGCCGCCGGTTCGGCCCCGGCAAGGTGCTGCTCACCCTGCTGTCGGTGTTCGTGCTGTTCCTCGCCGGCGTGTGGGTGTACCTGGAGTTCTCGATCAACCGGGTCGCCGCGCTGGAGGACTACGAGGGCCGCCCCGCCGCGGGCGAGGGCACCAACTGGCTCATCGTCGGCTCGGACAGCCGCGAAGGCCTCACCGCCGAGGACGAGCAGCGGCTGGTCACCGGCGACGTCGAGGCCGCCGGCGGCGGTCAGCGCACCGACACGATGATGATCGCGCACCTGCCGGACAACGACACCAAGCCGACGCTGGTCAGCCTGCCGCGCGACTCCGAGGTCGCCATCCCCGGCCACGGCACCAGCAAGATCAACGCGGCGTTCTCGATCGGCGGCGCGCCGCTGCTGGTCAAGACCGTCGAGCAGGCCACCGGGCTGCGCATCGACCACTACGCCGAGATCGGGTTCGGCGGGTTCGCCAACATCGTCGACGCGATCGGCGGCGTCGACATGTGCGTCGACAAGGAGATGCACGACACCGTCACCGGCATCACGATCCCGGCCGGGTGCCAGGAACTCGACGGCGCGCACGCGCTCGGGTTCGTCCGGATGCGGCACAGCGACGCGACCCCGCGGTCGGACCTGGACCGGGTGGAGAACCAGCGCAAGTTCATCGGCGCGCTGGTCAGCCAGATCGCCAGCCCCGGCACCCTGCTCAACCCGTTCGACGTGTTCCCGCTGCTGGGCGCCGCGCCGGACGCGCTGACCATGGACGAGGGCGACCACCTGCACAACCTGGTCGGGCTGGCGTGGGCGATGCGGGGCATCTCCTCGGACGGCGTGCTGTCCACGACGGTGCCGGTCACGTCCGGCTCGGCCGAGCACTGGGACAAGACCAAGTCGAAGCAGCTGTGGGACGCGCTGCGCAACGACACGGTGGTGCCCGACAGCGCGATCATGACCTAGTCGCGCAGGAAGCCGCCGGGATCGGCTTTCCCGGCGGCCGACAGGCTCACCAGGATGTCGCTCAGCGTGAAGGTGCGCTCCAGCGCCTCGTGCAGGATCTTCAGCTGGGCCCGGATCTCCTCCAGCTGCTCGCGGGGCCGGTGCTCGGCCAGGTAGCGGGCGATCTCGGCGCGCGCCCGCGGCGTCAGCGGGTCCCGCAGGTCCAGCGTGCCGGGCGATTCCAGCGGTCGGTCCGGCCGGGCCATCAGGCCGGCCAGCCGCCCGACGGGATCGGTGACCGGGTCCGGGCCGGGGAAGAGCCCGAGCGCGCGCGGATCGGGCAGCGCCGGGCCGGCGAGGACCATCCGCAGGTGGTCGATGCGGCTGAACTTCTCCCACATCCCGTTCTTGAGCCGTCCGTACGCCTGCGGGTCGAGGGCGGCGAGACAGCCGCCGAGACGGGTCATCTCGGAGTTCAGGCCACGCAGGTCCGCCGCCTGCTGCCGGGCGGCGGCGTGCAGGCGGCGCACCCAGGACGTCTGCGCGCGGACGTCTTCCTCGCTCATCGTGGCGGTGTTTTCCAGGAACCCCAGCAGGTAGTCGCCGTTGTCGGCGATGCGGTGCGCACGCAGGTAGAGCACGAACAGTTCGGCGCCGAGCGCGTTCAGCTTGGCGTCCTTGCGGGCGGTCAGCGCCTTGGGCGTGATCGCGAGGACGGCGTCCAGGATCGCCCGGAAGAACTCCAGCATGCGTCGTGCATACCGGAAAAGTCCCGTGCGGGCCACGACCCTGGCGAGGATGATCGGGGGATGCAGATCCCTGCGGAGACCCTCTCGGACGGGGTGATCCTGCTGCGCCGGTGGTGGGCCGGCGACGCCGAGCTCCTCCACCGCCTGGTCAACGAGTCCCTGGACCACCTCGCGCCCTGGATGCCGTGGGCGGTGGACGGCTACACCGAGCGCGACGCGCGGGAGTTCCTGACGCTGACCCGGGAAAGCTGGCTCGCGGCGGAGACCTTCGACTACGCGATCGTCGCGCCGGACGGGGCGGTCGCCGGCAGTTGCGGGCTGATGGCGCGCATCGGCCGCGGCGGGCTCGAAGTGGGCTACTGGCTGGCCAAGGCCTACACGGGCCGGGGCTGGGCCACCCGCGCGGCGCGCCTGCTGACCGACGAGGCGTTCCGGGTCGGCGCCAACCGGGTGGAGATCGTGCACGACGTCGCCAACCACCGCAGCGGCGCCGTGCCCGCCCGGCTCGGCTTCACCCGGCTCGACGAGCGCCCCACCCGCCTCCCCGGCGGAACGGCCGCCACGGGGCGGGTCGCGGTGTGGCGGAAGGTCGCGCCCGGGGGATCGTCGCTGGGCGGCGCCCCGCGCGGCGGCGGGTGGGTGCGGGGCTGACCGCCGGAGTGGGGCATGGTGTGGAGGAAGGCTGCCCGGGGCCGTCGCTGGGTGGCGGCCCGCGCGGGGTTGACCACCCACGGGGGCGCGTGCGTGTGGCGGACGGCGGGAGCCTGGTGATCGTCGCTGGGCGGCCCCGCGGCGGCGGCGGGTGGGTGCGGGGCTGACCGCCGCTGGGCGGGGCATGGTGTGGAGGAAGGCTGCCCGGGGGCGGCGTCGCTGGGTGGCGGCCCGCGCGGGGTTGACTACCGCTGGGCGGGTCGCGGTGTGGCGGAAGACCGCGCCCGGGGGATCATCGCCGGGCGGCACCCCGCGCGGCGGCGGGTGGATGCGGGGCTGACCGCCACGGGGAGTTGCCCTGCCTGCGGCCGGGCGTCGCGGGCGGTGGAGCAGAAATGG
Source organism: Amycolatopsis thermoflava N1165 (assembly GCF_000473265.1). Lineage (NCBI taxonomy): Bacteria > Bacillati > Actinomycetota > Actinomycetes > Pseudonocardiales > Pseudonocardiaceae > Amycolatopsis > Amycolatopsis thermoflava. Next base: position 264,755 of record NZ_KI421511.1, read on the forward strand.
GGACCGCGCCGGGACGCGGTAGCCGAAAAAACACGAGCAGTGACGACATCTACACTGATCATCACACGTTCGGCCGGTAGACAAGTCTGTCCGGGCGTGATGGCGTGGCATGACTTCGGGGCGGATCCGGCCCGGGGTGGGCTTGTCGGCGCCCGGACCGGGCCTGACCTGGCCCTTGTCGTTCTCCGGAAGAGGTGGAGCGTGTCGGAACCTGGTGCCGCACCAGGGTTGGCGGACGTGGCCCGGCGCTGGGCCGCGCGGTTGGCTGACACGGACGGAGTATCACTTCCCCCGGACGAGCTCGCGCAGCTCCTGCACGACTTCGCGCGCACCGCGGTCGCCGAGGCCGAAGCGGCTCGCGACGCCGCCATGCGCCGCTTCACCACGCTCTACAGCACCGCTCCCGTCGGCATCGCGATGGCCGACCCGGACGGCCGGATCGTCGAGGTCAACAAGGAGCTCGGCAAGTTCCTCGGGCACAAGCCGGACCGCCTGCGCGGCCGCCGCCTCACCGAGCTGGGCTTCGACGACCGCGACCGCGAGAAGCTGGCCGCCGGTCTGGCCGAGCTCGCCGAGACCGACCTGGACGAGTTCACCGACCGGGTTCGCCTCGGCCACGCCGACGACGCCGGCGTGTGGGCCGACATCGTGCTCACCCGCCTGCCCGGCGACCGGCCCGGCACCCTCTTCCCGGTGCTGATGGCCTCCGACGCCAACGAGGTCCACACGCTCCAGGAAACGTTGCGGCACCAGAGCATCCACGACTCGCTCACCGGCCTGTCCAACGCGTCCCGCTTCCGCACGCTGCTGGAGTCCGCGCTCGGTTCGTCGGCGCGCGGTCAGGTGGCGTTGATCTACCTGGACCTCGACGGGTTCAAGGTGGTCAACGACGGGCTCGGCGCCGGTGTCGGCGACGCGGTGCTGCGTGGCGTGGCGAACAAGCTCAAGGAAGCGTTCACCGGCCACGACGCGCTGGTGGCGCGCCTGTCCGGGGACGGGTTCGCGGTGCTGCTGCGCGGGGAGCTGACCACGTCGGGAGTGATCAGTCTCGTCGAGACCGCGCTGGAGGACCTCGCCGAGCCGATCTACATCGGCGAGCACGGCGTCGGGGTGAGCGCGAGCGCCGGGATCGTGGTGCGCGACGTGCGGGACGGCGGTGTCGAGGACATCGAGCGCGCGGCGGAGATCGCGCTGCACCGCGCCAAGGAGGCAGGCAAGGCGCAGTGGATGCTGTTCGACCCGGAGCTCGACGCGCGTGACCGCGCCCGCTACCGGCTCGGCGCGGAGATCGCCGGCGCGCTGGAGAACGGGCAGTTCGAGCTGATCTACCAGCCCACCGTCAAGCTGGCCAAGCCCGACGAGATCGCCGCGGTCAACGCCGGGCTGCGCTGGCACCACCCGGAGCTGGGTGAGCTGCCCGCCGAGGAGTTCTTCCCGCTGGCCGAGACGACCGGCATGACGATCCCGCTCGGCAAGTGGCTGCTGACCGAGTCGCTGCGGGCGACCGCGCGCTGGCGCGAACGCTACGGCGAGGCCGCGCCGGACGTATGCATCCGCCTGCCGAACCGGCTCGCGATCGAGCCGGACCTGGTGGCGCTGGTCAAGGAGCAGCTGGACCGCAACGAGCTGCCGGCCAGGGCGCTGCGGTTGTGCACGGACAGCTCGTCGATCCTGGACCCGCGCGGCGAGGTGCTCGACTCGCTCACCGTGCTGGCCGACCTCGGCGCGAAGCTGGTGCTCACGGTGCAGGGCTCGGCCGATCTGGAGCTGATCCCGCGGCACCAGCTGTCGGTGCAGCACGTGATCCTGTCCGGGCCGGTCGTCGACGCGCTCGCCGACGGCGAGCCGGAGGTCGCGGCGCGGCACCTGGACCAGCTGGTGACGCGGGCGCGTGAGCTGAAGTTGCGGATCGGCGCGGAGGGTGTGCGCAGCCACGAGCAGGCCGAACGGCTGCGGCGGCACGGCGTGATCGCGGCCCGCGGACCGTTCGTGGCCGACACCGCGACCGGCGACGAGGTGGACCAGCTCATCGAGCAGCACACCGGTGCGGCGGTGACCGGGTGAAGCCGGGGGACGTCGTCCCGGACTTCACGCTGCCGGACGAGCGGGGCGAACCGCGGTCGCTGAGCGGGTTCCTGTCGGCCGGGCCGGTGGTGTTGTTCTTCTACCCGGCGGCGTTGACGCCCGGCTGCACCGCGGAGAGCTGCCACTTCCGGGACCTGGCGAAGGAGTTCGCCGAGGTCGGGGCGCAGCGAGTGGGGATCAGCCCGGACCCGGTGGCTCGGCAGCAGGAGTTCAGCGCGCGGCACGGGTTCGACTACCCGCTCCTGTCGGACGCCGAGGGAGAGGTCGCGAGGAAGTTCGGCGTGCGGCGGTCGTTCGGCCCGCTGCTGACGAAGCGGCACACGTTCGTCATCGACACCGACCGGCGCCTGCTGGAAGTCGTCAAGAGCGAACTGAGGATGTCCGTGCACGCCGACAAGGCGCTGGAAGTGCTGCGGGCGCGCACCCGCTAGATGTACCCGGCCATCAGGTTGGTAGCGGCCGGCTAAGGGGCGGCTTGCCTCCGAGTGCGCTGTGGCGGCGTTCAGTGTTGTAGAGCTTGATCCAGGGTGCAAGGGCAGTTGCCGCCGCGTCGGCGTGATCGTCGGCCGGCGGGCAGCCAACGCCGCAGGCCGACTGCGGGCGCGCAGCCGGTGGCGGCCGCGCGCCCATCGCTCACCGCAGGCGCTGCAACCGCACCGTCAGGCCGTCCACCGGCACCGGCAGCGACACGTAGTCCCACTTGATGCGGTATCCCTCGGGCACCGACCAGCGGTACGTGCGCAGCATTTCGTGCATCAGGAGCTTCACCTCGTTGTTCCCGAAGTGCATCCCGATGCACTTGTGCGCCCCGCCGCCGAAGGGCATCCACGCGAACCGGTGCGACTTGTCCTCCCGCCTGCCCTCCGCGAACCGCTCGGGGTCGAACGCCCGCGGGTTCGTCCAGTGGTCCGGCGAGTAGTGGTTGGTGTTCGGCGAGACGCTGCACATCGTGCCGGCCGGGATGTAGTGGCCCAGCACCTCCGTGTCCTTCACCGTCTTGCGCGGCAGTGACGGCACCGGCGCGGTCAGCCGCAGCGCCTCCTTGATCACCAGGTCCAGCGTCTTCAACGACTCCAGCGCCTCGAGGTCCGGCAGCTCGTCACCCAGCGCCAGGGACTCCTCCCGCGCCCGTTCCTGCCACGAAGGGTGCTTCGCCAGGTGGTAGGCCACCGCGGAGCTGGTGATCGTCGCCGTGTCGTGGGCCGCCATCATCAGGAAGATCATGTGGTTCACGACGTCGTCGTCGGTGAACTCGGCCCCGTCGTCGCCGCGCGCGTGGCACAGCGCCGAGAACAGGTCCGCGCCCTCGCTGCGCCGCTTCGACGGCAGCTTCTCCGCGAAGTACCGCTCCAGCACCCGCCGCCCGTGCAGGCCCGCCGCCCACCGGCCGCCCGGCACCGGCACCCGCACCAGCGCCGTCGCCGCCCGGACCGTGCCCACGAACGCCCGGTTGATCGCGTCGGCGTCCGCGCCCGGCGGCATGTCCATGAACACCCGCGACGCCACATCCAGCGTGAGCCGCTTCAGCAGCCAGTACAACCGTGGCCGCTCGGCGCCCGCCCAGGCTGCCACACCGGAGCGCAGCACCGGCGCCGCCTGCCGCATGTAGCCGGCGAGCTTGTCCCGCGTGAACGCCTCCTGCATGATCCGCCGGTGCAGGTGGTGTTCCTCGAAGTCCAGCAGCATCAGCCCGCGGTGGAAGAACCGCTCGATGAAGAACTGCCAGCCCTCCTGCGAGAACGCCTTGTCCTTGTTCACCAGCGCGGTCTGGGTGGCGTCCGGGCCGGCCAGCACGACGATCCGCTGCCCGAACGCCCCCATCCACGACACCGGCCCGTACTTTTCGAAGCGGTGCAGCGCGAAGTCCAGCCCGAACCGCATCGACTCGATGGCGTGCCCGATGATCGGCGCGCCCGCGTCACCCACGATCGGGGACAGCCCGCTGCCCGCGGGTGGCGTGGCGAGCTCCCGCACCGGCCACCGCTGGTCCATCAGGCGGCGGTCGACGGCCCGGGGGAGGGGGATGGCGGTCAGGGGTGGAACACGTTCCCGGAATGCCCTGACGACGGCACTGGTCACGATCGCGCCTCCTTGCGACAACACGTGTGATCACACCGTCCCGCACCACCCCCTCTCCCGGCAAGGGTGAAATTTAGCGAGCGCTCAGTCCCAGGCGAGCGACCCGCCCGTCTGGTACTCGGTCACCCGCGTCTCGAAGAAGTTCTTCTCCTTGCGCAGGTCCATCGCCTCCGACATCCACGGGAACGGGTTCTCGTTCTCGCCGAAGATCGGGGCCAGCCCGAGCTGCTGGGCGCGCCGGTCGGTGATGAAGCGCAGGTACTGCTCGCACAGCGCCGCCGACAGCCCGAGCATCCCGCGCGGCATCGTGTCCCGCGCGTAGGCGACCTCCAGCTCGCACGCCTCGGTCAGCATCTGCCGCACCTCGGCCTGGAACTCCGGCGACCACAGGTGCGGGTTCTCGATCTTGATCTGGTTGATGCAGTCGATGCCGAAGTTCAGGTGGATCGACTCGTCGCGCAGGATGTACTGGAACTGCTCGGCGATCCCCACCATCTTGTTGCGCCGCCCCAGCGACAGGATCTGCGCGAACCCGGTGTAGAACCACATGCCCTCGAACACCACGTAGAACGCCACCAGGTCACGCAGGAAGTCCTGGTCGGCGGCCGCCGTGCCGGTCGCGAAGTCCGGGTTCTCCAGGTTCCGCGTGTACTTCAGCGCCCACGCGTCCTTGTCGGTGATCGACGGGACCTCGCGGTAGGCGTTGAACAGCTCGCCCTCGTCCAGGCCGAGGCTCTCGCAGATGTACTGGAACGTGTGCGTGTGCACGGCCTCCTCGAACGCCTGGCGCAGCAGGTACTGGCGGCACTCCGGGTTGGTGATCTGCCGGTACACCGCCAGCACCAGGTTGTTCGCCACCAGCGACTCGGCCGTGGCGAAGAACCCGAGGTTGCGCTTGACCATGCGCCGCTCGTCCTCGGTCAGCCCGTCCGGCGACTTCCACAGCGCGATGTCGGCCTGCATCGCCACCTCGGTCGGCATCCAGTGGTTCGTGCAGCCGGCCAGGTACTTCTCCCACGCCCAGTGGTACTTCAGCGGCAGCAGCTGGTTGACGTCGGCGCGGGCGTTGATCATCGCCTTGTCGTCGACGCTGACCCGGTCCGCGCCGCGGCTGATCGCGCCCAGCCCGGTCGCGTCGGTTTCCACGGTGCTCACTGGCAGGCCTCGCAATCGGGGTCGTCGATCCGGCACGCGGCGAACTCGGGCTCCGGCACGGCAGCGGGCACGGCAGCCGGAACCGCGGCGGGCACCGCGTTGAGCTTGCCGTCGGTGCCACGCAAGGTGCTCTTCTCCACGCTCGTGGCGGCCTTGGCACGCAGGTAGTAGGTCGTCTTCAGGCCCTTGTGCCAGGCGTACCGGTACAGCTCGTCGAGCTTGCGGCCGCTCGGCGCGGCGATGTAGAGGTTGAGCGACTGGGCCTGGTCGATCCACTTCTGCCGGCGCGACGCCGCGTCCACCAGCCAGCGGCTGTCGATCTCGAACGCGGTCGCGTACAGCCGCTTCAGGTCGGCCGGCACCCGGTCGATCTGCGCGAGGCTGCCGTCGAAGTACTTCAGGTCCGCCACCATCGCCTCGTCCCACAGGCCGCGCTCCTTCAGCGCCGCGACCAGGTGCGGGTTGACCACGGTGAAGTCGCCGGACATGTTCGACTTGACGTAGAGGTTCTGGAACAGCGGCTCGATCGACTGCCCGACCCCGCAGATGTTGGAGATCGTCGCGGTCGGCGCGATCGCCATCACGTTGGAGTTGCGCATCCCGCCGCGCACCACCGCACGCAGCGCGTCCCAGTCCAGAGTGGACGACGAGTCGACGTCCAGCGCGTCACCCTGGCGCGCCTCGGCCAGCAGCCGCAGCGAGTCCAGCGGCAGCACGCCCTGGCTCCACAGCGAGCCCTCGAACGTCTCGTAGGCGCCCCGCTCCCGGGCGAGCTGCGCGGACGCGGCGATCGCGTGGTAGCTCAGGTGCTCCATGCTGCGGTCGGCGAACTCCACCGCCTCCGGGCTGTCCACCGGCAGGCCGAGCGTGAACAACGCGTCCTGGTAGCCCATCAGCCCCAACCCGACCGGGCGGTGCCGCAGGTTGGACCGGCGGGCCTCCGGGATCGTGTAGAAGTTGATGTCCACGACGTTGTCCAGCATCCGCACCGCGGTACGCACCGTGCGCTCCAGCTTCGCGGTGTCCAGACCGTCGGCGGTGACGTGCCGGGCCAGGTTGACCGAGCCGAGGTTGCACACGGCGACCTCGTCGGCGCTGGTGTTCAGCGTGATCTCGGTGCACAGGTTGGACGAGTGCACCACGCCCGCGTGCTGCTGCGGCGAGCGCAGGTTGCACGGGTCCTTGAAGGTGATCCACGGGTGCCCGGTCTCGAACAGCATGGTCAGCATCCGCCGCCACAGCTCGACCGCCCGCACCCGGCGGAACACCCGGATCTCGCCGCGATCGGCCGCGGCCTCGTACTCGCGGTAGCGCTGGGCGAACGCGTTGCCGTAGAGGTCGTGCAGGTCCGGGGTCTCGTCGGGGGAGAACAGCGTCCACTGCGCGTCGGCCTCGACGCGGCGCAGGAACTCGTCGGGCACCCAGTTGGCGGTGTTCATGTCGTGGGTGCGGCGCCGGTCGTCGCCGGTGTTCTTGCGCAGGTCGAGGAACTCCTCGACGTCGATGTGCCAGGTCTCCAGGTACGCGCACGCCGCGCCCTTGCGCTTCCCGCCCTGGTTGACCGCCACCGCAGTGTCGTTGGCGATCTTCAGGAACGGCACCACGCCCTGGGAGGTGCCGTTGGTGCCCTTGATGTGGGCGCCGAGGCCGCGCACCGGGGTCCAGTCGTTGCCCAGCCCGCCGGAGTACTTCGCCAGCAGCGCGTTGTTCTTGTAGGACTGGAAGATCGCGTCCAGGCTGTCCTCGACCGTGGTGAGGAAGCACGACGACAGCTGCGCCCGGGTGGTGCCGGAGTTGAACAGCGTCGGCGTGGAGGCCATGAAGTCGAAGCTGGACAGCAGGTCGTAGAACTCGACGGCACGGGCCTCGCGGTCGTCCTCACGCAGGGCCAGGCCCATCGCCACCCGCAGGAAGAACGCCTGCGGCAGCTCGAACCGGGTGCCTTGCTCGTGCAGGAAGTACCGGTCGTAGAGGGTCTGCAGCCCGAGGAAGCCGAAGTCCAGGTCGCGCTCCGGGCGGATCGCGGCGGTGACCGTGTCCAGGTCGAAGCGGGCCAGCTCCGGGTCCACCAGCTCCAGCTCGATCGCGTGGCGCAGGTAGTCGCGGAAGTAGGCGGGGTAGTCCAGCTCGGCCTGCGAGGCCTGGCGCGGCTCGCCCGCGAGGTGGCTGAGCGCCTCGCCGCGCAGCTTGTCCAGCAGCAGGCGGGCGGTGACGGCCGAGTAGTTCGGCTCCCGCTCGACCAGGGTGCGGGCGGCCATGATCAGCGCCAGGGCCAGCTCGTCGGCGCTGATTCCGTCGTAGAGGTTGCGCTCGGCCTCGGCCAGCACCGGCTCGGCCGCGACATCGGCGATCCCGGCGACCGCCTCGCCGACGACGCGGGCGATGCGCTCGCGGTCCAGCGGGCGCAGCTCGCCGTCCGGGTGCGTGACCCGGATCGCCGCTGGTGGCGGCGTGGTTTCGCGGGCCTTGGCGTGCTCCTCGCGGTAGAGCACGTAGGCGCGGGCGACCTTGTGGTGGCCACCGCGCATCAGCGCCAGCTCCACCAGGTCCTGGATCTGCTCCAGGTGCACGGCGTCACCGGTGGCGTGGCGGCGCAGCGAGGCCTCGACCTGCGCGGTCAGCTCGGCCACGACGTGGTGGATCCGCGACGACGCGGCGGCCCCGTCGCCCTCGGCCGCGAGGAAGGCCTTGGTCAGCGCGACGGAGATCCGGCTCGCGTCGAACGGCGACGCCTCGCCGTCCCGGCGGATCACCCGCAGCGTGGCTGCCGGCGCCGGGGAGGTTTCCACAGACATGCATCACTCCGTTTTCGGGCGCGTTTCATCGGCACACCGGCCTGGGTGCCGGCGTGCTGGGGGTGGGCACGACTCGTACCGGACGGGCCCGCGCTCGCTTCCCCAGCCGTCGGACCCTGCCGGTGATCGAAGACTACATCTTGGGGTCGCCCTGTCCAGATACCCCAAGATGCGGGCGTGTCGGCGTGGCGTGCTAGCCAAAACAATCAAGCGTGCTTGATTTTTCCGCGGACTGGTGCCAGGCTCGGCGCCAAGCGTGCGCGAGGAGGCGATGGCGTGGCGGACCCCGGACCGATCCTGCGGGACCTGGCCGACGAGAGCCGGGAGCTCGACGACCTGGTGAGCGAGGCGAGGTGGTCGACCCCGACCCCGGCGAAGGGCTGGACGATCGCGCACCAGATCGCGCACCTGGCGTGGACCGACGCCAAGTCGCTGGTCGCGGTGCGCACCCCGGACGAGTTCCCGGCCGAAGTGCAGCGGGCGCTGGCCGCGGGCGACGACTTCGTCGACCAGGGCGCGCGGGAACTGGCCGCGAAACCACGTGACGAGGTGCTGGCGATGTGGCGGTCCGGGCGCGACGAGCTGGCCCGCGAACTGGCGCGCGTGCCGGAGGGCCAGAAGCTGCCGTGGTACGGGCCGCCGATGAGCGCCGCGTCCATGGCGACCGCGCGGCTGATGGAAACCTGGGCGCACGCGCAGGACGTGTACGACGCGCTCGGCCTGCGGCGGGAGCCGGCCCGGCGGCTGTGGCAGATCGCGCGGTTCGGCGTGCGCACCCGCGACTTCGCATTCTCGGTGCACGGACTCACACCGCCCGCCGAGGAGTTCCGCGTCGAACTGTCCGGTGTAGACGGTGAGGAGTGGACGTTCGGCCCGGCGGACGCGGCGCAGCGCGTCACCGGGTCCGCGCTCGGGTTCTGCCTCGTCGTCACGCAGCGGCGGCACCCGGCCGACACCGACGTCGTCGCCATCGGGCCGGACGCCGAGAAGTGGCTGGAGATCGCACAGGCCTTCGCCGGGCCGCCCGGGGCCGGCCGGAAGGCGGGGCAGTTCGCATGAGCGACGTGCTGCGCATCGGCAACGCCTCCGGGTTCTACGGCGACCGGTTCTCCGCCGTGCGCGAGATGCTCACCGGCGGCCCGCTGGACGTGCTGACCGGGGACTACCTCGCCGAGCTGACCATGCTGATACTCGGCCGCGACCGGCTCAAGGACCCCAGCCGCGGCTACGCCAAGACCTTCCTGCGCCAGATGGCGGACAACCTCGCGCTGGCCAAGGAGAACGGCGTCCGGATCGTCACCAACGCGGGCGGCCTCAACCCGGCCGGACTGGCCGCCGCGATCCGCGAGCTGGCCGGGGAGCTGGGCCTGGACATCGCCGTGGCTCACGTCGAGGGCGACGATCTGCTGTCCAGAGTGGACGAGCTGGGGCTCGGGAAACCGCTGACCGCCAACGCCTACCTCGGCGCGTGGGGCATCGCCGCGTGCCTGGAGCGCGGCGCGGACGTGGTCGTCACCGGCCGCGTCACCGACGCCTCGCTGGTCGTCGGCCCGGCCGCCGCGCACTTCGGGTGGGCCCGCGACGACTACGACGCCCTCGCCGGGGCGGTCGCCGCCGGGCACGTCATCGAATGCGGCGCCCAGGCCACCGGCGGCAACTACGCGTTCTTCACCGAACACGACACCGGCACCCCCGGCTTCCCGATCGCGGAGATCGCCGCCGACGGCTCCAGCGTGATCACCAAGCACCCGGGCACCGGGGGAGCGGTGACCGCGGGCACCGTCACCGCCCAGCTGCTCTACGAGATCGCCGGGGCCCGCTACGCCGGACCGGACGTCACCGCCCGGTTCGACACGCTGACCCTGACCGAGGACGGCCCGGACCGGGTGCGGATCTCCGGCACCCGCGGCGAGGCACCGCCGCCGACGCTCAAGGTCTGCCTGAACACCCTCGGCGGCTTCCGCAACGAGACCACGTTCGTGCTGACCGGACTGGACATCGAGGCCAAGGCGGCGCTGGTGCGCGACCAGCTCGAAGGCGCGCTGAAGGACCGGCCGCCCGCCGAGATCCGCTGGACGCTGGCCCGCACCGACCACGAGGACGCCGACACCGAGCAGCGCGCCAGCGCGTTGCTGCACTGCGCGGTCAAGGACGCCGACCCCAAGGTGGCCGGACGCGCGTTCAGCGGCGCGGCGATCGAACTGGCCCTGGCCAGCTACCCCGGCTTCCACGTCACCGCGCCGCCCTCGGACGCCTCGCCGTACGGCGTCTACACCGCGGCCTACGTGGACGCCGCCGAGGTGCCACACGTGGCCGTGCTGCCGGACGGCTCCCGGGTGGACATCGCACCCGCGGCCGACACGCTTCCGTTGTCCGAAGTGGACGAGCCGGAGCTCCCGGAACCGCTGCCCGACGGGCCGGCCCGGCGCGTGCCGCTGGGCACGATCCTCGGCGCCCGCAGCGGCGACAAGGGCGGCGACGCCAACCTCGGCGTGTGGGCACGCTCCGACGACGCGTGGCGCTGGCTCGCGCACCACCTCACCGTCGAGGAGTTCCAGCGGCTGCTGCCGGAAACCGCGGACATCACCGTCCGCCGGTACGCGCTGCCCAACCTGCGTGCGCTCAACTTCGTCGTCGAAGGACTGCTCGGCCAGGGCGTCGCGGCGCAGGCCCGGTTCGACCCGCAGGCCAAGGCGCTCGGCGAGTGGCTGCGCTCGCGCCACGCCGACATCCCGGAGGTGCTGCTGTGACCGACCCGTTCGCCACGCCCGAGCGGACCGCGCTGCGCAAGACCGTGCGCCGGTTCGTCGAGGCCGAGGTGCTGCCGCACCTGGACGAGTGGGAGCGCGCCGGCGAGCTGCCGCGCGAGCTGCACCGCAAGGCAGGCGAGATCGGCCTGCTCGGGGTGTCGTTCCCGGAGAGCGCCGGCGGCGGTGGCGGCGACTTCCTGGACGCGATGACCGTCACCGAGGAGATCCTGTACGCGGGCGGATCGGGCGGGCTGATCGCGTCGCTGTTCACCAACGGCATCGCGCTGCCGCACATTGTCACCGCGGGCGACTCCGAGCAGATCGAACGCTGGGTGCGGCCGACCATCGAGGGCCGTCTCATCGGGTCGCTGGCGATCACCGAGCCCGACGGCGGCTCCGACGTCGCCGGCATCCGTACCACCGCTCGCCGGGAGGGCGACCACTATGTCGTCAACGGCGCCAAGACCTACATCACCTCCGGCACTCGCGCCGACTTCGTGACCACCGCGGTGCGCACCGGCGGGCCCGGCGCCCACGGGGTCTCGCTGCTGGTGATCGAGCGCGGCACACCGGGGTTCACGGTCAGCCGCAAGCTGGAAAAGATGGGCTGGCACTGCTCGGACACCGCCGAGCTGTCGTTCGCCGACGCCCGGGTGCCCGCGACGAACCTGGTCGGCGAGGAGAACACCGGGTTCATCCAGATCGCGACCCACTTCGTCACCGAGCGGCTCTCGCTCGCGGTGCAGGGCTACGCGACTGCCCAGCGCGCGCTGGACCTGACGCTGGAGTGGTGCCGGCTGCGGGAGACGTTCGGCCGTCCGCTGATCTCCCGCCAGCTGGTGCAGCACAAGCTCGTGGAAATGGCCAGGCGGATCGACCTCGCCCGCGTCTACACCCGGCACGTCGCGCAGCGGTTCGTCGCCGGTGACGAGGTCATCGCGGAGGCCTGCTTCGCGAAGAACACCGCGGTCGAGACGGCCGAGTGGGTGGTCAACGAGGCGGTCCAGCTGCACGGCGGCCTCGGCTACCTGCGGGAGTCCGAAGTGGAACGGCACTACCGCGATGTCCGCATCCTCGGCATCGGCGGCGGCACCAACGAGATCCTGGCGGGTCTCGCGGCGAAACGATTGGGGTACACGGCTTGAGCGTGATCCGGTCCGGAGTGGACACAGGGAGCGCGGAGTTCGCGGCCAACCGGGAGGCGATGGCGGCCAAGCTCGCCGAACTCGAGGCCGAGCACGCGAAGGCGATCGCGGGTGGCGGCGAGAAGTACGTGGCGCGCCACCGCAAGCGCGGCAAGCTGCTCGCGCGCGAGCGGATCGAGCTGCTGATCGACGAGGACTCCCCGTTCCTCGAACTGTCGCCGCTGGCCGCCTGGGGCACCGACTACACCGTCGGCGGCAGCGTGGTCAGCGGCGTCGGCGTCGTGGAAGGCGTCGAGTGCATGATCGTGGCCAACGACCCGACCGTGAAGGGCGGCGCGAGCAACCCGGCGACGCTGAAGAAGAGCCTGCGGGCGGCGGAGATCGCGGCGGAGAACCGGCTGCCGACGATCAACCTGGTCGAGTCCGGCGGCGCGGACCTGCCCACCCAGAAGGAGATCTTCATCCCGGGCGGGCGCACCTTCCGCAACCTGACGAACTCCTCGGCCGAGCGCATCCCCACCATCGCGCTGGTGTTCGGCAACTCCACCGCGGGCGGCGCCTACCTGCCCGGCATGTCCGACTACGTGGTGATGGTCAAGGAACGCGCGAAGGTGTTCCTGGGCGGCCCGCCGCTGGTCAAGATGGCGACGGGGGAGGAGTCCGACGACGAGTCGCTGGGCGGCGCGGAGATGCACGCGCGCACCTCCGGCCTGGCCGACTACCTCGCGCACGACGAGCAGGACGCGATCCGCATCGGCCGCAGCATCGTCAAGCGGCTGAACTGGCACAAGCAGGGCCCGTCCCCGAAACCGGACTACGACGAGCCGCTGCTGGACGCCGAGGACCTGCTCGGCATCGTGCCCGCGGACCTGAAGGTCCCGTTCGACCCGCGCGAGGTGATCGCCCGCGTCGTGGACGACTCCGACTTCGACGAGTTCAAACCGCTTTACGGCACCAGCCTGGTCACCGGATGGGCGAGCCTGCACGGCTACCCGGTCGGCATCCTCGCCAACGCGCAGGGCGTGCTGTTCAGCGAGGAGTCGCAGAAGGCGACGCAGTTCATCCAGCTCGCCAACCAGACCGACACGCCGCTGCTGTTCCTGCACAACACCACCGGCTACATGGTCGGCAAGGAGTACGAGCAGGGCGGCATCATCAAGCACGGCGCGATGATGATCAACGCGGTGTCCAACTCGAAGGTGCCGCACCTGTCCGTGCTGATGGGCGCGTCCTACGGCGCCGGGCACTACGGCATGTGCGGGCGGGCGTACGGGCCGCGGTTCCTGTTCGCCTGGCCCAGCGCGAAGTCCGCGGTGATGGGCCCGGCGCAACTGGCCGGTGTGCTGTCGATCGTGGCCCGCCAGGCCGCGGCCGGGCGCGGCCAGCCCTACGACGAGGACGCCGACGCCGCGATGCGCGCGATGGTCGAGCAGCAGATCGAGGCCGAGTCGCTCCCGATGTTCCTGTCCGGCATGCTCTACGACGACGGCATCATCGACCCGCGGGACACCCGGACCGTGCTCGGGCTGTGCCTGTCCGCCATCCACAATGGACCGATCAGGGGCGCCGAGGGCTTCGGCGTCTTCCGGATGTGAGTGACGTGATCGACAACGTTCTGGTCGCCAACCGCGGGGAGATCGCCCGCCGCGTGTTCCGCACCTGCTCGGCGCTGGGCATCGCCCGGACGGCCGTGTTCTCCGACGCTGACGCCGCGTCACCGCACGTGGCGGAGGCGGACGCGGCGGTCCGGCTGCCCGGCAACACGCCGTCCGAGACCTACCTGCGCGCCGACCTGCTGGTCGAGGCCGCGCGCTCGGCGGGCGCGGACGCCGTCCACCCCGGCTACGGATTCCTGTCCGAGAACGCCGGGTTCGCGCGGGCGGTGATCGACGCCGGGCTCACCTGGATCGGCCCGCCGCCGTCCGCGATCGAGACCATGGGCTCCAAAGTGGAGTCCAAGCGCCTGATGGACGCCGCCGGGGTGCCGGTGCTGTCCGAACTGGACCCGTCCGCGGTCACCGAAGGTGATCTTCCGGTGCTGGTCAAGGCATCCGCCGGTGGCGGCGGACGCGGGATGCGCGTGGTGCGGACGCTCGGTGAACTCGCCGAGGCCGTGCGGAGCGCGAGCGCGGAGGCCGCGTCGGCGTTCGGCGACCCGACGGTGTTCTGCGAGCGGTACCTGGAGACCGGGCGGCACATCGAGGTCCAGGTGCTCGCCGACACCCACGGCACGGTGTGGGCGCTGGGGGAGCGGGAGTGCTCGATCCAGCGGCGGCACCAGAAGGTCGTCGAAGAGGCGCCGTCGCCCCTGGTCGACGACGCGATGCGGGCCGAACTGTTCGACGCCGCGCGCAAGGCCGCGAAGGCGATCGACTACGTCGGCGCCGGCACCGTCGAGTTCCTCGCCACATCCGACGGGCGGTTCTACTTCCTGGAGATGAACACGCGCCTGCAGGTCGAGCACCCGGTCACCGAGTGCGTCACCGGCCTGGACCTGGTGGCTCTGCAGATCCGGATCGCCGAGGGCGAGCGGCTGCCCGCCGAGCCGCCCGCGTCGCGGGGGCACGCGATCGAGGTGCGGCTGTACGCCGAAGACCCGGCCGCCGGGTGGCAGCCGCAGAGCGGCACGCTGCACCGGTTCGAGATCCCGGGCGTGGACGCCGAATTCGCCCTCGGCGGCGAGGCCGGGCTGCGGCTGGACGCGGGCGTGGTGGACGGCTCGGTGGTGGGCGTGCACTACGACCCGATGCTCGCCAAGGTGATCGCCTGGGCCCCGACGCGCGCCGAAGCGGCCCGGCGCCTGGCGCGGGCGCTGGCCGGCGCACGCATCCACGGGTTGCGCACCAACCGTGACCTGCTGGTCAACATCCTGCGGCACGAGGAGTTCCTGGCCGGCAAGACAGACACGGCGTTCCTGGACCGGCACGGGCTGGACGTCCTGTCCCGGCCCGCCGCGGACGCCGCCGGCGTGCGGTGGTCGGCGACCGCGGCGGCGCTGGCCGAGGCCGCCGCCAACCGGGCATCGGCGCGGACCCTCGGCAGGCTGCCCGCCGGGTGGCGCAATGTGGCCTCCGCGCCGCTGCGCAAGCGCTACCTCGCCGGGGACACCGAGGTCGAGGTCACCTACCGTCCCGGGCTCCGCCTGGACGACGCGGAAGTCGTGGAGGCCACCCCGGACCGGGTGGTGCTCGACGTCGACGGCGTCCGGCGCGTGTTCCTCGTCGGCCGGTACCGCGGGCTGGTGTGCGTCGACTCCGCGCTCGGCGCCGTCGACCTCGTCCCGGTGCCGCGGTTCACCGACCCGGAGGCCGCGCTCGCCGCGGGTTCGCTGGTCGCGCCGATGCCGGGCACCGTCCTGCGGATCGCCGTCGCGGCCGGGGACACCGTCGCCGCCGGTGACCCCCTGCTGTGGCTGGAAGCCATGAAGATGGAACACCGGATCACCGCGCCGGCCGACGGCGAGGTCACCGACCTGCCCGTGACGGTGGGGCAGCAGGTCGAACCGGGCACCGTTCTCGCCGTCGTCACGCCGAAGGAGCAAGCATGAATTTCGTCGAGTCCGAAGAGCGGATCGCGCTGCGCAAGGCGGTCGGCGACCTGGCCCGCGCCTACGGGCACGAGTACTACGTGAAGGTCGCGCGCAGCGGCGGCCACACCAGCGATCTGTGGAACGAGGCCGGGCGGCTGGGGTACCTCGGCGTGTCGGTGCCCGAGGAGTACGGCGGCGGTGGCGCCGGGATCGGCGACCTCGCCGCGGTGTGCGAGGAGTTCTGCGCCGCGGGCACGCCGATGCTGCTGATGGTGGTGTCCCCGGCGATCTGCGCCACCGTGATCGCCCGGTACGGCACCGACGAGCAGAAGCGCTCGTGGCTGCCCCGGTTCGCCACCGGCGAGGTGCGGATGTCCTTCGCCATCACCGAACCCGACGCGGGGTCCAATTCGCACCGTCTCAAGACGACGGCACGCCGGGACGGCGCCGACTGGATCCTCAACGGGCGCAAGGTGTTCATCTCCGGCGTCGACGAGGCCGACGCGGTGCTCGTCGTCGGCCGAACCGAGGACGCCAAGACCGGCAAGCTGAAGCCGGCGCTGTTCATCGTGCCCACCGGCACGCCCGGGTTCGAGTACAAGCAGATCGAGATGGACCTCGTCTCGGCCGACAAGCAGTTCGGCCTGTTCCTCGACGACGTCCGGCTGCCCGCCGAGGCGCTCGTCGGGTCCGAGGACGCGGCGCTGGCGCAGCTGTTCGCCGGGCTCAACCCGGAGCGGATCATGGGCGCGTCGTTCTCCATCGGCATCGCCCGGTACGCGCTGGACAAGGGCGTGGCGTACGCGAAGGAGCGCAGCGTGTGGGGCGCGCCGATCGGCACCCACCAGGGCATCGCGCACCCGCTGGCGCAGGTCAAGATCGAGCTCGAGCTGGCCAAGCTGATGACCCAGAAGGCCGCCGCGCTGTACGACTCCGGCGACGACTTCGGGGCGGGCGAGGCGGCGAACATGGCCAAGTACGCCGGCGCCGAGGTCGCGATCAAGGCGGTCGACCAGGCGATCCAGACCCACGGCGGCAACGGCATGGCGTCCGAGTACGGGCTGGGTACGCTGCTCGGGGCCGTCCGCGTCGGCCGGATCGCCCCGGTCAGCCGCGAGATGGTCCTCAACTTCGTCGCCCAGCACTCCCTGGGCCTCCCGAAGTCGTACTAGGAGGAAGACCCGTGCCGGAGCCCCGCCAGGAGCGCAGCCGGACCACCCGTCGCAAGCTCATCGACGCAGCCGTGGACTGCATCGGCGAGGTCGGGTGGGCCGGCACCACCGTCGCGCTCATCGCGCAGCGCGCCGGGGTCTCGCGCGGGGCCGCCCAGCACCACTTCCCGACGCGGGAGGACCTCGTCACGGCAGCGGTCGAGTACGTCGGCGAGGTGCAGATCGCCGAGATGCGGCGCGGCGCCGAGGGGCTGCCGTCCGGGCGGTCCCGCATCGAACCGGTCGTCGACATGCTGCTCAACCTCTACACCGGCCCGATGTTCCGCGCCGCGCTGCACCTGTGGGTCGCGGCGTCCAGCGATGAGTCCCTGCGGGCGGTGCTGGTGCCGCTGCAGGCCAAGGTCGGCCGGGAGGCGCACCGGCTGGCGGTCGATTTGCTCGGGGTCGACGAGGCGCGGCCCGGGGTGCGGGAACTGGTCCAGTCGACGCTCGACCTGGCCCGCGGGCTGGGCCTGGCGAACCTCCTCGCCGACGACACCTCCCGGCGGCGCCGGATCATCCGCCAGTGGGCCCGGGTCCTCGGCCCCGCCCTGCCCGAGCCGGAAGTCACCGCGGTAGGTGGTTGACGGCGTGTCGCGGGACCGGTCGTTAACACTAATGGACCAGTGTGCGATAACAGAGGCAACAGCAGGTGACGACGCAAGGGGGTAGATCCCGGTGTCCGGTACAGGTGAAGAGTTGTCCCATCGGGCGATGGCGATGCTGCGAGCGGTGGCCCAGGGCCGCGCCGTGATGTCGTCCAGCGTCGAACCGGACCTTTTCATCGACGGAGTCGCCTGCTGCGACCAGATGGCCGCGCACGCCCTCGCCCACGGCGGCTACATCCGCCCGGACGGCGACGGGGAGCGCCTGGTGCCCGCGGTGCTGACCGAGGCCGGGCGGGCGGTGCTGGCGCCGGCCGTCGGGCACGTCGCCTGACCTGAGCTGCGGCGCCGGGCGCGGTGCGCCTCGGCAGGTTGATCACGGTCGTGCTGACCCGAGGCGCGGCTCCCGGGTGCCTTGGTGCGCCCCGGCAGGTTGATCACGGTGGTGCTGACCCGAGGCGCGCCTCCGGGGTGCCTTGGTGCGCCCCGGCAGGTTGATCGCCGTCGTGCGGTGCTGGGGGGCGCTTGGTGCCCGGGGTGCTGACTGAGGCCGGGCGGGCGGTGCTGGTGTCGGCCGTCGGGCACGTCGCCTGACCCGAGCCACGACTCCGGGGCGGCTTGGTGCGCCCCGGCTGGCTGATCAGGGCCGCGCTGACCCGAGCCACGACTCCGGGGTGCCTTGGTGAGCGCCGGCAGGTTGATCACGGTGGTGCTGACCCGAGGCGCGGCTCCCGGGTGCCTTGGCGCGCCCTGGCGGGCTGATCGCCGTCGTCCGGTGCTGGGGGGCGCTTGGTGCCCGGGGTGCTGACCGGGGCCGGGCGGGCGGTGCTGGCGCCGGCCGTCGGCCACGTCGCCTGACCCGAGCCACGACTCCGGGGCGGCGCCTTGGTGCGCCCCGGCTGGCTGATCACCCCCGTGCGGCGCCGGCGCCGGTCCCGCGTGATCGGCGTCGCGGTCAATCCGCGGTCAGCAGCTTTCCGAGCAGCGCCGCGAGCTGATCGCGTTCCCCCGCGGACAGCGCCGCGAACGTGCGGTCCAGGAACCCGGGCGTCGCCGCCTCGGCTTTCGCCAGCGCCTGGCGCCCGGCGGCGGTGATCGTCACCGCGTACGCCCGCCGGTCCCGCGGATCCCGCTCCCGCCGGACGTGGCCGGCCTTCTCCAGGTCATCGGCGATCCCGACCATCACGCTGCGGTCGATCCGCAGTTCCTCGCTCAGCACCTGCTGCGAACGCGGCCCCACCGCCGCGAGCATCTTCAGCACCAGGTGCTGCCCGACCCCCAGTCCCTGCTCGCCCGCGGCCTTCTCCGCCGCCCGGGCCACCGACGCCGACGCCCGGCACAGCGCGATGTCGAGCCGTTCCGCCGCGAGCCGCGGGAAGTAGGACTCCTCCGATCTGGCCGCCATGACGCGCACACTACCACGAATCGTCTGCTCGCCAATTGTTTGACAGCAGATCAATCACAACCGTATGGTCGCAAACAATCTGCTTACAGATGATCTGGGAGACGCTGATGACGCTCGATCTGACCGCCGACGAGGTCCTGTCCACCACTCGTGCCGTGCGCAAGCGCCTCGACTTCACCCGGCCTGTGCCGCGCCACCTCATCGAGGAGTGCGTCGACCTCGCCACCCAGGCCCCGACCGGACGCAACCGCCAGCGCTGGCACTTCCTGGTCGTCACGGGGAAGGCCCAGCGCGCCGCGGTGGCCGGCATCTTCCGGCGCGCGGTCCAGCTGGCGAGCGGCCGGCCGCTCACCGACAAGGACCTGCGCCGCATGACCGCCCACCCCGGGTCGATGCGGCGCATCGGCGAGGGCGCCCAGTACCTCTACGACAACATCCACCGGGTGCCGGCGTTCGTGATCCCGGCCGTCGAGGGCCGCACCGACCACGCGCCGGTGCTGGACCAGGCGATGACGTGGGGCTCGATCCTGCCCGCCGTCTGGAGCTTCATGCTCGCCGCGCGCAACCGCGGCCTCGGAACGGTCTGGACCACCGCGCACGCGCCGCTGGAGAAGGAACTCGCCGCCACCCTCGGCGTGCCGCACGACGAGGTCATGCTGGCCGCGCTCGTGCCGCTCGCCTTCACCCTCGGCACCGAATTCCGGCCCGCGCCGCGCATCGACCGGCGCGAGGTCCTGCACTGGGACCGCTGGTGACCCTCAGCCGCGCGCCCAGCGACGGCCCACCGCCGCGTACAACCCGGCCGCCAGCGCGAACCCGACGAAACACGTCACGTCGCCCACCTCCGGCACCGCCCGCGGCACCGGACCCGCGTACAGCGTCTGGTTCGCGAACAACGCGATCGACACCACCGCCGCGACCAGGAACGCCACCAGTCCCTGCCAGCCCCACCGCCCGGTGTCCGGCAGCAGGCGCGCCAGCCCGGCCTGCCCGCGCCGCATCAACTGGTCGGCGAACACCACACCCAGCCACGGGCTCACCCAGTACGCGATCACCAGCAGGAAGTGCTCGTAGGCCGTCCCCGCGTCGGCGAGCCCCAGCCACGCCAGCACGAACCCGACGACGCCGAACGCGACCGCCACCATCGCCCGCCGCCACGCGAGCGGCAGCTCCACGCCCAGCGTGAGGAACGCGAGCGCTCCGGAGTAGACGTTCAGCGCGTTGGCGGCCACCGCTCCGAGCGCGATCGCCAGCAGCGTCAGCGCGGACAACCAGCCCGGCATGTGCCCGGTGAACGCCGCCGTCGGGCTGCCGTCCCCGCCGCCCAGCGTTGCCGACGCCGCGCCCGTCGCCATCAGCACCGTCGTCGCCACGAACAAGCCGCTGCCCGCGGCCCAGCCGACCGCCCGGCCGCTCACCGACTCCGGCAGGTACCGCGTGTAGTCCGCCGCGTAGGGGTTCCAGCCCGCGGTGTACCCGAACGCCGCGCCGACCGTCAGCAGGAACCCGCCCACCCCGCCGGTCCCGCCGACCGCGCTCGGCGACGCCTGCGCGAACGTGACCACCGCCCCGATCGCGAACACCACCGCCAGCACCCCGAAGATCCAGCGTTCGTAGGCCTGCACCAGGTTGTGTCCGAAGAACGCGATCCCGATCTGCAGCACCACCACGATCACGAGACACAGCAGCACCGGCATCCCGGTCAGCGTGTTCAGCGCGAACGCCCCGCTGACGCTGTTGACCGCGAACCAGCCGATCCCCGCCGTCACCGACATCAACGCGGCGGGCACCGCGTTGCCGCGGTAGCCGAACGGCAGGCGGCTCAACACCATCTGCGGCACCCCGAACCGCGGCCCGCGCGCCGACAGCACGCCGTGCGACACCGCGCCCAGCCCGTTGCCGATCGCGACCGCGACCACCGCCTGCGCGAAGCTCAGCCCGAACGCCGACACCGCCAGCACGCCGACGAAGATCGTGGCGAACTCCAGGTTGGGCGAGGCCCAGGTCCAGAACAGCTGCCGCGGCCTGCCGTGCCGGTCCGCCACCGGCACCGGCTCGACACCACCCGGTTCGACCGCGACGACTTTTTCGCCGTATTCGCCTGTTTTTCGCCCTGTCGTGGTCGCCATGGCAGCACCGTAGGCAGTCGATGTTGCGTCCGTGTTGCACCATCGGGTGAACGGCGGAACTATTCCGGGCGGCCCGGCGACCAGGACGGCGAACCACCTCCGAACGGAAGGGACACCACCATGGAGACGCCGGGCAACTGCAACTGCGGCAACTGCTGTGACTGCGGCGGGGAGTACGGCCGCAACTGACGTCGTGGCGCCCCCTGGCCCGCCCGGGTCAGGGGGCCACGGTGATCGCGTCGAGCTTGCCGCGCAGGTACTCCGACGCCACGACCTCCGGGTACGCCGTGCGGCCCAGCGGCGGCGCGAGCGAGGCGATCCGCGCGTCGTGGTCGGTCTCGTAGAAGAAGATGAGCGACACGAGGTCCTCGTCCGGCGCGTCCGCCGACGGCGGCAGCACCCGGTGCCGCGTCGAGCGCCACCGGTCGCCCGTCCAGCGAGCCATCAGGTCCCCGATGTTCACCGTGAACGCCGCCGGGTCGAACGGCGCGTCCACCCACTCGCCGTCACTGGTGCAGACCTGCAGCCCGCCGACCCCGGCCTGCCGGTCCAGCACCGTCACCGTGCCGAAGTCGGTGTGCGGCCCGATCCGGAACTGCCCCGGTTCCGGCGCGCCGACCCGGTTCAGCGCCGGGTACCAGTTGATGTTGAACGTGTACGTCGGGTGCCCGGTGTGCCGCGTGAAGTGGTCCGCGGGCAGGCCGAGCGCGGCCGCGAATACCGTCAGCAGCTCGTCCGACAGCTCCCGCATCCGCGCCATGTACTCGCGTGACGCGGCCGCGAACTCCGGGACCTCCGACGGCCACACGTTGGGCTGGAACCAGAACTCGTCGACCTCCGGCACGCCGACCGCGGCGTCCGCGCCCACCGAGTAGGACTCCTTGAGGTCCGGCGGGGTCTCGGTGCCCTCGGCGTACCCGTTGGCCTCCACCCCCGGCGGCAGCCAGCCGCGCCCGCCGACCGTCACCGCGTACCGCCGCTTCACCTCGGCGGGCAGCGCGAAGAACTCCCGCGCCCGCGACCGCACCCGCGCGCGCAGCTCGTCCGGCACGCCGTGCCCGGTGATCAGCAGGAAGCCGGACTCCCGCAGTGCGTGGTCCACCTCGGCGGCCACCCGTTCGCGGCCGGTCCCGTCGAACCAGGACGTCAGGTCGATCAGCGGAACGGACGGTGACATGGCAGCTCCTCAGGAAGTTTCGACCCCGATGTCCTCGAACCACAGATCCGGGCGCTCTTCGATGAACTCCGTCATCAGCGTGACGCACGCGGGGTCGTCGAGGATCGTGATGCCGACACCCAGCCCGGCCAGCCAGTCGTGGCCACCGGAGAAGGTGCGGGCCTCGCCGATCACCACGTGGGAGATGCTGAACTGCCGCACCAGACCACTGCAATACCAGCAGGGGGAGAGTGTGGTCACCATCACCGTGTCCCGGTAGTGCGGGCGCCTGCCCGCGTTGCGGAAGGCCGCGGTCTCGGCGTGCATCGACGGGTCGTCGTCCTGGACCCGGCGGTTGTGGCCCCGGCCGAGCAGCTCACCGTCCACAGTGAACAGCGCCGCGCCGATCGGCACGCCGCCCTCGGACTTGCCGAGCAGGGCCTCTTCGCGGGCGACGGCGAGCAGCCGGCCGGGATCGGGTTTCAGCATGCGCCCACTCTAGAGCGAAGCGAAGAACGCCAGGACGTCTTCGGCGAAGAGGTCGGGTTCCTCCATCGCCGCGAAGTGCCCGCCCCGGTCGAACTCCGTCCAGCGCACGATGTTGTTGTCGCGCTCGGCGAGGCGGCGCACGGGGAGCACGATGTCGTGCGGGAACACGGCGACGGCCATCGGCACGTCGAGCCCGGGCTGCCTGCCCCAGCTGCGGGCCGACTCCCGGTACAGCCGCGCCGACGACCCGGCCGTGCCGGTCAGCCAGTAGATCATCACGTTGGTCAGCATCAGGTCCCGGTCGACCGCGTCCTCCGGGGTGCCGTCCGAATCGGTCCACTCCTGGAACCGCTCGACGATCCAGGCGAGCTGACCGACGGGGGAGTCGTGCAGCGCGTAGGCCAGGGTCTGCGGGCGCGTGGACTGCAGTTTCATGTAGCCGGACAGCTCGCGCTGGTAGTGCTCGCGCCGTCCCAGCCGCTCCTTGTCGGCCAGGGAGAGCTCGTCCAGTTCGGCGGGGTTGCCGGACGGGGCGGTGCCGAGCATGTTGACGTGCACGCCGGCGACGTGAGCGGCGTCGTCGATCCCCAGCTGCCGGGAAATCGCCGAGCCCCAGTCGCCGCCCTGCGCGCCGTAGCGGTCGTAGCCGAGGCGGCGCATCAGCTCGGCGAACGCGTGGGCGATGCGCGGCACGTCCCAGCCGGTGTCGGTGGTCGGGCCGGAGAATCCGTAGCCGGGGATGGCCGGGATGACCAGGTGGTGCCGAGCCGACAGCGCCTCGATCACCGGCAGGAACTCCACGACCGAGCCGGGCCAGCCGTGCGTGAGGATGAGCGGCAGCGCGTCGTCGTCGGCCGCGCGGACGTGCAGGAAGTAGATGCGCTGGCCGTCGATCTCCGTGGTGAACTGGCCCAGCTCGTTGAGCCGCTTCTCGTGCGCGCGCCAGTCGTAGCTCGTGCGCCAGTACCGGGTCAGCTCCTGGACGTAGCCGAGCGGGATGCCGTAGCTCCAGCCCACGCCCGGCAGCTCGTCGGGCCAGCGGGTCAGGTCGATGCGCGCGTGCAGGTCGTCGAGCTGGGACTGCGGGACGTCGAGGTGGAACGGGCGGATTTCGCTCATGCCGTGACGGTAGCGCCGATCACGCCGGGAACGAGGTTACCGACCGCTTAGTATGTGGGGTACGGTGGCCGTCGTGGCACCGTCGCTGTCAGGGTTGCGCGCCGAGCATGCGCAGGGTGAGGTCCGCGTACTCGCGGCCGAGCGCCTTGGGTGTCTTGCCGGTGCGCTCGCTGTACCAGCGCGCCACGTCGACGCCGAGCGACAGGACCGCTCGCGCGGCGGTCTTGACGTCGGCGACCACGAACTGCCCCTGCGCGACGCCGTCCTCGATGACGCCCCGCACCAGGTGCTCGATGCGGCGCCGCAGGTCGGCCACGACCTGGTACTCCTGCTCGGGCAGCGCCTGCAGCTCGTACTGCACGACGCGCGCCACGGTGTGCCGCCGCGCGTGCCAGGCCACGAAGTCGGCGACGATGCGGCGCATCCGCTCGGCCGGCTCGTCGGCGCGCTTGGCGACGTCCTCGACCAGGTCGAGCGTCTGCTGGTGCCCGCTCTTGCTGATCGCGAACAGCAGCGCGGCCTTCGACGGGAAGTGCACGTACAGCGCCGCCGGGCTCATGCCTGCCGCGCTCGCGATGTCGCGTGTCGTGGTCGCGTGGTAGCCGCGGCGGGCGAAGGACTCGACACCGGCCAGCATCAGCCGCCGTGCCGCGTCCGGCTGCACCTCCGGCCAGAGTTCGGCGGACAGCGAGATCGTCATGGCGGAATCCTCCCAGTAAGGAACCGCCTGGCGGGAGACTTGACACGGCGGTCCGGCCGTTCCCATTGTAAGCGAGCGCTTAGTCAAGGTGGACAGGAGACAGGAGCCCGATGGTGAACTCGTTCAAGGACCGCGTCGCGATCGTCACCGGGGCGAGCCGGGGCATCGGCCTCGGCATCGCCCGCGAGCTGGTGCAGCGCGGCGCGCGGGTGTGCATCACCGCCCGCAAGCCCGAGCCGCTCGCCGACGCGGTGAACGAGCTGGGCGGGCCGGGCGTGGCGATCGCGGTGCCCGGCAAGGCCGACGACGCGGCGCACCAGGAGGAGGCGGTCGCGAAGACGGTCGAGACCTTCGGGCGGCTGGACATGCTGGTCAACAACACCGGCATCAACCCGGTCTACGGCCCCGTGCTGGACATCGACCCCGCGGCCGCCGCGAAGATCCTCGCCGTCAACGTGCTCGCGCCGCTGGCCTGGCTGCGCCACGCGCGCGACGCGTGGATGGGCGAGCACGGCGGGTCGGTCGTCAACGTCGCCTCCATCGCGGGGCTGCGTGCCTCGCCCGGGATCGGCTTGTACGGCGTGAGCAAGGCGGCCGTGATCCGGCTGACCCAGGAGCTGGCGGTCGAGCTGGGGCCGAAGATCCGGGTCAACGCGGTCGCCCCGGCCGTGGTGAAGACGAAGTTCGCCACCGCGCTGTACGAAGGCCGCGAGGAGGAGGTGTCCGCGGCGTACCCGATGAAGCGGCTGGGCGTGCCGGAGGACATCGCGGGCGCGGTGGCGTTCCTGCTGTCCGACGAGGCCGGGTGGATCACCGGGCAGACCGTGGTCCTCGACGGCGGCGTGACCCTGGGAGGCGGGCTGTGAGCTTCGAACTGGACGGCGCCGGGGTCGTCATCACCGGCGGTGGCGGCGGGATCGGGGCGGCGCTGGCGCGCCGGTTCGCCGCGGCGGGCGCGCGGATCGTGGTGGCGGACCTGGACGGCCCGGCCGCCGAAGCGGTGGCCGCGGAGGTCGGCGGGGTCGCGGTCGCCGGCGACGCGGCCGGTGTCGACGGGGTGGCGGCGCTGATCTCGCGGGCGTCGGCGGAGCTGGGCGCGATCGACCTGTTCTGCGCCAACGCCGGGATCGCCCCGCACGGCGGGCCGGAGGTGCCCGAGGAGGTGTGGGCGCGGGCGTGGGACGTCAACGTGATGGCCCACGTCCGGGCGGCTCACCTGCTGTTGCCCGGGTGGCTGGAGCGCGGGCGGGGCCGGTTCCTCGCGACGGTGTCCGCGGCCGGGCTGCTGACCAGCCTGGGGTCCGCGCCGTACTCGGTCACCAAGCACGGCGCGCTGGCGTTCGCCGAGTGGCTGTCGGCGACGTACCGGCACCGGGGCGTCACGGTCCAGGCGATCTGCCCGCAGGGGGTGCGGACGAACATGCTGGCCGCGACGGGCGTCGGCGGGCAGCTGATCATGGGCGCTTCGGCGATCGAGCCGGACCAGGTGGCCGACACGGTGATGGAGGCCTTCGCGGACGACCGGTTCCTGATCCTGCCGCACCCCGAGGTCGCCGAGTACTACGCCACCCGCGCGACACAGACGGACCGGTGGCTGGGCGGGATGAACAAGCTGCAGCGCAAGGTGGAGTCCGCGCTGGGCGAGTGACGGTCGGCTCCGGTCGCACCCGGGAGGTGCGACCGGAGCCGCGGATATGCTGTGCCGGTCGAGGAAGGACGTGCGGATGACCGAGGAGCCGGTGCCGGCGAGGCTGCTGTCGGCGGCGACGCGGTTGTTCGCCGAGCGGGGGTTCGACCGCACGTCGGTGCAGGAGATCGTCGCCGCGGCCGGCGTCACCAAGGGCGCGATGTACCACTACTTCGGCTCGAAGGACGACCTGCTGCACGAGATCTACGGCCGCGTCCTGCGGTTGCAGACCGAGCAGCTGGAGAAGGTCGTGGCCAGCGGCGAGCCGGTGAGCGCGCGCCTGCACGCGGCCGCCTCGGATGTTGTCGTGAGCAGCATCGACAACCTCGACGACACGACGATCTTCTTCCAGTCCATGCACCAGCTCAGCCCGTCGAAGCGCAAAGCGGTACGCGCCGACCGGCGGCGCTACCACGTGCTGTTCCGGTCGCTGATCGAAGAGGGCCAGCGCGAGGGCGTGTTCCGGACGGACAAACCGGCGGACATCGTGGTGGACTTCTTCTTCGGCTCCGTGCACCACCTGGCGGTCTGGTACCGCAGCGACGGGCGGCTGAGCGCGCAGGAGGTCGGCACCCACTACGCCGATCTGCTGGTCGATTCGCTGCGGCCCTGACCTTGCCGCGGGGTGGCACGCGAGATGGCCATCGGTGGGGCCGCAAGGTGTCCACTGGTGGGGCCGTGAGGTGCGCCCATCGGTGCGGTCGCGAGGTGCCGGTGCGCGGTGGGGCCGCGAGATGCCCATCGGCGCGGACGTGAGATGTCCATCCGCGCGGCGCGGCCATGACATGACGGTTCGCGCGGCCATGAGGTGTCCATTCGTGTGGGGTGGCCACGAGATACCCGCTCGCGCGGCCTGACATGTCCGCTCGTGCGGCGCGAGGTGCCCACTGGTGTGGCTGCGATTGGACCAGCATCGGATCACGATCGCCATGACTGCCCCACTCGCTCGTAACCGGGCAACCGGGTTTATCGCCTGAACGACCGCGCGATTCGCGGCCGCACGATCCGGCTCACCGTTCCGCCACCCCGCGAACGGCCCCCAGATCAACAAAAACGGGGGCCGGCACCACCGGCACCGGCCCCCGAAACCCGCGAACCCTGCAACTCACGCGGGCGGCAGATTCACCAACCCCGCCAACGCAGCACGGTGCCGCCCCGGCGTGCCGAGCGCCAGCTCGCTGCTCTTGGCGCGCTTGAGGTACAGGTGCGCCGGGTGCTCCCAGGTCATCCCGATGCCACCGTGCAGCTGCACCGACTCCTCGGCGGCGTGCAGCGCGACCGCCGAGCACGTCGACTGCGCCACCGCCACCGCGACCGGCACATCCGAATCACCCGTGGCCAGCGTGTCCGCGGCATATCGCGCCGTCGCGCGGGCCGACACGATCTCCAGGTACAGGTCCGCCAGCCGGTGCTTCAGCGCCTGGAACGAACCCACCGGCCGCCCGAACTGGTAGCGCTGCTTCAGGTACGCGACCGTCTCATCCAGACACCACTGCGCGACCCCGACCTGCTCCGACGCCAGCAACCCGGCGCCCACCAGCAACGCCTGCCGCAACGCCGACTCCACGCCCGGCCCCGAGGTCAGCAACCGCGACGACGCGTTGTCGAACGACACGTCCGCCAGCCGGCGCGTCAAATCCAGCGACACCACCTCGGTCACCGTCGCCCCGGCCTTTTCCACCGCGTACAGCCCCGGGCCGTCCGGGCCCACCGCGGGCACGACCAGCACGTCCGCCACCGACGCGTCCGCCACCGTCCGCACCGAACCGCTCAGCGCACCTTCGGTGTTGGCCGACACGCCACCCGGAAACCCAGCGTCCGGCGCCGTGGTCAGCGGCACCGCCAGCGCCCCGATCAGCTCACCGCCCGCCAGCCGCGGCAACAGCTCGGTGTCACCGGCCGCCAGCAGCGCCGCCGTCGCCAGCACCGCGCTGCCCAGGAACGGCACCGGCGCCACCGACCGCCCGAGCTCCTCCAGCACGACCGCCACTTCGCGGTACGACGCGCCCTGCCCGCCCAGCTCCTCCGGCACCGCCAGCCCGGCCAGCCCGAGATCCGCGGCGAGCGTGCGCCACAGCTTCAGGTCGTACGGTTCGGCGCTTTCGGTGCGCGCCAGCACGGACGTGAACCCGGCCCGGTCGGTCAGCAGGTCACGGACACTCGCCCGGAGGTCCTCCTCGACCTCGGAGTACAGCAGATCGCTCACCGCGGCAGGTCCTTCCACGCGACGTCCTTGTCCACCCGCGGCTCGGACGGCAGCCCGAGCACGCGTTCGGAGATGATGTTGCGCAGCACCTCGGAGGTGCCGCCCTCGATCGAGTTCCCCTTCGCCCGCAGGTAGCGGTACCCGGGCCCGCGGCCGAGCATGTCGACCTTCTCCGGCCTGCGCAACGTCCAGTCGTCGTAACGCAGACCGTCCTCACCGGACAGTTCGATCTCCAGCCCGGTCAGCGCCTGCTGCAGGTTCGCGAACGCCAGCTTCATCGCCGAGCCCTCCGGACCCGGCGCGCCGACGGCCAGCTGCTGACGCAACCGCGTCCCGGCCAGCCGCGCCGCCTCGGCCTGCACCCACAACTTCAGCAACCGGTCGTGCAGCTCCGGCGTGCGCAGCTCCGGACGGTCCCGCCAGGTCTTCGACACCATCCCGATCAGGCCGCCCTCGCGCGGGATCGCGTTGCCGCCGATCGCCACGCGCTCGTTCATCAGCGTCGTCTGCGCGACCTTCCAGCCCTCGCCGACCGCGCCGAGCCGGTTCGCGTCCGGGATCCGCACCCCGGACAGGAACACCTCGTTGAACTCGGCCTCACCGGTCAGCTGCCGCAGAGGCCGCACCTCGACACCGGGATCGGTCATGTCGCAGATGAAGTACGTCATGCCCTGGTGCTTGGGCACGTCCGGGTCGGTGCGGGTGACCAGGATGGCGAAGCGGGCGATGTGCGCGACCGACGTCCACACCTTCTGCCCGTTGACCACCCACTCGTCCCCGTCGCGCACCGCGCGGGTGCCCAGCGCCGCAAGGTCCGATCCGGCGCCCGGCTCGCTGAACAGCTGGCACCACACCTCCTCGCCGGTCCACAGTGGACGCAGGTAGCGCTGCTTCTGCTCGTCGGTGCCGAACCGCAGGATGGTCGGCGCCGCCATGCCCAGCCCGATGCCGATACGGCGCGGGTTGTTGTCCGGCGCGCCGGCCTTCGCCAGCTCGGCTTCGACGACGTTCTGCAGCTCACGCGGCGCGTCCAGGCCGCCGAGGCCGGCCGGGTAGTGCACCCAGGCCAGCCCGGCGTCGAACCGCGCCCGCAGGAACTCCAGCCGGTCCGTGCTCGCCGGCGGGTGGGCGGCGAGCAACTCACCCACCCGCGCGCGCAGGTCGTCGGCGGTCAGCGTGCTCATCGGGCCTCCGATCGGTACTTCTTCAGCTCGCGGTGGGCGAGCGAGCGCTTGTGGACCTCGTCCGGTCCGTCGGCGAAGCGGAGCGTGCGGATCCCCGCCCACATCTCGGCGAGCGGGTAGTCCTGCGACAGCCCGCCCGCGCCATGCGCCTGGATCGCCTTGTCCAGGATCCATTCCACGGTCTTCGGGGTGGCGATCTTGATCGCCTGGATCTCGGTGTGCGCGCCGCGGTTGCCGACGGTGTCCATCAGCCACGCGGTCTTGAGCACCAGCAGCCGCAGCTGCTCGACCTTCACCCGGGACTCGGCGATCCAGTCCTGCACCACGCCCTGCTCGGCGATCGGCTTGCCGAACGTGGACCGGCCCAGCGTGCGGCGGCACATCATCTCGATGGCCCGCTCGGCGATGCCGATCGAGCGCATGCAGTGGTGGATCCGGCCGGGGCCGAGGCGGGCCTGCGCGATGGCGAACCCGTCGCCCTCCTCGCCGATCAGGTTGTCCGCGGGCACCCGCGCCTCGTCGAAGACCACCTCGGCGTGCCCGCCGTGCGAGCCGTCGGTGTAGCCGAACACGTTCATGCCGCGCTTGACGTGCACGCCCGGCGTGTCCCGCGGCACCAGGATCTGGCTCTGCTGGCGGTGCGGCTCGGCATCCGGGTCGGTCTTGCCCATCACGATGAAGATCTTGCAGTTCGGGTTCATCGCGCCGGTGATGTAGAACTTGCGGCCGGTGATCACGTAGGAGTCGCCGTCGCGGCGGATGCTGGTGCCGATGTTGCGCGCGTCCGAGGACGCCACGTCCGGCTCGGTCATCGCGAACGCCGAGCGGATCTCACCGTCCAGCAACGGCTGCAGCCACTGCTTGCGCTGCTGCTCGGTGCCGAACATCGCGAGCACTTCCATGTTCCCGGTGTCCGGCGCCGAGCAGTTCAGCGCGACCGGCGCCAGGTGCGGGCTGCGGCCGGTGATCTCCGCCAGCGGCGCGTACTGCAGGTTCGTCAGCCCCGCGCCGTGCTCGCCCGGCAGGAAGAAGTTCCACAGGCCCCGCTTGCGCGCCTCGGCCTTGAGGTCCTCCACGACCGGCGGGAAGGTCCACTCGTTCTCGCGCTCGGCCAGCTGCTCCTCGTAGACCGGCTCGGCGGGGTAGATGTGGGAGTCCATGAACTCGAGAAGCCTCGTCCGCAGCTCCTCGGTCTTGGCGTCGAACGTGAAATCCATGATCAGTCCTTGAGGGTGTCGAGGCCGAGGGTGACGAGCGGGACCACGGCGGCGCCGATCTGGTCGAAGCCGGCGCCGACGGTCTTGCCCTGGCTGAACCGGTAGTAGATGCCTTCCAGGATCACCGCCAGCTTGAAGAACGCGAACCCGACGTACCAGTCCAGCGCCGAGACGTCCCGACCGGACCGGGCCGCGTAGCGGGCGATCATCTCGTCCGTGCCCGGGTAGCCGGGCGCGGTGCTGACGTTGGACACGATCTCCAGGTTGACCTTGCCGCGCTCGGCGTAGGCCACCAGCAGGGCCAGGTCGGTCAGCGGGTCGCCGAGCGTGGACATCTCCCAGTCCAGCACCGCGGTGATGCGGTCGGTCTCGTCGACCAGCACGTTGTCCAACCGGTAGTCGCCGTGCACGACGGCCGCAGGCCCGGACGCCGGGATGGCGCGGGCCAGCTGGTCGTGCAGGTCGTCGATGCCCGGCAGGTCCCGGCTGCGCGAGGCGTCCAGCTGCTTCTTCCAGCGGCGCACCTGCCGCTCCAGGAACCCCTCCGGGCGGCCGAAGTCGCCGAGCCCGACCGCGGACGGGTCGACCGCGTGCAGGTCCACCAGGGTGTCCATGAGCGACTCGGCGATCGCCTTCGTGCGCTCCGCCCCGAGCGCCTCCAGCTCGCTCGCGGCGCGGTAGGGCGTGCCCGGCACGAACTCCATCACGTAGAACGGCGCGCCGAGCACCTCGGTGCCCTGGCACAGCGTGATGGTGCGTGGCACCGGCACGGGCGTGTCCGCGAGCGCGCTGATCACGCGGTGCTCGCGGGCCATGTCGTGCGCGGTGGGCAGGACGTGCCCCAGCGGCGGCCTGCGGACCACCCAGCGGCTCGTGCCGTCGCCGACGATGTAGGTCAGGTTCGAGCGGCCGCCCTGCACCACCTCACCGGTCAGCGGGCCGCCGACCAGCCCGGGGGAGTGCTCGTCCAGGTAGTCCCGCAGCCGTGCGAGGTCGAGTCCGGGCAGGTCCTGCTGGGTCACTGGGCCTCCTTGTCCAGATAGCTATACCGACCAGTCGGTATGTCCCTACCGTAGCGGAAGCCCGCCCGGAGGCGGGCTCGCGCGTCAGGCGATCAGGCGCGTGACCCACTCGGCCACGCACGCCGGCTTGGCCTCGCCGTCGATCTCGATCGTCCACCGGGTCACCACCTGCTTGCCGCCGGGCACGTCGGTGACCTCGGCCAGCTCGGCGACCCCGCGGATCTTCGAGCCGACCTTGACCGGCTGCGGGAACCGGACCTTGTTCAGGCCGTAGTTGATCCCCATCTTCAGCCCGTCGACGCGGTACGTGGCGGCCGAGAGCTGCGGCAGAACCGACAGCGTCAGGAAGCCGTGGGCGATCGGCCCGCCGAACGGGCCCTGCTTGGCCTTCTCGATGTCGACGTGGATCCACTGGTGGTCCCCGGTGGCGTCGGCGAACGTGTTGACCTGCTCCTGGGTCACGGTGTGCCAGTCGCTGACGCCGAGCCGCTCGCCGACCGCGGCGGTGAACTCGTCCAGTCCGTTGAAGACGCGCATGCTCAGTCCTTCGGTCCGCCGGCGACGTAGATGACCTGGCCGGACACGAAGCCCGCGCCCTCGCTGACCAGGAACGAGACGGTGTTGGCGATGTCGTCGGGCTTGCCGACACGCTGCACCGGGATCTCCTTGGCGGCGAAGGCCTTGAAGTCCTCGAACGGCACGCCCAGCCGCTCGGCGGTCGCCGCGGTCATGTCGGTCTCGATGAAGCCCGGCGCGATCGCGTTGGCGGTGACGCCGAACTTGCCCAGCTCGATGGCCAGCGTCTTGGTGAAGCCCTGCATGCCCGCCTTGGCCGCGGAGTAGTTGACCTGGCCGCGGTTGCCCAGCGCCGAGGTGCTGGACAGGTTCACGATCCGGCCCCAGCGCTGCTCGGTCATGTGCTTCTGGACCGCGCGGGTCATCAGGAACGAGCCCTTGAGGTGCACGTTCATGACCGAGTCCCAGTCCTCGTCGGTCATCTTGAAGATCAGGTTGTCCCGGGTGATGCCGGCGTTGTTGACCAGCACGGTCGGCGCGCCCAGCTCCTCGGCGACGCGGGCGACGGCGGCCTCGACCTGCTCGGTGTTGCTGACGTCGAGCGCGACCCCGATGGCCTTGCCGCCGGCCGCGACGATGTCCTCCGCGCCCTGCTTCACGGACTCCTCGTTGAGGTCCAGCAGTGCGACGGCGAAACCGTCCGAGGCCAGCTTGCGCGCGACAGCGGCGCCGATGCCTCGGCCGGCGCCGGTCACGATGGCGACCCGGGAGTGGGACTCGGTCACGGGAACTCCTCCTCGTCGTTGAGCGCGTCGGTAAGCGAGCGCTTAGAAAGCTACTCGCCTCCGGCCCGGAGCGCCTAAGTGACCTGGGTCACCTCGGCTCGGTTCGATCGTAGTAACGGGACGGCCAGTGTGGCGAGCGCGAGCAGTTCGGTGGCCGCGAGCAGGCGTTCCACCAGGCCCAGCGGGATCGTGCGCCACCACGGGCCGCCGCCGGCCAGCATGTAGCCGACCGCGCCGAGGATGAGCCCGAACCACGCGAGCGAGACGATCGCCAGCACGCGCGCCGCCCAGCGCCAGCCCGGCGAGTCCGGGAAGATGCGGCGCGCGGCGAACAGCAGCCCGGCCGGCAGGCACACGAACCCGACGACGCTGGCGTAGCGGTGCACGACGCCGCCCAGGCTCGGCCCGACGGACCAGTCGGTCTTGGGGAACGCGACGACCACCAGCAGGCTCACCGTCCACAATGCACCCAGCACGACCGCGGCCGAGCGCACCGGCAGTGCCCGCATCAGCACGTGCGCGGCGAACAGCACCGCGGAGCCGACCGCGATCAGCAGGACCGCGACGTCGAAGATCCACTTGTTGGCGCTCAGCGCGTACTCGCTGATCGTGCGGCGCACCGGGCTGATCTGGTCGGTGGGCGGGAGGAACTGCAGCAGCAGCACGAGCGCGGCGCCCCCGGCGATCGCGGTGAGGCACGCCAGGGCGAGGATCCGCGGGGCGCGGGTGGGGGCCGGGGTGGTGGTCACCCGGTCCAGCTTAAGTGCGCTCGTGTGGGGGTTTTGTGATCTCGCGGGCGGTTTGCGCGCGGCCGCGGGACTGTCGGTGGGGGCGCCTAGTATCGGCGGCATGGAGCAACGGGTACTCGGCCGGACCGGCCGGGCGGTGTCGGTGGTCGGGCTCGGCACGTGGCAGCTGGGCGCGGACTGGGGCGAGGTCGGCGAGGAGCAGGCGCTCGCGGTGCTGTCGGCCGCGGCCGAGGCCGGTGTCACGTTCTTCGACACCGCGGACGTCTACGGCGACGGGCGCAGCGAGCAGATCATCGGGCGGTTCCTGCGGGAGCACCCGGACGTGTTCGTGGCGACCAAGATGGGCAGGCGCGCGCCGCTCGACCCGGCCGAGTACACGCTGGACAACTTCCGGGCCTGGACCGACCGGTCGCGGGCCAACCTCGGGGTGGACACGCTCGACCTGGTGCAGCTGCACTGCCCGCCGACGCCGGTGTACTCGCGGGACGCGGTGTACGACGCGCTGGACGCGTTGGTGGCGGAGAAGCGCATCGCCGCGTACGGGGTGAGCGTGGAGACCTGCGACGAGGCGCTGACCGCGATCGCCCGGCCGGGCACCGCGAGCGTGCAGATCATCCTCAACCCGTTCCGGCTCAAGCCGCTGGAGCGGGTGCTGCCCGCGGCGGCCGAGGCCGGGGTCGGGATCATCGCGCGGGTGCCGCTGGCGTCCGGCCTGCTGTCCGGCCGGTACACGAAGGAGACTGTGTTCGCCGCGGACGACCACCGCACGTTCAACCGGCACGGCGAGGCGTTCGACCAGGGCGAGACGTTCAGCGGGGTGGACTACGCGACGGGCGTGGAGGCGGCCGCGGAGTTCAGTGAGCTGGCCCCCGCCGGGGCGACGCCCGCGCAGACGGCGTTGCGGTGGATCATCCAGCAGCCGGGCGTGACGTCGGTCATCCCGGGCGCGCGGTCGCCGGAACAGGCGCGCGCCAACGCCGCGGCCGCTGGGCTGGAGCCGCTGCCGCCGTCGACACTGGAGGCGGTGCGGGAGCTGTACGACCGGCGGATCCGCGCGCAGGTGCACGACCGCTGGTGAGCCGCCGGCCCGGCTGGGCGTGGGTGCCACGCCTGGCCGGGTGGGTTGCACCTTCGCGGGTGTGACTGCCACGCCCAGCGGTGTGATTTCCGCGTTGGCCAGGTGGGTCCGCGTGCGCGTGAGTTCCACTCGACGGGCGCGAGTTCCGCGCTCAGGTGGCGGCGGTGAGGGTGCGGACGATCCGTTCCCGGGTGTCCGCCGGGTCGATCACGTCGTCGATCTCGAACACCGTCGCCGTGCTCAGGGCCTTGCCGCGCTCGTAGTACTCGGCGACCAGCTCGGTGTAGCGGGCGTGACGGGCCTCCGGGTCGGCGATCGACTCCAGCTCCTTGCGGAAACCCAGCCGCACCGCGCCCTCCAGGCCCATGCCGCCGAACTCGCCGGTCGGCCACGCCACGGTCAGCGCAGGCGCGTGCAGGGAACCCCCGGTCATCGCCATCGCGCCCAGGCCGTAGGCCTTGCGCAGCACCACCGCGACCAGCGGCGCGGTCAGCCTCGCCCCGGCGACGAACAGGTCGCCGAACCGCCGCACCGTCGCGGTCTTCTCCGCCTCCGGGCCCACCATGAACCCGGGAGTGTCCACGAAGGACACCACCGGCAGTGAATGCGCACGGCACAGGTTCACGAACCGGGTGGCCTTGTCGGCGGCGTCGCCGTCGATCGCGCCGCCCAGGTGGCCCGGGTTGTTCGCCAGCACGCCGACCGGGATCCCGCCAATCCGGGCCAGCGCGGTGATCACCCCGGCGCCGAACCCGGACCGCAGTTCCAGCAGGCTGCCCGGATCGGCCACTGTGGACAGAACCGGCCGCACGTCGTAGACGCGGACGCGGTTCTCCGGGACCAGGTGCCGCAACCGTCGCTGGTCGTGCGGCTCGCCCGCCTCGGCCGGGCCGGCGAAGTAGGACAGGTAACGCCGAGCGACGTCCACCGCCTCGGCCTCGTCGGCGACCAGCACGTCGACGACCCCGTTGGCGTACTGCACCGGCATCGGCCCGACGTCCCCGGGCGCGACGGCGCCGAGGCCGCCGCCCTCGATCATCGCCGGGCCGCCCATGCCCAGCGAGCTGCCCTCGGTCGCGATGACCACGTCACACACCCCGGCGAGCGCCGCGTTCCCGGCGAAGCAGTAGCCGGAGACGATCGCGACCGTCGGCACCTCGCCGGCCAGCTGGGCGGCCATCCGGAACGTCGGCACGTCCAGCTGGGCGACCGCGGAGGTGTCGGTGTCGCCCGGCCGGCCTCCGCCGCCCTCGGCGAACAGCACCACCGGCAGCTTCCGGTCGCGCGCGATCCGCAGCATCCGGTCGGTCTTGCGGTGGTTGTGCACGCCCTGCGTGCCGGCCAGGACGGTGTAGTCGTAGGCCAGCACCACGACCGGACGGCCGCCGACGGTCGCGGTTCCGGTGACCATGCCGTCGGCGGGGGTGCGGCGGATCAGGTCGCCGAGATCCCGGCGGCGGCGCTGTGCCGCGATCGCGAGAGCGCCGTACTCGGTGAAGCTGCCGGGATCGCACAGGTCCTCGACGTTCTCACGCGCGGTCCGGCGTCCGGCGGAGTGGCGTTTGCGCACCGCGTCCGGGCGGGCGGCGTCCAGGCCGATCTCGTGCCGCGCCAGGGTTTCCGCGAGGTCCGGCCGCACGTGGTCGAGATCGGCCCCGGTCACCTCGCCGGCCGCGGTCGTGTCGCCGTTCTCCCGCAGGGTCGCCAGCACCGCCCCGGCGGTCACCGCGTCGCCGGGTTTGACCGCGACACCCAGCACGACGCCACCCCGCTCGGCGGTGATCACGTGCTCCATCTTCATCGCCTCGAGCACGACGAGTTCCGCACCGGCCGTCACGGTCTCGCCCTCGGCCACGCACACCTGCACCACGACACCCTGCTGCGGCGCGGTGACCGTGCCGGGCGCGGCGGCAGGCCCGGCGATCTCGTCCACCAGGTCCGGCAGGTGGCGGTCCACGAAGCTCGTGTCGACGGCGTCGAGCGGCTCGGCCAGGAGCGCCCGGAGCAGGGCGAGGTTCGTCGGCGGGCCGGCGATGGCGAACTCGCCGAGCGCGCGGCGAGCCAGGGCGGCGGCCGCGGTGAGGTCGGGGCCGGTGACGATCACCTTGGCCAGCAACGAGTCGTAGCGCGGGTTGCCCGGGTAGCCCAGATAGCCGTGGGTGTCCACGCGGACGCCGCGCCCGGTGGGCGGCTGGAACGTGGTGAGCGTGCCGCCGCCGGGCAGCACGGTCCCGTCCGGTCGCACCGTCTCGGTGTTGACGCGGGCCTGGATCGCCACCCCGCGCGGCTCGGGGGCGGTGCGGTCCAGCGGCTCGCCGGCGGCGATGCGGAGCCCGATCTCGACCAGGTCGAGCCCGGTGACCTCCTCGGTGACGGTGTGCTCGACCTGGAGCCGCGGGTTCACCTCCAGGAACACGAAGTCGTCGCCGTCGACCAGGAACTCCACAGTGGCCAGACCGCGGTACACAGTGGACCCGATGAGCGCGGTGGCGGCTTCGTGCAAACGCTTTCGCAGGTCCCGGTCAAGCGCCGCGGGCGCGATTTCGACGAGCTTCTGGCGCCGGCGCTGGAGGCTGCAGTCGCGGTCGCCGAGCGCGAGCACCGTCTCGCCGTCGGCGGCGATCTGCACCTCGACGTGGCGGGCGCGGGGGAGGAGGCGTTCGAGGTAGACCGAGCCGTCGCCGAACGCGGCCGCGGCCTCGGAGGCGCACCGGCGCAGCGCGGCGGGCAGGTCGGCGGCGTCGGTCACCGGCCGCATGCCGCGTCCGCCGCCACCGACGAGCGCCTTGACCATCACGGCACCGTGCTCGGCGAAGAACGCCTCGGCCGCGGCCGCGTCGGTGGGGCCGTCGGTGCCCGGGAGGACGGGGATGCCCAGCTCGCGGGCGCGTGCGCGGGCCCGGGTCTTGTCGCCGAACAGTTCCAGGGCTTCCGGGGACGGTCCGGCGAAGCGGATGCCGGCCTCGGCGCAGCGGCGGGAGAGTTCGGGGCTTTCGGACAGGAATCCGTAGCCGGGGTGCAGGAACTCGCAGCCGGTGCGCTGCGCGGCGGCCACGATCGCGGCCGCGTCGAGGTAGCTGCCGTCGAGGCGTTCCGCATGGTCGGCGCGGGTGACGTGGGCGCAGTCGGCGTCGTCCGGCGGGTACACGGCGACGGTGCGGAAGCCCAGGCCGGCGGCGGTTCCGAGGATCCGGACGCCGATCTCGCCCCGGTTCGCGACGAGCAGGGACGGCACCGTCTCACCTCACCGTGTTGATCACGTCCTCGGACTCCCCGGACGCTACCGGGCGGGCGGTGCCGGTACCAGGGCCGCCGGTGTCGCCAGATCGGGACGGGCGAAACCGGCGGCCGTGTTGTTCAACGATCGGGGCCGATGCCGAATTCCCGGCGTATAACGACCTATACAGCGCGACCATGGTCACCAGAACGTAGGACGACCCCAGCAGGTGCTGCCACCACGTCCAGTGCATCTCGAGGTCGTGCGTCTGCGGCAGCCACGAATGCGGCGCGACGGCGAAGACCAGCAGCACCGGGGTCCAGCGCGGGGCGCGGACCAGCACGGCCACGGCGGCGGGCAGGACCCAGACCCAGTGGTGCGACCAGCTCACCGGCGAGGCGAGGAGCCCGCCTGCGGCGATGGCGAGCAGAGCGGTGACGTCGTCGCGGTCGCGGCGCGCGGCGGTCGCGGCCAGTGCCATCACGGCGGCCGCCAGCACTGCCCAGAGCAGGGTGTTCGCGGGCAGCAGGCGGACCAGGACGGCCTGGATGTTCTGGTTGAAGGCGTAGGCGAGGCCGCCGATGCGTGCCGGGTCGAAGAGGGTGTGCAGCCAGTACTGCGCGGAGTCGCGCGGCGCGAGCAGCAGCGCGGCGAGCCCGCAGGCGGTGAAGGACGCGACCGCGGTGGCGGCGGCCCGGTAGCGGCCGCGGAGGAGGAACAGCAGCACGAAAACGGCCGGGGTGAGCTTGATCGCCGCCGCCACACCGACCAGGAGCCCGCGCGGCCAGCGGGTGCGGGGGAGCAGGCAGTCGGCGGCGACCAGGGCCATCAGGATCAGGTTGATCTGCCCGAACCCGATGGTCTGCCGGGCCGGCTCGAAGAGCGCCCACAGGGCGGCCACCGACATGCCGAGGGCGTCCGCGGCGGCGCGGTCGGCGACCAGGCGCCGGGCGGTGATCGTGGTGGTGACCGCGAGGGCGGCTGCGGACGCGAGGCTGATCGCGAACTTCGCCACATGCCACGGGAGGAGCTCGACGGGCGCGAACAGGATCGCGGCGAACGGCGGGTAGGTGAAGGGCAGCGGCATGCCCGGCACGAGGGCCGCGAAGCCCGGCTCGTACAGCGCGGTGCCGGTCCGCCAGGCGAAGCCGCCGGTGCGGTAGACGTGCAGGTCGAGGAAGCCCTGGAAGACGAGCACCCAGCCGACCGTGGTGAGGAGGAGGACCACGGCGGCGGCGCGGGTGATCCAGCGCAGGCGGGCGTGGGTGATCCGTGCGTGGCCGAGCGCCGCCATCGTGTCCCCCAGTCACGACGCGGCCCCCTGCCACGTCCCCCAAGATCGTCATCTTGGCACCGGCGCGCCGCCGCGGAGCGGGAGGTCCCCCGGTCCAGTGACCGGCGAGACCCGCCCGCGCCGATCCGCGCCGCTGCGGAACGACTCCTCCTCGCTCATGCCGCCGGGCCGGCGGCTCCGGCGCCCGCGGCGGCGGGCTCGATCAGGCCGGGGTCACGAGCCGTTGCCGGTCTGGTCCTCCTCCTCGGTGCTCAGCGGCCGGGTGCGGGACGTGCCGCCGAAACCAGGCGCGAGGTCGGCCGGGTTGGGCGTGTCGTTGTCGGCGTTCGGCCCGCCCTGCGGCGGATCGGACTCCGGGATGCCCGGCGCCGACTCCGGCTGGTTGTTCGCGTTGCCGTTCATGGGAGCCTCCCATCGGTGATCCGGTCGGATTCCCGTCGGCCGGCCGCCCAAACGAACCGTCAGCCCTTGCGGCCCGGGTTCGCGACCGCCGTGGTGAGGCAGAACCCGATCGGCCCGGCGGTGTCGTGCAGGGTGCAGTGCCCGACGGCGATCCCGTCCTCGCTGAGGTGACCCGAGGACTCCAGCCCGATGGCGTCCGACAGCGGCAGCCTGCTCAGCGACAACGTGTAGTCGGCGTTGATGAAGTCCAGGCTCTCGGCGCCGGCGTGGGCGAGCGGGCTCGCGGTGTCGGCCGCCAGCGCGGCCCGCACGAACGGCGACAGCGCCTCGCCCGCGACCAGTT
The DNA here is from genome assembly GCF_000473265.1 of Amycolatopsis thermoflava N1165. Classification (NCBI taxonomy): domain Bacteria; kingdom Bacillati; phylum Actinomycetota; class Actinomycetes; order Pseudonocardiales; family Pseudonocardiaceae; genus Amycolatopsis; species Amycolatopsis thermoflava. The sequence goes on from NZ_KI421511.1 coordinate 304,807, forward strand.
CCCGCGACTCGCGCAGCCACGCCCGGCGCCGCCCCGTTCCACACCCGGTGCGCAGCGGCTGGTTGTGCTCGTCGAATCGCCAGATCGCCCAGCCCTGTTCCCGTGGCTCCCACAGCTCCTCGGGCGGCGGCGCGTCCCAGGCCGGGGTGGCCGGAACGGGCGCGGCGGGCTGCTCACCGCTGCGCAGCAACACGGCCGTCGCACGCGCGACGAGCCCGTTCGCGCCGTGCACCAGTGCGTCCGCGACCCGGATCCGGCGCCCGTCGCGCACGAGCGCGGTCTCGACGCGCACCGGGGCGAGCGGCGCGTTGCGGAAGAGGTCCACGGTCAGCCTGCTGAAGTGCAGGCCCGGCGCGGCCTGCTCGCGTTCCAGCGCCCGCGCGGCGAGCCCGCCCAGCAGGCGGCCGTGGATCATCGCCGGGTTCCACCAGCTGCGCGCCACCGGATCCGGCGCCAGCTCGTCGCCGTCGGCGGTGAAGAACGCCTGCTGCTGCTCGGTCTGGGCCACCGGCTGATCTTAGGTGTTGCCCGGGCGGTGTCAGCTCCGGCGAGTGCGCGAGGTGCCGCGATCGACGAGACCGCCGCGGGCGGTGGCCGGCGCGCGCCGCGGCCCGTACTCCTGGGCGCCTCACTCGCACCGGTGATCCGGGTCGCGAATCGGTCACTTCCGCCACGCGCGGGTGGCCCGTCTGTTTGGATCACGCCGGTCAAGTCCGATCGGAAGGTTCCCATGACGTACCCGCCCCAGCCGGGCCAGTACCCGGCCGCGCCCCCGCCCTACCCCGGCGACCAGTACTCCCTCCAGCAACCGCCCAGTGGTGGCACCGCGATCACCGCCGGGGTGTTGGCCATCCTCGGCGCCCTGTGGGGCGTCGTCATCGGGATCATGAACTTCGGCGTCGTCGACGACGTGGTCGAGGACCTCAAGTGGCTGGTGATCTTCCAGGGCACGGTGTACCTGCTCGAGTTCGCCACCCTGCTGCCCGGCGCGATCCTGCTGTTCCTGCGCAAGCCCGCGGGCCGCTGGCTGGTCGCCGCGGGCAGCGCGCTGCACATCGCGCAGGGGCTGGTCGCGTTGGTCGTGCTGTCCTCGGACGACCGGTTCACCAGGGACCTCGACAGCGCGACCGCGATCGGCGGTGGTTTCGGCGGCCTGCTGGTCGCGCTGTCGCCCGCGATCGCGACGCTCGTCCTGGCGCTGGTGCCGCTCACCGGCCGCTGGTGCGAGTGGGGCAAGCGCCCGCCGCAGCAGCCGGGCCCGTACCAGGCGCCGCCGCCGGGTTACGGCCCGCCGCCGCAGCAATGGTGACTTCGCCGGAAAAATAATCGGGCGAGTTGTCGATCCGGCTCGGGTTCCTTCGACGTGTTGGTGACAGCAACTTCGGAGGAAGGATCGATCATGGCTCGCATTCCGGTTTCGCAGACCCACCTCACCCCCGTCGTCCTGGGCGTCGTCCGCATCGTGGTCGGACTGTTGTTCGCCTTCCACGGGCTGCAGGGGTTCGGCGCGTTCGGCGGCATCGACGGACAGGGCGGCGCCGCGCCGCTCGGGGCGTGGCCGGCCTGGTGGGCGAGCGTCATCGAGCTGGCAGGCGGGGTGCTGGTGCTGCTCGGCCTCGGCACCCGTGGCGCGGCGCTGATCTGCTCCGGCGCGATGGCCTACGCCTACTTCTCCGTGCACCAGCCGCTGGCCCTGCTGCCGCTGCAGAACATGGGCGAGACCGCGGCCCTGTACGCGTGGGTGTTCCTGCTGATCGCGGTCGCCGGGCCGGGCCGGTTCGCGCTGAGCAGCCTGCTGCGCCGCCGCGCGGCCGAGCGGGTGGAGCGCGTCCCGGCCGGGGTGTGAGTCAAGCGGGCTGCGGGGCCGGGTCCTCGTCGCGCAGCAGCGGCGACCCGGCCAGCAGCACGGTGCACCCGGCCAGACCGCCGGCGGCCACCAGTTCCAGCGCGATCCACGGCCCGCCGCGGACGTGCTCCCCGAACACCAGCAGACCCCAGCCCAGCGCGACGAGCGGGTTGGCCAGGACGAGCCCGGGCTGGGCGGCGACGAGCCGCCCGGCCCGGAGTGCGGTCTGCAGCAGGAAGAACCCGGCAGGCCCGGCGACGAGCATCGCGTAGGTCTGCCACGCCTTGAACAACCCCGGCACGCCGCCCGCTGTGAGCGCCGCGGTCACCCCGGCCATGAGGACCGCGGTGAACCCGAACCACAGCCCCGCCGCGGCGCCGAGGAACGCCGCGCTGTGGGTGGTCTCGTCCCGTTTGCCCGCAACGAACAGCACGCCCACACAGGTGATCGTCACGGCGCAGCCGAGCAGCCACTCCAGCGCGGAGACGCCCCGGGCGTCCCCACCGCCGGGGGCGAGCGCGAACAGCAACAGCCCGACGGAGACGGCCATCCCGACCGCGGCGACCCAGTCCCGGATCCCGAGGCGGGTGCGGAAGACCAGCCCCGCCAGGACGAGCGTGACCGCCAGCTCGGACACCATGATCGGCTGGATGAGGACGATCGGCCCGGTCGCGAGCGCCGCCGCCTGCAACACGAGCCCGGTGAGCATGACGACGACCCCCGCGACCCACACCGGGGTCCTGACGAGCCCCTTGAGCGCGCCGACGTCGAGGTCGCTGCCCTGCTGCCTCCGCGCCCCGGCCCGCTGCAGGACGGCACCCGCGGCATTCGCGACGGCGGCGAGCACCGCCAGCAGCACGGTCAGCACAACATCACGGTGACACGGGCGCGAGTGGCGCGCACGGCAGCGGGTGCGGGCGGGTGAGCTGCGCAGAGGGGCCCGGGGGAGCTGGGGGAGGGGTGGCGGGAAGGGATGGTGGGGCGGTGCCGCAGGTGCCGCCGGAGGCGGCGGGCCGCGACGGCGAGGGCGGCGGGAAGGCCCGCGAGGGTGCGAGGGCTGTGAGGGCTGTGAGGGCGTGGGTCGGGCAGGCGCGCGAGGGCGGCGGGCCGCGAGGCCGGTGATGCGGCGGGTTCGCGGCGGTGCCGCGGATGCCGCCGGAGGCGGCGGGCCGCGAGGGTTCGGGTTGCGGTAGGCAGGCCCGCGAGGGCGAGAGCCGCGAAGGCGGCGCGCCGCGACGGCGCCGGGCCGTGAGAGTGCGAGGGCGGTGGCGGTGCGGCGAGGGTGCGGGTCGCGGTAGGCAGGCCCGCGAGGGCGAGAGCCGCGAGGGCGCCGAGCCGCGTGGGCGCGAGCGCTGCGGCGGTGCCGCGGGAGTGCGGGGGCGGGCAGGCCGCAAGTTCCGGCCACGGGCGGGCCTGGCTGTGGTTGGAGGAATCAGGCCCGTCAGCCGCCCAGTTGTGTGGCGCTCAGTGTGTTCAGCACGCGCTCCGGCCCGATGCCCACGGCCTCCGCGCGCACCGTCCCGTTTCCGAGCCAGTCCAGCTGCCCCGGCGCGTGGGCGTCCGTGTCGATGGTGAACACGCAGCCGATCCCGGCGGCCATCGCGAGCAGGTCGTCGGGCGGGTCCATGCGTTCCGGGCGGCAGTTGATCTCCACCGCGGTCCCACTCTCACGACAGGCCTCGAACACCCGCTCGGCGTCGAACTGCGACTGGGGGCGTCCGCGGCCCATCACCATCCGCCCCGTGCAGTGCCCCAAGACGTCGACCAGCGGGTTCCGCACCGCCGCCAGCATCCGCTCGGTCATCGGCTCCGACGGCATCCGCAGCTTCGAGTGCACGCTCGCCACCACCACGTCCAGCCGCTCCAGCAGGTCGTCGCGCTGGTCGAGCGAACCGTCCTCGAGGATGTCGACCTCGATGCCCGTCAGGATCCGGAACGGCGCGAGCTTCTCGTTCAGCTCCGCCACCACGTCGAGCTGCCGCAGCAGCCGCTCGGCCGACAGCCCGTTCGCCACCGTCAGCCGCGGCGAGTGATCCGTCAGCGCGATCCACTCGTGCCCCAGCGCCCGCGCTGCCTCGGCCATCTCCTCGATCGGGCTGCCGCCGTCCGACCAGTCCGAATGGGTGTGGCAGTCGCCCTTCAACTCACCCCGCAGCCCCGACCGGTCCGGCTCCGGGGCCTCCGCGAGCAGTTTCGCCAGGTAGTCCGGCTGCTCGCCGGCGCACGCCTGCTCCACCACCTGCGCGGTCGCCGGACCGATGCCCGGCAGCGCCTTCAGGGTGCCGAGCCGGACCCGCTCGGCCAGCTCGTCCGGCGGCAACCCCGCCACCACGGCCGCCGCGCGCCGGAACGCCCGCACCCGGTAGGTCGGCGCGCCCGCGCGCTCCAGCTCGAACGCGATCTGCCGCAAAGCCTGTGCCGGGTCCACGACACCACACCTACCGCGCCGCGGCGCGGTTCGCACGTCAGGCGCCGGTGACCCCGTCGACGCCCTCGCGCAGGAAGTCGGCGTGCCCGTTGTGCCGGGCGTACTCGTGGATCATGTGCAGCATCACCGCGCGCAGCGACACGTCGGCGCCCCAGCGCGGCGAGTGCACGACGAGGTCGAGCGACTCGGCCGCCGCCTCGATGCGCCGGGCGTGCTCGACCTCGGCCTGCCACGCCGCGAACGCCTCCGACCGCGTGGACTCCCGCGCGTCGTAGGCCACCTGGAAATCGCCCTCGTCCGACCACACCAGCGGCAGCTCCGCCTCCCCGTTGATCGTCCGCCGGAACCACGCGCGCTCCACCTCGGCCATGTGCCGCACCAGCCCGAGCAGCGACAGCGTCGACGGCGGCATGGACTGCTTGCGCAGGTCCGCATCGGACAGTCCGTCGCACCTCCAGGCCAGCGTGGCGCGGTGGTAGTCGAGGTGGGCGCGCAACAGTTCGCGCTCACCGCCGACGGTCGGGATCCCGGGACGTTCGGTGGGCATGACGCGGAAGCGTACCTACCGGCGCGGCACCTTGATCCCGTACTGCGCGATCTTGCGGTACACCGTGGCGCGGCTCATGCCCAGCATCGACGCCACCTGCGCGGCCGTCGTGCCCGGTTTGGTCAGGCAGCGCACGATTTCGTCGCGCTCCACGGCCTCCATCCGCGTCAGGCGGCGGCCGGGGCTGGTGAACACCTCCGGCGGCAGGTGCCGGGTGTCGACGACATCAGCCCGCGACACGGCCTCGCGCACCACCTGCCGCAGCTGGCGGACGTTGCCCGGCCACGGGTAGGCCGTCAGCGCCCGCGAGGCGGCCGGCGTGAAGGTGACCGGGCGGCCGCGGCTCTCCCGCGCGAAGTGCCCGGCCAGCGGGAGGACGTCGTCCGGCCGGTACCGCAGCGCCGGCACCTCGACGACAGTGTCGACCAGGGCCCGCAGCGCGTCCGGCACGCCCGCGTGGTCGGCGGCCGTCAACACGAACCCTCCGCGCGCCGAGGCGAACAGCGCGGCCAGCTCCTCCGCGGCGTAGGCGGGCAGCGCGTCGGCGCCGGAGAGGATCACGCACGTGTCGGCCTTGCCCACCTCCGGCGTCCACAGCGCGAGCCACGACGCCGCGTCCTGCGGCGCGGGCGGCCGGGCGTTGAGGACGCGTTCCCGCGGGCGCACCGACCGGCGGGCCATCGACGCCAGCGCGGCCTTCCCGCTGCCCGGCTCGCCGGTCACGCACACCACACGGCCGTGCTCCATGGCCGTGCGGGCTTCGGCGAGCGCGTCGGACCAGGCGCCGGACAGGTTCGCCGCGACGTCGGGCAGCCGGTCGGAGTAGACGTGGAAGACCTCGCCACGCGGACTGGGCGGCGCGAGGTGGCCGTGCGACCGGGCGAGCATCAGCGCGGCCGTGTTGCCCGCCGCGGCCTGGGCCAGCGCCAGCAGCAGTTCCTTCGACGACCTCGACCATGTGGTGAGGTTGACGCTGCCGATCAACCGGTTCGTGCCCGGCTCCAGCACCGGCGCGGCGGCGCAGGTGTAGCCCCACAGGCCCGTGCAGTAGTGCTCCTCGGCGGACACCAGTGACGGGGCGCGGTCGGCCAGCGCGAGGCCGAGCCCGTTGGTGCCGGCGTCGCGCTCCGCGTAGGAGAAGCCCGGTGCCAGGTGGACCCGGTCCAGCGAACGGAGGATGGTGCTGTCGTCGCACAGCCGGCTCAGCACCAGGCCGTCACTGTCGGTCAGCATCAGGCTGACCGGTTCGTTGGCCAGGGTCGTGTGCAGGCCGGAGAGCACCTCCTGGCCGCACTCGAAGAACAGCGAATCGTGGTCGACGGTGCCGGTGAACGCCGGCCGCACCGTCTCCGGTGACACCCCGTACTGCCTGCTGCGCTGCCAGGACGCGGCCAGCCGGGGCGGCAGGACCGCCCGCTGATCCACCATCGGCGACCTCCCGTCCGCATCGTTGCGTCTTCCGGCGAGGCTACCGCGCCGCGCCGGACAGGCAGGTCGTCCGACTGTCTCATATTGAGACTCCACCGGGGCCCGCCGCGGCGTCCGGCTACCTACCGTCACCGGTGCACGTGCCACGGTCGCCACGTCGGAAGGACCCGGACTGATGTACACCAAGGACGGCGAAAGCTACTTCATCGTCGACGCCCACATCGCGCTGTGGGACGCCCGCCCGGAGAACCAGCGCAACATCCACGGCAAGCAGTTCATCGACTGCTTCTACGACTACCACCGCAACCTCAGCCCGGAGTCCGAGGTGTGGCCCTACGAGGACTACCTCTACCAGGGCGGCGCGCGCCTGATGAAGGACCTGTTCGAAGACGGCTACGTCGACCACGCCATCTTCCAGCCCGCCCACCTCGGCGCCTTCTACGAGCGCGGCTTCGGCCAGACCGAGGAAGCCTTCGCCCTCACCCAGGCCCACCCGGACAAGCTGACCTACAACCACTTCTGGGACCCGCGCTTCGAGCAGGCCGGGCTGGACCAGCTGCGCCGCGACGCGGAACGCTTCGGCCTCAAGGGCGTCAAGCTCTACACCGCCGAATGGCAGGGCGACTCCCGCGGGTACAAACTGGACGATCCGTGGTCCTACAAGTACCTGGAAGCCGCGCAGGAACTGGGGATCCGCAACATCCACGTCCACAAGGGACCGACGATCCGGCCGCTGGACCGGGACGCCTTCGACGTCGCCGACATCGACAAGGTCGCCACCGACTTCCCCGACCTGAACTTCGTCGTCGAGCACTGCGGACTGCCGCGGCTGGAGGACTTCTGCTGGATCGCCACGCAGGAACCCAACGTCCACGCCGGACTCGCGGTCGCGATCCCGTTCATCCACACCCGGCCACGGTACTTCGCGCAGATCATCGGCGAACTGCTGTACTGGCTGGACGAGAACCGCATCCAGTTCTCCAGCGACTACGCGCTCTGGACACCGCGGTGGCTGGTCGAGCGGTTCGTCGACTTCCAGATCCCGGAGGACATGACCGAGTACGCGCCGCTGACCACCGCCCAGAAGAAGAAGATCCTCGGGCTCAACGCCGCCGCGATGTACGACATCCCGGTGCCCGCCGAGCTACAGCTCCCGCGTGAGGAGCCGCAGGCCGTGGCGGTGGCGTGATGGTCACCGAAGCGCAGGCCCGCCGCGCACTGGACACGGTGATCGACCCGGAGCTGGACGAGCCCATCACCGACCTCGGGTTCGTGCGGTCCCTGGAGGTGTCCGGATCCGCCGTGACCGTGCACCTGCGGCTGCCGACGTCGTTCTGCTCGCCGAACTTCGCCTACCTGATGGCCTCCGACGCCAAGGACGCGCTGTCCGCGCTGCCGGGCGCCGGTGAGGTCGCGGTGTTCCTCGACGACCACCACGACTCGGACCTGATCAACCGCGGGCTGGCCGCCGACGCCGGCTACCGCGGCACCTTCGGGCACGAGGCCGAGGAGAGCCTGGCGGAGCTGCGCGCCACGTTCCGCCGCAAGGCGCACACCGCGGCGATGGAACGCGTGCTCACCGCGATGCTGCGGGCCGGCCTGCCCGAGGACGGGCTGCACGACGTCGTCCTCGGCGACCTGCCACCCGGCCCGGCGACGACCGCGCTGCTGCGCCGCCGCGAGGCGCTCGGCCTGAGCACCGAGCCGTCGGCGTTCGCGCTCGTCGACGACGACGGCAACCGCTACCCGCGCGAGGAAGTGCCGCTGCGGCTGCGGTTCGCGCGGTCCATCCGCATCTCGATCGACGGCAACGCCCATTTCTGCCGTGGCCTGCTCCGGACGCGCTACCCGGAGTCGGCGGCGGACCAGTCACCCGTGAAGGAGAAGGTGTCGTGAAGGCAGTACAGGTCGTGGGCTACCACGAGAACCTGCGGATGACCGAGGTGCCGGAACCGGAGGTCACCGGGCCCTGGGACGTGATCGTGAAGATCGGCGGGGCCGGCGTGTGCCGCACCGACATCCACATCCTGGAAGGGCAGTGGGCCGAGAAGTCCGGCGTCACCCTGCCGTACACGATCGGCCACGAGAACGCCGGCTGGGTGCACGCCGTCGGCAGCGCGGTCACCAACGTCGCGGAAGGCGACAAGGTCATCGTGCACCCGCTGATCACGTGCGGGCTGTGCGCGGCCTGTCGCGCCGGGGACGACGTGCACTGCTCGGCCAGTGCGTTCCCGGGCATCGACACGCACGGCGGGTACGCGGAGTACCTGAAGACCTCGGCGCGCAGCGTGGTGCGCATCGACGATTCGCTGGAGCCGGCCGACGTCGCCGCGCTCGCCGACGCCGGGCTCACCGCCTACCACGCGGCGGCCAAGGCGGCGCGGCGGTTGCGGCCGGGGAACCGGTGCGTGGTGATCGGCGCGGGTGGGCTCGGGCACATCGGCATCCAGGTGCTCAAGGCACTGACGGCGGCCGAGCTGATCGTGGTCGACCGCAACCCGGACGCGGTGAAGCTGGCCGTGTCGATCGGCGCCGACCACGGGGTCGTCGCCGAGGGGCGGCAGGTGGAGGAGGTGCTCGACCTGACCGGCGGTTCTGGGGCCGAGGTGGTGCTCGACTTCGTGGGGGAGGGCGGCGCGACGCGCGACGGCGTCGGGATGCTGCGCCGGGCCGGGGACTACCACGTGGTCGGGTACGGCGAGAACATCGACGTGCCGACGATCGACATCATCTCCACGGAGATCAACTTCATCGGCAACCTGGTCGGTTCCTACACCGACCTGTGCGAGCTGATGGTGCTCGCGGCGCAGGGCAAGGTGCGGCTGCACACCACGAAGTACCCGCTGGAGCGGTTCCAGGACGCGATCGACGACCTCGATGCGGGCCGCATCCGGGGCCGCGCGATCCTGACGCCCTGATGCGCGCGCTCCCGTTCGTGCGATGCTGTGCGCAGGCTCGCACGAACGGGAGCGCACCATGGACCGCGACGAGATCGACGACGACGTCTACGAGCAGCTGGACGCATCGGACACATTGGACACCAGGGGCCCCGCCGACCCGCTGGACGAGGGCTACTCGGCGGCGGAACGACCGTGGGCCACGCAGGGCTGGGGCACGACGGCGCGCGAGGAGGCGACGGGGGAGGAGCTGTCCGCGCGTCTGGCGCGCGAGGTGGCCGAGTCCGGCGCCGACGAGGGCGACGGCCTGGGCGACGCGTACGACACGGACGGCGAACTGCTGGACGACGAGGTCGGCGACTCGCGGACCGGCCGGCTGATCGCCCTGGCCGACGGCGAGGCCGAGGTGGACCTCTACGCACGCGACATCGGCATCGACGGAGCCGGCGCGTCGGCCGAAGAGGCCGCGATGCACACGATCCAGATCGACGAGCGCTGAACGACGCCGGGACGCCTGACGGCGCGTCCCGGAGGTCCCGCTTGGCCTTCGGCTTCGCTGACGCCCGCGACGGGCACGTGGGATCCCCGGCCGGCCGGTCCGGGCGGGCAGTTGTCAGACTGACGCCCGCGCCGGGCGGCGGCGTTGGCGGGTCGTCACCGCGGCCTGGTCCACCACCGGGGCGTCGCGGTACTTCAGAATCCCCTCGACCCCGAGCAGGAACGTTTCGCAGACCGCGGCTGGGTCGGTGAGGCAGCCCGCGGCCATGGCGCCGTCGCGGAGCATGACGAAGTGCCTGGCGTGCGGCTCGGGTTCGGTCTCGCCGGCGTCGGCCATCAGTTCGGTGATCGTGTCGAGGAACCACTGCCGGTGGGTCAGGACGGCGCGGTGCACCGGGTGGTCGGGCGCGGGGTACTCGGCGGCGGCGTTGAGGAAGGCGCACCCGCGGAACCCGTCGGAGCGGATGCCCTCGGCGATCGTTTCGGCGACTGCGCGCACGGTGTCGGCGGGGGAGTGCCCGGCCTGGCGCACGGTGTCGATCTGGGCGCGGATCAGGTCGTCCGCCGCGGTGAGGTAGGCGACGACCAGGTCGTCCTTGCTCGGGAAGTGCCGGTACAGCGTCGCGCGGGTCACCTTCGCCTCGGCGACGATCCGGTCGATGCCGACCGAGTGCAGCCCTTCCGCGTAGAAGAGCCGGCTGGCTGTCCCCAGCAGCCGGGATCGTGCTTCCGACACCCTGTCACCTGCTTTCCGCTCACCCCGAGTGTACGGGGAGAACGTTCGGTCTTGGCAAACAGAGGTAGATAGAACGATCGGTCTTGACACGCCGGCTGTACGGGCCTCATCCTTGCCACAGATAGAACGTTCGGTCTCGTCCAGTGCGACCGAACGACCAGGCCTGTGAAGGGATCATCGTGACCACTGTCGGCACACCCGCGGCAAGCGGGATCGCCCGTGCTCTGCGCCGGTTGTACTTCGCCCGGTTCGCGTTCGCCATCGTCTGGGCGATCCTGCTGTTCCTCACCACCAAGTCCGGCCTCTCGCCGGCCGGCGCCGCGCTGGTGGTCGTGTACCCCCTGTTCGACGTGGCCGCGGCGGTCGTCGACGCCCGCTCGTCCCGCGCCACCGGGGCGGCCCGCGGGCTGTATGTGAACATCGGGATCAGCCTGCTCGCCGCCATCGGCGTGGCGATCGGCAGCGCTTCCGGGGTGCCGGCGGTCCTGATCGTGTGGGGCGTGTGGGCCATCGTCGCCGGGCTCGTTCAGCTGGTCGTGGCGCTCGTGCGCCGCCGGATGGGCGGTCAGTGGCCGATGATCCTCAGCGGCGGCATCTCCGTGCTGGCCGGCATCAGCTTCGTCGTCGGAGCCGGCCGCGCCGACCCGTCGCTGTCCACAGTGGCCGGTTACGCGGTGCTCGGCGGCATCTTCTTCCTCGTCTCGGCGCTGCGCCTGGCCCGCTGATCCCGGTGCGCCGGCCGGGTGGACGGTCATCGCCCACCCGGCCTGCCCGCCTCACGCTGCCGGGGTCGCGATCAGCCCGGCGAGCGGCGGCGTGGGGTGATCGGCGGGCACGACCGCCGAGTACAGCGCCGTCCAGCAGGACGGGCAGCAGTACTGCCGGAAGACCACCGGAGCGTCCACGTAGTCCGCGGCGTTCGCGATGATCTGGGGCCCGGCGTCGGTGGCCGGGCCTTCGTAGATCGCGAGGGAGAGGTCGTCGCCCTCGGTGGCGTCACCGAGGATCTCGTGGCAGTGGCGGCACGCCACCGCGGCCTGCGCCCCGTCGGTGACCTCGACGAGGTTGTCGTCGAGGCGTTTCACCGAGGTCGCGTCGGTCTTGCGGCCGCTGGGCACGCGAAGGACCCGGGAGCGTTGCCGTCGCGCCGACCGCTGACGCTCCCTTTCGGCCGCGGTCGCCGCCTCGTCCACGGCGCCGTTCTCGACGACGACGCCGTAGACGGACCGGGCGGCGCCGGCGGTGATCTTCTGTTCCCGGAGGTCGCGGGCGACCGCCTCGGGGTCCCGGTTCAGCGGGTCGCCGTAGCCTCCGCCGCCCTGCCAGGTCATCACGAACACCTCACCCGGCGCCAGGTGGCTGGACGCGTAGTTCTGCGCCGGTTCGAGGTGCTCGCTGACCTCGGACAGCTCGCTGGGCATCCGCCCGGCGGCGAGGAGATCGGTGACGCGGCTGTGCCGGGCCAGCACGTCGAGCCCGGTGTTGCCGGGGTGCCCGCCGGCGAGGCCGCCGTTCTGGGACACCGCCTTGCCGTTGGAGGCGAGGACGAGTCCCATGGGGATGCTGGTTCCATGGGGGGTGATGGCGATCGATGCCCCGACCCCGCCGCGGTGCCGCCCCGGTCCGCCCGAATCCGGGACCTCACGCCGCCACAGGGCCAGCACCGGGTAGAGGAACTCGGTCATCTCGACGTCGGGGATGCGGCCCATCGGGATGCAGAAGAGCCCGCCGGTGTCGATGCCGTCGGCGTGCGGCCGCGCGCCGTACCCGCCGGACATCGGCTCCATGATGATGTTGAGGAACGGTGCCGGTTGCTCGCCGCGCTCGTCGAGTCCGGCGATGACCGCGGTGTCCCAGGTGCCGCAACAGGTCGCCTGGACGTTCTTGCCGAGTTCGAGGTCGCGGTCGAGCATCTGCGCCAGGCATTCGGCGACGAGGTTGCCGGTGAGCCAGGCCGGGCCGATCGGGCCCCGGCCGACGGCGGCCGGGTAGGTCGCGTTGTTGAGCGTGCCTTCCTCGGTGACCAGGTCGAAGCAGCGCATGAGCCCGCCTGCCGACCACGGGATGTCGCCCGCCAGCACGGGGAGGAGGGCGAGCATCACGCCGCCGCGCATCCCGGCGTAGGTGCAGTTCACGACGCCGGACTGCGGGTCGGTGCCGGTGAAGTCGAACGTGAGGTGATCACCGGTCTTGGTGGTGGTCACGGTGATCTTGTGCAGGCCGCGGTCGCCCTCGTGGGACTGGTCCTGGTAACCGGTCGCGGTCCAGCTGCCGTCGGGCAGGGCGGCGAGCTTGCCGCGCAGCCGGGCCTCCGCGTCCGCCATCATCCGCTTCATGACGGCCTTGACCGTGTCGGCCCCGTACTGCTCGATCAGCGCGTGCAACCGTTCCCGGCCGACGTTGTTCGCGCCGACCTTCGCGCGCAGGTCGAGAGCGACGAGCATGGGCACCCGGGAGCGCCGGACCCACAGGTCGGCGACGTCGCGTTGCAACTGGAAGTCGCGCACCACCTTGACCGGCGGGGTGGGCAGGGATTCGGAGAACACGTCCTGCGCGGCGGGGGAGAAGGAGCCGAGCCCGACGCCGCCGAGGTCCGGTTCGTGGCAGATCGCGCTGGTCCAGGCGAACAGCTTGCCGTCGTGGAAAACGGGCTGGTACACCATCACGTCGTTCTGGTGCAGCCCACCGCCGACCCACGGGTCGTTGGTGAGGAACATGTCGCCCTCGGCGATGCCGGGGTTGGTGGCGCGGTTGCGCAGCGTCCAGTAGATGGCCAGGTCGACCGCGCCGACGAGCATCGTGTTGTACAGGCCGACCTGGACTTCCTGGCCGAGTTCGTCGGAGATGGCGAAGTCGAAGTCGTTGGCGTCGGTGACGATCGGCGAGCCGGACATGCGCTTGAGCGCCTCGCCCATCTCGTCGGTGACCGACCAGAGCCGGTGGCGCACCACCTCGTAGGTGAGCGGGTCGAGCGCGTCGATCTGCTCCTGGGTGACGGTGTGGGTGGGCAGGGTGGAGGGCAGCGAGCGCTGCAGCTCGCCGGGGTCGACCGGGCGGCTCGCGAAGACCTCGGAACCGGGGATGGGCATGCTCATGAGGCGCTCCTGGCGGAGGTGCGGCGGATGGTCAGGTTGCCGAGCGAGTCCACCGTGCCGGTGGTGCCGGCCGGCACGACGACCGTGGTCGTCGGGACCTCGACGATGGCGGGCCCGGCGAGCTCGTGGCCGGCACGCAGTTCGCGGTAGTCGTAGACGGGCGTGTCCACGTAGCCGGTGGCGGCGTCGAGGCACACCGGGCGGCGGCCCACTCGCGCCCCGGAGGGATCCGGCGAGGTGGCGGCGGGGATCGCGGGCAGCTCCGGCGAGAACGGCAGCACCCCGATTCCCCGGACCCGGAAGGTGATGGCCTGGATGCCGGCTTCCCGGAACCCGGCGTCCTTGCCGTAGAGCGCGGCGTAGCGCTCCTCGAACGCCGCCGCGGCTTGCTCGATCGCGGCCATGTCCAGCGGTCCGCCCGCGACCGGGGTGGTGACCTCCGCGAGCTGCATGGAGTAGCGCATGTCGATCTCGCGGTGGACCTCGACGGTGTCGAACCGCACCCCCTGGCGGTCCAGCCCTTCGCGGACCTGTTTTTCCAGGTCTCGGAAGTTCTGTTCGGCCCGGTCCGGGTCGAACGGCACGACGGTGGGATCGGACAGCTCGGCGGCCAGGGCGATGTCCGAGGACGCGAGGCCGTAGGCGGAGAACGCGGAGGCGACCGGGCCCAGCGGCACCACCACTTCGTCGACCCCCACTTCGGCGGCGTAGCCGGCGCAGTGCGCGGGGCCGGCGCCGCCGAAGGCGTACAGCACGAACTCGCGCGGGTCGTGACCGGCCTCGACGACGGTTTTGCGCAGCAGGTCGCCGGTCTGGGCGTTCTGCACGGTGTAGATCGCGGCGGCGGCCTCCTCGACCGAGAGCCCGAGCGGTTTGGCGATCTGGGTGTCGATGGCCTGCCTGGCCAGCTCGAGCGAGAGCGGTTTGCGCCCGCCGAGCAGGCCGCGCTCGGGCAGGATGCCCAGCACCAGGTTCGCGTCGGTGTTGGTCGGTTCGGTGCCGCCGTTGCCGTAGCAGGCCGGGCCGGGCACGGCCTGCGCGCTACGCGGCCCGATGCGGAGGTTGCCGCCGGCGTCGAGCCAGGCGATCGCGCCACCACCGGAACCGATCGCGTCCACCCGCAGCGTGGGCACGTTGATCGGGTGGTGGTTGATCACGGTCGTGGTGTCGCGCACCGGTTCGCCGTCGACGACCAGCCCGGCGAGGAAGGTCGTGCCCCCGACGTCGGTGGAGATGATGTTGCGGTGCCCGAGCTGGCGGCCGAGCGCCACCGAGCCGACGACACCGCCGGTCAGGACGGAGCCGACGGTGCTGATCGCGGTGGCCGGGGCCTCCTTGGCCGCGACCGCGCCGCCGTTGCTCTGCATCACCAGGAGCGGGCCGGCGAGGTCGTTCTCGCGGAGGGCGTTCTCCAGCGTGGTGAGGTAATCCCGCAGCCCGGGGCCGATCTGGGTGCTCATGATCGTGGTGGCGTTGCGGGCGAACTCCCGGATGCGGGGGCTGACTTCGCTCGACAACGCGACGAAGACCTCGGGGTCCTGCTCGGCGACCAGTTCCCGCAGCCGCCGTTCGTGGACCGGGTTGCGGAACGACCACAACAGCGACACGGCGATCGCCCGCACACCGTCGGCGAGCAGCGTGCGGATCGCGGCGCGGGCCTCGTCCTCGTCGAGGCCGACCACGACGTTGCCGTCGCGGTCGATCCGTTCGGTCACCTCGAGCGCGAGGCGTTTCGGCAGCAGCGTGTGGTCCTTGGCCTGCCCCAGCACGTTCTGCAGTTCGTGCGGGGACCGGCCGAGGTAGCGGCCCTCGACGTTCATGATGAAGATCGAGTCCCGGTGCCCCTTCGTGGTGAGGAAACCGACCGGTGGCACGTTCCCCATGACCAGTGCGTTCAGCGACGACGTGGTGCCGTGCGCGATGTGGTGGGTGTCGGCGAGCATCTCCTCCAGCGGCTTGCCCAGCTGCTCGGCGAGCAGCTCCAGCACGTCGAGAACACCCCGGGAGTAGTCCGGCGGGGTGGACGGCGACTTGGCCGCGAGGACGATGCCCGCGTCGTCGTCGAGAACGGCGTCCGTGAACGTACCGCCCACGTCCACGCCGATGACATACGCCATGACTCACGCTCCTTTGCGTGGATTGAGACCGCGGGGGCACCGACGAGGTGGGCACGCCCAGGCTCCACGAGTGGTTACGGCAACGTAGACTATTAAACGCATATGTTTGAAGTCAAGCTCGTCCGCGCTTGACTTGTCGTCGTGTACGTCGAATACTCTACGCCGAAGTCAACGAGCGGGAAGTGCCGTCAAACCTGGAGGTCGGGATGCAAGTACGCCGCGCCGCGGTGCTCGGCGGGGGCCCGGGCGGTCTCTACGCCGCGCGTCTGCTCAAGCTGGCCCAGCCCTCGTGCGACGTGGTCGTGCACGAGCAGGGCGAGCCCGACAAGACGTTCGGTTTCGGCGTGGGGCTGGCGGCCGGCACGCAACGCAGGCTCGAGGCGGCCGACGCGGACACTCTGCGCGACATCCTGGCCGCCGGGCACCGGCACGACATGACGATGACCGTGGGGGACCGGAGCGCGCGGGTCCGCAACGACCGCCTGATCGGTGTCGCCCGCACCGAACTGCTCGCCGTGCTCCGGCGGCACGCCGAGAAGGCGGGCGTGCGCATGGAATACGGCGCCCGGCGCGCGGCCGACGAGCTCGACGCGGACATCGTCATCGCCGCCGACGGGGTCAGCAGCGCCACCCGGAGCACCGGCGGCTTCGGCGAGGACATCGAGGTCGGCCGCGGGCTCTACCTGTGGTGCGGCGCGGAGTTCGCGCTGCCGGACGCGATGTTCGCCCCGGTGGACACGGAACACGGGGTGTTCGTCACCCACGCCTATCCCTACTCCGGCGGCCGCAGCACGTTCCTGATCGAAACCGACGAGGAGACGTGGCGCCGCGCCGGGTTCGACCGTTCCACGGACGCCACACCGCCCGACGCGTCGGACACCACCTCGCTGCGCTACCTGGAGCAGGTGTTCGCCGCGCAGCTGCGCGGGCACCCGCTGATCGGCAACCGGACCCGCTGGACGCGGTTCCGCACCGTGCGGTGCAAGCGCTGGTCGTCCGGGCGGGTCGTGTTGCTCGGCGACGCCGCGCACACCGCGCACTTCTCCATCGGCTCGGGCACCAAGCTCGCGATGGAGGACGCGATCGGACTCGTCGAAGCGCTGGCCGGAGAACCCGATGCGGCGGCGGCGTTCGCGCGTTACGAGGCCTCCCGCCGCCCGGACGTGGAGCGGATGCAGGAGCTGGCGCGACGGAGCCAGTTGTGGTGGGAGTCGTTCCCGTCGCGGCTGCACATCCCGGTCGAGCGGCTGATGGTCGCCTACATGACCAGGGCGGGCAACGTCCCCCTCGACCGCTTCGCCGCCACCAGCCCGGACGTCGTCGCCGCCGCGGCCGAGCAGTACGCGAACTCGACACCCCCGGCCCAGGGCCTGGTCGACTGGGTGCTGGAACAACCCCTGCGGCACGAGCAGGCCGAGTTCCCGCGACGCGTTCTCCCGGCCGTTCCAGCCGGCCTGGCGCTCACGACGTTCGCCGACGTCGTCGCCGATCCCTGGGGCGACGCCGGAGATGCCGTCGTCGCGCGGGCGCGTCAAGCTCGACGGGACGGGGCCGACGGTTTCCGGTTCACCGGCCCCGCTGACCGGCCGGCCGTGCTGACCCGGCTCGACCTGGCCGAACGGGTCCGCACGGAGGCGGGTGGGCTGGTGGTCGTGGACGGCCCGCCGAGCTTGCGCGGCGATCTCGCGGCCGGTCTGGTCAGCGGCCGGTGCGATCTGGTCTCGTTCACCGAGGAGGCGGCATGAGGACAAGCCGGTGGGGCGAGCGGCTCGTCACCTACCCCGGTGACGTGGTGCGCCGGTACCGGGAGGCGGGCCTGTGGGGCACCGCCACGATCGCGGACGAACTGCATGCGGTCGCGCTGGCCCATCCGGAGCGCGACGCGGTCGTCGCGCTCGACGGGCGGGTCACCTTCCGGGAACTGGACGAGCGCACCGACCTCCTCGCGGCGGGCCTGGCCGGGCTGGGGCTGACGCCCGGTGATCCGGTGCTGTTCCAGGTCTCGAACCGGCTCGGGGCGATCCTCGCCTGGTACGGGGTGCTCAAGGCCGGGCTGGTGCCGGTGTGCACCCTGGCCGCGCACCGCGGCCACGAGATCGGCGAGATCAGCAGGCGGGTCGGCGCCGTCGCCCACCTGGTGGAGGCGGACAACCGCGGGTTCGACCTGGTCGGCTTCGCCGTCGAGCAGCAGCGGGACCACCCCACGCTGCGTCACGTGCTGGTGCTGGGCGGTTCCGCCGGCGTCGCGGGCGTCGCGGTCGAGTCGCTCGGCGCCGGCGTCGATCCCCGGGCCGCCCGCGCGACGGTCGAGGACATCCAGCGGGGCATCGATCCCGACGACGTCGCGGTCTTCCAGCTCTCCGGCGGCACCACCGGGGTGCCGAAGGTGATCCCGCGGCTGCACGCCGAATACTGGTACAACGCCCTGGCCTACGCGCGTTCCTGGGGCTGGGGCCCGGACACCCGGGTGGCCCACCTGATCCCCGTCATCCACAACGCGGGCATCGTGTGCGCGGTCCACGGCCCGCACAGCGTCGGCGCGTGCCTGGTCCTCGGCACCGCGGACCCGGAGGTCTCGTTCCCGCTGATGGCCGAGGAGCGGGTCACGCACGTCCTGCTCGGGCACGGGCACTTCAAGGCGGCCGGCCTGCCCGGGTTCGCGGCGGCGACGAAATCGGTGACCCAGGTGGTGTTGTCGGGCACGAAGGTGCCGCCCGCGCTCTTCGACGGACTGGAACGCCGCGGCCTGTGGTCGGGGCAGCTGTTCGGCATGGGCGAAGGGCTGTTCATCACCACGCGCCCGGGCGCTCCGCGCGAAGCCCGCGCGGAAACCGTCGGCACCCCACTGTCCCCAATGGACGAAGTCCGGATCCTGGAACCCGGCACCGAAACCGAAGTCCCGGACGGGGAGATCGGCGAACTCTGCTGCCGCGGCCCCTACACCCTCCGCGGCTACTTCGACGCCCCTCAGCACAACGCGACGGCGTTCACCTCCGACGGCTTCTACCGCACCGGGGACCTCGCGGCGGTCCGCAAGATCGACGGGGAGCGGTACTTCACGATCGAAGGCCGGATCAAGGATCTGATCAACCGGGGCGGCGAGAAGATCAACGCCGAGGAGGTGGAGTCGTTGCTGCTCCGCCATCCCCGGATCACCGCCGCGGCCGTGGTCGCCATGCCGGACCCGCGCCTGGGCGAGCGCACGTGCGCCTACCTCGTCGTGCCCGGCGAGCCGCTCACCCTGCGCGACGTGCAGGACCACTTCGCCGCCCTGCAGGTGGCGAAGTTCAAGTGGCCCGAACGCATCGAGCTGATCGCCGAAATCCCGCGCACCCTGGTCGGGAAGATGGACAAGAAACGCCTGCACGCCGACATCGCCCGCAAGGTCGCCGCCGAACGCGCCGGGACCGGGCGGCCGCGCAGCACGGCTCCCGCAACCACCTCAGGAGGAAATCCGTGACCACCCACCGCATCGGGCTCGTCGTGCCCAGCTCCAACGTCACCGTGGAAACGGAGGTGCCCGCCCTGCTCGGGCGTCACCCCAGTGCGCGGTTCTCCTTCCACTCCAGCCGGATGCGGATGCACAAGGTGTCCCCGGAGGAGCTGCGGGCGATGAACGCGCAACGCGAACGGTGCATCGGCGAACTGTCCGACGCGGGCGTGGACGCGGTGCTCTACGCCTGCCTCGTCGCGCTCATGGCGCAAGGTCCTGGCGAGCACCGGCGCACCGAAGCCGCGGTGACCGAACAGCTCGCGCAAGCCGGGCAGCGGCTCGCGGTGCTGTCCAGCGCCGGCGCGCTCGTCGAGGCACTCGCCGCCCTCGGCGCCCGCCGCATCGCCCTGGTCACCCCGTACCTGCGCCCGCTGGCCGAACAGGTCGTGTCCTACCTGGAGTCCGAGGGCCTCGAGGTGCTCGACTGGGCCGCGCTCGAAGTGGGGGACAACGCCGAGGTCGGCTGCATCCCGGGCGACCGGGTGATGGCGGCCGCGCGCGGCCTGGACCTGTCCGGCGCCGACGCGCTCGTCATCTCCGCCTGCGTGCAGATGCCGTCACTGGACCTGATCGGCCCCGCCGAGGCGGAGTTCGGGATCCCCGTCCTCTCCGCGGCCACGGCCGGCGCGTTCACCCTGTTGCGCCACCTCGGTTTGCCGAGCGTGCTGCCCGGCGCGGGCCGCCTCTTGGCGGCGGAGCGGGCGGCGGCGCGATGAACCCGGCGCCCGGACCGGCTCCCCTACAATGGCCGCCATGACCAGTGGTTCGCGGCGAACGCCCGCACGGCGGAAGGCCGAGTCGTCCTCGCGGGCCCGGCGCGACGGCGCGGCGGACAGCGACAAGCCGGCCCGCGCCAGCACCGCCCGCCGCGAGCTCGTCGAGAACGAGATGTACGAGCAGGCCACCCGGCTGTTCGCTGAGCGCGGGTTCGCCGGAACGAGCCTGCAGGACATCGCGGACGCGATCGGCATCACCCGCCCGGCGCTCTACTACTACGTCAAGAGCAAGGACGAACTGCTCGCCAAGCTGGTCACGGAAGTCACCGACGGGCCGCTGAACGAGCTCAAGGAACTGGTCGCGCACACCGACCTCGACCCGGTCGGCCAGCTGCGCGCGCTGGTCGAGATCATCGTGCGGCGCCGTGCGACGCAACCGGCGCGGTTCCGGCTGCTCATCCGCTCCGAAGCCGAGCTCCCGGACGAACTGACTGCGGCCTACGACGACAGCCGTCGCGCCGTGCTGAAGACGATCGCCGAGGTCGTCGAGGACGGGATCCGGGCCGGGCAGTTCCGGCCGGTCGACGCCCGTGTCGCCGCGCTCGGTGTGCTGGGCATGTGCAACTGGGTGGCCTGGTGGTTCCACCCCGGCGGCCGCGACGACGTGGAGACCGTGACCGACCAGCTCGCCGAGATGGCGATCGCCGCGCTGCGGCGCCCCGACCACCACACCCTCGACGGCGAGGGGCCCGAGGCCGCGCTGAAGATGCTCCGCCAGGACCTCGACCACCTGGAACGCCTGCTCAAGGACTGACTCCCGCCCACGGCTTCGACGCCGTGGCGGAGTCGCTCCGCCCGGTGCCGTTGGCCGGCCGGACGAGCGTCCGGGGTGGATGACCAGCGGTCATGGCGTGTTCCTCGGGTTGGATGTTCGGCAAGGGCTGCCATCACGCCGTCGGCCTGGATCCGACTGGAAAGCGGCTGCGTGACGGGCCGCTTCCCAACAGCGAACCCAAACTGCGGGCGCTGTTCGACAAGCGCGTCGCCCATGGGCTGCTGCTGGTCGTGGTCGATCAACCGGGATTGGTGCACTGCCGGTCGCGGTCGCCCGCGCCTGCGGGCACCAGGTGGCCTACCTGCCCGGCCTGGGGATGCGGCGCATCGCCGATCTCTACCCGGGTACCGCCAAGACCGCAGCCTGCCCCACACCCTGCGCCAGGTCGACGCCGGTGACGAGGCCCTGGCCGAGCCGGAGGTGCTGGTCGGGTTCGACGACGAGCTGGCCGGTGAAGCCACCCGGCTGAGCAACCGCATCCGCGGCCTGCTCACACGAACCCCGCAACCCAAGCCCACGCCCGCTGCGGCATGACAACCACATAAGGACACCCACCGCGGCTTCTTCGCTTAAGTCAAACTGTTGACTCATTCGTCAACGGAGGCGTAACGTCGGTGCGGCAAGGCGCATTCCCATCAGGCAGGAGGCCGGTTATGACGGAGTTGGACCACCGCGTGCAGGGGGTCGACCACGTCGCGTTCCCGACGTTCGACCCGGCCGCGACGGTGCGGTTCTACCGGGACGTCCTGGGCTTCCCGGTCGTGCATTCCATCTGCGCGGCGGGCTGGGGCCCCGAGGACCACCCGGACTTCATCCACTTCTTCTTCGACATCGGCAACGACGACCGGATCGCGTTCTTCTACTACTTCGGCGCCGGCCGCGAGATCGGCGGCGAGCCGGGCGCGAAGGGTGACGTCTACGCCCGGTTCGGCGCCGACGTGCCGGAGTTCTTCGTCCGGTCCCGCCACCTGGCGATCCACGTCGAGGACGAGGATGACCTGCTGGAGTACCGGCGGCGCCTCGACGCCAGCGACTGGCCGGTGGAGATGCAGATCCAGCACGAAACGATCGAGTCGATCTACACCCACGACCCGAACGGCTACATGTTCGAGATCACCCGCGCGATGCGGCCGGTGACGCCGCAGGAGGACCTGGACGCGAACCTCACCATCGACGCGTTGATCGACGTGGTGAGCGAGCCCGAGCCGACCTTCGGCAAGCTGCTGGCGCGCAAGGCGGAACTCATCGTCGAGCGGGCCGCGGACTGGGAACTCGCGCAGGAGAGCGGCCGATGACGACGCTCTACATCCTCGACGTCCCGGAGAACACGCCGGTCGCGAAGGTCGCCGCGGAGGACCCGGCGGTGACCGTCGGCCGGATCGGGCCCTACTTCGAGATCAGCGCGGCGGGCGCGATCGTGATCGACCGCCGGGCCACCGGCTGCCGCCACGCGGTCTGGTACTCCGCCGTCGGCGGGGTCGCCCGCGACAGCCGCATCACCCAGCACGACAAGGACGCGCTGCGGGTGGAGCCGGCGTGACGGAAAGCGCTTTCCGGCTCGGCGCCGGCCGGTACCTGGCCGCGGGGGAGCGGCCGGCCTCGGCCGTCACCACCGTGCACGAGCTGACCACCGCCGACGGCGCCACCGTGCGCGGCGTGCTGACCACCGTGCCCGGCGCGCGCACCGTGGTGTGCCTCATGCACCCACGCCAGGACGTCACCCACCACCCGCTCGTCCCGTTGCTGCTGCAAGCCGGGGCCGCGGTGTGGACCCAGCACACCCGCTCGGTCAACAACGACCTGACCCTGGTGCACGAGCAGGCGCTGCTGGACGTCGCCGCGGGTCTGGTCTTCCTGCGGGAGCGGGACTTCGACTCGATCGTCCTACTGGGACACTCCGGCGGCGGCACGCTCTACACCTTCTACCTCGAGCAGGCCGCGCTCGCACCGGGCGCGCGCATCGCCACCACCCCCGGCGGTCGCCCCACCCGGCTCGCCGACGCGACCATGCCGCTCGCCGACGGCGCCGTCTTCCTCGCCCCGCACCCCGGGCAGGGCAGGCTCCTGCTGGCCTGCATCGACCCGTCGGTCGCCGACGAGTCCGACCCGCTGTCCGTCGTGCCCGAACTCGACCCCTTCGACCCCGCCAACGGATTCGCCGAGCCACCGGCCAGTTCCGCCTACGAGGCGGAGTTCCTGCAGCGGTACCGGGCGGCCCAGCGCGACCGCGTCGCACGCATCGACGCGGTCGCCCGCCACCACCTCGCCCGCGCGGCCGAGGCGCGCGCCGCGTTCAAGGCCGGTGGCCGCGCCGTGGACCGCCGCCGCTCGCTGGCGCCCCGGATCATCACCGTCTACCGAACCGACGCCGACCCGCGCACCGTCGACCTGTCGCTCGATCCCAGCGAACGCCCGTACGGCTCGCTGTTCGGCAAGCGTCCCGATCTCATCAACTACGGCCAGGCCGGGTTCGGCAGGCTCACGACCCCGGAAGCGTGGCTGTCGACGTGGTCCGGGATCAGCTCCAACGCCGACTTCGTCCGTTGCGCGCCCGGGGTGACCGCCCCGACGCTGTTCATCGAGCTCACCGGCGACCAAGCCGCGTTCCCGGCCGATTCGCGCCGGATGATCGGAGCGCTCGGCGCGGCGGACCTCAGCACCGCTGTGGTGCGTGGCCTGCACTTCGGCGGCCCCATCGCCGAGGGTGAACCCACGGGCAACGAGCTGGCCGCCGCGGAAATCGCGGGCTGGCTGGGCGAGCGGTTCGAACTCGCCCGGCCCTGACTGCACACTCCTCTTTGGACTGACCGAAAGGTGGCGTCGCCATGTCCTCGCCCGTGTCCCCGTCACCTGCGGAACCCGCCCGGACACCGCGCAGCGTGCTGCTGCTCTGCCTCGCGTGCATGACCCTCGAAGGCTATGACGTCGTGGCCTACGGCGCGGCTCTCCCGTTCCTGCTCGCCGACCGCTCGTGGCAGATCACCGTGGCGCAGGCCGGTGTGCTCGGCACCCTCACCCCGGTCGGCATGCTCGCCGGCGCCGTCGCCGCGGGTCTGCTGACCGACATCGTCGGCCGCCGCAGGCTCATCCTCGCCAGCGTGACCGTGTTCTCCGCGGCGATGCTGGTGTGCGCCCTCGCTCCCGGTGTCCCCGTGTTCGCGCTCGGCAGGATCCTGGTGGGACTGGGCGTCGGCGGTGTGCTGCCGTCCATCGCCGCCCTGGTCTACGAATTCTCGCCGTCCCGGCGTCGCAACCTCGACACCGCACTGGCTTTCGCCGGCGTCGGCACCGGGGGCGCACTGGCCGCGGTCGTCGCCGCCGTCGTGGTTCCCGCGGCCGGGTTCCGCGCCGAGTTCCTGATCGGCGGGCTGGGCGCGCTCGTCGTTCTCCCCCTGGCCGTGCGCTACCTGCCCGAGTCGCTGGTCTACCTGCGCGCCACGGGACGCGGCCACGAGCTTCGCCGCTGGGCCGCGCGCCTGCGCCTCGATCCAGGGCCCGCCGGGCCGGTCGAGGCTGCCGCCGCCGGAGCGGGGACCGGGCGGCTCGCGGTGCTCTTCTCGCGCCGGTACGCGGTGACCACCGTGCTGTTCTGCCTCACCACGTTCGCGTCGCTGCTGGTGTTGTTCGGGCTGTACACCTGGCTCCCGCAGCTGATGCGGTCCGCGGGCCACGAGCTGGGGTCCGCTCTGACGTTCCTCGTCGTACTCAACGTCGGCACCGCGGCCGGACCGTTGCTCGTGGGGCGTCTCGCCGACCGCGGCGGCTCCCAGCGCGCCACCGCGGGTTCGTTCCTGCTCGCGGTCGTCGGCATCTCCGTGCTCAGCCAGCCGATGCCGATCGTGTTCCGCTACGTCGCGGTCGTGCTGGCCGGGGTCGGCACGGTGGGCACCCAGATCCTGATCAACGTGCTGATCGCCGGCCGGTACCCGGTCCACGTGCGCGCGACCGCGATCGGCGTCGCGCTGTCGGTGGGCCGGTTCGGGGGAATCCTCGGCCCGCTCTACGGCGGGATGCTGCTCTCCGCTCAGCTGCCCACCGCCTCGCTGTTCTACGCCTTCGCCGCCCCGGCGCTTCTCGGAGCGGTGCTTGTGACGCTCGTGCCCCGGGCCCGGCGCGCCGACCCGCGGGCTGCGAGCGAGAGTGCGGAACCGGCCGGCCCCGTGTCCACCCCGTGACCGGTTGCGTGTCCGACGAAGATCGAGGCTGGTACTCGGGACGCTGCCGGTGGTCTCGCGGTCGGCGGCATGTGGCACACCGTGCTGCAGGGCCTGCCCGCCACCGCGGACGCTGTCGGGCGGATCGGCCGGGCGACCTCGGTCGATCCCACGATCGCGCGGACGCATCCGCACTCCACCAACATCACCCGCTCCACAAGGGCTGGGTCGAGTGACACACGCGGTCGGGCCCGCACCCGGCTCCTGAACCCACCCGGCTCCGGCCGCCCCTACGCAGCGCGGCGCCGTCAGGCGAACAGGCGCGGCAGCAGGTCGCGCGCCCCCGCGCGGAGGTCGTCCAGCGCGGTCTCCGAACCGGCCAGGTGACGCAGCAGCGCCTGCTGGAACAGCCCGTCGAACAGGGCGTAGGCCTGCGAGGGGGAGCAGGCCGGCTCCATGCCGCCCAGGTCGGCGTAGGCGCAGACGACCCGCCAGATCATGTTCTGCAGGCTGCCGTCGATCTCCGCGACGTCGTCCCGGAACGCCTCCTCGAACATCGACTGCGTGCGCAGGTCGTACCAGAGCCGGTGCATCAGCGGCGCCTCGGCGAGCGTGGCCGCCAGCCCGTCCCCGCAGGCGGCGGCGAGGCCGTCGAGGGTGGATGCCTCGGCCAGGAGGTTCTCGTAGCGCTGCACGCACGCCGTCTTGTAGCGGCGCACGCAGTAGGTGATCAGCTCGATCTTGTCCGCGAAGTAGTAGTGCAGCAGCCCGTGCGAGAACTCGGTGTTGTCGGCGATCGTGCGCAGGCTCGTCCGGGCGTACCCGAAGTCGGCCAGTGTCGCCAGCGCCGCGTCCGCGAGTTCCCGCCTGCGGTCCTCGAACTTGTCGGCACGGGGTCGCCGCCGCGCGGCTGCTGAGCTGGTCACGCCCAAGACGATACCCATCGAGCGTTTTCTTAACCAAGCGTCCAAGAAAATCTTGACAACTGTCCAAAGATGAGAAACAGTCCTGTCAGGCCGCCGACGCGGGCGGCCGCACTTCCGATCCGGACCTTCTCGCGCCCGGCGACCGACGGAGACAACGGTGTCCCTGACCTTCTACCTGGACAAAGGCGCTTCCCTCGACCCGGACGCACCCTGCCTCACGCTCGACGGGAAGTCCCTGACCTACGGCGAGGTCGCCGGCCTGTCACACGCCGTCGCCAGGGCGCTGCGCCGCTCGGGCGTCGCGCCGGGGGACAAGGTCGGCATCCTCTCGGCCAACGATCCGACTGCCTTCGCCTGCGTGTTCGGCATCGCGCGGGCCGGTGCGGTGTGGTGCCCGATCAACCCGCGCAACGCGGCGGCGGAGAACGCGGAACTGCTCGACCTGTTCGACTGCTCGGCGCTGATCTACCAGCCGGCGTTCGACGACCTGGTCGCCGCGATCGCGCCCAACCTGCCGAAGCTGACCACGCTCGTCCGGCTGGGCGACGGCGACGACCTCGCCGCGGGCTTCGACGGCTGGCTCGACGCCGCCCGCGACGACCCGTCAGCCGAGGCGGCGCCGCCCGGCGACGTCGTGGCGCTGGTCGGCACCGGCGGCACCACGGGCCGCCCCAAAGGCGTGATGCTCACCGACCGCAACCTGGAGGCGATGTCGGCGATCACGCTGATGAGCTACCCGTTCCACGGCCGCCCGGTGTACCTGGCGCTGGCGCCCCTGACCCACGCGGCCGGCGTCCTGTGTTTCCCGGTGCTGGCGCTCGGCGGCGAAGTCGTGATCATGGCCAAGCCCGACGTCGGCCGGTTCCTCGAACTCATCGAGCGGCATCGCGTCACCCACACGTTCCTGCCCCCCACGGTGATCTACATGGTCCTCGGCCACCCGGCGCTCGACGGGACTGACCTGTCGTCGCTGCAGTGCTTCTGGTACGGCGCGGCGCCGATGTCCGCGGCCCGGCTCGCCGAGGCCCTCGACCGCATCGGGCCGATGGCGCAGCTGTTCGGCCAGTCCGAGGCCCCGATGATGATCTCGACGATGTCGCCTGCCGAGCACCGCAACGCCGACGGCACGATCAACACCGCCCGGCTGTCCTCCGCCGGCAAGCCGTCTCCGCTGGTCACCGTCGCCATCCTCGACCAGCACGGCAAGCCCGTGCCGCGCGGCGAGCGGGGCGAGATCTGCGTGCGCGGCTCCCTGGTGATGGCCGGCTACTACCGCAACCCGGACGCGACCGCGGAGGTCTCCGCGCACGGCTGGCACCACACCGGCGACATCGGGTACCTCGACGCGGACGGCTACCTGCACATCGTCGACCGCGCCAAGGACATGGTCATCACCGGCGGCTTCAACGTCTACTCCGCCGAGGTCGAGCAGGCACTGATGGCCCACGACGCCGTGCGCGACTGCGCCGTGGTCGGCCTGCCCGACGAGAAGTGGGGCGAACGGGTCACCGCGGTGGTCCAGCTCCAGCCCGGCGCCGGGATCGACCTCGACGACCTGACCGCGTTCGTCAAAGCGCGCATCGGCGGCCTCAAGGCGCCCAAGCAGATCGAGATCTGGCCTGATCTGCCCCGCTCAACCGTCGGCAAGGTCCTCAAGACCGAGATCCGTTCCCGGCTCAGCACCCGCTGAGGCGCCACCCGTTCACGTCGCCGCAAGGAGGCCGCACCGTGAAGCTCGCCCTGTACCTGCCCAACTTCCGCGAAAAGGTGACCGTCGGAGAACTCGAGGACCTCACCGCCCTCGCCGAGGACCTCGACTTCGACTCCGTCTGGACGCTGGACCGGATCGTCGTGCCCGAGTCGTCGGACCGGCAGGAGCTGCAGTACGCCTTCGGCATGATCGAAGGCTTCCCCAAGGGCCTGCCGGTGTCCTCGCGGGGCCAGTGGTTCCAGGGCATGCCGCTGATCCCGTGGCTCGCCGCGAAGACGTCCAAGGTTCGCATCGGCATGAGCGTCATCGACACGCCCTACCGTGCGCCGGGTGTGCTCGCCGCGGAACTGGGCACCATCGACCACCTCTCGGGCGGCAGGCTCAACGTCGCGCTCGGCGCGGGCTGGATGCCCGAGGAGTTCGCCGCGTCCAGCGCCTCGCACATCTTCCCCAAGCGCAACAAGCATGTGCGCGAAACGATCGAGGTGATCCAGGGCATCTGGAACAACGAGGTCTTCGATTACCACGGCGAGTTCGCCGACTTCGAGCCGTGCGGGTTCGGGGCCAAGCCGCTGCAGCAGCCGCACCCGCCGATCTTCTTCAGCGGCCTGAAGGACCCCAAGCGCGCCGCGAACCGGGTCGCCACGTACGGCCTCGCCGGCTGGATCGGCATCCAGGACTCGCCCGAGGACATCCAGCGGTGGCGCGGCGAGATCCAGCGCGAGCTGGACGAACTCGACACCGCCCGCTCGATCGACGACCTCGAGATCAGCAGCATGATCTGGTTCGTCATCACCGACCAGGACATGGACCAGACCCCGATGGGCAAGGGCACCAACCTCCTGGCGGGCTCCGCCACACAGATCACCGACATGCTCAAGCGCTACCGGGAGGCCGGCCTGACGATGCCGATGCTGTGGCCGCCGTTCGCCGACGTGCCGGTCGCGAAGACGCTGGACGACCTCAAGCGCCTCAAGGAGGAGATCATGCCGAAGGTCGAGGCCATGTAGCGATCGTGAACGACCGAGATCCCATCCCACAACGAAGTGAGAGGTACACAGATGTCCGAACTGGACGGTAAGCGGGTCTTCGTCACCGGATCCGGTGCCGGGATCGGCAAGGCGATCGCGAAACTGTTCACCGACCGCGGCGCGCGTGTCGTGGTCAGCGACATCGACGCCGACGCGGCGAAACGGGCCGCCGACGAGATCGGCGCCGCGGGCGTGGCGAACTGCGACGTCACCGATGAAGCCCAGGTCCAGGCCGCGGTGCAGCAGGCGGCCGACCTGCTCGGTGGCCTCGACGTCCTGGTGAACAACGCAGGCATCGAGATCTCCTCGCCGCTGCTGCAGCAGTCGACGGAGAGTTTCGACCGGATCTATGCGGTCAACGTGCGTGGCCCGTTCGTCGCGATGAAGGCGGCGACGCCGCACCTGGTGGCGTCGAAGGGGAACGTCGTCAACATCGCCTCGATCGCCGGCATCGGCGGCAGCCCGCTGCTCGGCTCCTACTGTGCGACCAAGGCGGCGCTGATCCAGCTGACCCGGGTCGCGGCGGTGGAGATGCGGCCTGCGGGCGTGCGGGTCAACGCGGTCTGCCCGGGCTTCGCCGATACCGCGATGGTGGAGCGCCTGGTGCCGGACTTCGAGGCGGCGACCCAGATCCCCTTCGGCGACCTGGTGGCGATGAAGCAGGGCAGGCTCGGCACCCCCGAGGACATCGCGGAGGTGGCCGCGTTCCTCGCCTCCGACCGGGCCACGTGGATCACCGGAAGCCACTACGTCCTCGACGGCGGCCTCACAGCGTCGCTCGTCTGAGGCGACTCGGCCGGCGGGCCCTCGGGGGGCCCGCCGGCCGCTCCCGCCCCCGTCGCCTGGACGTGGTAAGCAGTCTCCGCAGCGGCGGTCGTGCCGGAGTGGCCGTTGACCTGTTCCGGCCACTCCGACCGCTCGGGAGAAGCAAGGGAAGGACGTTGACGGACTGTGTAGGCGCGTTGGCCCGGGCGGTCAGGGTTGAGACCTCCGAGCCTCAGGGCTATGACTGGGACGCAGTCGAGGCGTCATTGGGCGTCCGGTTGCCATCAGATTACAAGAAAATCGCCGATCTCTTTCCGGTGGGTTTGTTCCAGGGTTCGGTGCACGTCATTCGTCCCGGCGATCACAGATCTCCCCGAGACGAGTACCCGGGCTACTACCTCCAGCGGCTCGAAACGATGCGCGAGTGGAGGGCGCGGGAGCCTCGGCGCTTCCCGTTCCCCATTTATCCGGAGCCCGGCGGTCTGCTTCCGTGGGGGCGCACGAGACAGCACGGGTTGCTGTTCTGGCTCACCGAAGGCGATTGTGAGCGATGGCCGACCGTGGTGTGTTCTCCTCAGTTCGAGCGCTGGGGGAGATCCTCGGGTACGGCCTGTGAGTTTCTGTCCAAGCTGGTCGCGGGTGAGATCAACGGTTCGCCGCTGGGGATGAAAATCGCGCCCGGTGCGCCCGTGCTGCGAATTCCCCAGGGAAATTCGAGTGGTCTGCCACGCGGCAGGGGTTACTG
The DNA here is from genome assembly GCF_000473265.1 of Amycolatopsis thermoflava N1165. Classification (NCBI taxonomy): domain Bacteria; kingdom Bacillati; phylum Actinomycetota; class Actinomycetes; order Pseudonocardiales; family Pseudonocardiaceae; genus Amycolatopsis; species Amycolatopsis thermoflava. The sequence continues at coordinate 334,775 of NZ_KI421511.1, forward strand.
GAATGCGGGACCGAATTCTTGGGGGACGCCGCCGCGGGTGAAGGGTGACTACCCGGCGTTGCAGCGGCTCCTGGGCTCAGGAAAAGAGGAGCCGGACCCGGTTGACTGGGCGGCCGTTCACGACGAACTGGGGTTGCGTCTCCCGGAAGACTACCGGCTGTTCGTCCGGGACCATGGAGCCGGCTCGTTCCTCGATGTGCGTATAGCCGTACCTCATTCGCCCGCTCTTGACCTTTTCGACCTGCTGAGGCGTACCAGCGAAGGGGTGCGCGGCGCTGTCGCGCGTGACGTGCTTCCACCTGTCCATCCCGCGGAAGCGGGGGTTGTCGCCTGGGGTGAAACGGCCGATGGCTGGACGTGCTGCTGGGTCCCGATCGGAGAGCCGGATGCCTGGGGTATCGGCTTCTTCGCTCCGGGGTATCGCCACTTCGGCTACAACCTCCACCTCTCTTTTTCGTCATTCTTGGTCCGGTACACAGAGCAGCGCCGATCGCTGTTGCTCGGACGCCCGGCTCCGGTTGTTCGCCGCCCATTCTTCAGCCCGGCTTGAGTTCACCGCTCGCGCCAAGCGAGCGGGGACAGGGAGATGCCCGCTTCGGTGACTCGCCGGGCAGTCGCGGTCGTCAGGCCTGCCAGGGCGCTCTCGATCCAGCCCTGGACCCGTTGGACGCCGGTCTCCCGGTACTCCACAGCCTGGAGCAGCATTTCCAGCTTGTCCGCGTCGCGGGCACAGCGGGCTGGGCGGTGTGGGGCTGGTCCCCGGTGCGGGTTTCCTGCGAGTCGTGCCAGATGGCGAGGCAGGCGGCGCGCGCCGATGCCTTCCTCGGCGGCCAGGAGCCCGGCCAACCGAGCGACGCGTGCCACCAGCCCGAGCGGCGGATCCGCTTCAGCATTCCCAGCTCGTAACCAAGACCGGCGATCGTCTCGGACACCCCGGATCCCCTCTCGGCTCGCGGTGGGCTCCCGGCCGAGGTTGCCAAGCCCCGACCCCCGTCCGGGAGCCTGGTCAGCCCGGTGAACGTCCCGGTTCCGGTGGGCTGACCGTGACAGCATGGCTAGCGCCGTGCTCGACACTGTTCTCGGGCCGCGCCCTGCCGCCCCTCGACTCGGCCGGGTGACATGAGCGCCTGTGGAGCGCACCGTGACCACGAGCCCACGATGGCGGCGCGGCAGCGGGCCGCACGGCCATGGAACCTGGGCGGGACGAGGTGGTAGTGAGGTGATGACCTTCCAACGTCGAGAGCGACGCGGATCGCCTGCTCTCGGTCATCGCCGTTCATGATGCCGAGTCTCCATCGGCCGGCTACGACCCGGCCGCACTTGACCGTGGCAGGCGGTCGGCGCCGCCCAAGCTATGGGCTCGGTCAGCGGTCGGCAGCGCACGCGACTGCTGCAGCCCACCCCGCCGGCCGTCCCCCAGCGGGTTCTACCACCCGCGCCGAGCCTCGCGCCAGCCGCTGCGACAACGACCGCGACGTGGCCGTCAGCAGGCGTGCCAGCTCGCGCGGCCGGGCGCCGGCCACCTGCACCACCACGCTGATCGCCGCCGCGACCCGGCCTGACGGGTCCCGCACGGGGGCGGCCACCACCAGGTCGTCCGGTGTGATCGTGCCCCTCGCGACCGCGACCCCGGACTGTCGGATGAACGCCAGCTGCCGCCGCAGCTCGCCGGGGTCCGTGATCGTGTAGCGGGTGAACCGCTCCAGCGGCGAGCGCAGCACCTCGGCCTGGAACGCGGGCTCCGCGTGCGCCAGTAGCACCAGCCCGGTGCCGGTCGCGTGCATCGGCCAGCGGTCGCCCACCCGGCTGTTCGTCGCGGCCGCCCTGGCCCGCAGGGTCTCCACGTAGACGACCTCGCGGCCGTCCCGCACGGCCAGGTGCACGTTCCCGCGCGTCAGCGAGTGCAGATCGTCCAGGAACGGGAACGCCGCCTCCCGCAACTGCAACCCGCGCGGCGCCAGCGCCGCCAGCTCCAGCAACCGCAACCCCACGGAGTACCGGCCCGCCGGGTCCCGCTCCAGGCCACCCCACGACACCAGCTCGCCCGCCAGCCGGTGCGCCGTCGGCAACGTCAGCCCGGCCCGCCGTGCGATGTCGCTCAAGGTCAGCGACCGGTGCCGCGGTCCGAACGCCGACAGCACCGCCAGCACCCGGCCCGCCGCGGTCGTCATCGCACGCTCCCGACGGCCTCGGGCACCGCGGCCCGCGACGGCGCGGGCAGCACCAGCACCGCCACCAGGCTCACCGCGCACAACAGTCCCAAGTAGACGGCGATGGGCGTCGACGAGTGGTAGGCGCCGTACAACCCCGTCGCGGCCAGCGGCGTCACCGCGCCACCCACCAGACCGCCCATCTGGTAGGCGATCGACGCGCCGCTGAACCGCATCCGCGCCGGGAAGATCTCGGTGAACAACGCGCCCTGCGCCCCGGCCATGATCGCCTGCACGATCCCGGCGACCATGAACGCCAGCAGCGCCGCGCCCACGCTCCCGGTGTCCACGAGCAGGAACAGCGGCCACGCCCACACCACCGCGAAACCCGCCCCGATCGCGTACACCGGCTTGCTGCCCCACCGGTCCGCGCACCGCGCCGCCACGTAGATCCCCGCGATCCACAGCACCGTCGAGGCCAGGATCAGCGTGAGCAGCGTGCTGCGCCCGAACCCGGCGGCCTGCGTGCCGTAGCTGAGCATGTAGACCATCACCGTGTAACCCACCGCGGGCGGCGCGATCGCGGCCAGGCTCGCCAGCAGCAGCGTGCCCGGCCGTTCCCGCAGCAGCGTCGCCGCGGGCACCCGGCTGACCTGCCGCTTCTCGCGCACCCGCTGGAACTCCGGGCTCTCGGTCAGCGTGCGCCGCACCAGCATCCCGACTACCAGCAGCGCGACGCTGACCAGGAACGGGATCCGCCAGCCCCAGGTGGCGAACCCGTCGCCGGTGGTCTCCACGACCAGCAGGAACACCAGGTTCGAGGTCAGCACCCCGATCGGCACGCCGAACTGCGCGAAGCTGCCGTACACCGCGCGCTGCCGCGGCGTGGCGTGCTCGGTGGCGACGAGCACCGCGCCGCCCCACTCGCCGCCGACGCCGAACCCCTGCACCAGCCGCAGGAACACCAGCAGGATCGGCGCGGCCACCCCGATCGCCGCGTACGTCGGCAGCAGACCGATCAGGAACGTGGCCAGCCCGGCGAGCATCAGCGTCAGCACGAGCATCGACTTGCGGCCGATGCGGTCGCCGAAGTGCCCGATCACCGCGCCGCCGAGCGGGCGCGCGATGAAGCCGACCGCGAACGTGCCGAACGCCGCGAGCGTGCCGGCCACCGGGGAGAACGACGGGAAGAACAACGATCCGAACACCAGCGCCGAGGCGCTGCCGAAGACGTAGTAGTCGTACCACTCGATCGACGTCCCGACGCAGCTGGCCAGCAGGATCGAGGCCCTGCTGGGTGTCGAACCGGCCATGCGGCAGCCACCCACCTTCGACTCTGGAGGAAACGGGTGCCTCCAGTAAAGGAGCACGGCGGGCGCACGTCGTCGGCCCCTTGCCGCGCGCGGCCCGCGACGGATGTCGCATCGACCTGGCTCTAACCCTCCAGGGCGCGCAGCAGGATCCGCAGCAGGTCGTCGAGCGCGCCGAGTCGCTTCCCGTCGAGCGCGGACAGCAGCCGGGTCACGTTGGCGGTGTGCGCTGTCATCGCCTCGTCCACCGTGGCGAAGCCCTTGTCGGTCAGCCGCACGCGGAAGCTGCGCCGGTCCGCGGGGTCGAGCGTGCGCTCGACGAACCCCGCCGCCTCCAGCCGGTCCAGCCGGCTCGTCATGCCGGCCCGGGTCAGCATCAGCGTCGCGGAGAGCTGGGACGGCGTGAGCGTGTACGGATCGCCCGACCGGCGCAGCGCCGCGAGGACGTCGAACTCGCCCCGCTGCAGCCCGAACGTCGTGAACACCTTCTCCTGCGCCGGCGCGAGGAGGAGCCCCACCCGCCCCAGCGGACCTGCTGATCGTGTTCACCCCCGGCGTGGAGCGGTTCGGGTACTTCCGGCTCCTCGACCAGGTCCGCAACGGCGCCGCCGGACCGGAAACCGTCCTCGGCGCACAAGAGCGCTACGACAACCACTTCGTCGACAGCGCCACCTGGCGGAACCCCCGCCAGTCCGGCCGATAAGGAGACAAACACCGGCCGCCTGACCGAGACCCTGGCGGCGGCAGGCCTGCTCGACGAGTACCGGATCTGGGTGTGCCCGGACGCTGCCCTGGCAGGCGGAGGTCTGCACCAAGCTGCGCGAGATGGTCCACGCCACCATCCCGGACGCCGAAGAGGCGCTGCAGTACGGCAAACCGCACTTCCTGAAGAACGGCAAGCACGCCGCGGTGATCCACGTGGCCCGCAACAAGGTGTCGTTCATGGTGTTCGAGGCGGGGGACGTCGAGCCCGTCAAGGGAGTCCTGAGAGCCCTGGGCAACGGCGACCGCAAGGCCGCCGACATCACCGAGGGGCAGGACGTCGACTACGACCTGCTCGCCGGCGTCCTCGCCGAGACCAGCAGCAAGCTCTGACCTCCCGCCGGGTGCTCCCGTCCGTATCGGCGGGAGCACCCGGCGAACCCTTTCCGCGTCGCGAAAGACGCCTCGCTCCGCTCGCCGCGGGCCCGGCAGAGTCGGGTTCACCAACAGCGAGGAGAGCGGTTATGACGACTGTTCTGCCGGGCCCCGGGGCCCTGGTCACGGAGAACACCCACCTCGTCGGCGGCGACTGGGTCCCCGCGGCCGGCGGGGACAGCATCGACGTGCTCGACCCGGCCACCGGCGGCGTCCTCGCCCGGGTGCCCCGCGGCGGCGCCGCCGACATCGACGCCGCGGTCACCGCCGCGCAGGCCGCCTTCCCGGCCTGGCGCGACACCCCCGCCACCGAGCGCGGCAAGCTGATCCTGCGGTGGGTGCAGCTGATCGAGCAGCACGAGACCGAGATCGACCAGCTCGAATCGCGCGAGGTCGGCCGCCCGCACTGGGGACCGCCGCCGCTGGCGCGGATCCTCACCTTCATCGCCGGGCAGGCCGACAAGGTGCAGGGCGTGTCGCTGCCCGCCGGCCCCGGCGTGCTCGGCCTGACGCTGCGCGAACCCTACGGCGTGGTCGGCAGCATCATCCCGTGGAACGCGCCCGGCCCGATGTTCGTCAACGACGTCGGCGCCGCCATCGCCGCGGGCAACACCATCGTCGTCAAACCCGCCGAGGACGCGCCGCTCACCCCGCTCGCGCTGGCCCGGCTCGCGCTCGACGCGGGCATCCCGCCCGGCGTGGTCAACGTCGTCACCGGTTACGGCGGCGAAGCGGGCGCGGCGCTGCCGGTGCACCCGGGCATCCGGCGGATGAGCTTCACCGGCTCCCCGGAAACCGGCTCGCTCGTGATGGCCGCCTGCGCGCGCAACCTCGTGCCGCTGCACCTGGAACTGGGCGGCAAGTCGCCGCAGGTGATCTTCGCCGACGCCGACCTGGACGCCGCGATCCCCGCGATCGCCACGGGCATCACGCTCAACACCGGGCAGATCTGCGCCGCCGGGTCCCGCGTCGTCGTCGAGCGGTCCGTGCACGCCGAGGTCGTGCAGCGGCTGGCCGAGCAGCTGGCGAAGGTCCGCGTCGGGCCGTGGCACGAGCCGGTCCAGATGGGCCCCCTCATCAACGCCAAGCAGCACGCCCGTGTCCTGGACTACGTGCGCCTCGGCCGTGAGGAGGGCGCGGACCTGGTCCTCGGCGGCGGCGTGCCCGACGGGTTCGACCGCGGCTTCTTCGTCCAGCCGACGCTGTTCGACCACGTCGCCCCGGACATGCGCATCGCCCAGGAGGAGATCTTCGGCCCGGTGCTGTCGGTCATCCCCGTCGAGTCCGAAGAGGACGCTCTCGAAGTGGCCAACGGCACCGAATACGGCCTCGTCGCCTCGGTGTGGACGCGGGACCTCGGCCGCGCGGTGCGGATGTCGAAGGGACTGCAGGCCGGGCAGGTCGCGGTCAACGCGGCGCTCGGCGCCGGGGTCACCGGCGCGCCGTTCGGCGGCTACAAGCGCAGCGGCTTCGGCCGCACCATGGGCGCCGACGCCGTGCTCGACTACACCCAGGTGAAGGCGGTGTCGCTGCGTGGCACGCTCTGACCTGCGGCTGCGGGTGCTCATGGAGCCCCGCCACGGCGCCCGCTACGACGACATCCTCGCCTTGGCCCGAGCGACCGAGGACGCCGGCTTCGACGCGTTCTTCCGCTCCGACCACCTGCTCGGCGTCGACCCCGCCGACACCACCTACCGGCCCACCGACTGCTGGACCACCCTCGGCGGCCTCGCGCGCGACACCAGCCGGGTGCGGCTCGGCGCGCTGGTCGGCGCGGCCACGTTCCGCCAGCCCGGCATCCTGGCCACCATCGTCGCCAGCCTCGACGAGATGAGCGGCGGCCGCGCCGAGCTCGGACTGGGCACCGGCTGGTACGAACGCGAGCACGCCGCGTTCGGCATCCCGTTTCCCGGCACCGGTGAGCGGTTCGACCGGCTGGAGGAACAGCTGGCGATCATCACCGGCCTGTGGCGCGAGAGCCCGTTTTCCTTCGAGGGCAAGCACTACCGCATCGACGACAACCGGACCCCGCCCCGCCCGGTGCAGGACCCGCACCCGCCGGTCATCGTCGGCGGCAGCGGCCCGAAACGCACCCCGGCGATCGCGGCGCGCTACGCCACTGAGTTCAACGGCGCCCTCGGCGGCGACCTGCGCGAACGCTACGCGACCTTCCACCGGGCCTGCGAGGCGATCGGCCGCGACCCCGCCGAGCCGCGGCTGTCCGCGGTGCTGCCCGTCGCCTGCGGCGCCACCCCCGCCGAAGCCGCCCGCCGCGGCGAGATCATCGGCTCCGACTTCATCCGCGAGCACGCCGCCGTCGGCACCCCGGCCCAGGTCGTGGACCGGATCGGCGACCTGGCCGACGCCGGCGCGGACACCGTGTACCTGCATATCTACGACATCCACGACCTCGAGCACATCGCCCTCCTCGGCGCCGAGGTCCTTCCCCACGTCGCGCGGCCCGCGCTCACCGCGATGCCAGTAGGACGCGGCCTGCGTGGCGCTGCGGGTGGCGGAACCTGAGACGGCCCCTCGCTGTGGGATCGCCTCCTCATGAATTCCCACCCGCCGGCCCACCACCACCCTCAACGGACGCGCTCCGCGCGGCTGGGCCGCCCAGAACCCGCGGCGGTGCCGGCTGACGGCCCACCGCAAGCGGCTCCGCCGCTTCACAAGAAAGGTCCTCCTGTGGTCAAACCCGATTTCGTCGCGCCGGCGGACCGCGAGGCCGTCACCGCAGCGCTGCGCGGACAGCTGCGGGAGCTGCCCGCGCGGTCGCCGTTCTACGCCGACCTCTGGACCGGGCACGGCGTCGAGCCCGCCGCCGTCGACTCGCTCGCCGACCTGCCGAAACTGCCCTTCACCACCAAGGCCATGCTGCGTGAGTCGCAGGCCGCCGCGCCGCCGCTGGGCCGCCACGCCGGCACCGGCCTGGCCGACGTGATCCGCGTCCACGCCTCCACCGGCACCACCGGCAAACCCAGCTGGGTCGGAGTCACCCGCCGCGACGCCCAGTCCTGGACCGAAATGGTGGCCCGCGCCTTCCGCACCATGGGCGCCCGCCCCGACGACGTCGTCCTGCACGGCGCCGGGCTCACCCTGTTCGTCGGCGGCCTGCCCATCCGCGACGCGCTCGAATCCATCGGCTCCACCGTCATCCCGATCGGCACCGGCGCGTCGGAGAAAGCGTTGCTGGCACTGGAAACCCTCGGCGTCACCGCGCTGCACTCGACCCCGTCCTACGCCCGCTACCTCGCCGAGTACCTGCGCTCACACGGCCGCGACCCCCGCGAGTTCGGGGTGCGGAAGGTGTTCGTCGGCGGCGAACCCGGTGGGGGAGAGCCCGCGTTCCGCGCGCACGTGGAAGCCGAATGGGGCGCGACCGTCACCGAAGGGCTCGGCAACGCCGACATGGCGCCGGTCCTGTTCGGCGAGGAACCGGGCACCGGCGGGATGCGGTTCACCGGCGGGCGGCACGTCGTCGTCGAGCTGATCGACCCGGAGACCGGTCAGCCCGTCGTCCCCGAGCCCGGCGCCACCGGCGAGCTGGTCTACACCTCCGTCGACCGCGAATGCTGCCCGCTGGTCCGGTTCCGCACCCGCGACCGGGTCGTCGTCACCGGCCTCGCGGCCGACGGCGCCCCGCTGATCCGCTGCGTCGGGCGCACCGACGACATGCTGATCGTGCTCGGTGTCAACGTGTTCCCCTCCGCCGTGCGCGACCTGGTGCAGACCCTGCACCCGCGCACCACCGGCGCGGTGCAGATCGTGCTGCCCGGACCGGGCCCGCGCGTCGAACCGCCGTTGTGCGTCGAGGCCGAATGGGGCGAGCATCCCGGCGACCGCGACCAGTTGCGCGGCGAACTGGAGCACCTGATCCGCTCCCGGCTTTCGGTGCGGGCCGCGGTCACCCTCGTCCCGCCCGGATCGCTGGAGCGCTCCGAGATGAAGTCCCGCTTGACCCGGCTCGCCGGCTGAGCAGAAAGGCGCCTCGCCATGGGAGAAACCGTCCGCGCCGCCGTGCAGACCGGCCCGCGAACCATCGAGATGCGGGAGTTCCCGCGCCCGGAGATCGGACCGGACACCGGACTGTTGCGCGTGGAGGCCAACGGCATCTGCGGCAGCGACGTCGAGGCCTACAAGGGACACCTGCGCATGGGCTCCGGCGGCCCGGTGATCCCCGGCCACGAACCGCTGGGCATCGTCGAGGAGATCGGCGACGAAGCCGCGAAGCGGTGGGGCGTGCGGCCGGGGGACCGGGTCGCGCTGGAGGTCATCATCCCGTGCCGGTCCTGCCACCACTGCCTGACCGGCCGGTACCAGTTCTGCCCCAACCGCACCCGCGGCCACGGCGTCACCGGCATCGACGTCGCGCCGTCGCTGTGGGGCGGGCTCGCCGAGCACCTGTACCTCTCACCCGGCGCGGTGCTGCACAAAATCGACAAGTCGGTGCCGGTCGAGGTCGCGGCCATGTTCAACCCGCTGGGCGCCGGGGTGCGGTGGGCGTGCGGGCTCGGCCAGGTCGGGCTCGGCGACACGGTGCTGGTGCTCGGCGCCGGGCAGCGCGGCCTGTCCTGCGTGATCGCCGCCCGGCACGCCGGGGCGGGCACGATCATCGTCACCGGGCTAGAGTCCGACCGGCACAAGCTCGACCTCGCCCTCGAACTGGGCGCCGACCACGCGATCGTCGTGGACGGCGACGACGCCGTGGACACCGTCGAGTTCGTCGGCGACGTCACCGGCGGCGCGATGGCCGACGTCGTCCTGGAACTGACCCCGATGGCCGCCGCCCCGGTCACCGACGCGTTCAAGGCCGCGCGGCAGGGCGGGCGGGTCGTGCTGGCCGGGCTCAAGGGCGGCCGCGAGATCCCGGTGCCCACCGACCTGATCATCAACCGCGCGCTCACCGTCGTCGGCGCGTTCGGGGTGGACGCCACCGCAAACAAGCAGGCCATCGCCATCATCGAATCCGGCCGCTACCCGCTCGCGAAGCTGCACACCCACACCTTCGGCCTCGAACAGGCGGCGCTGGCGATGGAGACCCTCGCCGGCGAGGTGCCCGGCGAGTCCGCTGTCCACGTCTCCGTCCACCCGTGAGGAGCCCGATGCTCGCCGACGCCCACGCCCACCTGCTGCCCCGCGACTACCCGGCCGACGCCCCGGAGTGCTTCCCGCGCATGACGCCCGTCGACGGCGACACCGCCCGTGAGCTGCTGTTCGGGTCGCTGCGGTTCCGCGCCCGGGACGCGTTCTTCGACGCCGAGCGCCGGATCGAGGAGATGGCCGCGTCCGGGGTGGACTTCGAGGTGCTCACCCCGATGCCGCCACTGCTGCGCTACGACCTGCCCCTCGCCGACGGGCTCGCGCTCGCCCGGCACGTCAACGAGTTCACCGCGCAGCTGTGCGCCACCGACCCCGCGCGGTTCGCCGGGTTCGGGATGGTGCCGATGCAGGACCCGGACACCGCGGCCGCCGAGCTGACCGCTGTCGCCGAGGCCGGGCTGCGTGGCGTGGAGATCGCGTCCAACGTGCTCGGCGCCTCGATCGGCGACGAACGGTTCCTGCCGTTCTTCGCCGAGGCCGAGCGGCTGGACCTGCCCGTGTTCGTGCACGCCATGCCCGCCCCGATGGACCGCCTGCCGGCGTCCGCGACGGGCACCTACGTGGTCGGCATCGAGGGCGCGCTCGCGGCGGCCTCGCTGATCAGCGGCGGCACCGCGGCCAAGTGCCCCGGCCTGCGGATCTCCTTCAGCCACGCCGCGGGCGGCTTCCCGCTGATGGTGACCCGGGCCCAGTACTTCTGGAGCGGCACCTGGAACGAGGAGCCCCCGGTGCGGGAGCGGGCGATCATGCCCGACGACGGCCCGTCGCCGTTGGAGTACGCCCGCCGGTTCTACTACGACTCGATGGTGTTCGACGTCCGCGCCCTGCGCTACCTGGTGGACCTGCTCGGCGCCGACCGGCTGCTGATCGGCTCCGACTTCCCGGCCATGCCGCGCGAGGAACCGGCCGGCCGCACCGCCCGCCTGCTCGGGCTCCCCGCCGAGCAGGAAGCGGACCTGTTGTGGCGCAACGCGTTCCGGTGGCTCGGCATCGACCCGCCCGTCCGGAGTAGGACATCTGTCGCGGATCACTTGCGTGCGGGCGCTTGCGCTGGTGAGACTGGGGGCCGCTGAACGAAGGGGTCCAGCTTGACCGAACTGACGAGCGCCTGCCACCACGGTGCGCGGACGGCCGGGGACGGGCAACGCCGGCTCGCCGCGATCGCCCGCGCCGCCTCAAGCGTGGCCGACGCGGCCTCGCTCAGCGTGACGCTCGACGTCGTGGCGCGGGAGGTGGTGCAGGCCACGCACATCGCGGCCGTGCAGATCCTGCGCGTCGAGGGCGGCACCATGCGGGTCGTCGGCAAGGCCGGGTTCACCGACGCCGACGACTTCACCGAACGCCTGGAGGAGTGCCGCAAGCTGGGCGCCCGGCTGATGTTCGTCGAAGCGTTCCAGGCCCAGAAGCGGATCGTCGTGCCGCACCGCAAGGCCGCGGTGCTGGCCGATCCCGCGTGGGGGCCGCTGCACGCGATCATGGGCGCACCCGACTGGGACACCTTCGCCGCGGTCCCGCTCGTGGTGCGCGGCCGCGCGGTCGGCGTGCTCAACGCCTTCTACTCGCCGGGCGAGGACCCGGCGGGGGAGATGCTGGAGTTCCTCGAGGCCATGGCCGACCAGGCCGCGATGGCCGTCGACTCGGCCGACCTGCTGGCCCGCTCCCGGCAGGAGGCGCGGCTGGAGGAGCGGGCCCGGCTGGCGCGCGAACTGCACGACTCGGTGGTGCAGCAGGTGTTCTCGATGCGGATGCAGGCCAAGGCGCTGCGCGCGCACGCCGGCGACGGCAAGGTGCGCGACATCGCCGACGAACTGCTCGACCTGGCCCAGCAGGCCCTGGCCGACCTGCGCGGCCTGGTGCTGCAGCTGCACCCGCTGGAACTGGCCGGGCGCGGGCTCGGCGAGGCGGTGCGGACGCTGGCCGAGTCGGTGCAGGCGTCCTCCGGCGTGAAGATCCGGTTCTGGTCGGGCGAGCAGCCGGAACTGCCCGCCGAGCAGGCCGAGGACGTGTTCCGGATCGTGCAGGAGGGCCTGCACAACGTCGTCAAGCACGCCCAGGCGACCACCGCGGTGGTCAGCGTGTCCAGGGCGGGCGGGGAACTGGTGGTCGAGATCTGCGACGACGGGATCGGGCTGACCGGGCCGGCCGCGGGCGGGCTCGGCGTGGTGTCCATGCGGGAACGAGCCCAGCGCTGGAGGGGAACGATGGAGATCGGCAACACCGCCGCCGGGTGCCGGGTCAGGGTGCGGATGCCATGCCCGCGGTGACCGGCGTGATCGGGGTGCTGGTGGTCGACGACCACGCCGTGGTGCGGCGCGGCATCGCGGCCTACCTGGAAAGCGCCGAAGGCATCGAAGTGGTCGCCGAAGCCGCCGACGGCGAACGGGCGCTGGCGGAACTCGCGCGGCTGGCCGCGCAGGGCGAGCTGCCGCAGGTCGTGCTGATGGACGTGCTGATGCCCAAGGTGGACGGCATCACCGCGCTCAAGGCGATCGCGGCGAAGTACCCGGGCGTGCGGGTGGTGGTGCTGACCAGCTTCGGCGAGACCGAGCGGGTGCACGTGGCGCTGCAGGCCGGTGCGGCCGGGTACCTGCTCAAGGACGCCGACCCGGACGAGGTCGCGGCCGCGATCCGGTCCGCGGCGCGCGGCGAGGTGCACCTGGACCCGGCCGTGGCGGCCCGGTTGACGCGGCAGCTGGTGTCGCCGCCGATGGGGCTGGCGGCGCTCACCGCACGCGAGCGGACGATCCTGGCGCTGGTCGCGAAGGGGCTGTCCAACCGGCAGATCGCGACGAAGCTGTCCATCAGCGAACGGACGGCGCGCACGCACGTGAGCCACGTGCTGACCAAGCTGCAGTTGCCGTCGCGGACGCAGGCCGCGTTGTTCGCCATCCGCGAGGGGCTGATCGACGCGGGTTGATCGACGTGGGTTGATCGCTCGTGGCGAACTCGCCACGCTCAGGGCGAACACGCCTGTCCGGAAGTGGTTGTACCGCCTACGTTCGGGGCATGACCCTGCGAATTCTTCCGTCGGCCAACGCGTCGGCCTCTTTGGACGATTCGGTGTTCGAGCAGCTGCTGCGCGACCGCATCGTGTTCCTCGGCTCGGAGGTGACCGACGCGGTCGCCAACCGGATCACCGCGCAGCTGTTGCTGCTGGCGGCCGAGGATCCACGCAAGGACATCACCTTCTACATCAACTCGCCGGGCGGATCGGTGACCGCGGGCATGGCGATCTACGACACGATGCGCTTGATCCAACCCGACGTCTCCACGTGGGGCCTGGGTTTCGTGGCGTCGATGGGCCAGTTCCTGCTGTCCTCGGGCACGCCCGGAAAGCGCTATCTGCTACCGAACACCCGCGTGGTGATGCACCAGCCGTCGGCGGGCATCGGCGGCGCGGCCACCGACATCGCGATCCAGGCGGAGGTGTTCGGCCGCATGAAGCGCCGCCTCGCGGAGATCACGGCGCGCCAGACGGGCCAGCCGGTGGAGCGCATCGTGGCCGACGCCGACCGCGACCGCTGGTTCGACGCCGAGGAGGCGCTCGCCTACGGGTTCGTGGACCACATCGTGGGCGCGGACGAGGACGCGGTCAGCGCATAGGCCGCGCGAGCCGCCACCCGGCACCGCGCAGGCACCGGCCGGGTGCGGGTGGCGGCTGGGACGGTGCGGGCATTGGCCCGCGAACACGCGGGCACCAACCCGCAACGTGCGGGCGCGGCGCGGGCGGCGGTTGGGAACGTGCCGGGCGGTGCCGGGACCGCGCGGGCGATGCCGGCCGGTGCCCGCAGCGCGGCTAGGCCCGGCCGCGGCCGTTGAGGGACCGAAGTCCCCGCCGTCGGGCCCCTTGTGCTCTGCCCCGCGCGGCCGCGTCCGGGAACAGTGGAGAGGGCAAGCACTCCAGCCCGTCCCGGGAGAACCACATGTCCGTGATCCGCTCCGCCCTCGAAGCGGCGGTGCGCGCGCCGTCGCCGCACAACTCCCAGCCCTGGCGGTTCGAGGTCGCCGGCGACCGGATCGACGTCTTCCTCGACGGCGACCGCGTTCTCCAGGCAGCCGACCCCGACGGCCGCGAGGCGCGGCTGTCCTGCGGGGCCGCGATCCTCAACCTGCGTGTCGCGATCCGGGCCGCCGGGCGGACGCCCGTCGTGGAGCTCCACTCCGATCCGGTGCGGCTGGCCACGGTGCGCGTCGGCGGCCCGCGGGCACCCGGCGTCGAAGACCAGGCGCTGGCCAGGGCGGTCGCCTACCGCCGCAGCAACCGGCGCCCCTTCACCGAACGCACCGTGCCCCCGCACGTGCGGGAGGCGCTGGTGCGGGCCGCGATCGCCGAAGGCGCCGAACTCACCCTGGTGCGTGAGCCGGGCCTCACCGGTGAACTCGCCATGCTGCTGCGCCGCGCGGAGCGGACCCAGCGCGCCGACCCGCGGTTCCAGGACGAACTGGCCCGCTGGACCGTCACCGAGGGCGCCCGCGACGACGGCGTGCCGCTGGTGGCCGGTGGTCCGCGCGCCGAACCCGGCACCCAGCTCGCGCTGCGCCGCTTCGGCGGGGGCGGCGGCGAGCGGCCCTACGAGCGCACCCCGCTGCTCGCCGTGCTGTCCTCCTACACCGACGTGCCGCTGGCGCAGATGCGCACCGGCCAGGCGCTGCAACGCGTGCTGCTCACCGCAACCACCGCCGGGGTGAGCGTGTCGTTCCTGTCCCAGGCGGTCGAGGTCCCGGCGACGCGGGCCGGCCTGCGCCGCCTGCTCAGGCGGCCCACCCACCCGCAGGCCGTGCTGCGCTTCGGCTACGGCTTCAGCGCGCCGGCCACCCCGCGCCGCTCGGTGGACCAGGTGACGCAGCACCTCGCGGAAGCCCCGTCGTGACCTGGACGGCGGCCGAGCTGGGCGTGCTGGCCAGGGCCGTCGCGCAGGCGCCGTCGGTGCACAACTCGCAGCCGTGGGCCCTCGTGCCCGGCGACGACGTGATCGAACTCCGGGAACGGACCGAGGTCGAGCTGCCCCGGCACGACCCGGAGGGCCGCGACCGGCTGATGTCCTGCGGGGCCGCGCTGGTGAACCTGCGGCTCGCGCTCTCGGTGCTCGGCAGACGCCCGCGGGTCACGCTCCTGCCCCGCCCCGACGTCGTCGCCGAGGTCCGCACGCCCGCCCGCGGCGAGCCCAGCCCGTCCGAACTCGGCCGGTACTCGGCGATCTACCGGCGCAGCAGCTACCGCGCCCCGTTCGCCCTGCACCCGGTCCCGGCGCCGGTGCTGCGGGAACTGGCGCACGCGGCGGTCGCGCCCGGCGCCGGGGCGCGGCTGGTCGAACCACGCACCGAGTCCGGCGCGCTGGCCGAACTGCTCGGCCATGCGGGACTCGTGCTCCGGGACGACCGGGCCTACCAGCGCGAGCTGACGGCGTGGACCGCGCAGTTCCGCCAGGTGCCCGCGGCGGCGACCACGCTGCCCTGGTCCGGCCTGGTCCGCGCCGACACCCGCCTGCCCGACCCGGTCACGCTGGCCGAACGGATCGCCGCCGAGTCGATGCTCGTCGTCCTCACCGACGACGACACCCGCCGCGACCACGTGCTCGCCGGCACCGCGCTGCAGGAGACCTGGCTGGCCGCGATCACCCACGGCCTCGCCGGATCGGTGCTGACCCAGCCGCTGCACCTGCACGAGGTGCGCGCCGGGCTGATCGAGCGCCTCGCCCTGCCGGGCCGGCCGCAGGCGCTGCTGCGCTTCGGCCACCCGGTCACCGCGGCGCCGCCGGCTGCTCGTTCCGCACGCAGGTGAGCGTTACCGGCGGGTAGGGTGGCGTCATGGGTGTCGCCGCCGAGGAACGACGTCAGTTGAGCCGCCTGCTGGACGAGACCGGGCCGGACGCGCCCACCCTGTGCGAGGGGTGGCTGACCCGCGACCTCGCCGCGCACCTCGTCGTGCGGGAGAGCCGTCCCGACGCCGCGCTGGGCATCCTCCTGCCGCCGCTGGCCGGGCACACCCGGCGCGTGCAGGACGGCATCGCCGCGCAGCCGTGGTCCCGGCTGGTCGAGCGGGTGCGCCGCGGCCCCGCCTGGTACTGGCCCACCTCGATCGGCAGGCTCGACGAGCTCACCAACACCGCCGAGTTCCTCGTCCACCACGAGGACGTGCGCCGCGGACGGCCGGGCTGGGAACCGCGCCCCGCCGACCCCGCCCGCGACGCGGCCGCCTGGCGCGCCGCCCGCGGCGCGGCGAAGCTCAACCTCCGACGCGTGCCCGTCGGCGTCACCCTGCGCACCACCGACGGCCGCGAAGCCACCGTGCGCGGCGGCGCCGAGCAGGTCACCGTCACCGGCGACCCGGTGGAACTCCTGCTGTTCGTCTTCGGCCGGGACGCCGTGCGCGTCGAATTCGAAGGCGACTCCACCGCCGTCGCGAAGCTCATGGAAGTCGGCCGCGGGATCTGAGCCAGCGGAGGCGCCCCCGCCGGTCGCCAATTTCGCGATTTCGCGGACCGTCAGTAGCAAGTCGAGTACGGTGAGCGCGTGACCGAGGCTGAGCGAGTGGTCCGCACCGTGCACGAAGCCCTCGGCCGGGCTCTGGATCAACTGCGCCGCGAGGGGACGAGAACGAAGCCGGACGCCGCAGAGCCGGAAGGCGCACGGGCCGCGCTGAAGGTGGTGGTGGACGAGCTCGACGCCAGTGTGGCACCCGTGATGACCGCGTGGGCGGAAATGGTGCTCCGCGGCGCCGACGCCCATCCGCGCATCGCCCCCTACTACCCGCGAGTCGCGTTGGCGGCGTTCCTCGAGGGCCGCCGGGTCGCGAACGCGTCCTTCACCACGCACACCAGCACGGGAGTCGAGGTGCTGCTCGCCGTGTCCAAGGAGCAGCTCGACGTCACCGTCGCGACGCTCGACGAGCCTCCGCCCGCGCCCCGTGCCCTGCCGGAGGGGCGGATCGGCGCGCGCCCTTCGGCCGGCCCGCGGTTCTACGAAGATCCCGCCGAACAGCGGCGGCAGGCGCTCTTGGACGGGTTGTACGAGCGCGCCCTCCCGTTGGCCCAGGAGGTCGTGGCGCAATCCGCTGCCGCGGCGTCACCGGAGACGGGCGTCCCCGGGCCCTACGACGATGTGCGCGAGCCGTGGTTCCGCCGCGCCTTCGCGTCGCGGCGGCGACGCGGGTAGCCAGTGACCGGGATATTCCAGAGTGCCCTGGGCGGCGGGCGCGCGTTGCTGGTCGGCTGGGTCCTGCCCAGCCTGATCAACGTACTGATCCTCGGGTTCGCCGTGGTGCCGGAACTGAGCAGGTTCGACGCGCTCGGCGCCCAGGCGGCCCGCTCCGTGATCTTCGGTCTGGTCGCCACCGCGGTGCTCGGCCTGGTCCTGGCCGCCCTGCAAACCCCGCTCTACCGCGTCCTCGAAGGCTACCTCGGCTGGCCCAACTGGCTTGCCCGGGTTCGCCGCAGGCGGCACCTGGCCCGCAAGCACCTGCTGCGCAACCGCCTCGATGCCGCGTCACTGGCCGGGCGGGAACGAGCGGGCCACCTGACCGACGACGAGCGGGCCGCACTGAAGGCCTTCCGGGCCCACCCGGTCATCAGCCGCCACCTCGCGCGGGATCTCCGCAAGGGCCCGGTCTGGTTCGCGGTGCTGGACGAGCGGTTGCACCGGTACCCGCTGGACGACGGGCAGGTCGCGCCGACCCGGCTCGGCAACGCGATCCGGCGTTTCGAGGAGTACGGGTACGACCGGTACCGGCTCGACTCGCAGGTGCTGTGGTTCGAACTCAACGCCGCCGTCCCCGAACCGGTGCGCAAGCAGACCGACGAGGCCCGGATGAGCGTCGACTTCTTCATCTGCCTGCTCTACGGCCACCTGGTCGTCGCCGAGGCCGCCGCCATCGACCTCGCCATGGGCGCCGCACGTCCTTGGCTGGTGGTGGCCACCATGGTCGGTCTGCTGCCGCTGACGGTGATCTGGTACCGCCTGGCCGTCGTGGCCACCGACGAATGGGCAGGCGCGGTCCGGGCGATGGTCAACCTCGGCAGGCAACCCCTGGCCACCGCACTCGCGCTCACGCTTCCCAGGACGCTCGACGAGGAACGCGCCATGTGGCGGGTGCTGGGTGAGCTCGTCAGCTCCGGGTTCCGGCCGGGCCTGGACGCGCTGGACGCCTACCGGGCCGATCCCGGGGACGCGGAGGATGCGCCGGCACCCACCCCGCCGGCAGCCGGTGAGGGCAGCCAGCCGGCCTGAGCCCCGGTCTTTCGGCCCTAGCCACCGCCACGGCCGAGGACGACCCTGGAAGGTTCCGGGCACCACCAGCACTTCCCAGGGAGGGTTCCGTGTACGCAAGGATGAACACGCTCATCGGCGACCCCGCCCGGATCGACGAGGTCACGCACTACCTGGAAACCACCGTGCGCCCCTTCGTGGAGGCGCAGGCCGGCAACCGCGGGCTGGCCGTCCTGACCGACAGCACCCTCGGCATCACCGTCGTCGGGTCCTACTGGGACTCCGCGGAATCGATGACGCTGTCCGAGCACGCCGTGGAGGCCTCCCGCAAGGAGGCCGCCGAACTGGCCGACGGCATGATCACCGTGGACCACTTCGAGGTCGCGGTGTTCGCGCGCCGCAGCAGGCCGGGTCCCGGCGCGGGGATCCGGGTGACCACCATCGACTGCCCGCCCGGCGAGGTCGGCACCGCGGTCCAGGCGTTCCGCGAGACCGCGCTGCCGGGCCTGCTGAAGATGGACGGGCTGTGCAGCGCCCAGATGCTGGTCGACCGCGAAGAGGGCCGCTGCCAGGTGATCGCGGCCTACGAGACGGCCGAGCACCTGGCCGCCAGCCGCGCCGGGGTGGCCCGGCTGCGCGCCGACACGCTCGCGCGGGTCCACGCGCAGGTGCGGTCGGTGGGCGAGTACCGGCTGCTGTTCACCACCGTCCGCGAGGGCGGCACCAACAGCCTCACCCAGCGCTGGACCGACCTGTGGAACGCCGGCGACCGCGAGGGCTGGCAGGCGATGACCGACCAGTCGGCCTTCGAAACCCGCGGCCCCGGCGGTTTCCGGCTCGCCGGGCGGGAGGCGCTGGACGCGGAGTGGTCGACGTGGCACGACGCGTTCCCGGACAACCGGATCACCGTGGTGGCCATCTACGGCGACGACAACGGGGGCGTGCTCGAAGGCCGCTTCCAGGGCACCCACACCGGCCCGCTGGTCACCCCGGCCGGCGAGATCGCCGCGACGCAGCGGACGGTGGACATCCCGTTCTGCGAGGTGCACCGCGTGCAGGCGGGCAAGATGACCGACAGCCACCTCTACTTCGACCAGCTGGAACTGCTGACGCAACTCGGGAAGATCGACGCCTGATCCTCGGCCGCCGGACGCGGGTTTCCCTGCCACAGCGGGAAATCCGCGTCCGGCGGTACCCGGTCGCGGCCGGGTCCGCTACGGTCCGGCCATGCAGTTCGAGGTCACCAGGCGGATCGACGCCGCGCTGGACACCGTCTGGGCCGTCCTGACCGACGTGGCGAAGTGGCCGTCCTGGACGGCGTCAATGTCCTCGGTCCGGCTGCGGACCCCCGCCCCGCTGCGAGTGGGCAGCGAAGCGGTGGTGAAACAGCCGGGGCTGGCGCCGCTGGTGTGGCGGGTCACCGAGCTGACCGACCGGCAGAGCTTCACCTGGCAGGCCCAGGCCCGCGGCGTCACGTCGATCGGCCGGCACCGGCTGACCGCCGACGGCGACGGCGCGGTGACGGCGGTCCTCGGCGTCGAGCAGCGCGGTCCGCTCGCCCCGCTCGCCGGGCTCCTGTTCGGCGCGCGGATCCGCCGGTTCGTGACCATGGAGGCCGACGGGCTGCGCCGCGCCGCGGAATCGGGATGATGACGACCGCCCGTTGTGGGACGCTGCCCGTGTGACACGCAAGGTGATCCTCGACGTCGACACCGGCACCGACGACGCGGTCGCGATCATGCTGGGCGCCCTGCACCCCGATCTCGACCTGGCCGCGGTGACCACGGTCAACGGCAACGTGCCGCTGTCCGCCACCACCGCCAACACGCTGCGCGTGCTGGACGCGATCGGGCGGCCGGACATCCCCGTGCACCCCGGCCTCGCGCACCCGATCGCGCGCCGCGGCTTCCCGGGGCAGACGCACTTCGAACGCGACTCGGAACGGGACATGCACGGCTCGGCGCTGCCGCTGCCCGCGCCGGTGACCGCCGCGCGGGACGAGTCCGCCGTGGAGTTCCTGCTGCACACCCTGCGCGACACCACCGAGCCGGTGACGCTGGTGCCGGTGGGGCCGCTGAGCAACATCGCCACGGTGCTCGCCGCCGACCCGGGCGTCCGGGACGCCGTCGACGAGATCGTGATCATGGGCGGCGCGCACGCCTACGGCAACGTGACCCCGTCGGCCGAGTTCAACATCTGGACCGACCCGGAGGCCGCCGCGATGGTGTTCTCGGCCGGGTTCCCGCGCCTGACGCTCGTCCCGCTCGACGCCACGCACCAGGCGCTCGTCACCCGCGCCGACTGCGCGAAACTCGCCGGGCTGGGCACCGCCGCCGGCCGCGCGGCCGCCGACCTGATCACCCGGCGCATCGACGCCTACTCCGCGGGCCACGGCGTGCACGCACCCGATTCCGCTCCCGTGCACGACGCGGTGTGCGTGGCCTACCTGGTGCGGCCCGAGGTGATCACGACCCGACCGGTGCGCGTGGAGGTCGAGACGACCGGCGCACTGACCGTCGGCCGCACCGTGATGGACGTCCGTCCTAACGCGACCGGCGAACCGAACGCCAGCGTGGCGTTCGGTTCGCGGGCGGAGGTGCTGACCGAGTTGCTGCTGGACACGTTCAGCTTGCCAGCCGCGCGTTGATCTCGCCGATCAGCGCCTGCTGTTCACGCACGATTTCCTCGGCCAGCGCGCGGGTTTCCGCGTGCCGGCCGGTGGACAGCACGGCCTGCGCCATCGCCACGCCGGCGCCGAGGTGCTGCGCCATCGTGGTGAGCCAGGCGCGGTCGAACTCGGCGCCGTAGCTGTCCTCCAGCGCGGTGAAAGTGGTTTCCGGCAGCATTCCCGGCATCGTGTGCCCGGAGTGGCCGCCGCCGTGGCCTGCGTTCCAGTCGCGCAGCCAGCCGTTCATGCGCGCGATCTCGGCGGTCTCCTCCTCGGCGATCGCGTGCGCGGTGGCGCGGACGAACTCCGACTCCGCCCGCTGCTCGGCGAGCCCGGCCAGCCGCACCGACTGCTCGTGGTGGGGCACCATCTCCTGCGCGAAGCGGATGTCCGCGTCGTTGCCGCCGGGGCTCGCGGGACCGGTCCCGCACGCGGCGAGCACGAGTCCGAGCAGCACGATCAGTAGACGCATCAGTCCTCCGTCGTCGGGTTCGTCCGGCGACGGGGGATACGTCCGGTCCGCACGGGCGGTTCAACGCGTGGATCGTCAACACATCGTCGATTTCTTTCTACGTGGTGTAGATTTTCGGGTATGACGAAGCGAACCTTCCTGATCACCGGCGCGAGCAGTGGCCTGGGTCGCGCGTTCGCGCAGGGCGCGCTGGCGGCCGGTCACACCGTTGTCGGCACGGTGCGCAAAGCCGAAGACCTGGAGAAGTTCGAAGCCCTCGCGCCCGGGCTCGCCCACGCGCGCCGGCTCGACGTGACCGACGACCAAGCGGTGTTCGACGTGGTCGGCGAGGTCGAGCGCAGCGTCGGGCCGATCGATGTGCTGATCGCGAACGCCGGCTACGGCCACGAGGGGGTGTTCGAGGAGTCGTCGATGGCGGAGTTGCGCGCGCAGTTCGACACGAACGTGTTCGGTGTGGCGGCCACTGTCCACGCGGTCCTGCCGGGGATGCGGAAGCGGCGCTCGGGACACATCTTCGCGGTCAGCTCGATGGGCGGGCTGATGACCGTCCCCGGGCTGGCGTACTACTGCAGCAGCAAGTACGCGGTGGTGGGCATGCTGGAGACCCTGGCCAAGGAGGTCGCGGGACTCGGTGTGCGGGTGACCATCCTCGAGCCCGGCTCGTTCCGCACCGACTGGGCGGGCCGCTCGATGGTGCGCAGCGAGCGGTCGATCGCGGACTACGACGAGCTGTTCGATCCGATCCGCGTGGCCCGGCAGGCGGCCAGCGGCAACCAGCTCGGCGACCCCACCAAGGCCGCCGAGGCCGTGCTCAAGGTGGTCGAGGCGGACAAGCCGCCGGTGCACCTGCTGCTCGGTTCGGATGCGTTGCGTCTCGTGGCGAGCGGGCGGGCTGCTGTGGCCGCGGACATCGACGCGTGGGAGGAGCTGTCGCGGTCCACGGACTTCCCGGACGGCCACCAGATCGCGGCGAATTGACCGTCGACGGAAAGGGGAGGGGCGGGCGATGCCTGATCCGGTCAAGGCGGGGCGGCGGCGGGCCGGCGCGCCGTCCAAAGGTGACCTGCGGGAGCTGAAGATCCTCGAAGTCCTCGAGGATCTGCTGGCGGTGAAGAGCTTCGATGCGCTGACGATCAACGACATCGCCGAACGCGCGGGGCTTTCCCGGGCGTCGATGTACTTCTACTTCAGCTCCAAGCAGGAGGCGCTGGTCGCGCTCTTCGCCAGGACCGTCGAGGCGCTTCGGGAGAAGTCCCGCGCCGCTGCCGACGATCCCGCACCTCCGCGGGACGCGATCGAGACGGCCATGAGGCGCACCCGCGACCGCTGGCGTGAGCACGGCCTGATCATGCGTGTCGCGATCGACCAGGCCTCCACGATCCCCGAGATCGGTGCGTTGTGGACGGAGACCGCGGAGATCTTCATCGACGCCATCACCGCGATCCTGATCCGTGCCGGCGCCGCGGACCACGACGGGCCGGACGGCGCACCGGCCGTCGCGCGCGCGTTGTGCTGGATGATCGAGCGGAGTTTCTACCACGCCTCAGCGGTGTCCCGCGAGGCGCTCGACCAGGCAGCCGAGACCTGTCAGGTCGTGTGGCTGCGAGCCGCCGGGATCGAGCCCTGACCTGCTTGGGCGGCGGCCTGCTGCCGCAGCGCCGGGACGCTCAGAAGCCGAAGTCCTGCGTCCAGTACCAGCCGGACTTCGCCACGCCCACGCCGAGTTTCGTGTAGGAGCAGTTGAGGATGTTGCGCCGGTGGCCGTCGGAGTTCATCCACATCTTCATGGTCTGCTCGGCGGTCGTCGAGCCCTTCGCGATGTTCTCCGCGCCGGGGCTGGGGTAGCCGGCGGCCTTGATGCGGTCGGCGAAGGTGCGGCCTTCCGGTGTGGTGTGGGAGAAGTAGCCGCGCCCGGACATGTCGTCGCTGTGCTTCTGGGCGGCGGTGGCGAGGCGGGAGTCGGCGCCCAGGGGGCCGCACCCGGCGGTGGCGCGTTCGGCGTTGACCAGCGCCAGGACCTGACCGGTGAGGGACGTGTCGGCGCGCGGGGTGCTCTTCGTGGTGGTCGTGGTGCGTTTCGTCGTCGTGGTGGTCGGCTTCGGCGGCGGGGGCGGGGTGGTCGTGGTGCTGCTCGGGGGTGGGGGAGGGGTGGTGGTCATCGTGGCCGGCGGGGTCGTCGCCGGGGTGGACGCGGTGGTGACCGGCGGTGTGCTCGGGACGGACTGCACGGCGGCCACGCGCACCGGCTCGTCCCGCAGGCCGCGGACGGTCAGCAGCCCGCCGGCCGCGATCGCGACGCCGAGCAGCACCGCGACGGCCAGGAGCACGTTCCGGCGCCGGTGGATTCGGGGGGACACGAGCGGAGAAAGTATCACGGAACGGTAACGGCACCGTCCTTCTAACGGTGTCACCTGGCTCACCCATCTGGAGTAGCCGGAAACTCGCTGTGATCTTCTCGGCGGAGCGTGTGAAGATTCCGTCATGCCGATCGACCCGAACCTGCTGGCGCTGTTCGTGCTGACCACAGCCGTCGCGATGATCACCCCCGGACCGGACATGCTGTTCGTCCTCGGCTGCGGCATGCGCGGCGGACCGCGGGCCGGCCTCCTCGCGACCGCCGGGGTGGCCGTCAGCGAGGCGGTGCACGTCGCGGTCGCGGCGGCCGGGCTGGCGGCGCTGTTCCTCGCGGTGCCGGTGGCGTTCACGGTGGTTCGCATCGTCGGCGCGATCTACCTGGTGTACCTGGGCGTCCAGATGATCCGGCACCGCAAGGGCGTCCCCGGCGAGGTGCCCGCGGGTGGCGTGACGGGCCGCCGCGCCTTCGCGACGGGCCTGCTGACCAACCTGCTCAACCCGAAGATGGTCACCTACACGATCGCGCTGCTGCCGCAGTTCGTGGACCCGTCGCTCGGCCGGGTGTGGCTGCAGTTCGCCATCCTGGGCGCGATCCTCATCGCGATGGAGTTCCTGGTCGACGGCACGGTCGGCGTGCTGGCCGGCCGCATCGGCGAGTGGCTGCGGAACCGCCGAGCCGCCCGCCGCCGCATCGACGTCGCCACCGGCGGCCTCTTCATCGGCCTCGGCGTACGGCTCGCGGTGGACCGCTGACCAGCGGCCGCGAGGTCTGTGACTGGGTGTCGAACCGCTGGTCGCGCCGTCGGGCAACCAGTGCTTCGGTCACGACTGCCTGCCCCTGAAGATGGCTACCTGGAGCCTCATTCCGTGCCCGTTGC
Source organism: Amycolatopsis thermoflava N1165 (assembly GCF_000473265.1). Lineage (NCBI taxonomy): Bacteria > Bacillati > Actinomycetota > Actinomycetes > Pseudonocardiales > Pseudonocardiaceae > Amycolatopsis > Amycolatopsis thermoflava. The sequence continues at coordinate 359,053 of NZ_KI421511.1, forward strand.
AATCACTCCTCGTCCCATGAACTCACGCGAGAGGGCGGTAGTTGAGCTGATTCTCGCGAACGAATTCCCCGGCGCAGTTGAACTGCGAGCTCAACTTGACTTTGTGCAGGTGGTTGCAAAATGGGGGACAGATCCAGCTAGTGTCGACTTGTCGGTACTGGAAGGGGCTTCCCGATCACCGGTGACCGCCGGCGTGATTCCGGTGGACGCAACAGTTGTGGATGAAACAGGTTCACTGTGCGGGGAGATCCTGCTCTGGGCTACCGATGGCTACCTCTCCGCTATCGAATATGCTTGGTATGTGGATGAGCCGCCTAGTATGCTTCCGGATATCGCAATGATCACCACCGAACTGCGAGCTTAGTCTGGTCGCTCAACTGCACTCCATTGCTCAGGCGTGTTCAAGCGGGAGCCGGTAGTCGCCACCAATGCCATCCTTCATCTCGCCTTGGTCAAGTAGGAATGATGCTGAAGTTTTCGGTCCTACCTGCGGCGCCGCTGGCAGGTCTCCTCCGGTACTCAAGGTCGGACCGCGCATTTGGCTTCCAGCCGCGCAATCCCGATGAGTTGGCAGGTCGCGCAGGATGCGGTGGCAGAACCAGTCTCGTCGCCGGCACCCTCCAGCTGGAGGTTGCCGTGGACACCGGTGAGGCCCTGTACGTATGGGGATACTTGCCGACGGAGTCGTGGCGGCGCGCAGCTTTGAGCCATCCGGACGCCGTCGGTGGCAGGGTGAAAGTCGAGTTGGACGGGCCCGCACTTGAAGCGGGCGTTTCCGAGACGATCGCCCCCTCGGATTGGGAAGTGTTGTTCGACCAGGATTCCGGCTTGGTTCGAGTGGTGCAGAATCGACGGTCGGCCGAACGGGTGGTGGAAATTGCCGACGGCGTCCGGCTCGGGCTGAGTGGAGCTTCGTTGAACTCGTTTTGGCTTGCTCCTGAGTTCACGGAATAGGGGGTGTGCCGTGCGGGCCCATCGGCGATCCCCGTCAAGCTTGGTGGCGCCGGTCGCCTAGACTCTGCCGGTTCGGTCTTCCCCGGGGGTCAACTGCATGCTCACCGCACAAGCGGCGCCACGGCGTCCTTCGCTGCAGCGCCGTGGTGCGTCGAGCCACGTTGCGCTGCTCGCGGTCGTGTCGGCCGCCACGTTCTGGCTCGTCCACTCGAGCATCATCGACGACTCCTACATCACGCTCAGCTACGCGCGGAACCTCGGGCTGCACGGGCACTGGGGGCTGATCGCCGAGCAGACCTCGAACACCGCCACCTCGCCGCTGAACGTGCTCATCCTGGGCGCGCTCACCGCTGTGCTCAGGCACCCGGTGTGGGCTCTCGGAGTCCTGTTCGTCCTCGCCAACGTCGTGCTCGGGACCGCCCTCCGGCGCGTCACGCGGGTGCTGTCCCTGCCCGCCTGGGGTGCGGTCGCCGCCTGGCTGGTCGTCCTGCTCAACCCGCTGCTGCTTTCCGCGGTGGGCCTGGAGGTCACCCTCACCGCCGCGGTGCTCGCGCTCCTGCTGATGGCCGCCGTGGAGGCTCGGGCCGCAGCCTTCGGCGTGTGCGCGGGCCTGGCGGTGCTGACCCGCCTCGATCTGGCGATCATCGTCGTCGTCCTGTTCGTCGGCTCCCGGTCGTTGGGGCGCTCCTGGTGGAAGGCAGCCGCGGCGGCGGTGATGGTCGCCGGGCCCTGGTTCGTGTTCAGCTGGCTCGTCCTGGGGTCCTTCGTGCCGGACACGCTGCTCATCAAGACCCAGCAGCGATCCTGGGGCGGCTACCAGTTCGGCGAAGGGCCGCTCCTCCTGCTGCGCTTCTACCCGGCGGCGATCGTGCTGGCCTTCCTCCCGGCGGTGCTCGGCGTGCTCGCCCTCGCCGTCTGGGCGCGGCGGCGGGCACAGCTGGCCCTCCCGGCCGCGCTGGGGCTCGCGGGAATCCTGCACTACCTCGCCTACACCCTCCTCGGCGTGCCGCCCTACCACTGGTACTACGCACCGTCGCTGATCTGCCTCTCCCTCTTCGCCGCCCTCGCCGTCAGCGCGCTCGCCCGCGGGCTAGCTCTCCCCGTGGGTCTCCTCGTCGTGTGCCAGCTGGGCTTCGTCCTGCAGCACGGCCTTCCCTGGCAGCGGGCGGCGGTGACCACGAACTGGGCCAGCCCGGCGCAGTACGCGACCGCGGGCCGGGAACTCAAGGACCTGGTCGGCGATGAGCCCGTCCGCCTCGAAGGTGAGATCGGGGCCATCGCCTACTTCTGCGAGTGCACCGTCCTCGACCAGTTCTCCGACCGCACCCAACTGATCTCCGCGATCGACGCCGTCACCGCGCAGGCGGGGCCGGTCAAGCGGTGGCTGCTCCGCCTGAACTACCACTTCCTCGACCGGACCCCCGCGCCGCTCACGCCGCACTACATCCTGCGTGACGTCGCGACCCCGCCCGCTGGTGCGCCGGCGTGGCCCGCCACGTCGCCGTGGCACGGGCCCGGCGCGCCACCCGACGGCTACTACGCGCTGCTCCCCGCATAGCCGCGCGACAATGAGCGCATGCGGCTCACCGACGTCTCCCTTCCGGACAGTCCCGTCTGTCTCAACGCCATCGACGTGGCGAAGACCTACCACTCGCCTGCCCTGCTGAACCACTCGTTCCGCGCGTACGTGTGGGCGGCGGCCTACGGGACCGCGCACGACGTGGCCTTCGATGCCGAGTTGCTGTTCGTCGCGGCGTTGCTGCACGACGTCGGGCTGGTCGCGGAGTTCGACAGCCACACGGTGCCCTTCGAGGTCGCCGGTGGTCACGTGGCGTGGGTGTTCGCCGCGGGGGCCGGGTGGCCTCGGCCGCGGCGCGAGCGCCTGTCGGAGGTGATCGTCCGGCACATGTGGCACGAGGTGGACCAGGACGAGGACCCGGAGGGCTTCCTCCTGGCCCGCTCCACCGGGGTCGACATCACCGGCCGTCACCTCGACGACTTCCCCGACGCGTTCCAGGCCGAAGTGATGGGCCGCTATCCCCGGCTGACCCTGGCCGAGGAGTTCGTGCGGTGCTTCCAGGACCAGGCCAAGCGCAAGCCGGACAGCTCCGCTGCCGCCGCGATCGGCAACGACCTCGCCACCCGCATCGGCCGGAACCCACTGGAACAAGCCCGCTAGGCCACGACGCGAGAACGGCCGACGAGCGTTTTCGCCGCTCATCGGCCGCTTCGCGAGGAACAGTCGCCGGGGGTCAGAGGCTCGTCACCTCCTGCTTCGGCGCGGTCTCGGCCCGGGCGGTGCGGATCGTGGCCAGCCCGAGGAACCCGCCGACGAGGGCGATCGCGGCCGCGCCGAGGAAGGCGGCGGAGAAGCCGTCGGTGAGGGCGGTCGCGTCGCCGAGCTCACCGGCCCCGAAGGAGAGGCCGACCGCGGTCATCGCGGCCAGGCCGAGCGCCGAGCCGATCTGATAGGCGGTGTTCACGATCCCGGACGCGAGCCCGCCCTCCTCCGGCTTCGCGCTGGAGATCGCCATGCCCAGCGACGGGATGAACGCCAGCGCCTGACCAAGGGCGGCGACGAGGGATGCCGGCAGGACATCGACCACGAACGAGCCGGTCGGCCGGACGAACGACAACCACACCAGGCCCGCCGCCAGTGCCCACAGTCCCGCCACGATCAGGGTCTTCGATCCGAAGCGGGCGATCAGGCGCGGCGCCACGCCGACCATCAGGATCACGATCAGCAGCGTCATCGGGAGCAGCGCCGCGCCACCGGCGAACGCGCCGTAACCCAGGACCTGCTGCAGGTACAGGTTGAGGAAGTACCACATCGGGATCCACGCGGCGCCCAGCAGCAGCTGGGCCAGGTTCGCCGCACCCAGGTTCGGCGTGCGGAAGATGCCCAGGCGCACCAGCGGCACCCGGCGGGACCGCTGGATAACCAGGAAGATCGCCAGCAGCACGATCCCGCCGGCCAGTGCGCCCAGCGTCGCCGCCGATCCCCAGCCCTGCTCGGGAGCGCGCACGATGGCGAACACGGTGAGCGCGAGGCCCGCGGTGACGGCCACCGCGCCCGCCACGTCGACAGCGCCGCGGCGTGCGGGCGTGACCGGCATGAGGGCGGGCGTGGCCGCGATCGCGATCAGCGAGATCGGCACGTAGAGCCAGAAGATCCACGGCCAGGACAGCCATTCGGTGATCACGCCGCCGAGGAAGACACCCGCGGTGCCGCCGGCCGGCGCGGCCGCCCCGTAGAGCGCGAGCGCCTTCGTCAGCTCCTTCGGGCGCTCACCGAAGAGCACCATCAACAGCGTCAGGGCCGACGGCGCGATCAACGCCGCCCCGGCGCCCTGCAGGACCCGGCCGGTCAGCTCGATCGCGGCGGTGCCGGCGAGGGCGGCCACCATCGAACCGGCGAGGGTGACCACCCAGCCCGTGGTGAACATCCGCCGGGCGCCGAGCAGGTCCGACAGGCGGCCGCCGAGCAGCAGCAGCCCGCCGAAGGCGACCACGTAGGCGTTGAACACCCAGGACAGGCCGTCCGGGGTGAAGCCGAGATCGGACTGCATCTTCGGCAGCGCGACCCCGATGATCGAGGTGTCCATGATGACCATGAACTGGGCGAGCGCGAGGAACCCCAGGGCCCACCAGCGGCGGGAGTCGGTTCTCATCTCGGTCTCCTATACCTATGGGGGGTATCTGTACGACCGAGAAGTTAGCCCTGTGGACGAACGTGGCGCAAGTACCCCCTAGGGGTATTTGTGTGATCAAGGTCCCGCGCGCTCGGGGAATGCTTTCGTCAGCCGGCGCAGCGCACCGTGGGCTCAGGGTCGTACCGCACGGTCCGCGTCATGCGGCTGATCTCCCGTCCGCTCAGGTCGCGGACGATCCGCGTGTCCGAGGTGCGGAACCCCGGCTTGCCGCGGGCCGGCTGGCACGTGCTTCCCGCCGGTTTCGTGACCGTGTGCGGGTCGACGTAGTCGCCGCGCGGGCCGGGCACCGACTCGACCGTGACGTGCCTCGTGCCCCACAACCGCACGGTGATGGACTTCGGCGTCCAGATCGTCTGGATCGCGACCCCGGTGGGGAACTCGTTGGCGAACTTCAGGTCGATGACGCTGCTGCCGTCCGGGTTCTGGAAGACCGTCGCGTCGCGGCCGGCTGGGTAGCGGCTGATGTAGTAGCTGTGTTCCTTGTGCTCGACGTCGGTCATCCCGGCGAAGTAGGCGGCGTTGTAGAGGGTGGTGGCGAACTGCGAGATCCCGCCACCCACCTCGCGCTCCGGCACGCCCTCCTCGATCACGCCGGCCTCCACGTACCCCTGCGCGGCCTCCCGCGGGCCGGTGTACCCGTTGAGGCTGAACGTTTCCCCGGGCAGCACGATCGCGCCGGACACCTTCTCGGCGACCACCCGGATGTTCATCCCGGAGTCGGGTGCGAAGTTGCCGGTGGTGAACTCGCCGATCACCTCGGTGATCCCGAGCTGCCCGGCCCGGTCGGTGGTGATCCTCGCCGGCACGGCCGCGTACCGGGCGTCGGCGGTCCGGTCGCGGCCCGGCCGGATCTCCTCCAGCAACCCGCTCAGGGTCTGGTCCCAGTCGACCGCGCGGCCGTCGACCGCCGGTACGACCGCGGGCCGGTCGTTGTCGAACCGCATCCGCGCGTCCTGCCCCGGCTTCTCCGTCGGCGCGAGCTGATCGGCCAGCGGGCCGAGCTTCGCGCGGTCGAGCCGTGGGACGAGCGTGCCGTTGTCGCCGGGCTGGAACGTCAGCGCGGCGGCGATCTGCGCGGGCTCCAGAGTGGCGTCCCGGCCGTCGCCGCGAACCGTTGCCGGCGCGGCGACAGCGGGCCGCGCGATCTCGTCGAGCGCCGCGCGCACTCCGTCCGGTGTGGTCTTCGGCGGACGGGGGAGCACCGGAGCCGGCACGCGCTCCGCGGTCGCCCAGCCGGTGAGCAGCACCTCCTCGGCCCGGACGGCGTCGAGCGCCTGGCCGGCCTGCGGATCGAGGGCGACGGGGGTGGTCCCGTCGAACCGGATGCCGCCCTCCACCACCGGCCGGTCGACCGCCGCCCGCAGCTCGTCGAGGGTGGCGGTCAGGGCGCCCGGGTCCGCCCGGGCCACCACGGCGATCTCGCGGTCGCGGAACAGCGACATCAACCGGGTCCACGGGTTCAGCGGCTGGGCACCCGCCGCGGCCACAGTCGCCCCGGCATCGACCCGCACCCCGGCCTCCGCGGGGACGAACGGGATCTCCCGGTCACCGGCGAGCACCTGAACCGGACGGCCGAGCCGGGGCGTCAGCTCGTCCCGCAGCGTCTGCTCCGCCGTGGACTTGCTCATGCCGCCGATCGCCACACCCGCCACGGTCGTGCCACGCGGGACGTCACCGGAGCTCAGCGCCAGGTCGAGCACGTACAGCACAGCGAGTACGAACAGGACAGCCGCCGCGGCGATCGTCGGGGGCCTGCGCCACCACGGTTTCGGCGCGACCTCGCCGACGCGGGGCAGGTACTCGGTGGGCTCGGGCGTCGAAGGAACCACCAGGTCCTAGTTGACCAAAACAGCCGGTTCAAACGCGGCGAACCGCCACGGCGCCGGGCAGGAACACCCCGGCCAGCGACGCGGACTCCGCGACGAGCAGGTCAGGCACGCAGCGCGGCCCGCGACGCGGGTGATCGTGCTGACGACCTTCGACGACGACGAGCACCTGTACCCGGCGCTGCGGGCGGGTGCGCACGGGTTCCTGGCCAAGGACGCGACGCCGGAAGAAGTGCTCGACGCGATCCGCCCGGTCGACGACGGGGACGCGCCGTTCAGCGCGGCGGTGCTCCGGCGGCTCGTGCACGCCGCGATTGCCGCGCGTGAGCGCACCGAAGCGCCCGCTCCCGGCCGGTGGCAGCTGACCGGACGGGAACAGGACGTGCTCGCCCTGCTCGGGCAGGGGCTGTCGAACGCCGAGATCGCCGCCGAGCTGCACCTCGGGGTCACCACAGTGAAGACGCACATCGCCAACCTGATGCCCAAGACCGGCGCCACGAAGCGGGTCGCTTGGCGGTGCTGGCCGCCCGCGGACTCACCGAGCGGACCGGCGACTAGCGGACAGCTCAGCCGGTGATCTCCTTGCCGAAGATGCCGCGGGCGATGACCCACTTCAGGATCTCGTTGGCGCCCTCGTAGATCTCACCGATCTTGCTGTCCCGGTAGATCGCCTCGACCGGGCCCGGGGTGCCGTCGGCGGCCAGCTCCCGCGCGAATCCCAGGCCGCCGAACGCCTGGACCGCGTCCCGGGCCATGTCCACCGCCAACCGGCTGCCGTACTGCTTCGCCATCGCGGCTTCCGGCTCCGGGAAGACCTCGCCGGCGTGGACGTCCCGTGGGCGGACACGCCCGAGTTCCCGCGCCCGCTGATGATGAGCCGCCTCGGACTGCGCGCCATCTGGGCCGTCGACCGCTTCAACGACCGGATCAACGGAAGCCGCCGCAACGCGCGGCGCGGCGGTGACCTCGGAGTCGTGCACCCGCGGAACAGCCGCGTCAAAAAGCCTTTCCCGGGTTGAGGATCCCCTGCGGGTCCAGCGCCGCCTTCACCGCGGCCTGCACCGACAGCACCTCCGGGCCCGCCTCGCGTGCCAGCCAGTCCCGCTTCAACAGCCCCACGCCGTGCTCGCCGGTGACCGTGCCGCCCAGGTCCAGCGCCAGCGCGAACAGGTCGTCCCCGGCGCGGCGGACCGCCGCGTCCAGCGTCTCGTAACCGACGATCGGGTGGAGGTTGCCGTCGCCGGCGTGAGCGAAGCTGTAGATCCGCACGCCGTGGGCGGCCGCGATCCGCGAAACCCCCGCGAAGGCCTCGGCGAGGCGGGACCGCGGCACGCAGATGTCCTCGATCAGCGCCCGGCCGAACCGCTCGATCGACGGCAGCGCCATCCGCCGGGCGAACAACAACCGCTCCGCGGACTCGGCGTCGTCACTCCACTCCGACCACGTCGCCTCCTCCGCCAGCACCTCCGCGATCGCCGTGATCTCCTCCTCGGCGGCCGGTCCGTCGGCCTGGGCGATCACCAGCGCACCGCCCCGCGCCGCCAGATCGGTGCCCTGCGCGCGGTCGACCACCTCCAGCGTCGCCCCGTCCAGCAACTCCAGCACGCTCGGCTCCCGCCGCTGCCGGGTGAGCCCGGCGCACGCCCGCGCGGCCGCCGCGACCGAGTCGAACGCCGCGGCCGCGGTGAGGGTGCGTGCGGGCAACGGGCGCAGCCGCAGCGTCGCGCCGACCACCACGCCCAGCGTGCCTTCCGAACCGACGAACAACGACGTCAGATCCAGCCCGGCGACACCCTTCACGGTGCGGCGCCCCGTCCTGATCAGCCTGCCGTCGGCCAGCACGACGTCCAGGCCCAGCACCGCTTCCCGCGTGACGCCGTACTTCACGCAGCGCATCCCGCCCGCGTTCGTCGCGATGTTGCCGCCGATCGTCGAGATCTCCGCGCTCGCCGGGTCCGGCGCATACCGCAGACCGAACGCCTGCGCCGCCCGATCCAGCTCCGCGGTGCGCACCCCGGGCTCGACCACGGCCAGCGCGTCCACCGGGTCGATCTCCACGATCCGGTCCAGCCCGCTGACGTCCAGCACCAGCTCACCTCGCCCGGCCACCGCTCCGCCGGCCAGCCCGGTGCCCGCGCCGCGCGGGACGACCGGGACGCCGTGCGCGGAAGCGAGCCGCAGCACCGCCCGCACACCGTCCACAGTGTCCGGACGGGCGACCGCGAGCGGGAGCCCGTCACCGGCGACCCCGGAACGGTCCCCGGCCACCGACGCCGGGAGGACCGGAACGACCGCCCGCAGCTCGTCCAGGAACCCCATCAGCCCTGGACGTCCACCACGATCGCGGGCAGATCACGGCCCAGGCGCAGGCTTTCCAGGAACAGCACCACGTTCGCGGCCACCGCGCGGTGGGACACGTCGTTGAGCACGTCGTGCCGCCCGCCGGAAACCTCCCGCAGCCGCGCCGTTGTCACCCCGCGGAACGGCTCGAACGCCGCGGCCGCCGCAGTCACCGGATCTGCGCTCCCGTGCAGCACGAGGACCGGCTTCGCGGGCACCCGCAACGACCACCCCGACGGCACCGGCCGGGCGAGCGCGCCACGCGTGAAACCGGTGTCCTCGCTGAGGATCCGCCGGTGCGTCGGGCACGCGGTGCGGGCTTCGAGCTCGTCGTCCCAGTCGCCGTCCCGCGCGCTGCCGGGCAGCGCGAGCCCGGCCAGCACCACGCCGTCCACCAGGTCCAGTTCGCCGGCCAGCGACGCGGCCAGCGTGGCGCCCGTGTCCGAGCCCACCAGCACCCTCGGCTCCGGTGTGTCCGACAGCAACGCCGCGACCGCCGCGCGGGCGGACGCCACGTCGTCGAGGTCCACCTCGACCACGCGCACCCGGTAGGCGTCGGCCGCGAGCCGCCTGCCGAAGCGCTGGTAGGAGGCCGGGGTCTCGCCGCGGCCGGTGAGCACGACGACGGTGCCGCGCGGGGCGAGGCCGGACGGCTCGTCCCACTCGGTGGGAGTGGTGGCAATCGCAGGAATGGTCACCCGGACAGCCTGACCCGGACCACCGCGCCGCGTCCAAGAGCGGTTCGCGATGGCTACCCATGCGCGACCGTGATGGGTGCCGTCTCACATAGCGGTCAGCCACAGCCGGTGGTGCTGTAATCGACGCATGACCAACTCGCTCGACCTGGAACACTTGCGGACGCTGATCGCGATCGCCGAGTGCGGTGGGTTCGGCAAAGCGGCCGCCGTGCGCCACATCAGCCAGCCCGCGCTGAGCCAGCACGTCCGGCTGCTGGAACGCGGCCTCAAGCGCAAGCTGTTCGAGCGCGACGGCCGCACCATGCGCTTCACCCGCGAGGGCGAGCGGGTCCTGGCCGAAGCCCGGCGGATCATCGAGGTGCACGACGCCTCGCTGCGGCGGCTGGAGGCCGAGCGCGCGCCGACGATCGTCGTCGGCTCCACCGAGCACAGCGCCGAGCAGATCCTGCCGGAGATGATCCGGGCGCTGCAGGCCGCGTTCCCGTTGTGCGCCACCAGGTTCGAGATCGGGCGGTCGACGCAGCTCACCGAGTCCGTCGCCAAGGGCACGGTCGACTTCGCGTTCATCCTCGACCCCACCGGGCGCAGCGCCGGGCACCTCGTCGGGAGCCTGCCGCTGGTCTGGTACTCGGCCCGCGGCTGGACCCCGCCGGAGGGGACGCTGCCGCTGATCGCGTTCGAGGAACCCTGCGGCATCCGGGAACGGGCGCTGTCCGTGCTCGCCGCCGACGACCGCCACGTCGAGGTCGCCGCGCAGTCCACGACCCTGGAGGGGGTGCTGGCCGGTGTCCGGGCCGGTCTCGGCGTCGCCCTGCTGCCCAGCGCGGGCGGGCGGCCGACGGGGTTGAGCGTGCGGAGCGACCTGCCCGAGGCCGGCACCACCCAGCTGCGCATGGTCACCCGGCGCGGCCTGCCCGAAGAGGTGGAACAGGCCGCGCTCACCGCCGGCGTGGAGTTCTTCGCGCAGCGGCCGCACCTGCAGCTCGTGACCGCGGCGCGTGGCGCGTGAGCAGCGTCCATAACGCCGGGCTATCGGTCCCATCCCCGGTTTGTCTTGGACGGCGCCGGACGCCCCGGCCTACGGTCCGATCATGACCAGTGCGCCCGCCTTCGACCACACGATCCCGGAAACCGCCTCCCCGCGGGTGGAGTTCATCAGCCTGTCGCACCTCAACCCGTCGACCGAGCTGAACCCGATCCCCACCCGCGGCATCGACCTGGAGTACTTCCGCACGTACGTGCGTGCCCTCGAGGACGGCGGGTTCGACTACACGCTGCTGCCCTACGGCTCGAACACGGCCGACTCGTTCGTCGTCGCCTCGGCCGTCGGCCAGCTCACCGAGCGGATCAAGCCGATCGTCGCGCTGCGCCCCAACACGACCTTCCCCCTGGTCGCCGCCCAGAAGCTCGCGACGCTGGACCAGCTCACCGAGGGGCGCGCGGTCGTCCACCTGATCTCCGGCGGCAGCGACGCCGAACAGGCCCGCCAGGGCGACTATCTGCCCAAGGACCGCCGCTACGCCCGCACCTCGGAGTACATCGACCTGCTGCGGCGCGCCTGGACCGAGCCGGCCCCGTTCAGTCACTCCGGCGAGTTCTACACCTTCGACGACTTCGGCCCCGGCTTCGCACCCTACGACTCGCCGATCCCGATCTCCATCGGCGGCCAGTCGGACGAGGCGTTCGCGATCGGCGGCGAGAAGGCCGACATCTTCAGCTTCTGGGGCGAGCCGCTGGACGACCTGCGCGGTGAGATCGAGCGGGTGCACGGGATCGCGCGCGCCGCGGGCCGCGCCACCCTGCCGCGGATCTGGGTGACCTTCCGCCCGATCGTCGGCCGCACCGACGAGGAGGCCTGGCAGAAGGCGCACACCTACGTCGCCAAGATCGCCGACACCTTCCGCGCCGCCGCCTACGGCAAGCAGCGCCACCAGCAGGCCGCGCCGCAGAACGTCGGCTCGCAGCGGGCGCTGGCGTTCGCCGAGCAGGCCGAGCTGTACGACCGTGCACTGTGGACACGCACGGCCGCCGTCACCAACGCAGCCGGGGCGTCCACCGCGCTGGTCGGGTCGGCCGAAACCGTCGCCGCGGCGATCCTCGACTACATCGATCGCGGCGCCGATCTGGTCAGCATCCGCGGTTACGACACCCTCAACGACGCCGTGGACTACGGACGTCACGTCCTGCCGCTGGTGCGCCAGGAGCTCGCGCACCGCGCGGCCACCGGACAGCGCGGGCGGCTGCAGGCCGAGCACCTGGGCAACTACGGCGAGGACTACCGGCGCTACGCCACCGCGCAGGAGCACGCATGACCGCGATCGCGCACGCCATCCCGGTCCCGGACCTCACGGACGACTCGCTGGCCGCCGTCACCGCGGAAGTCGCCGCGACGGCCGAGGAGTACGACCGGACCGGGGCCGTGCCCGTGCTGGGCCTGGCGGCCGCGCACCGCGCCGGCCTGCTCACCGCGACCGTCGGCCGCCAGTACGGCGGCCCCGGTGCGGGCCCGCGGGACACCGCGCGCATCCTCACCGCGCTCGGCGAGGGCGACCCGTCGGTCGCGTTGATCGCCGCCAACACCCTGATGGCGCACGCCGCCCAGGCCGCGAACCCGCACTGGCCCCGCGAGCTGTACGACGACCTGCTCGAACGCTCCCTGGCCGGGCCCGCGCCGGTCAACGCCATCCGCGCCGAACCCGAACTCGGCGCCCCGGCCCGCGGCGGGCTGCCGAAGACGACGGTGCGGCGGACCGGTTCCGGCTGGGTGCTCGACGGCCACAAGTCCTACGCCACCGGCGGCGAAGCGCTGGCCTACCACGTGGTGTGGGCGGTGGCCGCCGAGCCGGGCGGCGATCCGGACGCCCCGCGCGTCGGGCACGTGATCGTCCCCGCCGACCGGCCCGGCATCACCTGGGTCGACACGTGGGACCACCTGGGGTTGCGCGCCTCCAACACCCACGACGTGATCTACCAGGGGGTCGAGCTGCCCGCGGACGCGTTCGTGGAGATCCCGCGCGGCCCGGACGGCGTCTACCGCGACCCGGCGGCCACGACCGCGCCCGGCGGGTTCGGTCATCCCGCGCTCTACCTCGGGGTCGCGAAGGCGGCGCGCCGGGCGTTCGCGGACTTCGCCCGCTCGCGGGTGCCGGGCGCGCTCGGCAGGCCGATCGCCACGACCGAGCGGATCCAGTCCGTGGCCGGCGAGATCGACCTGCAGATCGCGCAGGCGGAAACCCTGCTGCACGGCGCGCTCCTGCGGGTCGAAGCGGGGGAGGAGGCGGTCTTGCCGCAGCTGCCGGTGATCAAGGTCGCGATCGCGCGGGCGGTGGTGGCCGCGGTGCAGACGGCGGTTGCGGCGCTGGGGAATCCGGCGTTGTCGCGGCGGAATGCGTTGGAGCGGCACTTGCGGGATGTGTTGTGTGTGCGTGTGCACCCGCCGCAGGAGGACGCCGCGCTGCTCGCCGCGGGGCGGCGCGTGTTGGGGGTGTGACCTTCAGCGGGGCCGGGCGGTTCGTAGGTGGGCACCGGGGCGATCGCGCGGGCGGTGGTGGCCGCGGTGCAGACGGCGGTTGCGGCGCTGGGGAATCCGGCGTTGTCGCGGCGGAATGCGTTGGAGCGGCACTTGCGGGATGTGTTGTGTGTGCGTGTGCATCCGCCGCAGGAGGACGCCGCGCTGCTCGCCGCGGGGCGGCGCGTCCTGGGGAGCTGACGGCAGCGGGCCAGTGCCTGCGGGGTGACCGACGCGATCGGTGTTTGGCGAACGCGGGCGGCCAGTCGGCCGTGGAACTCATGGGAACACCCGCCGCTCCGACGTTAGGCCCGTAGCTGGATCACCGATCACTCCCCAGCCGGGGCGGGTCGTAGGCGCGCACCGGCGGCAGCGGCCCCTCGTACCGGGTCACGGTCACCAGCACGTGCGCGCCGCTGGTGGCTTGCGTCAGCGTCGACGTCCCGGCGTCGCGGGTCAGCACGTTCACGTTGCCGTTGACGCAGTCCGCCACCTCCGGCGCGCTCGGGTCGTACCACGCGCCGGTGTGCATCTGCGCCACACCCGGCAGCAGCGCGTCCGTCACGACGACACCCACGAGCAGGCTGCCTTGCGCGCTGCGCACCAGCGCGACATCACCGTCGGCGAGGCCGCGCGCGGCCGCGTCCGCCGGGTGCAGCCGCAGCGGCTCGCGGCCCGCGACCTTGGTCGACTGGCTGGCCGCGCCCATGTCCAGCTGGCTGTGCAGCCGGTGCGAGGGCTGGTTGCACAGCAGGTGCAGGTCGAACTCCGCGGCCAGCGGCGAACCCCACCACTGCGCCGGCTCCCGCCACTGCGCGTGCCCTCCCAAATCGGGCAGGCCGAACCCCGCCAGCGTCTCCGAGAACAACTCGATCCGGCCGCTCGGCGTCCCTAGCGGGTGCGCGACCGGATCCGCCCGGAAGGCCTCGAAAACTCGGTCGGAGTGCGGTTCCCGCGGCAACGCCACCCCGCCCTCCCGCCAGAACTCGTCGAACGGCGGCGCGGGCGGCGACCCCGGCGCGGCTCGCCACTCCTCGTAGATCCGCTCCAGCCACTGCCGCGAATCCAGCCCCTCGGCGAAATCCGCGCCCAGCCGCTCGGCCAGCCGCGTGTAGATCCAGAACTCCTCACGCGCCTCCCCGTGCGGCGGCACCGCCCGCGGCACCGCCCGCAGCCGGGTGTCGCCCGCGCCGGCCGCCAGGTCGTCGCGTTCCAGCGTGCTCGCCACCGGCAGGACCACGTCCGCGTGCCGCGCGGTGGGCGTCCAGTGCGTCTCGTGCACGACGAACGTGTCCAGCCGGGACAGCGCCCGCCGCAGCCGCCGCAGGTCCTGGTGGTGGTGGAACGGGTTCCCGCCCGCCCAGTAGGCGAGCCTGACCTCCGGCAGCCGCAGCCGCCCGCCGTTGTAGGGGATCTCCTCGCCCGGATGCAGCAGCAGGTCGCTGATGCGGGCACACGGGATGAAGTCCGGCACCGGGTTGCGCCCCTGCGGGAAGGTCGGCAGCGGCGCCCCCGCGATCCCCACGCCGTAGTCGCCCATCGAGCCGAACCCGTGCGCGAACCCACCGCCGGGCAGCCCGATCTGGCCGAGGAACGCCGCCAGGGTCAGCGCCGCGAACACCGGCTGCTCGCCCCGTTCGCCGCGCTGCAGCGCGTAGACCACGTTGACGAGCGTGCGCCCGGCCGCCATCCGGTGCGCGAGCTCGCGGATCACCCCGGCCGGGGTGCGGCTGATCCGCTCCGCCCACTCAGGCGTTTTGGGCACGCCGTCCACATCCCCAAGCACGTACCGGCGGACCCGCTCGGCGCCCACCGTGTAGGTCGCGAGGAACTCCTCGTCGGCCAGGCCGTCGGTGACGAGCACGTGGATGAGCGCGAGGATCACGGCCGTGTCGGTCGCGGGCATCACGCCGATCCACTCGGCGCCCAGATCGGCGAACACGTCGTCCCGCTGGGCCGACAGCGCCACCACCTCCGTGCTGCGGCCAACCTCCCGGGCGAGAGCGGACCCGGCCTGCCGCGCGTGCCCGCCCGGCACCACCCACGTGTTGGACCGCCGCATGCCGCCGAAACTCACCAGCAGATCGGTGTGCTCGGCGATGTCGCGCCAGGACACCGGTTTCCCGCGGAGGTCCACAGTGGCCGGTGCGCCGATCAGGTGGGGGAGCAGCACCATGCTCGCGCCGCGGCTGTAGTCGTTGACCGATCGCGTGTAGCCGCCGATCGTGTTGAGGAACCGGTGCAGCTGGCTCTGCGCGTGGTGCAGCCGGCCCGCGCTGCCCCAGCCGTAGGAACCGCCGAAGATCGCCTGGTTGCCGAACGCCGACCGCACCCGCGCCAGCTCGCCGGCGAGCAGGTCCAGCGCCGTGTCCCAGCCGACCTCCACGTACTCGTCGTCCGGTGCTCCGCGCCGGTCGTCCGGCCCCGGCCCCCGCTCCAGCCAGCGACGCCGCACCGCCGGCCGGGCCACCCGGGAGCGGTGCCCGTGCGCGCTCGCCACGTTGCCGATCGCCGGTGCGGCGTCCGGGTCGTCGGGGTACGGCCGGGCGGCGACGACGCCGCGGCCGTCGGCCGACACCTCGACCCGGTAGGTTCCCCAGTGCGCGCTCGTCTCGCTCGTCCGGCCCACGCCCCGACACTAACCACACGCGCGCCGCGGTCCCCGCAACCGGCCGATCAGACTCCTCGATGGGATCCCATCCCCATTTCGTCTTGGACCGCGCGGCCCGCGCGCTCGTAGGTTGCCTGCCATGCAGACTCCCCGCGTCAGACCACCCGGCCGCATCACCCGGTTGATCGCCGGCCTCGCCGCCGTCGTCGTCCTCGCCGCGTGCGCGCCGGGCACGGCGAACACGGGAAGCGGCTCGGGCCAGCCGAAACCGGGCGGCGACATCACGTTCCTCATCGACTCGCTCGGCGACACCTGGATCCCCAACAACAGCTCGATCTCCAGTTTCCAGGGCCACATCTGGGGACACGTGACCGACAAGCTCGTCTACGTCGACGACAAGGGCGCGGTCAGCCCGTGGATCGCGGAACGGTGGGAACAGAACGCCGACGCCACCGAGTTCACGCTGCACCTCAAGCAGGGCGTGACGTTCTCCGACGGCACCCCGCTGGACGCCGCCGCCGTGCTGGCCAATCTCGACATCTGGGCGAAGGGCGACACGGCCCGCGGCATCAACCCGATCGGCCTGTTCCCCAAGACCTACGACCACGCCCAGGTGGTGGACCCGGCCACCGTCAAGGTGTTCTTCCGCGCCCCGACCCTCGGGTTCATCCCGACGCTCGGCTACCACGGCTCGATCCTGATCTCGCCGAAGACCCTGGCGCTGCCCGCCGACCAGCAGGCCGACCTGTCCAACGACATCGGCAGCGGGCCCTTCGTCGTCGCCTCCTGGAAGGAAGGCGACAGCGTGGTGCTCAAGAAGCGGGCCGACTACAACTGGGGACCCCCGGCGCTGGGCCACCAGGGACCCGCCTACCTGGACTCGATCACCTACAAGCTCGTCGCCGAACCGTCGGTGCGCACCGCCGCCGTCCAGTCCGGCCAGGCCGACGTGGCCTACAACCCCTCGCCGCAGGAGCTGGCGTCGTTCAAGGCGCAGGGCTTCACCACCGCCACGCCCCGCTACCTCGGCTTCGTCAACGGCTACGCGATCAACACCAAGGTCGCGCCCTTCGACGACATCCGGGTGCGGCAGGCGCTGCAGCACGGCATCAACCGCGACGAGATCATCTCCACCGTCTACACACCGGACTGGCTGCCCGCGAAGTCGTTCATCCAGAGCAACGTGCCCGGCGTGACCGACCACAGCGCCGACTTCGCCTACGACGAAGCCACGGCCAACCGCCTGCTTGACGAGGCGGGCTGGGTGCGCGGCGCGGACGGTGTGCGCGCCAAGGACGGCAAGCAGCTGGCACTGACCCTGTTCCCCAACCCCTACCTGGCGACCTCGAAGTCGATCGACGAGCTGGTCGCGCAGCAGCTCGGCAGGATCGGCTTCAAGGTGACGCTCCAGGCGTTCGACGTGGTCACCTACAGCTCCCGCGTCGACAAGCCGGGCAACCCGAACGTGCCCGCCTACGAGATCACCCGCAGCTTCATCGACGCGGGCACCGTCGCGGGCGTGCTCACCGACGCGAACAAGGGCGAGAACTGGTTCGGCCTCGGCCAGAGCGACCCTGAACTCGTGCGGCTGGGCGCCGCGGTGGCCGGCGCCAAGACCGTCGCCGACCGCGACGCGGCGCTCGACCAGCTGCAGGGACACGTGCTGCGGCAGGGCTACTTCGTCCCGCTCACGCAGATCGTGCAGCGGATCTACCTCCAGTCGCCGAAGCTGCAGGGCGTGACCTACAACGGGATCGCCTACGCCAGCTACTACACCGCCTGGCTCGGCTGAGGTCCCCGTCATGAACCGCGACTACGCGACCTACGCCCTGCGGCGGGTCCTGCAGGCGATCGTGGTCATCCTGCTCGCCTACGTGTTCACCTTCGTGGTGATCAGCGTGCTGCCCGGCGACCCGGTCTCGGCCGTCCTGAACAACCCGCAGAACGCGTTCACGCAAGACCAGATCCGCGACATCATCGCCTACTACGGGCTCGACCAGCCGGTGTACGTGCAGCTGTGGGAGTCGCTGTCGCGGTTCGTGACCGGGGACCTCGGCCTCTCGCTGCGCACGCACCTGCCGGTGAGCCGCATGATCGGCGAGGTCCTGCCGTCCACGCTCGCGCTCGCCGCCGCCGCGCTGGCCGTGGCGCTGGTGCTCGCGCTGGCCATCGCCCTGGGCACCCGCTACCTTCCCCGGCGCTACGGCCAGGGCGTGCTGCGGGCCTTCCCGTCGCTGTTCCTGTCGATGCCGAACTTCGTCATCGGCCTGGTGCTGATCCAGGTGTTCGCGTTCCAGCTCGGGCTGTTCCGGGTGATCGACTCCGAGGGCTCGTGGGCGACGTTCTTCGCCGCGGTCGCCCTCGGCATCCCGGTCTCCGCGCAGGTCGCCGAGGTGCTCGTCGCGAACCTCGACCACGAGTCCCGGCAGGACTACGCGTTCCTCGCCCGGTCCCGCGGGCTCGGCAAGACCCGGTTGTTCCTGCGGCACCTGCTCAAACCGTCGGCGCTGCCGGTGGTCACGGTGCTCGCGCTGGTGGTCGGGGAGCTGCTCGGCGGCGCCGTGATCACCGAGCAGATCTTCGGGCGCACCGGCATCGGCAGCCTGGTGCAGCGGTCGGTGACCGCGCAGGACCTGCCGGTGCTGCAGGCGGTGGTCTCGCTCGCCGCGGTCGCGTTCGTCGTGGTCAACCTCCTGGCAGACCTCGTCTACCCGCTGCTCGACCCGCGGGTGCGGTTGCTGCCCGAACGGCGGCGCGCGGAGGTGGCGGCATGACGGTCTCCGCGGTCTCCGCCGCCCGCCCGGCTTCCCGGCGCCGCGCGGCGGTGCCGCCCACGGTGGTGCTGTCGTTCGCGGTCGTGGCGGTCGTGTTGTCCTGGGCGCTGCTGCCCGGGCTGTTCACCGGCCAGGACCCGGCCGCCGGCGTGCCCGCGGACAAGTTCCTGCCACCCGGCGCCGGGCACTGGTTCGGCACCGACCACCTGGGCCGCGACCTGTTCAGCCGCGTCGTGCACGGCACCGCCACCTCCGTCGGCAGCGCGCTGATCGCCGTCGGCATCGGCGTCGTGGTCGGCGGGGTGATCGGGCTCGTCGCCGGGTTCGCCGGCGGCTGGACCGACAGCGCGCTGGCGCGGCTGGTCGACGTGCTGCTGGCGATACCGCAGTTCCTGCTCGCCGTCATCGTCGTCAGCGCGCTCGGCTTCCAGACCGTCAACGCCGCGGTCGCCACCGGGGTGTCCGCGGTGGCCGTGTTCGCCAGGGTGATGCGGTCCGAAGTCATCAAGACCCGCCGCGCCGTGTTCGTCGAGGCCGCCTACCTGCAGGGCGGGTCGCGGTGGCACATCCTGCTGCGCCACGTGCTGCCCAACGCCTCCCGCTCGGTGCTGACCCTCGCGGTGCTCCAGTTCGGACTGTCCATCCTGGTCATCGCCGGGCTGGCGTTCCTCGGCTACGGCGACCCTCCGCCCGCCTCCGACTGGGGCCTGCTCATCTCGGTGGGCAAGGACTACCCGCTGGCCCCCTGGCTGGTCTACGCGCCCGCGCTCGTCACGATCGCCACCGTCCTCTCCGTGAACAGGATCAGCCGATGGCTCCGCAAGACGAACTGACCCTCGACCGCCCCGCGGCGGCCACGACCACCGGGACGCTACTGCGCGTGCGGGACCTCACCATCGCCTACGGCCACCACCAGGTCGTCACCGGCGTGAGCTTCGAGCTCCCGCGGGCAGGCAGCCTCGCGCTCATCGGCGAATCCGGCTCCGGCAAGTCGACCATCGCCCGCTCGCTGCTGCGTCTGCTGCCCGAAGGCGGCCGGGCGCGCGGCGTGGCCGAGTTCGACGGGCAGGACGTCCTGTCGCTGCCCGAACGCCGGTTCCGCCGCCTGCGTGGCCGCCGCATCGGGTACGTGCCGCAGGACCCGGGCAGCTCCCTCAACCCGGTCCGCACCATCGGCGCGCAGGCCAGGGAAGCCGCCGCGCTGCTGGACGAGCCCAGCGCGGCCCGGCGCCACGAACGGATCCTGGAGACCTTCGCGCAGGTCGGTCTCGACGACCCACGGCGCGTCTACGACTCCTACCCGCACCAGCTCTCCGGCGGCATGCTGCAACGCGTCCTCATCGGACTGGCTGTGCTGCCGGGGCCCGAGCTGCTCGTCGCCGACGAGCCGACGTCGGCGCTGGACGTGACCATCCAGCGGCGCATCCTCGACCTGCTGTCCCGGCTGCGCGCCGACCTCGGCATCGGCCTGCTGCTCATCACCCACGACCTGGCGATCGCCGCGGAGCGCGCCGACTCACTGGTCGTGCTCAAGGACGGCGTGGTGCAGGACGCCGGGCCCACCGCGGAGGTGTTCTCCACGCCGGGGTCGGACTACACGCGGCGCCTGCACGCCGACGTCCCGGCGCTCAACCCGGACCGCTACCGCCGGTTGCGCGACGTCGGCGCGCAGCGGCTCACCGGTTCTGCGCCCAAGATCGATATCCGCGGCGTGACGAAGACCTTCACCGTCGGCGGCCGCGCGCTGCGGGCCGTGGACGACGTGTCGTTCAGCGTCGGCGCGGGCACCACGCACGCGCTCGTCGGCGAGTCCGGCTCCGGGAAGACGACCGCCATCCGCCTGCTGCTCGGCCTCGAACGCGCCGACTCGGGCCGCATCGAGGTGGCCGGCGAGGAGGTGACCGGCGGCTCGCACGCCGCGCTGCGGTCCGTGCGGCGGCACCTGCAACTGGTCTACCAGAACCCGTACACCTCACTGGATCCGACGTGGAAGGTGGAGCGGCTGGTGCGGGAGCCGCTGGACCGGTTCCGCATCGGGACCCGGCGCGAACGCGCCGACCGGGTCCGCGAGGTGCTGGACGCCGTCGGGCTGGCGGACGAGCTCCGCGGCCGCAAACCCGCCGCGCTGTCCGGCGGTCAGCGGCAGCGGGTCGCGATCGCGCGGGCGCTGGTGCTGCGGCCGGACGTGATCGTGCTCGACGAACCGACCTCCGCGCTCGACGTCACCGTGCAGGCCGGCATCGTCGAGGTGCTCCTGTCGCTGCAGGCCGAGCTGGGGCTGACGTACGTGTTCGTGTCGCACGACCTCGCGCTGGTGCGCCAGCTCGCGCACACCGTGTCGGTGATGCGGCAGGGGCGGATCGTCGAGAGCGGGCCGGTCGAGTCCATTTTCGACAGTCCGCGGGAGCCCTACACACGGGCCCTCATCGACTCGATCCCCGCCGGCGCGCAGGAGCTGTCGTGACGGGGCGCAGGCTCGGCTTCAACACGCGGGTGTCGTTCAGCGACGACCCGGGCGCGGGGCTCCGGGAGGGCATCGAGCTGTTCCGGGCGGCCGAGGCGCTCGGCTACCAGTCCGGATGGGCCTACCAGCGGCACTTCGACCACTACCTGTCCTCGCCGCTGCCGTTCTTCGCCGCGGCCGGGCAGCACACGCAGCGCATCACGCTCGGCAGCGCGGTGATCCCGATGCGGTACCAGGACCCGGTGCTGCTGGCCGAGGCCGCGGGCACCACGGACCTGCTCATCGGCGGCCGCCTCCAGCTCGCGGTGTCCACCAGCGGAAACGCCACCTGGGACGCGGTGTTCGGCGAGGTCGGCACGGACGCGCGCACCGAGGCCGAGCGCCGCCAGGAGCGGTTCCTCGACGCGATCGCCGGGGCGGCGCTGCACATCGTGGACGGACCGGGGCAGGGCGCGCCGGTGGGCACGCAACTGCGGGTCACCCCGCACAGCCCGGGCCTGCGGTCGCGGATCCGGCAGGGCGCGGGCAGTCTCGGCTCGGCGGCGCGGGCCGCCGAACTCGGCATCGGGCTGATCACCGGGACGGTGCTGCACGACGTCCCGGAGGGCGTGAGTTTCGGCGAGCACCAGGCGCGGCTGATCGACGTCTACCGCACCACCTGGCGCGACAAGCACGGCAATGAGCCGCCGCCGGTCGCCGTCGCCGCCTCGGTCCTGCCCGGCACCACGGCCGGGCTGCGGGAGACCTACGCCGCCTACGACCGGCAGCGGCGCACCGAGGGCATGGCCGCGTCCCGCCCGAAGGGTGCGCTGACCCCGGTGATCGGCGCGGACCTCCCGGCCGGGATGCGGATGAGCCCGGTCTTCCACGGCACACCCGACGAGGTCACCGAGGCCGTGCTCGCCGACCCCGGCCTGGCGGCGGCCGAGGAGATCGTCCTGTTCCTCCCACCGGCCTTCGGACTCGCCGACAACATCCGGCTGCTGACCGACGCCGC
The DNA here is from genome assembly GCF_000473265.1 of Amycolatopsis thermoflava N1165. Classification (NCBI taxonomy): domain Bacteria; kingdom Bacillati; phylum Actinomycetota; class Actinomycetes; order Pseudonocardiales; family Pseudonocardiaceae; genus Amycolatopsis; species Amycolatopsis thermoflava. The sequence continues at coordinate 380,938 of NZ_KI421511.1, forward strand.
GCGGACGGTCGCCCCGGCCCTCGGCTGGGACGGCAGCCCACAGGGGCGCTGACTTCCGCCTGGGAGCTGCGCCACATCGGTGGACATCCCGACCTGGCCGGCTTCGACGGCGAGCCGCGACTTCATCCCTTCGAGGCGAGGCGATCGCTGTCCGAGGATTCCGACAATCGCGTGTTTCGACGGTTGCTGCTACTCGACAACGGAAGGAACACCATGAACGAAGCGACGCCAAGGGCCCCGATCGTGCTGATCCACGGGCTTTGGATGACCGCCCGGAGCTGGGATCGCTGGGCAGAGTACTACCGCGCAAAGGGCCATGAGGTCATCGTTCCGACGTATCCGGGATTCGAGATCGAAGTGGAGGCGTTGCGCCAGAACCCTCAGATCATCGCCGATGCGACGGTCCCCGCGACGCTCGAGCACCTTGTCGACGTAGTCGAAAGCGTTGATACCCCACCCATCATCATGGGCCATTCCTTCGGCGGGACCTTCACCCAACTCCTCGTCAACCGTGGCTTGGGTGCTGCCGCTGTGGTGATCGACTCGGCCCCACCGGAGGGTGTGCGGATCAACCCGCCGTCGCAGATCAAATCGCTGTTCCCGGTCCTCGCCAACCCGGCCAACCGGCACCGCGCAGTGGGCTTCACCAAGGAGCAGTTCCACTATGCGTTCGCCAACACCTGCAGCCGGGAGGAGTCCGACGCGGCGTACGACCGCCTCCACATCCCGGCGCCTGGCAGCTGGGTATGGGCCTACGGCCTGATAGCCAACTGGAAGCCAGGCCACCAGGAGACCTGGGTCGACTACGACCTGGATGACCGTGCTCCACTGCTTTTCATCATCGGCGGCAAAGACCACCTGATGCCGCCGTCAGTGATCCGCTCGAACGCGAAGAAGTACCGCAACTCCGCGGCGACGACCGAAATCTACGAGTTTCCCGACCGCTCACACTTCACCGGCGTCGAGCCTGGCTGGGAACGCGTGGCCGACTACGCACTCGAGTGGGCGACAAGTCACATGCGAGCCGCACAAACCCCCGGCGCATCCGCGAACCCGGGAGACCGCCGTGTCCGTCCGGACTGAGGTCGTTCCCGAACGGCCGTCCCGGTCCTCGGGCATCCTGGTCGTATGGACAACCCGCCCAGCGACGAGGAGGCGCGCCTGTTCGCAGCCCTGCCGGGGGAGTGGACGATCACCAGGGCGCTGCCGGGCACCGGCCGGATGACCGGGTCGGCCCGGTTCCGCCCCGCGGGGCCGGATCTGCTGCACTACCGCGAGGACGGGCAGCTCACCCTGGACGGCGGGCAGGTCCTCGACGTCTATCGCGAGTACCACTACCGGCTGGAGCCGGGACTGATCCGCATCTGCTTCGCCGAGCCGGGGCCACCGCGGACGTTGCACGTGCTCCGGCTCGACCAGGCCGCCGCGTCCGACGTACACCTCTGCGGCCAGGACACCTACGTCGGCCACTACGAGTTCCCGGACGAAAACCGCTTCACCGTGCGCATGCGGGTCACCGGGCCGCACAAGGACTACTCGATCGAGACGACCTACGAGCGCGCCCGCTGAGGCGTCACAGCGCGCGGGCCAGCAGCATCGTGCCCATCACGAGCATGGTCGCCGCGACGAGGACGTCCAGCGTGCGCCACGCGCCCGGCCGGGACAGCACCGGGCTGAGCAGTCGCGCGCCGTAGCCGAGGCAGGCGAACCACGCCAGGCTGGCGGCCATCGCGCCGAGCCCGAAGATCCACCGCAGAGCCCCGCGGTCCGCGGCGACCGAACCGACCAGCAGCACCGTGTCCAGGTAGACGTGCGGGTTCAGCCAGGTCATCGCCAGGCAGGTGAGCACGGCCGCGCCGATCGAGCCGGCCGCGGCGCCCGTCGTCGTCAACCCGGTGGCCGCCGGGCGCAGCGCACGCCGCCCGGCGAGGACGCCGTAGCAGATCAGGAAAGCACCGCCGGCCAGGCCGACCGCGGTGAGGGCCGCAGGCCAGGCGGTCACCACGGCGCCGAGCCCGGCCACGCCGAGCGCGATCAGCACCGCGTCGGAGGCGGCACAGATCGCGACGACGGCCGCCACCGCGTGCCGTCGCACGCCCTGGCGCAGGACGAACGCGTTCTGCGCGCCGATGGCCACGATGAGGGACAGGCCCGTGCCGAACCCGGCCAGACCTGCGGAAAGAACGTTCACGCAACCCACGCTAAGCAGCGGGCGGCGCACAGTACAGCTAAAGATTTTTACGTATCATTAGCGCACGTGATGACCGAGTTGCCCATCGACCAGGTGCGGACGCTGCTCGCGGTCGTCGACGAGGGCACGTTCGACGCCGCCGCCGCGGCCCTGCACGTCACCCCGTCGGCGGTCAGCCAGCGGATCAAGACCCTCGAGCAGCGCGTCGGCCGGGTGCTGCTGATGCGCACCAAACCGGTCCGGCCGACCGAGTCCGGGCAGGTCGTCGTGCGGTTCGCGCGACAGCTCGCCGCGCTGAACGAGGACGCGCGGCGGGAGCTGGGGATCGCCGGCGAGCCCGGCCCCGCGCGGCTGTCCATCGCGGTGAACGCCGATTCGCTCGCCACCTGGTTCCTGCCCGCCGTCACCCGGGTGCCGCGCGATCCGCCGGTGTCCTTCGAGCTGTACCGCGAGGACGAGACGCGGACCGCCGAGCTGCTGCGTGAGGGACGGGTGATGGCCGCGGTGACCTCGTCGCCGGACCCGGTCGCCGGCTGCCTCGTGCGTCCGCTGGGGCTCGCGCGTTACCTGCCCGCGGCGAACCCGGACTTCGTGGCCCGACACCGGTCCGGCCGGCTCCGGCGGTGGCTGCCCGGCGCGCCGGTGATCGTCTTCGACCAGGCCGACGAACTGCAGGACCGCTTCGTCCGCGCGCTGTCCGGTGTGGACGCCGCGGAGCACCGCCACCACGTGCCCACGTCGGAGGGCTTCCGCGACGCCGTCGCGGCCGGCCTGGGCTGGGGCCTGGTCCCGGAGCCGCAGGCCCGGCCGCTCCTGGAGTCCGGCGCCCTCGTCGAACTCGAACCGGGCCTGCACTGGGACGTGCCGTTGTACTGGCAGCAGTGGAAACTGGACGTGCGCGCGCTGGCGCTCGTCGCGGACACGATCACCGCGGCGGCCGCGGAGGCGCTGCACCCGCTGCCGTCCTGAATGGACGGTCAGGGGCGCCAGGCCGGGTCGCGGCCGATGAAGGCCATCAGCTGGTCCTGCGGCGAGGCGTCGTCGGAGACGGGCACCGCGGGACCGTACTGTCCGCTGTCCCGCAGGAGCTGCTCGATCGGCCGCATGCCGGCGAGCGTGGCGGCGCACCGGTCCTGGCCGAGGTCGGGTTCGCGGCCGAGCGCCTTGGCCAGGTCCCAGGTGTGCATCCAGACGTCGGCCGTGTAGAACTGGTCGATCGCCTCGTCCACGGGTTTGTCGCCGGTGTGCGGGTTGCTCAGCACGCGCCCGGCGGGGTCGTCGAGGATCGCCTGGATGTCGGCGGCGTGCTGCTTCCAGGCCGCGGCCGGGTCGGCCGCGACGTCCAGGGCGGGGAGTTCGATCCCGGCGCCCCGCAGGAAGCCGCGGGACCACTCGACGAGGTGCTTCACGACGTCGAGCGCCGTCCACCCGGCGACCGGGCTGGGGCGCGTCCAGTCGCCGGGGCCCGCGGACTCGACCAGCTCGGTGAAGCGGGCCGCGTCGTGCGCGTGCTGCTGGGCAGGCGTCATCTCAGGCTCCCTTGGCGAGCAGTGCGTCGAGCTTCTCGTAGCCCTCGTTGACCCCGACGTCCATGCCGCTGGACAGGATGCCGTCGCGGGTCTCGAAGTCCTTGACCACGCTGAGGGTGGTCAGCCGCGTCCGGCCGCCGTCGATCGCCTCGAAGGTGATTGTCTCCAGCGCGACGCCGTCGGGATCGCCCTCGTAGGCGAACGTCCACACGATCCGCTCGTCCGGCCGCACCTCGTGGAAACTGCCGAAGAACGAAGCGATCTCCTCGCCGTCCCGGTCGTTGGCGAAGGCCCACTCGCCGCCGGTGCGGGCGTCCCACTTGGTGATCCTCGTGGTGAGCGAGTGCGGCCCGATCCACTGCGCGAGGAGGTCGGGGTCGACGTGGGCACGGAACACGTGCGCGGGTGGGGCGTCGAACTCGCGGATGATCTCGATCGTCGGGACCTTGTCGGCCGCGACGATCCGGGCATCCTGACGGGTGCTGGTCATGATGCGTCCTCCTGGGGCTGGTCGGTGTCGGACATGCGGGACAGCACGGCGTCCAGGCGCCGGTACCGTTCCTCGGCCGTGCGGCGGTAGCGCTCGATCCACTTCGTCATCAGGTCGAACACCTCCGCGTCGAGGTGGACGGGCCGCCGCTGGGCGACCTTGCTGCGCGTCACCAGGCCGGCTTCCTCCAGCACCTTCACGTGCTTGGAGATCGCCTGGAGGCTCATGTCGTACGGCTCGGCCAGCTCGCCGACGGTCGCGTCCGCGGCGGCCAGCCGGGCGACCAGGTCGCGCCGGGTCGGATCCGCGAGGGCCGCGAACACACGGTTGAGCTGCTCGGTCGTGTCGTCCACCACGGTTCCTCAACTACTCGATTGAGGACGACGCTAGGCCCGTCGAGGCGGCGTTGTCAACCGGGAGGTTGAGAACGGCTCACCCGGCGACGCTCGCCACCGAAAACGCGTCCGCGGGCATCGGCCGGTGCAGCCGCCAGGTGATCGCGATCGGCCGCTCGCCGCGGTGCTCCACGTACGACGCGGGACCGAGGCAGACGAACGGCGCCGCCCCGAGGTCGTCGGTCTTCGTCTCGCGCACGAAGAGCACCACGTGACTGCCCTGCGCGCGGTGCTGGAGGTAGCGCCGGCCGGTGGGGGAGTCCAGCGAGGTCGCGTTCTGCGACTCCCAGTGGAACAACTCGGGGCTGATCGCGTAGTCGCGGTACATCGTGGTCGGGGAGAAGTCCTTCTCGCTCTTGCGCAGGTTGATCAGCAGCGCGTCGGTCCTGGTGTCCTCGCACCACGCGACGCCGGACACGTGGTTGCCCGGCACCCGCTGCAGGGTCGCGTAGCCCAGCGCGGCGAGGATCTCTTCCCGCCGGTACCGGCTGTGACCGGCCAGGGGAACGTGCTGCAGGCCCTCGCCGAGCGAGGCCGGGACGTGCCGGGCGCGGTCCAGCCCGAGGGTGACCAGCTCGGCGATCTCCGCGCACACGGCCGGATGCCGGCGCAGGTGCTCAAGACCCGCGCGGTAGGACGGGAAATCGCGCCGCTTGGGCCACAGCGTGAACAGCAGCATGCGGGCCAGCCGCTGGTGCCGTTCGGTGAGTTCCTCGTAGGCCGGCCCGTCGACGGCGACCAGATGCCGGTACACCTCGGCCCGCTCCGGGTCGTCGACGTGCGTGAACGCGGCCATCCGCCGCAGCAGTCCGCCTTCGTCCGGCCCGGCGGGCGGAACCGGCAGCCCGGCGTCCCGCCGCAACCCGGTCCACGAACCGCCGCCGCGGTAGACGTCAACCAGTTCGCGGTCGGCGGCGTCCAGGTACGCGGCCAGCGGAAGATCGCCGTGCGAACGCACGTCGGCCGCCAGCTGGGCGCGGGTGAAGCGCAGCTGCGTGCGGACGTTGTCGAGCACGATCTGCTGCGCGACGCGGTCCAGCACCACCTGGGAGCCGGCGGGCAGGAACGGAAAGCCCTGCTCGATCTGCCGCTGCAGCCCGCGCCGGCTCGCCCCGGTCAGCGCCCGGTAGCGCGTGTCGAACCGGAACTCCTTGCGGTGCTGGCCGATGAAGTCCAGCACCGTGAGCACGGCCTTACCCGGTGCGCGTCGCAAACCGCGGCCCAGCTGCTGCAGGAACACCGTCGCGCTGTCGGTGGGCCGCAGGAACAGCACGGTGTCGACCTCGGGGATGTCCAGGCCCTCGTTGAACAGGTCTACCGCGAACAACGCGTTGACCTCCCGTGCCCGGAGCGCGGCGATGGCGCGCTCGCGGTCGCCCGGCGAGCTGTTCCCGGACACCGCCAACGCGTTGATCCCGGCCTTCCGGAACACCCGCGCCATGTACTCGGCGTGCGCGATGCTCACGCAGAACCCCAGGGCACGCATGGTGCCCACGTCGGTCACCTTGTCCCGCAGTTCCTTCAGCACCTTCACCGCGCGGGCGTCGTTGCCGGTGTAGACGCGCTCCAAACCCGTGACGTCGTACCGGCCGCGCTTCCACTCCACGCCGGCGAGGTCGGTCCCGTCGGCGACGCCGAAGTAGTGGAAGGGGATCAGCAGGTCCGCGGACAGGGCCTCCCACAGCGGCAGCTCGAACGCCGTCCGGCCGCCGAACATCTCCCGCACGTCGCCACCGGTGCTGCGTTCCGGAGTGGCGGTGAGCCCCAGGAGTTCCTTGGGGCGCAGGTGGTTGAGCAGCCGTTGGTAGGTCGCCGCCTCGGCGTGGTGGAACTCGTCGACCACCACGACGTCGAAGTGTTCCGGGGGCAGCTTCTCGATGCCGTGCGCGTGCAGACCCTGGATGCTGGCGAACACGTGCCGCCACCGCTCCGGCCGCGCGCCGCCGACGTAAGCCTCGCCGAACGTTTCGTCGATCAGCGTTTCGCGATAGACACGGAGCGCCTGCTGCAGGATCTCCTTGCGGTGCGCGACGAAGAGCAGGGTGAGGTCGCCGTCGGCCCGCAGTTGCCGGTAGTCGAGGGCGGCGATCACCGTCTTGCCGGTGCCGGTCGCGGCCACCACGAGGTTGCGGTGCCGGTCGTGGACCTGGCGCTCGGACTCGAGCGCTTCGAGGATCTCCTGCTGGTGCGGCAGCGGCCGGACCTCCAGCCCGGCCAGGCTGATCGTGGCCGGCGCACTGGTGCGGCGCCCGGCCTGCCGGAGGGCGTCGTCGAAGCGGTCCGCGTCGGTGTCCGGGTCGTACGGGACGAAGGCGCTGGACTCCCAGTAGGTGTCGAAGGTGGCCTCGAACTTCCGCAGCAGTTCGGGGGTGGCGACGCCGGAGAGGCGGACGTTCCACTCGAGGCCCTCCACCAGCGCGGAGCGGGAGAGATTCGAGCTGCCGACGAACGCGGTGTCGTAGCCGGAGTTCCGGCGGAACAACCACGCCTTGGCGTGCAGCCGGGTCGACTGGGTCTCGTAGCTGACCCGGACGTCGGCGCCGAACCGCCGCACCAGCCGGTCGATCGCGGGCCGCTCGGTCGCACCCACATACGTCGTGGTCAGCACGCGGAAGGGCACGCCGCGGTCGCGCAGATCGAGCAGGACATCCTCCAGCAGCCGCAGCCCCGGCCAGCGGATGAACGCGCAGAGCAGGTCGACCCGGTCTGCGCTGGCCAGCTCGGCGCGCAGCTCGGCGGACAGGCTCGGCTCCTCCCTGGCGTTGGTGAGCAACGCGGCCTGGGAGAGCGGCGTGACCGGCCGGATGTGCTTACGCGCGCCGGTGCCTGTGACTTCGCTCAACGCGATGAGCTGCTGCAAGGCGTCGGTCAACCGGTCGTCCTCGGCGGCCAGCTGGCTCAGCACCCGGTTGGCCAGCTCCACCCGCCGGCCGCCGTCGGGCTCGTCGGCGATCACCCGGCGCACGGCCTCGGCCACGTGACGCGCGATCACCTCCGGCGCATCCGCATCGTCGACGGCGTTGAACTCCGGGGTGAAGCGCCCCCGCGCGGCTTCGAGTGCCCGGTCCAGGCGGTGCGTCCGGACAGCTTCGTACACTCCGTCGGCCAGCGGCTCCATGAAGATCACTGTGCCACGAGCTGCCGGCGCCGTGCGGGACCTCGGCGCTACGTCCGCGCGGTGTCGCTCAAGCCCGGCACGTCAAGAATGGCGCCATGTCGCGAGCGCCGAGTGGCCGTGGGGACCCACCGTCAGGGAGGCCGCCGCTCTAGGTGTGCAGTCCGGGGACCTTGGTGACTAGCTGACACGGTGAGGATGATCTTGGCAGGCGCCATTGACCCCCACCGGCCGACTGCGGCTGGCCCGGTGGGTCGTGGAGCAGGGGCGGCGGTCGCTTCGTCGGGCGGCGGAGCGGTTCCACGTCAGTCACACCACCGTCGCCCGCTGGGTGTGTGTTTGTCGCGAGCATGGCCCGGCGGGCCTGGTCGATCGGTCCAGCCGCCCGCACCACAGCCACGGGCAGACCCCGCCAGAGGTGGAAGCGCAGGTGGTGGCGCTGCGCACCGAACCCCGGGTCGGGCCGTTGCGGGTCGCCACCCGCGTCCCGGTGGCCGCTTCCACGGCGTACCAGGTCCGGTACCGTCACGGCCTGCCGCTGCTGGCCGCATGTGATTGGGCCACCGGCGAGCCGATCCGCCGCTGTCAACGCGACCGCCCAGGCGAGCTGGGCCGTCCCGCAAGTCGCGCGAATCAGGTACGCGCCCGCGGCGGCACCTACGTGTTCCTGCACCCCGCGCTCTCACCAAACGGTGCCGAAGGAAAGCAATCCGGCACGATCCGGCACTGTCCCGAAAATGGCGCCCGGCGGCGAAAACAATGGAATCCGGAAATCGTGGAATGGTGCAAAGCATTCGCGGCGGGGTGACGCGCGTCTCGCTTCGGGGGTACCGATCAGGGTGCGCGGTAGGCTGATCATGAACGCCATTCACCCCGTCGTGTAACCTTCCGAGCGCCTCGGATCGGCCCCGATCAAGGCGAGTAGCAGTGGTGTTACCGAGTGGTAGAAGCTGGCCTTGACCTGCGTAAAGACCCGTCCGGCAAGATCGGCCCCGACCCCCTCAAACTGTGGGCTCAGTCACCGTTTGGTGATATCTCCGTTGCGCGTTCGTAATCTGGCTGAGGCCTCGCGGGAACCTGGAAATCCCCCGTTCCGCATCCCGCACGGCCCCCGCCGGCCTGGCCCCCGACAGGGTCGGCGTGGTTGAACGTCAAGCAAGGAGACCTCCCGTTCATGGGAAGCCATAATTCCAACAACCGTGCTCCCCGAAAGGCGCTCCTGTTTTCCCCGGACAGGTACCGCCCACGGCACGCAGCCAAACCGAAGAACCTCGGCCGGATCAGTACGCGCACGTCCGTTTCGGCGGGCCTGCTCATGATGTCCATGGCCGGCTCCGCCAGCCCGCTCGCCATGGCGAGCACCGGTGGCGAAGCCGTTCCCCCGGCGCCCGTCGCCGGCGCTGCCCCGGTCGCCGACGCAACCCCGGTCCTCCCGGTCCTCGGGCCGCCGTCGACGTGGATCGTCACCACGCCGGCGCCGGTCCTGGACATCCCCGCCGCCCCCGAGACCGCCCCCACGGAGACCGTCGCCGCGGAAACCCCCGCCGCGGCGCCGGCTCCGGCCCCGGAGGTCTTCGACACCACCGGTGACGAGCTCGCCGGCTGGATCAACGAGGCCATCCGGGTCATGCGGGCGCAGGGTGTGCCGGTCGACGGCGGTGACGTGCGGGCGATCCGCACGATCATCGACAAGGAGTCGAGCGGCGACCCGCAGGCCGTCAACCGCTGGGACAGCAACTGGCGCGCAGGTCACCCCTCCAAGGGGCTGATGCAGTGCATCGACTCGACCTTCAACGCGCACAAGCTGCCCGGCTACGACGACATCTTCAACCCGGTGCACAACATCATCGCCGGGGTGCGCTACACCATCAGCCGCTACGGCGGTTTCGACGGTCACCCCGGGCTGAAGTCGATGCTCAAGGGCAGCGGCTACCGCGGTTACTGACGACAACGGGCGCCCGTCCACTTCGGACGGGCGCCCGTCGTCGTCAGCTCGACAGGTACGCCCGCCAGCCGCCGTACGCGGTGATGTCCCTGGCAGGGTCCGCGCACGAGGTGTCGGCCACGAAACCGAGCACAGTGGACCCGTCGTCGAGCGTCAACGGGCCCAGGTGCAGGGGCGGCGCGATCGTCGGCAGCAGCGCGCCGATCGCCACCTCCGGCAGGTCCCACACCTCCAGCTCGATCCCGCCCGCCGGGCCGTCTCCCGTGTGGAGCAGCCCCGGCCGCGGAAACGGGCCGTCCACTGTGTACATTCGGTGGCCGGGTCCGGTGCGGGCCCGGCTGTGCAGCACCCCGCCCAGCCGCACCAGGTCGACGTTCGCCGGCTGACCGGACAGGTGCGCGCCCGCGACGGCCAGCAGCGTCCGGGTCGCGGGCGGTGTGACCGTCTCACCGGTCCAGCGCGCCGCCAGGTCCAGCAGCGGCCCGTCCGCGAACGCCGGCGCGAGCAGCTGCACCCCGAACGGCAGCCCGTCGGCCCGTGACCCGGCAGGCACGGCGACCGCGCACAGGTCGAGCAGGTTCGCCATGTTCGTGAACGTGCCCAGCCGCGTGTTGACCCCGACCGGATCGGCCGCGACCTCCGCCAGCGTCGGGTGCCCCGGCGTCACCGGCAGCAGCAGCGCGTCCGCGCCGGTGAAGGCCCGCTCCGCGAGCCGACGCAACCGGGCCAGCTCGTGCAGGCCCGCGAAGGTGTCCGCGCCCGAGTACCGGTCCGCGCCGCGCACGATGCTCCGCACCGTCGGGTCCACGCCCGGCCCGTCGAGCAGGTGCCCGAACGCCGCCAGCCGCTCGGCCACGAACGCCGCCTCGTAGAGCAGCCGCGCGGCCGCCAGGAACGGCGTGACGTCCACCCGCACCACGTGCCCGACCCGCGCCGCGTGGGCGAGCGCGTCCTGCCACGCCGCTTCGTGCTCCGGGTCCAGGTCGAGCGGGCCGTCCGGCACCGCGATCACCCGCATCCGGCGCGCGACGCCCGGCGGCAGCAGCGCGGGCGCCGGCCGCGACCACGGATCGGCCTCGTCGAACGCCACCAGCGCGTCCAGCACCGGCCGCGCCTCGGCGACCGTCCTGGTCAGGGTGGTGATGCAGTCCAGCGACGGGCACGCCGGCAGCAACCCGCGCGTGGACACCAGTCCGCGGGTCGGCTTCACGCCGACCAGGCCGTTGAACGCCGCGGGGACCCGGCCGCTGCCCGCGGTGTCCGTGCCCAGGGCGAACGGCACCACACCGAGCGCGACCGCCACCGCGCTGCCCGAGCTGCTCCCGCCGCTGACATGCGCCGGCGAGAAGACGCTGTGGCACGCGCCGTAGGGGGAGCGGGTGCCGACCAGGCCGGTGGCGAACTGGTCCAGGTTGGTCTTGCCGATTGGCACCGCGCCGCGGTCCAGCAACCGCTGCACGGCGAACGCGGTCTCGGTCGCCGGGGTGTCCCGCGCCGGGCACCCGCCGGTGGTCGGCACCCCGGCGATGTCGATGTTGTCCTTGACCGCGAACGGGATTCCGGCCAGCGGACCATCCGAGGTGGACTGAACCCGGTCCTCGTCCAGCAGCGAGATGAACGCCGGCTGGTCCACGTCCCGCGCCGCCTTCAGCGCGACCAGCGGAGTCATCGAGCCCACCTCTCCCGTTCGGCGTCGAACGCCGCCTGCCTGCGTTTGCGGAACAACGCGATCTCCTCGCGGTGCCTCGACTCCAGCTCGTCCACTTCGGACAACGAGAACCGTGCCGGTCTGGTGTCCAACCCGGATCGCCCGGCCTTGACGTCCGCCCGCAGATCGGCCAGCTCCTCGGCGCTGACCGGCGTGAACCGCAAGCGGTCGAACTGGCGCAGCAACCACGGCGGCTCGTCCGAACCCGGCACGTGCCGCCACACCGGGACCGTCCGCCCGACCAGCTGGTAGCCACCAGGGCCTTCCATCCCGTACACGCACAGGTACGCCCCGCCGATGCCGACGGCGTTCTGCGGCGTCCACGTCCGCGCCGGGTTGTACTTCGTGGTCACCAGCCGGTGCCGCGGATCGATCGGCAACGCCACCGGGGCGCCCAGGTACACGTCGCCCAGTCCGATCACCAGGTACGTGGCCTCACGCAGGATCCGGAACACGTCGTCCCGTGCGGGCAGGTCGTTGATGCGCCGGATGAACTCGACGTTGTCCGGGCACCACGGCGCGTCCGGCCGCACCGAACGCGTGTAGCGCGCCATCGCCTCGTGTGCGGCCGGGTGGTCGAACGCGATCGGCAGCGTCACCTCCCGCACGTCGAGCGTCACCCCAGCCGGATCGGGCACCGCACCGGCCAGCTCGTCGAGCAGCCCGGCCAGCCGTTCCAGCGGCAGCCGGCCCGGATCCACCTGGACCAACAGCGAGCGCACGCCCTCCACGATCTCGGTGACCCCGTCCGTCGCCGTCGCCCGCAGCGCCTCGGCGAGCAGGTGCACCCACACCCGCACGTGCAGGTCCAGCACGGCGGGCCCGGCCTCGACGAGCAGGTGGTGGTCACCGGCCCGGCGCAGCACCACCGCCGGGTCCGCCCGCTCCCGCAGAAAACCGTGCTCCCGCAACAGTTCCGGTCGCGGCGCGGGCAACACCGGCGCCGGAGCGGGCGTGCCGGCGAACTCGGCCGCGACGGCCGCCCGCGGATCGGCCAGCAGTGCGGCCCGCTCCGCGTTGATGACCTCGGCTTCCGCCGGGGACACCAAGGCGAGCCGCACCGGGTCGCCCGGCCGGGCCTGCGCGAGCATCCACCGGTCCGCGCGGATCACGGTGAACGGCACCACGAACCCGCCGAGGCTCGGCCCGTCCGGGCCGACCACGACCGGCGTGTCGCCGGACAGCATGATCCCGCCCACCGGGTAGGCGCTGTCGTGGATGTTCGACGGGTGCAGGCCCGCCTCACCGCCGTCGCGCCGCGACCACTTCGGCGGGGGACCGGTCAGCCGCACCCCCGTGCGGTCGGCGCGGTGGTCGACCGTCCACAGTGTCTCCAGCAGCGAATACGCGCCCTCTTCGGTGAGGTACTCGGGAGCGCCGTGCGGTCCGGCCAGCACCCGGACCGTCCACTCGGTCCCGATGTGGGGCAGGACCGGCGCCACGTCCAGCGGCGCGGTGAGGTTCTCGGTGCGGCCGACGGTCAGCTGGTCCCCGGCGGCGAGCGCCCGCCCGTCGAGGCCGCCGAACCCGCCGAGCAGGAACGTTGCGCGGCTGCCGAACACCTCGGGGACGCGGATCCCACCCGCGACCGCCAGGTACGCGCGCATCCCGGGTCCGTCGCACGGGCCGACGTCGAGCACCGACCCCGCCGCCACCGGCGTGACGATCCCCGGGCGCAGCGGACGGCCGTCCACGGTGGCCCGGTGCGCCGCGCCGGCCAGGCACACCGTGGTGCGCCGGTCGAAGCGCAGCACCGGCCCGGTGACCACCGCCTCCAGGCCGGCCGCGTCCGGCGGGTTGCCCACCGCGGCGTTGGCCAGCGCGAAGGACAGGTCGTCCCACGCGCCCGAGGGCGGCACCCCGACGTCCCACATGCCGCCGCGGCCGGTCAGGTCCTGCACCGTCGTCTGAGTGCCTGGCTTCAGCACTTCCACGGTCACCACCAGCCCAGCAGCCGCACCGGCGTGGGGTTCCAGCCGTTGCACGGGTTGTTCAGCTGCGGGCAGTTGCTGATCAGCACGTACAGGTCGCGTTCGGCGCGCACCTCGACGTACTTGCCCGGCGCGGACAGGCCGTCTTCGAACGTCAGCCCGCCTTCGGCGGTCAGCGGCACGTTCATGAAGAAGTTGATGTTGTGCCCGAGCTGCCGCGCGCCGATGCCCACCTGCGCGCCGTAGCGCAGGAACGTCTCCCGGCAGGCGTGCTGGTGGCGGGTGTGCTCGCCGTAACGGACCACATTGGACTCCTGCGCACACGCCCCGCCCAGGGTGTCGTGGCGGCCGCACGTGTCCTCGGTGATCGTGGCCAGTACGTCCAGGTTCACCGACAGCAGACGCGACCCGGCGGTGAGGTAGGCGCTGCCCTGCTCCCGCACGGTGTCCATCGCGCTGTAGCGGTTGTCGAGGTCGGCGGCGTCGTAGAACAGCGTGTCCACGGCCTGGTTGCCGTGCAGGTCGACGATGCGGAACGTGCCGCCTGCCGGAATGGTGCCGAGGAAGCCGTCACCGTCGGCGACGGTCGTGTCGAGGGCGGCCTCGGTGATCGTGCCGGTCATGCCAGCACCCCCCGGGCGGCTCGCAGGGCGCGGGCGCTTTCGTCGCGGAACGTCCACGACGGATCGTCCTCGCCGGGTTCGGGCGCGGGCCGGACCTCGGCCAGCACGCCGCCGGGGTTCCACTGTGGATCGAGCGGGTGCGGCGACGTGGACAGGACGACCAGCACGTCCATCTCCGCCCGCAGGGTCACCCAGTCACCGGCCGACGCGTGGCCGGGCGCGAAGGTCAGCAGGCCGTCGCCGGAGATCGCGACCTTGCTGAAGAAGTTGACGCACGCGTGCAGGTCCGCCGGCCCGCGGCCGTGCTTGCGCAGCTCGCTCAGGAAGCCGTCGCGAGCGGACCGGCGCCACGCGTTGCGGTCGGCCGAATAGGACGACGGGCCGTACTTCGCCACGTCGACGGAATGGCCGCTCAGCGCGTCGTGCCAGTCCAGGGACGACCCGGTGACCGAGCACAACGCGGTGCCACGGTCGGACATCAGCACCATCGGCGCGTGGATGCGGGCGCTCATCTGGGCTTTCAACGTGTCCGGAACGTTGAGCCGGTCGACCGGGTGGTGCGCGGCGAACAGCAGCGTCGAGCAGTTCGCCCCCTCGCCGGTGGCGGTCAGTTTCAGCTCCCGGCCGCCGCGGACCAGGACCGACCACGCGGCGCCGCCGGGGATCTCGTGGGACAGCAGGACCTCGCTCACGCGGCACCCTCCAGAACCGGCGCCAGCGCGGGGCGGCGGGCCTGCACGAAGTAGGCCAGCGCGCCCACGAGCAGGGCGCCGGCCAGGAACAGGGGAGCGAACCACTGCAGGTACGGGTGCCCGCCTTCGGGGTCGAACACCTCCGCGCGCGGCCAGCCCAGGTTGACCGCCATCGCCGCGCCCCACACCACCGCGAGCACGTTGACGACCACACCCCAGCGGCCGAGCCCGAAGTGGCCCGGCGCGGCAGGCAGCTCACCCCGCAGGCGGCGGACCAGCAGCGGCAGCGTCACCATCAGGTAGGCCAGGTAGAGCAGCATGATGCAGACGCTGGCGACAGTGGTGAACAGCGCCGGGTTGCCGATGTTGATCAGCAGCACCGCGGCCGCGACCACCGCGACCACCACGGAGGCGCGGACGGGGGTGCCGGTGCGCGGGTTGACCTTCGCCAGGCCGTCGGCGAAGGGCAGGACGCGGTCGCGGGCCATCGAGAACACCATGCGGGTGGCGGCGGTCTGGATCGCCAGCGTGCACACCGTCACCGCGATCGCGACGTCCACCAGGAAGACGCGGCCGAGCGTGTCGCCGAGCCGGCTCATCAGCACCCCGGGAAGGCCAAGGGCAGGGTCGCCGAGGCTGCCGTCGGTGACGCTGCCCGCGGCCATCAGGGTGGCCAGCAGCATGAGCGCGCCGCCGAGACCGGAGATCAGCACCGCGCGCAGGATGGTGCGCGGCGTGGTGCGGCGCGGGTTGTGCGTCTCCTCGGACAGCTCGCCCGCGCTGTCGAAGCCGACCAGCACGTAGGCGGCCATCAACCCGGACACCGCGAACGCCCACAGGTAGCTGTGGCCCTCGACGCCCTGCGTCTGCAGCACCACACCGGGGCCGCGCTCGGCGCGGGAGAACAACGCGACGCACAACAGCGCGACGCCCACCAGTTCGCAGGTGACGCCCACGCTGTTGACGACCGACATCAGGCGGACGCCGATCGCGTTGATCGCCGTGGTGACGGCCAGCAGCAGCACGCCCAGCAGGACCGCGTTGGCCGCGCCGGTGGGGGAGGTCAGCGCGGAGTCGCCGGGGATCAGCTGGAAGCCAGACCAGACCGGCGGCAGCACGACCTGCAGGGCGATCGCGGCGCCGGCGAGGGTGACCGTCTGCGCGACGATCATCAGCCAGCCCGCGGTCCAGCCCCACAACCGCCCGCCGAGGCGGCTCGACCACTGGTAGATGACGCCCGAGATCGGGTAGCGGGCCGCCAGCTCGGCGAAACACAGCGCGACGAGCAGCTGCCCCGCCAGCACGATCGGCCAGGTCCAGAAGAACGCCGGGCCGGCGAAGGAGAAGCCGAAGAAGAACAGCTGGAAGACGGTCGTGAGGATGGAGACGAAGGAGAACCCCGCGGCGAACGACCCGTAGGACCCGATCTTGCGTTTCAGCTGCTGGCCGTAGCCGAAGCCGGAGAGGTCCCCGGCGTCGGCGTCTGGCGTGGTTGGGGGATGCGTGACGGACATACCCACCTCCGGATCAGTCCCCGGACCACGCACGCAGCCCGGGGCCGTGATGGCCTCCCGGGCTTTTCTCCCGCCGTGGAACGGTTCCGCATCCGGTGCGGACCGCCTGCGTCTCTCGGACCAGACCCACCCGGCGGTGGCGGAACCCTAGACGCGCCCCGCAACTGGTGCGGGTCGTGGAACAGTGCACCCGGCAGCGGTGTCACCGCCGCTTCGCCGGCGTTAACGTGGCGTATCGGTGATCGTTTCGCGGAGGCGGATCAGGTCATGCGGGGTTAACCCGGCTCGCGGTCGTCGACCGGGTCGTGCCGGTCGAGAGCAAGAGAAGAATCGCTCGAACAGCGGTTTCTTCCCCGTCGATTGCGCCGACAGTGTGCAGATTCCGCCGGTATGTCACGGCTCGCGACAAGTGGTCCTTGTTGTTCACTCAATGAGCGGGCAGACGCAGACCGCACCCGGCTGGTGTCTTTGATGAGTAACCGAATCTGGCACTGGGGGATCCTTGGAAATCCGGGAAGCAATACAGAAGCTGTTCGACCCGGGCGCGGTCACCTTCCATTCGACTCCGAGCCTGGCGGGCAAGGTCACAAAACATGCTGCCAAACTCGACAAGGAACGCGTCGAGCAGCAGAAACCGCGCCAAGTGCGCAAGCCGGCCCTGATTCCGGTGCCGGCGGACGAGCACCGGGGTTCGATGACAATCGCTCCGTGGGAGCTGCTGCACACGCTCGGGCGGGCGACCGTACTCGCCGGCCAAGGTTCGTCACGCGCTCTTTCCCAGCACTGGAGCTGTTTGAAGTACATCACGACCTTGCACAAGAACTACCAGGGCCGGCTGGAACTGACGGATGACGGACGGGATCCGCGGTACCACCGGAAGTCGGTTCAGGCGGAGGATCTGGGAATAGCCTTCGCTCTCGCTGCGGCACTGCGCATCGTTACCCGGCGGCACCCCGGCTTCCATTTCGAGATCGTGGATGCCGACGTGGCGCTCGAAGCCGGATGGGCGTTGCGTGGAGCGGAAGTCCGAGCGCGTGAGTCCACTCGCCTGCGGCCGGACTACTTCCTGGTTGGATCGAAGCTGGGCGAGCCCGTCCGGCTGGTCACCGTGGAATGCAAGGGTTCCCACGGCAAACCGGAGGCCCAGCACGGTCAGCTTGCCAAAGCCGCGGCGCAGGTGCACGCGGTGGTCATCGGTTCAGACGGAGGCGAGCCCGCGCCACCGCCCAGTCTCCTGATGGCGACCGCGTTGGCGGGGGCCGGCGGGATCGAGATGCGGATCCTCGACCCCGAGGGAGACGGTGAACTCGTCGTCCCGGGTGATCGGGCGCCTCGACTCAACGGTCCCGTGGAGCAGTTGAACCAGATGGCGGCGATTCCCGTGGCGTCCGACGACGACACGATCGAGACGAGGCCGGGGTTCTTCATCCCGCCGTCCCGCACCGAGTGGTTTTCCCGGGTTCTCAAGCGGACTGCCGCGGCAAGTCTGTTGACATTCGCCGGTGACCGTGGTGCTGCTCGTTCTTTGCTGACGAGGCGCCAGCAGCAACGACTGGGGTCGGAATTCGAGCGCCCGGGTACCAGCGACGACTTCGACACCGAAATCACTCTCGGCGATCTGCGACTCGTGGGGACCGATCAAGTGTTCCGGTTCGACAAGCAGCGTGTGGAAGTGTTCTCGGGAACGACCTTCGGGCTGTACCGTCTGCTCCGCGAACAGGATCTCAGTGGCTACGAGCAGGCGCTACCGGAAATGGTGGGGATGTGGCGCGAGCGGGAACGGCAGGCGCGGGACGAGTGGAAAGGCGTCATCTTCATGGACGAGGACGGAGCTGTCATGGGGCTTCGCGTGATGAGCGATCGGAACCGGCCCCTCTCCTGACAGGACGTCTGCGATGAGGATGCTCGACGAGTACCAGGGTCTGGTGGACGCGCCGCTGCCGCAGGTGCGCGATCTCGTGCTGCGCACCGCCTTCACCACCTCGGCCACACCGTTGCGGGTCAGCAGAAACCAGGCGGGTGGATCGAGGCGCGTGGGCAGTGATGGTGCGGGCGCGTCGACCTGCACGAGCACGCCGCCGGGGCGGTGGCTCGTGCCCTTCACCGTCGCGCGTGGGCATCGAGGCCGCTGGGTGCGCTGCTCGCCGATCGGCCCGCTCACTCCGTCGGCGTGCCGATCCGGAGCCGGTGGCTGTCGGGGTCGCGCAGCTCGGTCTCACGCGCCCACGGAGCCTCCGCCAGCGGCACGCCGGACGAGGCGGCGATGGCCTCCGCATCACGCAACCGCAGGTAGACCATCGTCGCAGAGCGCGGCGAGCCGTCAGCCCCCGTACGGCTTGGTGATGATCTCCAGCCGGTGCCCGTTCGGGTCGTTCCAGTACACGCCGCGGCCGCCGTCGTGGTGGTTGATGCGGCCCGGTTCGCGGCCGAACGGGTCCGCCCAGTACTCCAGCCCGCGTGAGGTGATCCGCTCGAAGATGCTGTCGAACTCCGCGTCGCTCACCAGGAAGGCGTAGTGCTGGGGGCGCACCGGCTCGTCGGTGCCGACCACGTCCAGCGACACCTCGTTCGAGGTCTGCACCACCAGGAACGGGCCGTACGGCACCGGGTCGGGCAGCCCGAGGATCTCCGTCAGGAACTTCGCCGTCGCCTCCCGGTCCCGGGCCTCGACGATCGTGTGGTTGAGCTGGACGGCCATGGCCTGCTCCTTTCCCCGCAGAAACTGCTGCCTCCCACTGTAGGTCGCCGATAGGCTCGCGGGATGACCGTCGAACACAGCGCCGTGCTCGCCCTGCACTGGCAGGTCAACGTCATCAAACCGGAGGGCTTCTTCGGCGGCATGCTCGCCGCGCCCGTCGAGCGCAGCGGGGTCGTCGCCCGCGCGGTCCGGTTCCACGAGTGGGCCGCCGGCGCCGGCATCCCGGTCTACTTCACCCGCTTCACGATCCCCGAGGACGAGGGCAGGCTCGTGCGCAACACCGCGTTCATGACCGCCGTCGGCCAAGCACAGGAGCAGTTCCGGCCCGACGCGGCCGGCACCCAGCTCATCCCCGAGATGACCCACCTCGCCAAGCCCGACCGCGTCGCCGACAACCAGAAACTCTCCGGGCTCGCCGGCAACGACCTCGCCGCCCGCCTCGGCGACGCCGGCATCACCACGCTGTACGTCACCGGCGTGGCCACCAACCTGACCGTCGAGCAGACCGCCCGCCACGCCACCGACCTCGGGTTCGTCGTCCACCCGGTGAGCGACTGCGTGGCCGCCGCCGACGAGACCGTGCACCTGGCCTCACTGGCCAACCTCGACCTCGCCACCGCAGGCTGCCGCAGTGCCGCCGAGATCACCGCCGGCTAGCGCGGTCACGTCCGCCTCCGTCCGCGGCCTTCGCCCAGGAGCCGCTGCACCGGGCCGGGAAGTTCCCGCCCGGAGCGCAGCACCCGCGCGGCGGCTGGTGGAGTGCGGGTCAGAACTCGTCGCCGCTGGACAGTTCCTTCTCGAACGCGTCCGCCTGCGCGACGACCGACAGCAGCGGCCGCTCGAACTCCTCCCGCAGGTGCAGCGACGTCAGCGGCACAGTGTGCTTGATCAGCGCCACCCCGTCCACGATCGCGGCGCCACCGACCGACGAGCCGCCGGCCAGTTCGAGCAGGCGGCGCAGGTCGATCTTGTCGGCCCAGCCCACGGCCGAGGAGATCTCGGCCCACTCGGCGCCGTCGACGTCGGGCAGGTGGTGCACGGTGACCTGCTGGGTGCGGCCGCCGTCGGTGTCCAGGCGGAAGCGCAGCCAGTGCTCGCTCTCCTCCAGCACCTCGTACCGGATGCGTACGTAGTTGATGACGTCCGTCCAGATGGTCACGGGCGCCAGCTTAGCCAGAAGGCTCAGCTCTTGTGCGCGCGCGCCGCGGCGAAGCAGTACACGCCGAACGCCGCCAGCCCGATCGCCACCACGGCCAGCAGCACGACGCCGTAGGGCTGGGCCGCGAGCGTACGGAGCGCTTTGTCGACCCCGCCCGCCTGGCCGGCGTCCGAGCGCAGCGCGGCGTACCCGAGCAGGCCGCCGATGATCGCGTACACCACGCCCTTGGCGACGTACCCGGCCGAGCCGAGCCACTCGACCGACCTGCGGGCGCCGGTCGGCAGGTCCGGCAGGTCCAGGTCCTCGAGGAAGCTGCGCTTGAACCCCTTGACCGCCGCGGCGACGCCGACCGCGACCACCGCCGCCCCGGCGACCGCCACGAGCGCCTGCCCGGCGGGCAGCTGGAGCAGCCGCGCGGTGAACTCCTGCTGCGGCTGGTTGCCGCCGGCCGAGCCGCTGCCCGTCGCGAGCCGGATCGCGGTGTAGGCCAGGGCCAGGACCACGACACCCCGCGCCGCGGACCCGACGCGCTTGCGCATCCGCTTGCCGCGCTTGGGCACCCAGGTGTAGCCGCGGGCGGCCATCATGAACTGCCACCCCCCGAACGCGATCAGCCCGATCGCCAGCAGCCACAGCACCACCTGGCCGGCCGCGGTGGACCCGACCTCCTGCAGCGCGCCCTTCTGGTCGGCCTCCTTGCCGCCGTCCCCCGAGGCGACGCGGAGCGCCAGGTAGGCGACCACCAGGTGGACCAGACCCCAGCAGACCATGCCCGCGCGCCCGGCGGCCTGTGCCGCGGAACGGCCGCGCACCCGCGTGGCCAAACCGGCGTTGCTCGTCATCCGGTGCACCTCCTCCTCGCTCGATCGGGTGTACCCCGGAGGTGTCGCGGTTAAGCCGGGCGCAACACCGCGAGAGCGGCGGCGAGCACGAGCGCGCCGGGTACGAGCAGGCCGAGCGTGCCGCTGCTGAAGGCGATTGCGGTGACCAGGACCGCCGCGGCCGCGACCGCCGGGACCTTCGAGCGCGTGTACCAGGCCAGCACGCCCAGCCCGAGCGCGGCGGTGACCGGGTCGACGGCCTCGGCCGCCGCGCCGAACAGGTAGGCGGCCAGGGTGAGGCACACCAGGCAGGCGGCCGTCGCGACGCGCCGCCCCGGCCCGAGGCGGAAGCCGGCCCACACCCCGGCCACGGCGCCGAGCACCGCGAGCGGGGCGCCCAGCGCGGTGGTCAGGAACTGCGCGTCGGTCGCCTTCGCCAGCGCGGTGACCGCGGTGCTGAGCAGGATCACCGCGGCCCCGGCGCCGAGCACCAGCGCGATCCGGAGCGGCGGCAGCCTGTCCCGCGCGGCGAACCAGCCGAGCGCGCCCAGGAACGCCAGGGCGACGACCACCTGCCACGGCTTGCCCCACTCCCACACCGGCTCCGGCCGGTAGGGGGCGTAGGCGTACAGGGTCTGCACCAGCGGGTCGCGGCCGGCCGGCGCGTAGGCGAACCAGGCGCTGTGTTCGGTGAGATCCCACGCGGCGGCGCCGAGCAGCAGGAAACCCAGCAGCGCCAACGGAAACCACGCCGAACGTCGATCCCCAGTCACGCGGCCGCAGGCTACCCGCCCGCGGGACGGGAACCCCCGGGGGCCTCTCGAGGAACGCGGTGGTGTGCGGGGGCGTGGGTGGCCCGGACTCGCGGTGGCTTCCGGCGGGCTGTGCGTACTTCCTCGGGGTTGCCGCCGTGGCGGCCAGGTGCTCGAACCGCCCCGGCACGATCCCTGACACCGCGGGGGTGACCCGAAGCTCACCCGTCGCGGACGAGGACCGCGGATCGCGTGGCGGCGACAGTGGGGGAGTGCGTGCCGACGTGGGAGGCCCGATATGTGTCGCTGGCTGGCGTATTCCGGTTCGCCCGTGCGCCTCGACGAGCTCCTCTACAAGCCCGCGAACTCGCTCGTCCTGCAGAGCAAGCACTCGCGCCTTGGTGCGGAAACCACCAACGGGGACGGGTTCGGTGTCGGGTGGTACGGCAACGTGCCGACTCCGGGGGTGTTCCTGAGCACCGAACCCGCCTGGAACGACCGCAACCTCCGCGAGATCGCGGCGCAGCTCGAATCCGGGCACGTGTTCGCGCACATCCGCGCATCGACCGGATCGGCGGTGCAGAAGACGAACTGCCATCCGTTCCGCCACGGCCGCTGGCTGTGGATGCACAACGGGCTCATCGCCGGGTTTCCCGCCGTGCGACGCGAGCTCACCCTGGCCGTCGACCCGCTGGTCTTCCCGGAGATCCAGGGGTCCACGGACTCGGAGATCCTGTTCTACCTCGCCGTGACCTTCGGCCTGGAGGACGATCCGGTCGCCGCGGTGGCCCGGGCGGTCGGACTGGTCGAGGAGGTGGGCCGGCGCCACTCGGTGGTGAACCCGATCCAGATGACGGTCGCCACGACCGACGGGGAAACCACGTGGGCGTTCCGGTATTCCAGCGAGGCCCGGTCGAGGTCGCTGTTCCACAGCGTCGACGTGTCCACGCTCCGGCACCAGTATCCGGACAACCCGGCGCTGCACGTGCTGTCCGACGACGCGCGGCTCGTGGTGTCCGAGCCGCTGGGCGACCTGCGTGGGGCGTGGCGGGAGGTGCCCGAATCCACCTGCATCGTCGTCCACGGCGGCCGCGAAGAGCTGCGCCCGTTCACCCCGGTGGCCCCTGCGGCAGCGGCCGCGGACAGCGTCCGTTGAGCGGGGCCTCGCGGCCGGTGCGGACGCGGGCCCGGGCGCGTGGCCGGCGTCAGCCGACGGCCACCCCGAGCACCTCGAGGAACGCGGCGGCCGCGGGGGTCAGCCCGGCCGTGCTCCACACCAGGTGCTCGATCCGCGCGGGGGCGTCGGTGACGGGCACGGTGGCCACGCCCGCCAGGGCGGGCGCGTAGGTCGACGGCAGCATCGCCACACCCAGGCCTTCCCGCACGAGGCCGGCCATCAGGTCCGCCGTCGTCACCTCGAAGGCCACGTTCCGGGTCAGCCCCGCGGCGGCGAAGGCCTGGTCGGACTGGGTGCGGCCGGGGGAGCCTTCCGGAAAGTCGACGAACTCCTCGCCGGCCAGGGTGCGCAGGTCGGTCTCCGCGCGGGCGGCCAGCGGGTGCTCCGGCGCGACGATGGCGACGTGCCGGTCCCGCGCCAGTTCGTGCGCCCGCACGCCCTCGGGCCGCGCCGTGAGCGGCAGACCGAGGAACGCCAGGTCCAGCGCGCCCTGCCGCACCTGCTCGACCAGTTCGTGGCTGGCCGCCATCCGCAGGCGGACCCGCACCTGCGGGTAGCGCCGCCGGAACTCGTGCAGCGCGGCAGGCAGGTCGACCGCCGCGACCGTCGGGATCACCCCGACGCTCAGCCGCCCGCGCACCTCGCCGACCGCGGCCGCCACCTCCGCCGCCGCACGCTCGGCGAAGTCCAGGCACTGCCGCGCCGCGGGCAGGAAAGCCGCGCCCGCCGCGGTCAGCCGTACCCGGCGGCTGGTGCGGTCGAACAGGCGCGCACCCAGCTCCCGCTCCAGGCGGGCGATCTGGTGGCTGAGCGCCGACTGCACCACGAGGCACCGTTGCGCCGCGCGGTTGAAGCTGCCCGTTTCGGCCACCGCGACGACGTAGCGCATCTGCTGAAGTTCCACGGATCTATCGTGCCTCACGATGGATCACTTGACGAACATGTGTTGGACTCATCGATCACGCGCGCCAAGACTGGAACCGTGAAACTCCGCGATACCGCACTGGCCGCCTTCGCGCCCGTGGTCTGGGGCTCGACCTACGTCGTCACCACCGAACTGCTGCCGCCCGCGCACCCGATGTTCGCGGGCCTGCTCCGGGCGCTGCCCGCGGGCCTGATCGCCCTCGCCGTCACCCGGACGCTGCCGCGCGGCGCCTGGTGGTGGAAGGCCGCCGCGCTCGGCGTGCTCAACATCGGCCTGTTCTTCCCGCTGCTGTTCGTCGCCGCTGAACGGCTCCCCGGCGGGGTCGCGGCGACCCTGGGCGCGACGCAGCCGCTGGTCGTGGCCGTGCTCGCCGTCGCGGTGCTGCGGGAAAGCCCGTCGGCGTGGCGGTTCGCCTGGGGCGTGACCGGCGTCGTCGGGGTAGGCCTGGTCGTGCTCGGCCCGGCCGCCGGCTTCGACGTGGCCGGGGTCGTGGCCGGCCTGGGCGGCGCGGCGACCATGGCGCTGGGCGTCACGCTCACCAAGAAGTGGGGCCGCCCCGCCGGTGTCGGCCCGACCGCGTTCGCCGCCTGGCAGCTCACCGCGGGCGGGCTGTTCCTGGTGCCGGTGACGTTCCTGGTCGAGGGCGCGCCGCCCGCGGTCGACCTGCCCGCCGTGCTCGGCTACCTGTGGCTCGGGCTCGTCGGCGGGCTGCTGGCGTACGTGCTGTGGTTCCGCGGGATCACCCGGCTGCCGGTCACCTCGGTCGCGGTGCTCGCCCTGCTGTCGCCGATGGTCGCCGCGCTGCTCGGGGTCGTCGTCCTGGGGCAGACGCTCGGGGCGGTCCAGCTGACCGGCTTCGCGCTCGCCCTAGCGGCCATCGTCGCCGGGCAACGGCCTGCCGCGCCGCTGCGACCGGTGAAGACGGGTGTCCGATGAGGACCGCGGCCGGCGGTCACGGGCGGGAGTGCAGGTCCGCCAGCACGGCCGCGGCCGCGCGGCGGCCGGACACCAGCGCGCCCTGGATGGAGCTGGTGTTCCGGTGGTCGCCGCACACGTAGCGGCCCGGCGCGAGCCGCACCGGCTGCCGTAGCGGGTGGCCGGCCGGCATGACCGGCAGCGCCCGCGCGATCGCGTAGGTCTCCACCAGCTCCCAGTCCGTCGTCGACGTGTCGTAGACCTGCGCGAGGGTGGTGCGCACGTGCGGCTCCAGCTCGTTGCCGGTGTCGCAGCGTTCCGGCACCGACGCGGCGACCAGCGTCTGCCCCGGCGGCGCGTACCCCGGGGCGACGGCGCTGATCACCGCGGTGTTGACCAGCAGCTCGCCGCTGTCGGTGAGCAGCGTCGGTTGCCGCAGCGGCGGGCGGCCGCTCGTCCGGTAGTAGTAGGTCGTCACCGCGTGCCAGTCCGGCTCGGGCACGCCCAGCAGGACCTCGGGCGCGGCCACCACGACCGCCTTCGCCCGCACCTCGCCGCGGTCGGTCGTGACGCCGTCGCCGGAGATCCCGGTCACCCGCACTCCACATCGGACGGTCCCGGGCATCAGGTCGCGGGCGAGCAGGTGCGGCAGCGCGCCCATCCCGGACGCGGGCAACGCGCCACCGCCACGCAGGAAGCTCCGCCACACCAGGTGGAAGGCCCTGGCGGAGGTCCGCAGTGGACGGTCCAGGAAGACCCCGGCGAGGAACGGCCGCATCACCTCGTCGACCGTTCGCGCGCTGACCCCGCGGCGGGCCAGGTCCTCGGCGATCGTTGAATCCTCGCCCGCCTCGAGCCGGCGGGCCGGCGCGAGCACGTCCCGCGCCGACATCGCCAGCAGAGCCGCGACATCCCGCGGCCGTCCGGCGCCGAAGGCGAGCAGGTCCCGCGCCGCGTTCCGGTGCCGCCACGGCGGCGCGAGCGCCTGCCCGTCCGCGACCACCCCCCGCGTGAAGTGCTGTAGCCGCAACTCCTCGACGTCGACCATCTCGCGCACCGCCGGGTAGGCAGGCAGCAGCACCTGGAACCCGCGGTCGAGGCGGAAACCGTCGACCACGTCGGTGCGCACCCGGCCGCCGATGTCGTCCTCGGCCTCGCACACCAGCACGTGCAGCCCGGCGCGCTGCAGGGTCCGGGCCGCGGCGAGCCCGGCCAGCCCCGCGCCGACCACGACCACCTCGGCCCACTCCACCATGTCCGCCCTCCCTCGGACCCGGGACTACCACGGACCGCAGGGGCGCAACCCTCGCCTGCGAAGGTCGGCACCAGACTGGGCTCAGCGAGCGGCCAGGACCGCCGCGAGGCCGTCGCGCAGGTCCTGGACGAAGTACCCGGGAACCTCCAG
This sequence comes from Amycolatopsis thermoflava N1165, assembly GCF_000473265.1. Lineage (NCBI taxonomy): Bacteria > Bacillati > Actinomycetota > Actinomycetes > Pseudonocardiales > Pseudonocardiaceae > Amycolatopsis > Amycolatopsis thermoflava. The sequence goes on from NZ_KI421511.1 coordinate 406,923, forward strand.
CGACGGGAAATGTCCCCCGCGTTCCGGCGAGCGCCACCGGACGATCTGCCGGTACCGCTCCTGCGCCCACGGGCGCGGGCACTTCTCGATGTCGCGCGGGTACATCGTGATCGCCGACGGGACGTCGACCCGGAGTTCCGGATCCAGCGAGTTGTGGCTCTCGTAGTAGATGCGGGCCGCCGACGCGCCCGTCCGCGTCAGCCAGTACAGGGTCACGTCGTCCAGGACCCGGTCCCGGGAGATCGTCTCGAACGGGCTGTCCTCGGTGTCCGACCACTCGGCGAACTTGTCGAGGATCCAGGCGAGCAGCCCGACCGGCGAGTCGACGAGCGAGTAGCCGATGGTCTGCGGCCGGGTCGCCTGCTGCTTCGCGTACGCCGCGCGGTGGCGCCAGAAGTGCCGGGTGTCCTCGGCCCACTTGCGCTCGGCCGCCGTCAGCCCGTCCGTGCTCAGCCCGGGCGGCCCCTCCGCGAAGGTGCTGTGGATGCCGAGCACGTGTTCGGGGAACCGCCCGCCGAGGACCGTGGTGATGTTGCCGCCCCAGTCCCCGCCGTGGGCGAGGAACTCGCGGTAGCCGAGCCGGCCCATCAGCTCCACCCAGGCGGCCGCGATCTTCTCGGTGCCCCACCCGGTGGTGGCCGGCTTGTCGCTGTAGCCGAACCCGGGCAGCGACGGGACCACGACGTGGAACGCCGGCGCGGTCGCGTCCGCCGGATCGGCCAGTTCGTCCACCACGTCGACGAACTCGGCGACGCTGCCCGGCCAGCCGTGGGTCAGGATCAGCGGAGTGGCGTCCGCGCGGGCGGACCGGCGGTGCAGGAAGTGGATCCCCAGGTCGTCGATGGTCGTGCGGAACTGGCCGATCTCGTCGAGGCGCTTCTCGAACCACCGCCAGTCGTAGCCGGTGCGCCAGTAGTGCACGAGCTCGACGAGGTCGGCAAGGGGAACCCCCTGCTCCCATCGGCGTCGGGCCGTTTCGGGCTCGGGTAGCCGCGCCGCGGCCAGTCGCGCGCGCAGATCGTCGAGCTCGGCGTCGGTCGTGTGGGTTTCGAATGCGTGCACGTCGCTGCCGGGCATGAGCCCTCCTCCATCGGCGAACCGGCTAAGACGGTTCTAACACCTCGCTCCGGGGGTGCGCAACCGGCTAAGGTGGTTCCATGCCTGCTGGGTTTCCCGAATTCCGCCTCGGTAGCGTGCTGGCGATCAGCTTCACGGGGACGTTGTCGGAGCGTCACGGCGAGCCCGTGGAGCGCATCCCCACGCCGCAGCGGCTCGTCGACTGGCTGGCGGTGTACGGCCTCGCCGTGGACTCCTGCACCCCCGCCCAGCTGGAACTCGCCAAAGAACTGCGGGAAGCGATCCACGCCGCCGCGACGGCAGCCGCGATCCACGAAGCCCTCCCCGCCGCCGCGGTTGCGGTCATCAACGACTGCAGCGTCCGGGGCCGGGCGGCGGCTGTGCTGACCCCCGAGGGGGAGCGGCGGTGGCGGCTCAGCTCGCCGTCGGCCGTGGAAGACGCGCTCGGCGTGATCGCCGACGACGCGATCAGCATCATCGCCGGTGAGCGAGACGGCAGGCTGGCCCTGTGCGCGTCGCCGACCTGCCAGGCGGCGTTCTTCGACACCAGCCAGAGCCGCACGCGCAAGTGGTGTGACATGAACACGTGCGGGAACCGTCAGAAGAAGGCGCGCTTCAACGCCAAGCGCACCGCGAGCTGACCGTCACCGGCTTTCCGCCGCCATCCGCAGCCCGAGGGCGACCAGGACGGTGCCGCTGATCGCGTCGAGCCTGCGGCGCACCGCGGGCCGGCGGAACCAGCCGCCCGCCCGGCCGACCGCGGCCGCCAGCGCCAGGTACAGCACGGTCTCCAGGGCCACCTGGAACACGGCGAGCAGCGCGGTCGTGCCGAACAAGGGCCGCCCGTCGGGCACGAACTGCGGGTAGAACGCGATCATGAACGCGGCCAGTTTCGGGTTCGCCAGCATGACGATGACGCCCTCGGCGAACGCCTTGGCCCAGCCGTTGGCCGACGCCGCGGAAGGTTCGTCAGCGGGCTCGGCCGGGCGCCAGGCCGACCGCCACGCCTTGACCCCCAGGTAGATCAGGAACGCGGCGCCGACGACACGCAGCACGAGGAACGCGACCTCCGACGCGGCGACCAGTGCTGCCAGCCCTGCCGCGGCGAACAACGCCCACGCGTAAAGACCGGCCTCGAGGCCGAGCACGGTCGGCACTGCCCCGCGGAACCCCCGCACCGCCGCCCGGCGCAGGATCAGGGCCATCGCCGGCCCCGGCGAGGCCGAAATCAGGACCACGGCCAGGGCGAAGGCGGGCAGCACCGCGAGGAGATCTATGCCCGGCATCCTGCCCACGGCGCGACCGCGGTTTCAAACGAAATCCGGAGCGGGGCGGCGCGACCGTGATCGCCGCCGGCGGGCCGGCGTGGCACCGCCAGGCGCGCGGCCGAATCCCGCGTGGGCGTCGGGAAGGCCCGTCGTGCCGCACTGCATCCTGGCGCGCACATCGACTGCGCGTCCCTTGGCGCGGCGCGGTCGTCAGTCCAGCTCGTCGAGCGCCGCCACGGCTTCCCATCGCGCGCCCAGCGTGTTCAGCAGCCCCGCGACGTCGACATCGCCCGAATCCGCACCGAGCAGCGCCTTGTCCAGGCGGCGCGCCCGGCGGTTCACCTGAGTGAGCACCGCCGAGCCCTCCTCGGTGAGCGACAGGAGCTTGCGGCGCGCGTCGCGCGGCGACTCGACCCGCCGGATGAGGCCGCGCTGTTCGAGCCTGCGGCACAGGTCCGCCATCGTGGACGTGTCCAGGGCGACCGCCCCGGCCAGGGAACTCTGGTCGCTCCCGGGGTAGGCGCGCACGGCGGAGAGGACCGCGAACTGGGGACCGGTCAGCACCGGATCCACGTGGCGGTTCCACGCGGCGAGGTAGGCCTGGTACATGCGGCGGGCGCCGTAGCCGGGGGCGGCCAGGAGATCCGGGGGCGGCGCCGGTGTGACGGCCGGGGCTCCCCGGCCGCGTCGGCCTGCCCGCACTGGCTCACCCATCAAGACCCTCCCCATGACTCCAGGCTCGCGGCTTCCCGTGATCCTACGTGTCCGGACTATTGCGCTCGTGTTGCAGTCCTGCTTCTCGCCCGCGAACTCTTGCGTATCCGGATAATACGTGTTCGGATTATAGGCGGAGGTGGTCAACGATGGACCAGAACCTGTTCAACGACATCTGCTTGCGCCAGCTGACGTTCTCCGGGGTGCACGAGGGCGAGACCGTGGTCGTGCTGACCCGTGGCGGCGAGCGAGCCGAGTACGCCGACGCCTTCCTGTGGGCCGCCCAGCAGCTGGGCGCCGCGACCTACCACATGCGACTGCCCTCGCCGGCCAGCGCGTCCGGCGCGTGGGCGGTGGGCGACTCCGGGCTCGGGAACATTCCCCGCGCGGTCGAGGCGCTCAAGGACGTGGACATGGTCGTCGACTGCACGTTCCTGCTGTTCAGCAAGGAACAGTTCGCGATCCAGGAAGCCGGCACCCGCATCCTCACCGCCGTCGAGCCGCCCGAGCTGCTGGCCCGCCTCATGCCCACCAAGGAACTCCGCGAGCGGGTGGAGATCGGCGCCGAGCTGCTCGCCAAGGCGAGCACCATGCGGATCACCAGCCCGGCGGGCACCGACGTCACCTACCGGCTCGGCATGTACCCGACCATGTCGGAGTACGGCTACACCGACACCCCCGGCCGCTGGGACCACTGGCCCGCCGCGTTCGTGTTCACCGGCGGCGCCGACGACGGCGTCGACGGCAAGATCGTGCTCTCGCCCGGCGACGTGCTGCTGCCGTTCAACACCTACGTCCAGACCCCGGTGGAGATCACCATCGAGGAGGGTTTCATCCGCGACATCCGCGGCGGCGCCGGATCGTCCGGTTTGGACGCCGACCTGCTGCGCTCCTACATCGAAAGCTTCCACGACCCCCGCGGCTACGGGATGAGCCACGTGGGCTGGGGCCTGGACGAACGCGCCCACTGGCACGGCCTGACCCAGTTCCCCGGCGGCATGGGCATGGAGCTGCGCAGCTTCTACGGCAACGTGATGTTCTCCATCGGTCCCAACAACGAGCTCGGCGGCCCCAACGACACGCCGTGCCACTTCGACATCCCCATGCGCGGCAACTCGCTCTACCTCGACGACGAGCTGATCGTCGACGCAGGCGAGCTGACCGTCAAGGAAATGCGCCCGGCGGAGAAGCGATGACCGACCACCACATCGGGATGATCGTCCCCAGCTCGAACCTCACCATGGAGACCGAGCTGCCGCGGATGCTGCGCGCCCGTGAGGAGGCCGAGCCGGGGGACCGGTTCGTCTTCCACTCCGCGCGCGCCCGGATGCAGCACGTCGACCCGGAGCAGCTGCGCGCGATGAACGCCCAGGCCGGGCGCGCGGCGGCCGAGCTCGCCGACGCCCGCCCGGACGTGGTCGCCACCGCGTGCCTGGTGGCGATCATGGCCCAGGGACCCGGCTACCACTGCACCGCCGAGGACGACATCACCCGCGTCCTGCGCGCCGAGGGCTCCGCCGCTCCGGTGGTGTCCAGCGCGGGTGCGCTGCTGTCCGGCATCGCCGCGCTCGGCGCGCGCAAGATCTCGATCATCACGCCCTACCTGAAGCCGCTCACGAAGGCGGTGGCCGACTACCTCGAGGACGCCGGGGTCGAGGTGGTCGATGCGCTGTCGCTGGAGGTGCCGGACAACCTCGCCGTCGCGCGGCTTGACCCGGCCGACCTGCGCGAGCACTACCGCAAGCTCGATCTGTCCGGAGTGGACGCACTGGTGCTGTCGGCGTGCGTGCAAATGCCGTCGCTGCCGTCGATCCAGCCCGTCGAGGACGAGATCGGGCTCCCGGTCCTGTCGGCGGCCACCGCGACCACGTACCGGATCCTGACCGAACTCGGACTGGAGCCGCGCGTGCCCGGCGCCGGGCGGCTGCTCGCGGGCACGAGCGACGAGACGAGGAGGCCGGCATGAGCGCGAGCCAGTCGTTCGAAGTCGTCGTCGTCGGCGGCGGCCTGGGCGGCCTGTGCGCGGCGTTGTCGCTGCGGCAACGGGGACTGCGGGTCACCGTGGTCGAAGCGGCGCCGCAACTCGGCGAGATCGGCGCGGGCATCCAGACCGCCCCCAACGCCAGCCGCATCCTCATCGGACTGGGGCTGCGCCCCCAGCTGGAGCGGGTGCGCACCGAGCCGCAGGACCAGGTCCGCCGCCGGTGGGCCGACGGCAGCATCATCGCCCAGCTGCCGCTGGGACAGCGGGTCACCGACACCTACGGCGCCCCGTACTGGCACTACCACCGCGCCGACCTGCACGGCGTGCTGCTGGACGCGTGCGTGGACCCGGACGGCCACGGCCCGGTGGTGCGGGTCGCGACCGGCGCGCGGGTCGTCGAGCTGGACCGCGCCCAGCCGGAACGCCCGGCCGTGATCACCGCCGACGGCCGCCGCTTCACCGGCGACGTGGTGATCGGCGCCGACGGCATCCGCTCCGCCGTCCGGGACCTCGCCGGGTTCGACGACACCCTGGTGTTCTCCGGCGAAATGGCCTACCGCGCCCTGATCCCCGGCGACCTGGTCGCCCAGGACCCGGCCACCCGGTTCCTCGTCGACCGCTACCACTCCACGATCTGGTACGGCCCGGACAAGCACCTCGTGCACTACATGATCCGCGGCGGCCAGTACCTCAACGTGGTCGCGATCGTGCCGTGCAGCGAGACGATCGAACGGGAGTGGAGCGGTCCGGCGACCGCCGCCGAGCTCGCGGCGGAGTACCAGGACTGGGACGATCGGGTCCCGACGGTGTTGTCGAAGGCCAAGGACGAGGACGTGTCGGTGTGGGCCATGTACCGGCGCCGGCGTGACCCGGTATGGGTGGACGGGCGGGTCGCCCTGCTCGGCGACGCCTGCCACGCCATGCTGCCCTACCAGGCGCAGGGCGCCTCCCAGGCGATGGAGGATGCCGCGGTGCTCGCCGAGGAACTGGGACGTGTCACCCGCGACGGGATCGACGGCGCCCTGATCCGCTACGTCGACCGGCGCGCCAAGCACGCGGGGATGGTCCAGGACGCCTCCCTGCAGAACATGAGCTTCTACCACCTCCCCGACGGCCCCGAGCAGCGCGAGCGCGACGAGAAGCTGCGCCGGTTCGACGGCGAGTCCGACGTGTCCTACGACTGGCTCTGGAACGGCAGCCCGCTCACCGATCCGGACACCGAGTCCATCCACTACCAGTTCGCGCGCTGAGGCGGGCGAACTGGCCGACAACGGCAACGGAGCGATTCATGCGTACCGGAGATCAGATCGTCCAGGACCTGCCCTGGCGCTGGAGCGTGCAGGGCAAGATCTTCCTCATCGGTGGGCTGGGCTACATGTTCGACGCGTGGGACGTCGCGTTGAACGGGTTCCTCACCCCACTGGTCGGGGCCGAGTTCGGGTTGTCGCCGGGGCAGAAGGGGCTGGTGGCGACCGCCAACCTGATCGGCATGGCGGTGGGGGCCGTCGTGTGGGGGACCGTGGCCGACCGCATCGGCCGCAAACGCGCGTTCAGCGTCACGCTGCTGGTGTTCGCCCTGTTCTCCGTGCTCGGCGCGCTGTCGCCGAACGTGGAGGTCTTCCTGGCCCTGCGCTTCCTGGCCGGGGTCGGTCTCGGCGGGTGCATCCCGGTGGACTACGCGATCGTCAGCGAGTTCTCCCCGCGGCGGCACCGCGGCCGGGTGCTCTCGGCCATGGACGGCTGGTGGCCGGTGGGCACCACCCTCGCCGCCGTCACGGCGACGTTGCTGGTCCCGGTGTCCGGGAACTGGCGCTGGATGCTGGTGCTGATGATCCTGCCCGCGCTGCTGTTGTTCTGGATCCGGCGCGGAGTCCCGGAATCGCCGCTGTACCTGGTGCGCAAGGGCCGGGAAGCGGAAGCCCGCGCGGTCATCGACGAGCTCGTCCGCCGCACGGGCGCGCCCGCTGAGCCGTATTCGATCCCGCCCGCGGTGGTGGAGGACACCCGCGGGGGAACGGTCACCGCCGCGTTCGACCAGCTGCGCCGGGTGTGGGCGTTCAACCCCCGGATCACCGCGGTCGCCTGGTCGTTGTTCATCAGCGTCATGCTGGTTTACTACGCCGCCCTGAGCTGGATGCCCTCGATCCTGCGCGCCCAGGGGTTCGGCGAGATCGCGGCCTTCGCCTCCACCGCGCTGATGAACGCGCTGGGCATCGTCGGCGTCGCGGTGGCCGTGCTGCTCGTGGAGAAGGTCGGCCGCAAGCGGATCGTCGCCGTCGCCGGGCCACTCGCCGCGCTCTCGCTCGTAGTGTTCTCGCTGCTGCTGGGCTCGCCCACCGGCGCGGTGATCGCGATCGGCGCGTTCGGCATGCTGGCGCTGGTGGTCATCCCGGTGATGTACGCCTACGTGTCCGAGCTGTACCCGACCGAGCTGCGTGCCTCCGGGTTCGGCTGGGCGTCGTCGTCGAGCCGGGCCGTCACCGGCTTCGCGCCTCTGGTGTTCGGCAGCCTCCTGTGGCCGGTGCTCGGCCTGCCGCTGACCTTCACCGTGCTGGGCGCGCTCGTGGTGGCCGCGGTCGTGTTCATGATGGTGGGTGCGCCGGAGACCCGCGGCCGCGAGCTCGACCGGATCGCGGAGCCGGCGAACCCCGTGGCGCCCGCGAAAACCACGCAGGTGCCGTGAGCGAGGAGAGGTCGAAACTGTGAAGCCCGCCGCGTTCGCCTACCACCGGGCCCACGACGTCGCCGACGCCATCGGCCTGCTAGGCGAGCTCGCCGCGGCCGGGGACGAGCCGAAGCTGATCGCCGGCGGGCAGAGCCTGGTGCCGATGATGAACTTCCGGCTCGCCCGGCCGACGGCCCTGATCGACCTGGGGCCGTTGCGCCGGGACCCGGCGCTGACCGGGCTGCGGCGGGACGGTGCGCAGCTGGAGATCGGCGCGCTGGTCACGCACCGGGCGGTCGAGGTGGCGAAGCTGGGGCCGGGCTTCGACGTGCTGTCCCGCGCCATGCGGTGGGTGGGGCACCTGCCGATCCGCTCCCGCGGCACGGTGGCGGGCAGCATCGTGCACGGCGATGCCACCGCCGAGTGGTGCCTGCTCGCGCTCCTGCTCGACGCCGTGATCATCGCGGAGGGACCGGGTGGGCGGCGGGAAATCCCGGCCGCGGAGATGTTCCACGGGTTCTACACCACCGCCGTCGAACCGGACGAAGTCGTGACGGCGGTGCGCTTCACCCGGCCCGCGCCGCGGGCGGCGCTGACCGAATTCGCCCGCCGCCACGGCGACTTCGCCATCGTCGACGTCGCGGTCAGCTTGGACGGTGACGGCAGCCGGGTGGTGGTCGGCGGGGTGGCGCCGGCGCCCATCCGGGTCCCGGAGGCCGAGGCCGTCCTCGCCGCGGGCGACCCCGGGCCGGACCTGTTCGCCGCGTGCGCCGACGCCGCTGCTGCCGCCGTCGACCCGCCCGACGACGCTGCCGGCAGCAGCGCCTACCGCCGCCGGCTCACCCGGACCCTCGTCGCCGGCGCCCTGCACCAGGCCTGGCAGGAAGGAGTGACGCGATGAGCGACGCAGCTCCCGAGTTCGACGGGCGAGGCGGACGCTGGGTCGGCGCCTCGGTGCCCCGGCGGGAAGACCCGCGCCTGCTCACCGGCCGGGGACGCTTCGTCGACGACATCCAGCTGCCCGGCACGTTGCACGCGTGCTTCGTCCGCTCGACGATCGCGCACGGCCGGATCACCGGGATCGACCTGTCGGCCACCCTGGCGGTCGACGGGGTCGTCGCCGCCTACACGGCGGCCGACCTCGACCTCGGCGACATCGTCGCGCTGCTGGGCCGCCCGCCCGAGGAGTTCGCGCCGACCGCGATGCCGATTCTCGCCAGGGAGAAGGTGCGGTTCGTCGGCGAACCGGTCGCGCTGGTCGTCGCCCGCGACCCCTACGTCGCCGAGGACGGCGCCGAACTGGCCGTGGTGGACTACGAGCCGCTCGGCGCGATCGTCTCCGAGGAGACCGCGCTCGCTCAGGATGCGCCCCTGGTCCACGAAGAAGCGCCCGGCAACGTGCTGCTGGACGTGTCCATGTTCGACACCCCGGGAGTGGACGAAGCGTTCGCCGACGCCGGGTGCGTGGTCGAGGTCGTCACCCGCAGCGGACGGCAGAACGCCCTCCCGCTCGAAACGCGCGGGGTGATCGCGTCCTGGGACGACCACGACGACCAGCTGCTCGTGCAGATGTGCACCCAGGTCCCGCACCAGGTGCGCACCGCGCTCGCCCGCTCGTTGCGCGTGCCCGAGCGGACCGTGCGGGTCACCGTCCCGGACATGGGCGGCGGGTTCGGCCAGAAGTGCGTGGTCGGCCGGGAGGAGATCGCGGTCGCGGCCGCGGCCCGGCGCCTGAACCGGCCGGTGAAGTGGATCGAAGACCGGCGCGAGGCGCTGACGGCCGGGTTCCTGGCCAGGGAACAGCGCTACCGCACCCGCGCCGCGTTCGACGCCGGCGGGCGCATCACCGCTCTCGACGTCGACATCGTGTGCGACATGGGCGCCTACTCCTGCTACCCGTTCACCGCCGGGATCGAACCGCTGATGGCCTCGGCGGAGATGCCCAGCGTGTACCAGGTGCCCGCCTACCGGGTCCGGGCCCGAGCCATCACCAGCAACAAGGCGCCCACCGCGCCCTACCGCGGCGTCAGCAGGCCGCAGTACGTGATGGCGATGGAACGGGTCATGGAGCGCGCCGCCCGCGAACTCGGTCTCGACCCGCTGGAGATCCGGCGCCGCAACCTGATCACCCAGTTCCCCTACACCGGGGTCAACGCCGTCACCTACGACCCCGGCACCTACCGGGAATCGCTGGACCTGGCCGAATCCACCCTGCGCGACGAGGGGTGGTACGAGTTCCGGGACACCGCGGCCGCCGAGGGCAGGCACGTCGGTATCGGGTTCTGCTGTTTCTCGGAGCGGACCGGGTACGGGTCGGGCGCCTTCGCCAAACGCAAGATGGCCGTGGTGCCCGGGTTCGACATCTCGGAGATCCGGATGGACACCACCGGCTCGGTCGTCGTCACCAGCGGCACCATGAACCACGGGCAGTCCCACGAGACGACGCTCGCGCAGATCGTCGCCGACCGGCTCGGGTTGCACATCGACCAGGTGAAGCTGCGCCAGGGCGACACCGAGCGCATCGCCTACGGGTGGGGGACCTTCGCCTCGCGGTCGGTGACCATCGGTGGCTCGGCGGTGGCGCTGGCGGCCACGCGGCTGGGAGAGCTGCTGTGCCGGATCGCGGCGCACCTGCTCGACACCCAGCCGGACAACGTCCGCCTCGACGGCGCGGGCGGCGTCGTGCAGATCGACGATCCGGGCCGGCGCGCGTCGTTCGAGGAGATCGCCGACGTCGCCTACCTGCGCAGCCACCTGCTGCCCAAGGACGTCGAGCCGACGCTCACGGCCACCGCGAGCTTCGACGTGCCCGGCGACGGCACCTTCTCCAACGCCACCCACGCCGTGGTCGTGGAAGCCGACCCGGGCACCGGCGGCATCACGATCCTGCGGTACGCGTGCGTGGAGGACTGCGGCGTGGTGATCCACCCGCAGGTCGTCGACGGGCAGTGCCGCGGCGGGATCGCCCAGGGCATCGCGGGCGCGCTGTTCGAGGAGGTCACCTACGCCGACAACGGCGAACCGTCCGCCGCCAGCTTCATCGACTACCTCGTGCCGACCGCCACCGAGATCCCCGACATCACCGTGTCCCACCTGGAAACACCCTGCGCGTTCACCGAGAACGGCGCCAAGGGCGCCGGGGAGGGCGGCACCATCGGCGCGCCGGCCGCGGTGCTCAACGCGATCAACGACGCGCTGCGCCACACCGGCGTCGAACTCGACACCACGCCGGTGCACCCGCAGACCATGCTCGCCGCGCTCGACGCGGCAGCCGACCCGGAACGGAGCAGGCCCGCATGACCGACCGCCACCTGATCGTCCTGACCGTCAACGGCAGCGAGCACGAAGCCGTCGTCGAGCCCCGCAAGACCCTGCTCGACGTGCTGCGCCACGACCTCGGCCTCACCGGCGCGCACGCGGGATGCGAACACGGCGTCTGCGGAGCCTGCACCGTCCTCGTGGACGGCGAACCGGTGCGCGCGTGCCTCGTGTTCGCCGTGCAGGCCGAAGACGCCGACATCCGCACCGTCGAATCGCTCGGCCGGGACGGCGAGCTCTCCGACCTGCAACAGGCCTTCCGCGAGCACCACGGACTGCAATGCGGCTTCTGCACACCGGGATTCCTGATGCTCGCCGAGGGTTTCCTCGCCCAGCAACCCGACGCGGACCGCGACGAGATCCGCGAAGCGGTCTCGGCGAACCTGTGCCGCTGCACCGGTTACCAGACCATTGTGGACGCCATCGCGGCGACCGCGGCCCGCCGCCGTGACACCGAGAAGGAAGCGACGAAGTGATCCTGGAAAACCAGCTGTCCGTCCCGGCCGAGCCCGACGCGGTGTTCGCCCTGATCAACGACGTCGAGCGGGTGGCGGGCTGCCTCCCGGGCGCGACCCTCGACGGCCAGGAGGACGGCGCCTACCTGGGCCGGGTCAAGGTCAAGGTCGGCCCCATCACCGCCGCCTACTCCGGCCGGGTGCGGTTCACCGAGGTCGACACCGCCGCGCGGCGGTTGCGGCTGTCGGCGCGCGGAGCGGACACGCACGGCAACGGGGACGCCGAGGCCGACGTGACGCTGACCGTCCGCGAGGCCCCCGGCGGCGCCACCATCGACCTGCGCACCGACCTGTCCATCCGCGGCAAGCTCGCCCAGTTCGGCAAGAGCGCCATCAGCGCCGTGTCGGCCCGGTTGCTCGACCAGTTCGCCCGCAACCTCGCCGGCCAGCTGAGCGCCCCGGGGGAGGAGCCCCGCCCGGCCGCCGCCCCGCGCACGCCGGCCCCGGTCGACAGCGGCGAATCCCTCGACGGGCTGGCGATGCTGCTTCCCCCGGGCGTCAAGCGGTACGCCCCGATCGCGGCCGCCGCGGCGCTGGGACTGTTCCAGGGCTGGCTGCTGGGCCGGATCCGCACCCAGGACAAACTGATCAAGGAGTTGCAGCGTGCCCGTCGATGACCCGTCCGGACTGCACGGCGCGGAGACCGATGCCGTCTACGACCGGGCCGGGTTCGGCGCCACCGTCCCTCGTGGACAGTGCCCGGCCCTGGTCGTGGTCGACCTGACCCGCGGCTTCACCGAACCCGGTTTCCCGTCCGGGGCCGACCTCACCGCCGAAGTGACCGCGGCCGCCGCACTCGTGACCGCGGCCCGGCGCGGTGAGGTCCCGGTGGTCTACACCGCGATCAGCTACACCGCCGCCGAGGCCGACGGCGACGGCGTGGCCTGGCTCCGGAAAGCGCCGGGCATGCGCAGCCTCCGCGAAGGGAGCGACGCCGTCGCGCTCGACCCCCGGCTGGACTGCCGCGACAGCGACCACCTCGTGCTGAAGAAGGGCGCCTCGGCGTTCCACGGAACCGGGCTGGCCGCCCTGCTCACCGGTCTCGGCGCGGACACCGCGCTCGTGTGCGGCGCGACCACCTCCGGGTGTGTGCGGGCGACCGCCGTGGACGCCGTGCAGTCCGGCTTCAACACCCTCGTGGTGCGCGAAGCCTGCGGCGACCGGGCCCGTGGGCCGCACTCCGCCGCGTTGTTCGACCTGCACGCGAAATACGCCGACGTGATCGGCCTGGACGACGCCGTGGCCTACCTCGGCGCCCCGGATCGGGCCGGCAGGAAGGTTTCCTGACATGGTGATCCCGTCCGAGTCCCCGGCCGCCCGCACGCTGAACCAGCCCGCGCTGGCCGACCTCGCCGACATTCCCGCGACGAGCCGCTGGGTCCGGTCCGGCGCGGTGCGGCTGCACGTGCTCGACTACGGACCGGACGACGGTGTCCCGGTCCTCGTGCTGCCCGGCATCACCAGCCCGGCGATCACGATGGATTTCGTGGCGCGGGAGCTCACGGATCTCGTGCGCCCGCTCGTGCTCGACGTCCGCGGCCGTGGGCTGTCCGACAGCGCGGACACCGAGCCGGCGGGCTACGACCTGGACAGCTACGCCGCGGACGTCGACGCGGTCGTCTCCGGCCTCGGCCTGCGACGGCCCATCCTGCTCGGACACTCGATGGGGGCGCGGATCGCGGCGCGGGCCGCCGTCAACGGCCGCCACGAGCTGCGCGGTGTCGTCCTGGTCGACCCGCCGATGAGCGGCCCCGGGCGGGGCCCGTACCCCACCACGCTGGAGGCCTTCCTCGGACAGCTCGACCAGGCCCGCCGCGGCACCGATGCGGACGAGGTCGCCCGGTCCTGGCCCCGGTGGCCGCGCCGCGAGCAGGAGCTGCGCGCGCGGTGGCTGTCGTCGTGCTCCCGCGCCGCGATCGCCGCCACCCACGCCGGCTTCGAGGCGGAGGACTTCTTCGACGACTGGCCGCACGTGCCCGCCCCGGCGGTGCTCCTCTACGGCGGCGACAGCCCGGTCGTCACCGCCGACGGCGCCGCCGAAGCCGCCCGCGCCAACCCGGCCGCCGAACTGGTGCCGGTGCCCGGCGCCGGGCACATGGTGTTCTGGGACGAGCCCGAAACAGCACTGCCCACCCTGCGCGACGCGCTGCGGAAACTACGCTGACTGGGCGCTCGGCACGGGTGAGACGGCCGGGCGAACCGCCTCCGGGCGCGGGGTCAGACGGTCTCGAAGTGGCGCGGGTCCAGCAGCTGGTCCAGGTGGCTCTGCATCGCCGCGGCCTGGTGCAGGTTGATCTCCCGGAAGCGGACCACGTCGCGCCCGGGGCGGAGCTGCCCGACCTTGCTCAGCGCCGCGTGGGCGACCGTGGCGATCACCGCGAACCCGCCCGAGGTGTTGCTGTCCGGGCCGAGGATCGTGAGCACGTCACCGTAGGCGAGGATCCCGCCGTAGGGATAACTGGTGTCCAGGAGATTCGACGGGTGCCCGCCGGCCACGTCGCCCGACGTCCGCGCCCACTGGAACCGGTGCGGGTTGAACCGCACGCCGGTCCGGTCCGAATTCAGGTCGCACCGCCAGCACGCGCCCAGGAAGTCCTCGAAGTCCTGCGCGGTGAGGAAATCCGGATCGGCGTGGGGACCACGGAGGACCTCGATCTCCCAGCTGTCCGTGTAGTGCGGGCGCAGGGACACCGGCATCCGCCTGCGCTGACGGGCGCCGCCCGCCGGATAGGCGTCGAGGACGTCCGCCCGTTCCAGCGCCCGCCCGTCGTGACCGCCGATGCCCGCCACCAGCAACGTGGACCGCGAGCCGAACGCCTCGTCCACCGCGATTCCCCCGCTCACCGCGAGATACCGGCGATAACCGGCGCCCCGGATGACCGCGCACGACAGCACGTCCCCCTCGGCGACGGACACCGCTTCCCACAACGGAACCGGCTCACCGTTGAGCGTCACCCCGGCGTCCGGGCCGGTGATCGCGATCAGCCCGGCACGCAGGATCACCGCCTGGAACCGGCCCAGCGGGATCTCCAGCGCCGCCGCACCGGGACGGTTGCCGACGAGGACGTTCGCCACCTGCAGCCCGAGCGGATCGACCGGCCCGGACGGGAAGAAACCCAGAGCCTGCCGCCCACGCCGGCCCGGATAGTCCTGCACGGTCGTCTGCAGGCCCGGGTCGATGATCTCGAGCGCGGGAACCGCCTGGCCCGCCGATCGGGCGCTCACGGAACCTTCACCAGCTCCTGCGCCGCGCCCCGGGTGGCGCGCCGCCGTTGCGCTTCGGCCGCCACCTCCGGATCCGAGCCGAGCTTCAGGTGGTCGGCCACCGCGTACCGGCCCGGTTCGATCGCGTAGTCGTAACGGCCCTCGAACACCTGCCGCCGCAGTTCGATCAGCTCCCCTTCGGTGACCTCGACGAACGTGATGCGGTCGCCGGGGTGGATCAGGATCGGGTCGATCCGGTGCGAGCGGGGCTGGCGCACCAGGTTCGAGATCGGCAGCGTCCGTCCGAACAGCTGGTACGAGCCCACCGACTCGATCGGGTGGATCACCAGGCACGGCCCGCCGAGCGCGACCGCGCCCTCCGGCGTCCAGCCCCGCGCCGGGTTGTACTTCGGCGCGATGATCTCCGACCGCGGATCCAGCGGCAGCAGCGACGGCAGGCCCGGGTAGAAGCCGGTGAACGCGTTCCACCACTCCGTCCGCAGGATCCGTTCGGCGAACGCCTCCCGGTTCGGCAGTCCGTTGTAGCGCACCAGGTAGTCGATGTTGTTGCCGTCCACGACATTCGGCGCGTCGGGGCGGGTGCTGATCCGGTAGCGGTTGACGGCCTCGCGGGACGCGGAGTCGTCGAAGGCGATGGGCAGCGTCAGCCGCCGGCTCGGCAGCACGATCGACGCGGGCTCCGGGATGTCGTCGTGCAGCTCCTCCAGCGCGACCACGACCCGGTCCTGGCCGATGACGGCGGGATCGTAGTAGACCAGCAGCGATCTCAGCCCGGGCGCGACTTCCAGCACACCACGCACGGGGTGGTCGGCGAGGTGCTGCGCCGAGGCGTGCGCGAAGAAGTTGACGCTGAGGTCGACCGGGATGGTGTGCCCGTACTCGACGAGCACCGCCCGGTCGCCCGCCGTCCGGTAGGTCACTTTCGGACGGCCGGCACGGGGCTCGGCAGTCGTGATGATCGCCGACATCCCTGGACCTCCCTGTCCGCTCACTGATCCCGGTCCGGATTCTCCCCGGCCGGAGGGTTCCGGTTCGTTCTCCGGTTTGTACAGATCGCCGCAGGGTGTTGTCCAGCTTGGAGTTTCCGCCTCTTCGGCGCCGCCATCGCTTGGCCGTCGTTCAACCCGCGCGCCCGCCGGAGCGGTTTACGATTCCTGGCCACCACCACACCGCCGGGCCGGCAGGCCAGCACTCGGGAGGCAAGGATGCCGCTCACCGTCGAGAAACTCCTCGACCGACCGGACCTCAAGCTGTCGCAGGTCGCGGGGTCGCCGGAAGCCTGTCGCAGCGCGGTGACCTGGGCCTTGATCAGCGAACTGCCCGATCCCTCGCCCTACATCGACGGCGGGGAACTCGTGCTGACCACCGGCTCGCGCCTGGCGCCCGGCTTCGCCGAACGACGGGAGTACGTGCGGCGGCTGGCCCAAGCCGGAGCGGTCGCGCTCGGGTTCGGGGTGAGCTCGTTCTACCCCGACGTGCCGGAGGACCTGGTCGCCGCGGCCGAGGAGACCGGCCTGCCGCTGCTGTCGGTTCCCCACGACACCGGATTCGCGGCCATCAGCAGGGTCGTCGCCGACTTCATCTCCGACGAACGGCAGAAGGAACTCACCTACGCCGTCGCCGCTCAACGGGACCTCACGCGCGCTTCGCTGTCGTCCTACGCCGCCCGGGCCATCGTCGAGCGGCTCGCCAAGGCGCTGCGCGGCTGGACGGTGCTCCTCGACGTCGACGGGGCGGTGCGCGCGGGCGCGCCCGCCGGGCGCATGCACGTGCCTCGCATCCGCATCGAACTGCCCCGGCTGCGGGAACGGGGCACGTCCTCGAGCCTGAGCATGACCGTCGCCGGTGAGGCCGTCGTGCTGCTGCCGCTCACCGTCCGCGGCCGGATCCGCGGATTCCTCGCGATCGGCCGGTCCACGCCCTTGACCAGCGCCGAGCAGAGCATCGTCACGACGGCGGTGTCCCTGCTGTGCGCCGACCTGCACAGCGCCTGGGGAGTCCTGGACAGCGAGCGCAGGCAGCGGCTCGCCGTCTTCAAAGCCGCCGTGGAGGGCGACATCCGCCTGGCCGCCTCGATCGGCCACGCGCTGGGCACCGACCTGCCCGAAGGGGACCTGCGGGTGGCCATCCTCGGCGTGCCCTCGGGCCACGAGCTGGAACTGCTCGAACACGCCGAGGGCGACTACGGGTTGCGGAACGTGTGCGCGCTCGTGGCGGAGTGGGAGCGCGGGCGGGTGGTCGTCCTGATGCCACCCGCCGAAGGCGACACCCGCACACTGGAAGCGCTGCTGCGCCGCATCCCCCTCGCCCGCGGCGCGGTCAGCGACCCCACTCCCGCCAAGGACCTGCCCGAGGCATGGCGGCAGGTCCGATCGGTGTTCAACAGCGCGCCCGGAACCGCCGGGAGGCTGACCAGTGCCGGGGACGTCGCCACCGCCGGCTTGATGCGTCACCTCGACACGGACGAAGCGCGCGGATGGGCCTCGGCCCTGCTCGCGCCACTGACCGACAAGAAGAACAACTCCAAGGTGGACCTACGCCACACGCTGCGGACCTTCCTGGCCCACAACGGCCAGTCCGACGCGTCCGCCTCGGCCCTGGGCATCCACCGGCACACGCTGCGGTACCGGATGGGCAAGGTGGTCGAAGCGCTGGGGCGGGAGATCGACGATCCGACGACCCGCGCCGAGCTGTGGATCGCCCTGCAGCTCGATGACCAGCTCTGACGTCCGCCGGTACTCCCGAGTGGCACCGGCCGCCGCCGGGTTGTCCAAGATGCGCACTACCCGCCCCGCCGCACTTCGCCGAGTCTGTTCATCGCAAGACGTTCAACGGTGAACCAGGAGGCGAAATGGGCACGGCACTGCATCCGCCGCAGTTGGTGACCTGCTCCCGCACCCTCTACCTCGTCTGGGTGCCCGCGGATCCGGACGCCGTCGCCAAGCTGGTGCCCGAGGGGCTCAGCCCGGCCGGCGACTGTTCCTGCTACATCAACCAGTACGTCGTCGACGGCCCCGACCAGACCTCGGCCGTGGGAGCGGAATCCTTCGGCGCCTACTCCCTGACCTACCTCGGTGTCAACCTGTCCGGTTTGGACACCGAGGCCGGGGTGCCGGGGCGGTGGTGGACCCACTACTACAACAGCTCCGACGTGATGAGCCGGTACGCCAGGGAACACGGCGTCCCGGCGGGGGAACCCGGCCACACGACACTGACCCTCAGTGGCGACACCCTCGTCGCCACCACCCATCTGGACGGCAGGCCGGTCATCCGCACGACCGCGACGGTCACCGTGGGCACACCCCAGCGGGCCGCCGGGCAACTCCGGTACATCACCCGGCGCGACGGGGAGTTCCACAGCGGACGCTACGCCTACGTCGCCGATCTGGCCGAGCACTTCCAGGTGCGGTCCTTCGAGTTCCTCGACGAGAACCACCCGACCTACCAGCTGCGGCCCGCCGACCCCCTGCAGGTGACGTTCGGCTTCTACGCGCCCTCCATGTCCTTCGTCTACCCCGGCGGCGAAGGGCCGCTGGGATCCGAGCACGGCAGCTGACCCGTCCGGCTGCCCGGCAACCCGCATCGACATCCGCCCCGACATCCCGAGGAGCAACAGCATGGCTCTGCTGGAACGCGCGCAGTGGTACGACATCGCGCGCGACACCGAGTGGACACCGCGGTACGTGACCCTGGCCGAACTCTTCCCGCCGGAGCTCTCCGGCGGGGAGGGGCTGCCCGACGAGATCTGGTCGACCTACGACGAGCCCTACAAGATCAGCTACCGCGAATACGTCGACATCCAGCGGCAGAAGGACGCCGGCGCCTATTCGGTCAAGGCCGCGCTCGAGCGCGCCGACCTGTACAACAAGGCCGATCCGGGGTGGATCTCCATCCTCAAGGAGCACTACGCCGCCGTCGCGCTCGTCGAGTACGGCGCCTCGTTCCAGGAAGCCCGCTTCATCCGCTGGTCCAAGGCCCCCGGCATGCGCAACATGGCGACCTTCGGCATGCTCGACGAGATCCGGCACGGCCAGATCCAGCTCTACTTCCCGCACGAATACGTCAGCAAGGACCGGCAGTTCGAGTGGTCCCACGCGGCGATGTTCACCGACAACTGGGTGACGCTGGGCGCCCGCCACTTCTTCGACGACGTCATGATGACCCGCGACGCACTGTCCACGTCGATCTTCGCCAACTTCTCCTTCGAGACCGGCTTCACCAACCTGCAGTTCATCGGCCTGTCCGGGGACGCCGCGAAGGCAGGCGACTTCACCTTCTCCAAGCTCATCCAGAGCATCCAGTCCGACGAGGCGCGGCACGCGCAGCTGGGCACCCCGCTGCTGCAGATGCTGATCGAGAACGGGCAGAAGGACGTCGCCCAGAAGAAGATCGACATCGCGTTCTGGCGGTCCTACCGGCTGTTCACGATCCTGTCCGGCATCCCGATGGACTACTACGTCCCGCTGGAGGTGCGCGAGGCCTCCTTCAAGGAGTTCATGGAGGAGTGGATCGTCACGCAGTTCATGCGGTCACTGGAGGACCTCGGCCTGTCCAAGCCCTGGTACTGGGACATCTTCCTGCGGGACATCTCCGAGCACCACCACGGCCAGCACCTGGGCACCTACTCCTGGCGGCCCACCCTGTGGTGGAACCCGGCCGCGGGCGTCAGCCCGGAGGAACGGGACTGGCTGGAGGAGAAGTACCCGGGCTGGAACGACACCTTCGGCAAGGTGTGGGACGTCATGATCGACAACTTCGTGCACGGCCGGACCGACAAGACCGTCCCGGGCACGCTGCCGGTGATCTGCAACGTGTCCCAGCTGCCCATCGTCGGCACCCCGTCGCAGACGTTGCGCGACATCTCGATCGTCCACGAAGGACGCCGCTACCACTTCGCGTCCGAAGTGGACAAGTGGATCTTCGAGGACGACCCCGAGCGCTACCGCCACCACAAGAACCTGGTCGACCGGTTCCTCGGCGGCGACATCCAGCCCGCCGACCTCGGCGGCGTCCTGGAGTACATGGGCCTGGGCACCGTCGGCCCCGGCGGCGACGACGCCCACGGGTTCGCCTGGGTGGAGACCTACCGCAAGCAACTCGCCAAGGCCGGCTGACACCCCAGGAGGACACCACGATGGCCGTGATCCCGCTCGCCGCGCACTTCCACGGCGACTTCGTCATCAAACTGCTGCCGGTCGACTCGGGCGACACGATGGACCAGGTGGCCGCCGCTGCCGCCGCCAACGCCGTGGGCATCCACGTCGCCGACCAGCCCGGCCGCACCCTGCGCGTCCGCAAGCAGGGCGCCGAAACGCCCTACCCCCGCACCACCACGGTCGCCGACTCCGGCCTGGAGCCGACCGAATGCGTCGAAATCTACTTCGAGTGAGGAGGACCGGTGAGCGTGACTGATCCCATCATCGACCCGGTCGGCCCGGTCCTCCAGACCGGCGAGGTCGCCAGGGCCGTGGCCGACGCGGCCGTGATCGACAACGCCGGACGGCGCGTCGACGTCCGCGACCGCGGCTCCTACGTGCGGATCGAGGTCGAGGGCGGGGAATGCGTGCTGCGCCGCGCGACCATCGCCGAGGAACTCGGCCGCCCGTTCAAGATGTCCGAGCTCGAACTGATCATGCCCTCGTTCGTCGGGCGGATCGACACCAGCAGCGACGTCTACCGCTTCTACCACGGCCACCAGCAGGCCGCGAACACCGACCAGAAGGGGGCTCTCGCATGAGCGCGCCGCTGAAGCCACTCAAGACCTGGGGCCACCTCGCCGCCCGGCGCCGCAAGCCCAGCGAGTACGAGATCGTGTCCACCAACCTGCTGTGGCACACGCGCGACGCCGAACAGCCCTGGGACGTCGGGCACACCGGGTTCATGGCGGACTTCTACCGCAAGAACCGCAACGGCAGCCCGGTCACCCACCCGGACTGGAACGCCTTCCGCGACCCCGACGAGCTGGTCTACCGCACCTACAACATCCTCCAGGACGGCCAGGAGACCTACGTCGAGGGCCTGCTGGACCAGCACAACGCCGAGGGCCACGACAAGGGGCTCGCACCCGAGTGGGTCGCGACCCTCGCCCAGCTCTACACCCCGAGCCGCTACCTGCTGCACACCATCCAGATGGCCAGCGCCTACCTGGTCCACATGGCGCCCGCGAGCACCATCGCCAACTGCGCCGCCTTCCAGACCGCCGACCAGCTGCGGTGGCTGTCCAATGTGGCCTACCGGACGGCCGAACTCAAGCTCGCCCATCCGAACGCCGGGTTCGGTGAGCGGGAACGCGAGCTGTGGGAGGAACTGCCCGCCTGGCAGGGGTTCCGGGAACTGATGGAGCGCCAGCTCACCACCTTCGACTGGGCCGAGGCGTTCGTCGCGCTGAACGTCGTGGCCAAGCCGGCCGTGGACGAGATCGTGCTGCGCCAGCTGGGTGTCAGCTCCCGCCGGCACGGCGACACCCTGCACGCGCTGCTCACCGAAGCCGCGCTGCGCGACAGTGAACGCTCCCGCCGCTGGACCGAGGCCCTCGTGCGGCACATGGCCGAGGTCGACGAGAACCTGCCGAAGCTCACGGAATGGGTGGACAAGTGGCAGCCGCTGGCCACGAAGGCCATCCGGGCCTACGGCGACGAGGTGGCCGAGAACGCGGAAGCCTCCGACAACGCCATCGCCGCGGTGCGGGCCTTCCAGCGGCACCTCGGGCTGGGGAACTGAGATCGCCATGACCGGACACCACGTCCTTGTCGAGGGGACCGGCGTTCGCTTCTCCTGCGCGGAGGGCGACACGCTGCTGCGTGCCGCCCTCCGCGCGGGAGTCGGACTCAGCTACGAGTGCAACAGCGGTTCCTGCGGCAGCTGCCGGTACGAACTCGTCGACGGCGAAGTGCGGGACCGGCGGCCAGGCGCGCCCGGACTCACCGCACGCGACCGCCGCCGGGGACGTCGGCTGGCCTGCCAGAGCGAACCGCTGTCCGACTGCGTCGTGCGCGTTCCCGAGCCCGCCGAGGTGACCACCTACCGGCCGGTGACCCAGACCGCGCTGCTGAGCGCGGTGCGGCCGCTCACCCACGACATGTCGGAGTTCGTGTTCACCGCCGAGGAGCGCGCCGAGTTCGCGCCCGGCCAGTACGCGATGATCCACCTGCCCGACGGGCGGGTCGAACGCGCCTACTCGATGAGCAACCTGGGCAACAGCAGCCGGGAATGGAAGTTCGTCGTCAAGCGCGCCCCGGACGGGCAGGCGACGTCCATCCTGTTCGACAAGCTCGAGGTCGGGTCGGCCGTGGTGATCGACGGCCCCTACGGCCACGCCTACCTGCGGCCGGAACGCAACCGCGACATCGTGTGCGTGGCGGGCGGCAGCGGACTGGGCGCGATGATCTCGATCATCCTCGGCGCGGCCGCGCTCCCGGACGCCGTGGACCGCACGGCGCACCTTTTCATCGGCGGCCGGACCGAGGCGGACATCCACATCCCCGACGCGGTCCTCGTCGCCCGCCGCCGCCTGCGGGCACTGCACGTCCGCACCGCCGTCTCGGCCGCCGACGGGTGCGACCCGCAGCCCGAGTGCGGCATCGCGCCCTTCCGCGGCTTCGTCCACGAGGCCGTCGTCGGCACCTTCGGCGAGAAGATCCGGGACTTCACCTACTACGCGGCGGGGCCGCCCGCGATGACCGACGCCCTCGCCAGGGCCCTCGTGGTCGAGGGCGGTCTGGCGGCCGACCACCTGTACTTCGACCGCTTCTGCTGAGAAAGGAACACCCATGGCTTTCGTTCGGGTCTGCAGCCTGGATGACGTCTGGGAGGGCGAGATGGAGTCCTTCGAGGTCGGCGACAAGGAGATCCTCGTCGCCCACCTCGACGGCGGCGACGTCGTCGCCACCCAGGCCATCTGCCCGCACCAGCAGGTCGAACTCGTCGAAGGGGAGCTCGACAAGAAGACCCTGACCTGCAAGAGCCACCTGTGGACGTTCGACCTGACCACCTGCAAAGGCATCAACCCCGGACACGCCGAGCTGGCGCGCTACCCGGTCAAGCTCGACGGCGACGACATCTACATCGACCCCGACGGCGACACCCCCAAGGTCGCCCACTCCTGACCAGACAAGGAATCCGGCACAATGGTTGCGATCAACTGCGACATGGGCGAGGCCTACAGCATCTACCGCTGCGGCGACGACGAGGGCATCATGCCCTACATCACGGTCGCGAACGTGGCGTGCGGTTTCCACGCCGCCGACCCGGTCGTGATGCGCAAGACCGTCGCCCTCGCCAAGGAACACTCGGTGAAGGTGGGCGCGCACCCGTCCTTCCCGGACCGGGACGGGTTCGGGCGCCGCGAGATGAAGCTCGACCCGGAGGAGCTGACCGCGTCCGTGGTCTACCAGGTGGGCGCGCTCAACGGTTTTCTCCAGGGCGAGGGGATGCCGCTGAACCACATCAAACCGCACGGCGCGCTCTACGGGCTCGCGTCCCGGGACGAGTCGGTGGCCGCCGCCATCGCCGCCGCCGCCGACGTCTTCGACGTCCCGCTCATGGGGATGGCCGGCACGGTGCACGAAAAGGTGTGGGGCCGTCGCCCGCAGGGCTTCATCGCCGAGTACTACACCGACCTCGACTACCGCGACGACGGCTCGCTCATCATCACCCGCGAGCACATCGCCTACGACCCCGCCCTCGCCGCCGAACGCGCGGTCCGCGCCGTCACCGAAGGCGTGGCCACCTCCGTCAACGGCAAGGACATTCCCATGCGGGCCGACTGCATCTGCGTGCACTCCGACACGCCGGGAGCGGTCGACCTGGCCAAGAGCGTCTACGAGGCGCTCAAGCCGTACCTGAGCTGAAACCTCCCCACCCGTCCCATCAACGAGTCACAGCGAGGTGCTCCGATGACCCGACACGAGGTCCTGTCCCCGATCCCCGGCGTCTTCTACCGCAAACCGGACCCGGACAGCCCGGACTACGTCAAACCCGGCCAGCACGTCTCCGCCGGGGACACGGTGGGCCTGGTCGAGGTGATGAAGTCGTTCTACCCGGTGGAGGCAGGCGCCGAGGGAACCGTCGTCGACTTCGCCGCAGAGGGCGAGTCCGTCGTGGAGGCCGGGCAGGTCCTCGTGGTGCTCGAGGTCGAGTCGTGAAGCGCCTGCTGATCGCCAACCGCGGCGAGATCGCGGTGCGGATCATCCGGGCGGCCCGCGACCTCGGCATCGAAACCGTCGCGGTCGCCAGCGACGCCGACCGGCACGCCCAGCACGCCCTGCTCGCCGACACGGTCGTCAACATCGGACCGGCCCCGGCCACCAAGAGCTACCTGGTGCCGGAGGCGATCGTGTCGGCGGCCCGGGACTCCGGCGCGGACGCGGTCCACCCCGGCTACGGGTTCCTGTCCGAACGGGCCGCTTTCGCGGCCGCGGTCGCCGACGCCGGCCTCACCTTCGTGGGGCCCGACGCCGACGTGATCGAGCAGATGGGCGACAAGGTGCGTGCCCGCCAGGTGGCGGCCGCCGCCGGGGTGCCCACCGTGCCGGGCACCCCGGACGGTGTCGCCGACGTCGCCGCCTCGGTCGCCGCGGCACGCGAGACGGGGTACCCGGTGATGCTGAAGGCCGCCGCCGGCGGTGGCGGCCGCGGGATCCGCGTCGTGGCCGACGAGGCCGAACTGGTGGCCGCGTTCCCGCAGGCCTCCGGCGAGGCGGCCAGCGCCTTCGGCGACGGCCGGATGTACCTCGAACGGTTCGTCCGCAACGCCCGGCACGTCGAGGTGCAGGTCCTCGGCGACGGGACCGACGCGATCCACGTGTTCGAGCGGGAGTGCTCCCTGCAGCGACGGCGGCAGAAGGTCGTCGAGGAGGCGCCCTCGCCGGGGATCGACGAGCGCATCCGCGCGGAGATGACCGCGGCGGCGGTCCGCCTGTGCCGCCAGGTCGGCTACCGCAGCGCGGGCACCTGCGAATTCCTGGTCGACGACGAGACCGGCGAGTTCTTCTTCATCGAGATGAACACCCGGATCCAGGTGGAGCACCCGGTCACCGAGTTGATCACCGGCATCGACCTGGTCGCCGAGCAGCTGCGCATCGCGGCGGGGGAGGAGCTCGGCATCCGGCAGAGCGACGTGACCGCGCGCGGGCACGCCGTCGAGTTCCGGGTGTGCGCGGAGAACCCGGACAAGAACTTCATGCCCGGCCCCGGCCGCATCGCCCACGTCCACCTGCCCGGCGGCCCGTGGGTGCGCACCGACACGTGGCTGGCGCCGGGCAGCCAGGTGTCGCCCTACTACGACTCCCTGGTGGCCAAGGTCGTGGTCTGGGGGCACGACCGGGCCACCGCGCTGGCGCGGTCCCGCCGGGCACTGTCCGAACTGGTCATCGACGGGGTGCCGAGCACCACGAGCCTGCTGCTGGAGTTGCTCGACGAGCCGTGGTTCGCCGACGGCAGCTTCGGCACCGGCACGCTCGAACAGTGGCTGGCCCAGCGCGCGGCGACGGGGGTGAGCGCATGAGCGGCGCCGCGGAAGCCCGCTACAGCTGGGGCGGTGACGAGCACATCTTCGTCGAGCTCGCCGAGTCGATGAGCCTGCGGGCCAACTTCCGCGCCATGGCGATCACGACGTCGCTGCGTGCGGATCGGCCCGACGGCGTGCTGGAGATCTGCCCGGCCAACGCCTCCTACCAGGTGCGGTACGACCCGGACGTCATCGAACCCGAGAAGCTGCTCGGGCACCTGCGCGACATCGAGCGGAAGGTCGGCGACGCCTCCGACTTCAGCCTCGCCACCCGCGTGGTCGAAATCCCCGTGCTGTACCGGGATCCGTGGACCACCGAGACGCTCATGCGGTTCCGCGACCGGCACCAGGACCCGGACGCCACCGACATCGAGTACGCGGCCAGGATCAACGGGCTCGCCGACGCCGACGAATTCATCCGCGTGCACTCCGGTTCCCCGTGGTTCACCTCGATGGTCGGGTTCGTGGCGGGACTGCCGTTCATGTACCAGATGGTGCCGCAGGAGCGTCAGCTCGTCGTCCCGAAGTACCTGCGCCCCCGCACCGACACCCCCAAGCAGACGGTGGGGCACGGCGGCTGCTTCGGGTGCATCTACTCCGTCCGCGGCGCCGGCGGGTACCAGATGTTCGGTATCACGCCCGCGCCGATCTACGACCCGTCGCAGTCCGCGCCGGACTTCGCCGACTTCATGGTCTTCTTCCGCCCCGGCGACATCGTGCGGTTCGCCCCGGTCGACCGGGACCGCTACGACGACCTGGTCGCCGAGGTCGAGGCCGGGACCTTCCGCATCCGTTCCCGGCCGGTCGACTTCGCGCTGAAACCGTTCCTGGACGACCCGGACGGTGTCAACACCCGCCTGCTGGAGGTGCTCCGTGCCGATTGAGGTGCGCAAACCAGGCCTGTCCACCACAGTCCAGGACACCGGCCGCAGCGGCTACTACGACGTCGGGATCCCGCCGTCCGGCGCGCTCGACCAGTACTCGCTGACGGTCGCCAACCGGCTGGTCGGCAACGAACCCGGCGCCGCCGCGCTCGAATGCGTCTACCTCGGGCCGGAACTGCTGTTCACCGAGGACGCCGTGGTGGCGATCACCGGCGCGGACCTGCCACCGCGGGTCAACGGGGAGGAGCGGCCGCTGTGGGAGGCGTTCCCCGTGCGGGCAGGCGACGTCCTGGACTTCGGCTACGTCAAACGGGGCGCGCGGGCCTACCTGGCGGTCGGCGGCGGCATCGACGTGCCCGTCGTGCTCGGCAGCCGCTCCACCTACGGTCTCGGCAAGCTCGGCGGGGTGTCCGGCGGCCCGCTGGTGCCCGGCGACGTGCTGCCGATCGGGCCCGGCGGCGGGACCCCCGGCCGGTCGCTGCCCGACGAGCTCAGGCCCGCCCTGGCCAAGGAGATCGAGGTCCGGGTCGTGATGGGCCTGTACGACCACGTGCTCACCGGCGCCGGACGGCGCGGCTTCCTCGACACGACCTGGACGCTGACCCCGGTCGCCGACCGCGTCGGATTCCGGTACCAGGGCGGCGAGCTGGAGACGGTCGACCGAACACCGCCGTTCGGCGCCGGACAGGACCCGTCGAACATCGTCGACGCCCCGTACCCGATCGGATCCATCCAGGTGCCGGGCGGGGTGGAGCCGATCATCCTGCACCGGGACGCGGTGTCCGGCGGCGGCTACATGATGATCGCCACCGTCATCAGCTGCGACCTCGACCTGGTCGCCCAGTCCGCGCCGGGCACCCGCACCCGGTTCGTCGACGTCACCCTCGACGATGCGCTCGCCGCCCGCCGGGAGTACCGGCAGCGGGCCCGTCGCGTCGCCGAACTCCTCGCCTAGAAAGGAAAAACCGCCATGCCACACGTCCGCATCGACTGGTTCCCCGGACGCACCGTGGAACAGAAGCGCGAGCTGGCCGAGGTGCTGACCCGCGAGATCTGCCGGATCGGCAAGTGCGCCCCGGACTCCGTGGGGATCGTGTTCACCGACGTGGACACCGAGAACTGGGCCCGCGCGGGCAAACTCTTCGCGGACGGCTGAGCCGTGGCCACACTGCGCTCGCACGTGCTGGTCGACGCCGATCCCGACGCCGTCTGGAAGGTGGTCGGCGACGCGGCGAACATCGCCGACTGGTTCCCCGCGATGACCGCTTCCACCGGCGACGACACCCGCCGCACGGTCACCTTGCGCGACGGCGCGCGGCTGGAGGAGGAAGTGGTGACCCGCGACCCGGTGCTGCGGCGGTTCCAGTACCGGGTCGTCGGCGGCGACCTCGGCGTGGAGTCGCACCTGGGCACGGTCGACGTGATCGAGGTGCCCGGCGCCGGCTCGCTGGTCGTCTACAGCACCGAGATCGAACCCGCGTCGCTGGCCGGAGCGTTCGACGAGGCGATCTCCGAGGCGGTGGCCGGCTTGCCGGGGTTCCTGTGAGCCGGCCGGGTGCCGCGGAGTGCCGCCGCGTGTTCGGATGGCCGGTCCGGGGGTCCGATCTGGTCCTGGGAGCGGGTATCGGCGCGGCGGCCGTCCCACGGGCGCGGGCCGGGCAGGTGGTGGAGAACCTGGGACGCCAGGGCTGCCGCGCGGCGGCCCTGAGCGTCCCGCCGGTGGTGATCTTCCTGGCCGAGGCCGACGTCCTGCCCGGCGACCTGGACGGCCTGCCTGCCGACGTCCGGGTGCTCACCTCGGGCACCGCCATCCCGTTGCCGGGCGCGCCGGGGCCCGCGCGGTGGCTGGTGCCGCCCGACCCGCGGCAGCGCTGGCTGCCGAGCCCGACCGCGGTCCTGGCCGCCGCCCGGGTGGCGAG
Organism: Amycolatopsis thermoflava N1165; assembly: GCF_000473265.1. Lineage (NCBI taxonomy): Bacteria > Bacillati > Actinomycetota > Actinomycetes > Pseudonocardiales > Pseudonocardiaceae > Amycolatopsis > Amycolatopsis thermoflava. The sequence goes on from NZ_KI421511.1 coordinate 434,999, forward strand.
CTACTGCCACTGACGGTGCCGACGAGCCGAACGGCGTGGCGCTCCCTGCGGGCGGCGGGCACGTAGCACGCTGGCGGCACCATGGCACGCATCTTCATCACCGGTTCCGCCGACGGCCTCGGCCGCCTGGCCGCCCAGACCCTGCTCGACGACGGGCACCAGGTCGTCCTCCACGCCCGCAACCACGCACGGCTCACCGCGGTGTCCGCGCTCATCGACCGGGGCGCCGAGGCCGTCACCGGGGACCTGTCCGATCCCGGGCAGACCCGCGGGGTCGCCGGGCAGGTGAACGCCCTCGGCCCGGTGGACGCGGTGATCCACAACGCCGGCGTCTACATCGGCGCGCGCATCCTGCCCGTGAACGTCGTCGCCCCCTACCTGCTGACCGCGCTGATCCGGCGTCCGGCGCGGCTGGTCTACCTCAGCAGCGGCATGCACCACGGCGGGCGGGCGGACGTGCGTGGCCGGGACTGGGCGGGCCTGCGCGCGACGGCGTCCTATTCGGACAGCAAGTTGTTTGTGACGGCGCTGGCGTTCGCGGTCGCCCGGCTGTGGCCCGGCGTGTCCGTGAACGCGGTCGACCCGGGCTGGGTGCCGACGAAGATGGGCGGCCCGGGCGCCCCCGATGACCTCCGCGAGGGGCACCGCACCCAGGAATGGCTCGCCACGAGCGACGACTCGCGCGCCCGCACCACCGGCGGCTACTGGTACCACGGGCAGCCGCGCGAGCCGCACGCCGCCGCCAGGGACGAGCGGTTCCAGGACGAGCTCGTGTCCGAGCTCGCGGCCTTCACCGGCACCCGCCTGGCGTAGGGCTACACCGCCCGCTCCGCACGGTCGATCTCGTCGAGCTGGTCGAGGATCTCGCCGGGGGAGGACTCGCCGACGACCTTCTGCAGCAGCGGCGTGTGGTCGAGGACGAGGTCGCGCAGGGCACGCAGCGGGCGCGGCGCGCGGTGGAACACCTTGCCCAGCAGCCACGCCTGCTGCGACTGCCGCGCCGTGTGCGGTTTGCGGGGCGTCTCGAACGCCTCCAGCGCGCGGCGCACCGCGGCGTAGTCCGACAGGTCGACCCCGGCCAGTCGGCGGCCGAGGAAGTAACCGTCCTCAATGGCCATTCCCGCGCCGTAGGCGGCGTAGGGAGAGGTGGGGTGCGCGGCGTCGCCGACGAGGGTGGCGCGGCCGCGTGACCACTGCTTCAGCGGCTTGCGGTCGCGCAGGACCCAGCGTTGCAGGTTTTCCGGCGGTGTGGCTGCGATCAGGCGCGGCAACGGATCGGCGAACCCGGCCGCCAGCGCGGTGGCGGTGGCATGCAGGTCCCCGGTGAACTCAGCCGACGTGTCGTGCGCGGTGAGCACCCACCACTGGAACCCGTCGCGGCCCTGGTGCCGGATGGAGGTCCAGCTGCCCTGCACGGTCCGGTCGTGCGACACCACGCACAGGCCGCGTTCAGCGGCCGCGTCGAAGGTGTAGCCGCCGAAGATGTGCAGGTGGTGCTCCCGCTTCGGCGACTCGCCCCACAGGGTGCGGCGGAGAAGCGAGTCGATCCCGTCCGCGCCCACCACCACGTCGGCCTCCAGCACGTCACCACCGGCCAGAGCCAGGGACACCCCGCTCTCGTCCTGCTCGACCGTCTCAACAGGACAGTCCACGCGCAGGACGCCCGGCGGGAGCGCGGCCAGCAGCCGCTCGTACAGCGCGGGCCGGAGCAGGCCGATGAACCCGCCGCCGTAGTCGCGCACCACCTCGGCGGGCAGGGTGATCGACGCGCGGGTGCGCCCGGCGGCGGTGCGGAACTCCGAGTGGCACGGCGCGCCCAGGTCGGTCACGTCGACGCCGAGCAGACCCAGTGCCTTGATGGGCGGCGGCCACAGGTTGAGGATATTGCCCGCCGGCCGGGCCCGCGGGTAGCGCTCCAGCAGGACGACGTCGTGGCCGGCCTGGTGCACGGACAGCGCGGTCGCCATCCCGGCCGGGCCGGCGCCGATCACGGCGACGCGGTGGGTGGTCATGGTCCGGCTCCTCGTCGAGTCAAGGTTAAACCGTAGTCATCGCTACGTTCTGACGAAGAATGAAGTGCGCGCTACGCTTCTGTCAAGCTCGGGAGAGGAGAACAGTGGGCAGTCCGGTGATCCGCCCGCCGCGCCAGAAGCGCACCCGGGAGGCGTGGAACCGCGTGCTCGACGCGGGGGTCGCACTCCTGGAAGAGGGCGGCTACGAGGCCTTCACCATCGCCGCGGTCTGCGAGCGGGCGGGCGTGGCACCACGGGCGCTCTACGACCGGGTCGACGACAAGGACGCGCTGTTCCTGGCCGTGTACGAGCACGGCATCGCCCGGATCCGGGCCGACCAGGAGGTGTTCGCCGACGCCGGGCGCTGGAACGGGCTGACCCCGGAACGGCTCGTCCGGGACGCGGTCGGCGAGCTCGACGGAATCTTCACCCGGCACGCGAAGTTCCTGCGGTCGGTGGTGCTCATCTCCGGCGCCGACGCCGAGATCCACCGCCGCGGCGCCCGGTACAGCCGGGAGGTCGGGGAGCGGTTCGCCGAGGTCGTGCTGCGCGCGCCGGTGACGCACCCGGACCCGGCCGCGGCGGTCCGGCTGGTGTTCACCCTGTTGTTCTCGACCATGGTGGTGCGCACCGCCTACGGGCCGGAGTTCCCCGGCGGGCGGGACGGGCTGGACCTCGGCGACTTCGCCGTGCGCTACCTGCTGGGCTGAGCCGACGTTCGGGGGAAACCGGGCGGTTCCGCGCCGCGCCGGGGGAGCCTGCCGCTAGCGTGATCATGCCACCGCGAGCGAGGAGATGAGGCGATGCAGGCACCGTCGACGGTCGTGCAGCTCGCGCTGCTCGTCCTCCTCGTGCTGCCCGGCATCACCTACCAGTTCGTGCGTGAACGCCGGCGCGGGCCGGTGCCGGGGGAGCGCGACCTCGGCGAACGGGTGCTGCGCGCGATCGTCGCCTCGATCGCCCTCGACGCCGCCTATGCGATCGCCGCCGGGCCTGCGCTCGTCCGCCTCGCCAAGGGCACCGGGCCCGGCGACTGGACCGGCTTCACCCAGCAGCCCCGGCTCGTCGGCGCGGTGGCCGTGCTGCTGTTCCTCGTCGTCCCGGCGCTCGCGGCCGCCGCCGTGTCGCTGGTGGAGCGCCGCCGCCGCGGCTCGCGGTACCTGCGCACTCCCACCGCCTGGGACCACGCCTTCCGCGACCGCGAACCGTGCTTCATCCGCGTCCGCCTCAAGGACGGCAACTGGGCGGGCGGCTGGTACGGCCACCGCTCCTACGCCTCCTCCTACCCGCACCCGCCGGAGCTGTACCTCGAATCGGCGCGCGTGATGGGCCCGGACGGCACCTTCGGCGTGCGCGTCCAGGGGACCGCGGGCCTGCGCCTGCGGGCGGAGGACTTCGACGTGCTGGAGTTCGTCGAGCCGGATCACGGGAAGGAGAAGTGATGGAGCACGACCTCACGCCCGAAGAGCTGGAGGTCCTGCGCACGAGCGTGTCGCGCGGCTACACGCCCAAGCGCGAGGTCACCGAGCCCGACGAGCCGCCCGCCGGATCCGCCGGCACCTCGCAGGCCGCCGAGGACTGACCCGTGACCGACTGGGGGGAGCGGTTCTGGGACGCGTTCCGGGTGGCCCGGCACAGCCCGGATCCGGCCTCGGTCCAGACCGCGATCGAGTACGGCCGCAAGGTGCTCGCGACCGTGGACGGCGATGAGCGCACCACCTACCTGTCCAACATGGGCGGCCTGCTGCAGACCCGGTTTCACCAGACCGGCGACCTGAGCTACCTGCAGGAAGCCGTGGACGGGCTGATGGAGGCGGTCCTGTTGTCGGCGGGCAGCCCGGCCGAGGAAGCCTCCCACGCCAACAACCTCGGCATCATCATGCACACCGCGTTCCAGCACAACCAGAACCTGGACACGCTGGACGACGCGGTGTGGTGGAGCCGGCGCGCGGTGGACGGCGCGGCGCCCGGGGACAAGGCCGACTACCAGGACAATCTCGTCGTCGCGCTGCTGACGGTCTTCACCGCCACCGGCGACGAGGGCGCGTTGTGGGAGGGCATCGAGCAGGCACGCGACGCGGTGCGCAACGCGCCGGACGACGACATCGCCGCCCGCAGCCGGTACTTCCTCGCGGTGCTGCTCCGCCGCTGGTTCACGCACACCGGCGATCCCACGGTCCTGCCCGAAGCCCTCGACGCGGTGCGGCGCGCCGTCGAGCTCACCCCGCCCGGTTCCGCCGAGCAGCTGGACCGCCTGGCGTTCCGCTGCCGGCTCCTCGACGACCGCCACCGCCTCACCGGCGCCCGGGACGACCTGGCCGAGCTGCTCGAAGCCCGCACGACCCTGTTCGCGCTCACCCCGCGCGGCGACCCGAGGTACTCGCGGTTCTCCACGGACCTGCTGTTCACGCAGCGCGAGTGGACCGCGCTCACCGGCGAACCTGCCGAACCGGCGAGCAGCGGGAGCGTGGCCGAGCGCGCCGGGATGGAGGCGGCGGCGTGCGGGACGCTCGCCGCCGAGTTCGGCCGGACCCGGAACCCGGAGCTGCTGGAACGCGCCATCCGGCACGGCCGAGCCGCGATCGCCGCCACCCCCGCCGGGCACCCGTACCGGGCCGAGCGGCTGGACCATCTCGCCGCGGCGCTGGCCCAGCGCGGCGAGGCGTTCGGCGACCTGGACGCGCTCACCGAATCCGCGGCGCTGCAACGGGAAGCCGTCCGGTGCGCACGGCCAGGGGATCCGCAGCGGGCCCAGTACGTGGGCAACCTCGTCGTCAGCCTGAACGCGTTGTTCCTCGCCACCGGCGAGCTCGCGTCGCTCACCGAGGCGATCGACGCCGCCCGCGAGGCCGCCGCCATCACCGCCGGACACCCGGACCACCCGGTGATCCTCGCCAACCTCGCGGCGACGCTGCACCGCCGTTTCCGGGTCACCGGCGAGCTGGGGATGCTGACCGAGGCGATCGATGCCGCGCGGGAATCGGTCCGCCTCGGCGCCGGACGCGTCGCCGGGCACGCCAGCCACCTCGGCAACCTCGCCACCATGCTGTCCGACTGGTTCGAGCGGACCGGCCGGGCCGAAGCGCTCGACGAGGCGATCCGCGTCCACCGCGCCACCGTCGACGCCACCGCGGCCGACGACCCCGACCGGGCGTTGCGCCTGGCGAACCTGGGTGGCGTCCTGAGCACCGCCTACACCCGGTTCGGCGACCAGGACGCGTTGCGCGACGCGATCGCCGCCCGCCGCGCGTCGGTGGCCGCGGCCGCCGACGGCAGCCCGGAGCGAGCCGGTTACGTTTCCGGCCTCGCCGGTGTGCTGTGCGACTGGTTCGCGCGTCCCGGCGCGGGCGAGCATGACCCGGCGATCCTGGAGGAGGCCGTCGCACTCGCGCGCGAAGCCGTGGGGGCGCGGGAAGGCGAGTCGTTCTCGCGGGCGACGACGCTGACCACACTGGCCGACGCGCTGCGGCTGCGGTTCCGCCGGTTCGGCGACCGGGACGCGCTCGCCGAGGCGCTCGCGGTGTACGGCGAGGCCGCGCGGTCCGCCGGATCGCCGACGGTCCGGCGGGTGGAGGCGGCCGACCGGTGGGGCGAGCTGGCCGCCGAGGGCGGGTTGCCCGCGTCCGCGGCCGAAGGCTACGCCGTCGCGGTCGGGCTGCTGCCCCAGCTCGCCGGCCGCCGCCTCGACCGGGGCGACGCCCAGTACTGGCTGGGCCGGTTCGCCGGGCTCGCCGCCGACGCGGCCGCCTGCGCGCTCGACGCAGGCGATCCGGAGGGCGCGGTGACCATGCTGGAGTCCGGCCGCTGCGTGCTGGCGGCTCAGGCGCTCGACAGCCGCGGCGACCTGACCGAGCTGCGCGAGCGGGCGCCCGAGCTGGCGGCGGAGTTCGAGGCGCTCGGCGCGGAGTTCGAAACCGACACCGGCCGGGACCGCCTCGCGCTCGCCGGGGAACTGGAGGAGCTGGCCGCGCGGATCCGGGAACTGCCCGGGCTGGAGCGGTTCCTGCGGCCGCCGTCGCTCGCCGGCCTGACGGCGCAGGCGCAGGAGGGCCCGGTCGTCTACGTCAACGTGAGCGGCTACCGGTGCGATGCGGTGATCCTCACCCCGGACGGTGTCCAGGTCCAGCCGCTGCCCGGCCTGAGCTCAGAGGCCCTGCGGCAACGGGTGCGTGCCTTCCGCGCCGCGCTCGCCGCGGAGCCCGGCGAGCGGCTGTCCGCCGAGCGCACGATCCACGAGACGCTGGAATGGTTGTGGGACACCGTGACCGGCCCCGTGCTGGACTCGCTGGGCGCGGTGTCGCGGATCTGGTGGGCGCCGGTCGGGGTGCTCAGCATGTTGCCGCTGCACGCCGCCGGTCACCACCGCGACGGCGGTCCCACGGTGGTGGACCGGGTGATCTCGTCGGTGACGCCGACGGTCCGGGCGCTGGCCCACGCGCGGGCGCAGGGACGGGGAGGTGGTGACCGGCTGCTCGTGGTCGCGATGCCGTCCACACCGGACGGTCCCGACCTGCCCGGCGCCCAGGCCGAAGCGGAGTTCCTCGCCGCGCAGGTCCCCGGCGCCACGGTGCTGACCGGCGCGGAGGCCACTCGGGACGCCGTGCTGGACGCGCTGCCGACCGCCGGCTGGGTGCACTTCGCCTGCCACGGCTACAGCGACCCGGCCAACCCGTCGGACAGCCACCTGGTGTTGCACGGTCAGGCGCCGTTGCGGGTGGTCGACGTGTCCCGCCTGCGCCTGCCCGGCGCGCGGTTCGCGTACCTGTCGGCATGTGACACGGCCCGCACGTCGGAAACCCTGTCGGACGAGGCGATCCACCCGGCGGCGGCGTTCCAGATCGCCGGGTTCGCGCAGGTGGTGGGCACGCTGTGGCGGGTCGACGACGCCGTCGCGCCGTCGCTGACGGAGCAGATCTACACCGACCTCCTCTCGTCCGGAGCCGACACCGCGGCCGCGTCGGTGCACCGGACGATCCGCGCCCTGCGGGACCGCTACCCGAACCTCCCGTCGCTCTGGGCGGCCCACGTCCACTTCGGCGCCTGAGCGTGCCGGTCCAAGGCGTCAGCAATCACCGAGGCGGCGGGGCGCCGGTTCGCCCCGGGTATGAACATTGTCCGCACAGGGACGCAGCCGGTATCCCTCGTGACCTCACACCCTTGCACCGCACGCCCGGATCGGCGTGCGGTGCGCGGGCGGCGGTGATCAGTCCGGCTTGATGCGGATCCCGCAGGCGTACACCCACATGTGCTCGTCCTCTTCCCCCTTCTCGCCACGCGGCGGCAGGACCCGGACCACCCAGCCGCGCCAGTCCTCGGTCGGCTTGTTCTTGCAGACGCCCCGCGAATAGATCGGCACGTACCTGCTGCTGTTCGGTGCGTTGTCGGCGCATTCCCAGCCGCCGCCGGTGAGGGTGTACCCCTCGTCGACGAACACCGTCTCGTCCTGGTCGAACTTCCCGCGCTTCCAGAAGACCTTCATCTCCAGTTTCAGCGTCGCGGCGTTCTGGCCGCCCAGCAGGGCGTGTCCCTGATCCCGCGCGCCGGTGGCGAAATCACCGATGCTCATGCGTTTTCTCCTTTTCCCGAGGAACCCTTCCGGGCTTGTCTACCGCACCCCCGTCGCGCGCGGCTCCAGGTGCGCCCGATCGTGTGCGTGTGCCGAAAAATCCGAAACATTTGCCGATCATCAGGCGGCACCCCATTCAGCGACAACGGTTGTCGACGCTGAATTCCGTCCGTAGCTTCGGATCCGCGATCCCCGATGTCCGAAGGAGAAGCCGTGTTCAATTCGAAGAAGGTTTCCGGTTTCCTGGCCGCTCTGGCCGCGCTGGCGAGCTTGATCGTCATGACTCCGTCCGCCGCGGCGGCGGACAAGTTGCACGCCGAATACCTGTATTGCCCGGGCGGTGGAATCGGCTGCACCGATTGGCGACTGTACTTCGACGTTTCGGTGGACCGCGTGGATTCGGATACCGTCAGGTTCTCCGGCGTCTGGGAGCCTCGATTGTGCAATGGCACGGTTGGTGGCAACGGCCAGATCCGCATCTACTGGAAGACCTCGGAACCAGAGCGTCAGTACCGGAATCTGCAGGAATGCACCGACAAGAACCGCGAACTGACCCGGCACGTGACTCTCCAGCCGGGCGGCTACATCGAGTTCCAGGTCTGCGGCTGGGGCGGGTTCATCCCGTCGGAAGGCTGCGGAAACTGGGTCCGCTCGGAACGGCTGTGACCCGGCGCCCGCGCTGAGGTGCCCGGCGTTCTAGATGTTCGTCGGGCAGGGGCCGGTCGCGGCGGTGGCCGGGGCCGGCTCGAAGGCCTGCACCGGTGTCGTGCAGCCGGTGGGCACCAGGTGGTCGTCCTGCTGCACATAGGTCACCCAGTACAGCGGGGCGAGCGCGAAGCTGGGCTCGTACGTGCTCTGCCGCACCGCGGCGTCCGGCAGGCCGTCGGCGTTGAGGTCCCGCACGTCGGCCGCGACGCCCTCCACCGCGGTGTCCGCCGTGATCTTCGTGTCGACCCGCAGGGCCGCGACGGCGGCGGAGTGCGCGCCGAACTCGAACGCGACGGAACACCGCCCCGCGCCGCACAGCCCGGCCGTCACCCGCTCGTAGGGTTGCCCGTCGCTGCCGCGGACCTGGGTCGTGTCGACGAGGTTCGCGCCCTCCCAGTACGCCAGCACGTTGCCGCCGACTCCGTGCAGCCCGTCGAGCCGGTGCCCGCCGGGCAGCGCGGCGGAGAACACCGTCTCGCAACCCTGTTCGCAGCCCGGCACCACCGGCGGCGGCCCGGCAACCGGCGGTGCCGCGGGCCTCGTCATCTCAGCGGCCGATGGGATCGCCAACGTCAAGACGCCCAGCAAAGCCAGCATGCAGCGGCGAAGCCCCCTCTTCATGTGCTCCATTGTCACCCGTTCCGGGCGGGGCCTGCATGGCGGTGCGCCGGCGGAAGCTGCTCGCCGCGGTGCCGGCGTATCACCGACGCTGGGATCTGCTCGACGACCTGAACGGCCAGCGGCGGCCGGTTGGTAGGCTCACCTTGGTGCCGGCCCGGCTCGGCGCCTCGGGGGTGGGGCCCGCCGACCCCGGGACATCCCGGGGGAACCGCAGATCCGGTCTGCCAACGGTCCCTACCAGTGACCTTGTTCGTGCTGGTAGGGAGGACTGCGTGGAGTCTGTGACCAACCCCGTGGACCCGGATGTGGATGTGTGCGGGCCCGCCGGGCGGCGGGAGGTGCGCCCGAGTCCGTGGCCGGTGCTGGCGGTGATCTCCGCCGGTGGTGTCCTGGGTGCGCTGGCCCGCTACGGGCTCCAACAGGCCTTCCCGCACCGCGCCGAGCAGTTCGGGTTCGCCACCTTCGGCATCAACGCGGCCGGCTGCCTGCTCATCGGCGTGTTGATGGCCCTGATCACCGAATTGTGGCCCGGGCGGCGGCTGCTGCGCCCGTTCCTCGGAGTGGGTGTACTGGGCGGGTTCACCACCTTCTCCACCTACGTCGTCGACATCCAGCAGGCCCTCGCCGCCGGGGCCGCCCGCACCGCGCTGGCCTACCTCGCCGCCACTGTCCTGGCCGCGCTGCTCGCGGTCTGGACCGGCGCGACACTGACGGCCCGGGCGCTGCAACGGCGCCCCCGAACACCCCGGAAGGCGGGTGCGGCCCGATGAAACTCCAAGGCCCCGCGCTGCGGCTGACCATCTTCATCGGCGAGACCGATCGGTGGCACCACAAACCGCTGTTCACCGAGATCGTGCACCGCGCCCACCGGGCCGGGCTGGCCGGCGCCACCGTACTGCGCGGGATCGAGGGCTACGGCGCCTCCAACCACGTGCACACGGCCCGGATCCTGTCCCTGTCCGACGACCTGCCGGTGGTGATTCTCATCGTCGACGACGAAACGCGGATCAGGGACTTCCTGCCCACCCTGGACGAACTGATCGGCGAGGGGCTGGTCATCGTCGAACCGGTCGAGGTCATCCGCTACGTCGGCCGCGATCGGGCGGTCAGCCGATGACTGTGCTGCTGGTGGCCCTCGGCGCCGCGGTCGGCGCCCCGCTGCGCTACCTGACCGACCGCGCCATCCAGGCCCGCCACGACACCGTGTTCCCCTGGGGTACCTTCGCCGTCAACATCACCGGCTCGGCGATCCTCGGTTTCCTCACCGGCCTCCCTGCCGACACGGCACTCGCCGCGCTGATCGGCACCGGGTTCTGCGGCGCGCTGACCACCTACTCCACCTTCAGCTACGAAACCCTGCGCCTGGCCCAAGAACGGGCCCGCTTCTACGCCCTGGCCAACGTCGCCGGCAGCATCGTCGCCGGACTCGGCGCCGCCTACACCGGCCTCGCGCTGGCCCAGGCGATCACCGCCTGAGCTCCGCCCCCGTGACGCCGACCGGCGTGCTGATGGTGCGTGGTGGTGGCCTGCCGGCGTCAACGAATCGTCAATAGCTCGCGTGGTGGCGTCTGGAATCCGTCCTGCTCCGCCTGCAATTGCCTGCTGGATGCTGGACTGTGGTGGTGCGCGCGTCAGCGATCTTCACCCGGCCTCTGTCCGGCGGGTTCGGCTTCCCCCTCGGTTTCGCCGTCGGGGTTGTCGTTGCTGTCGCGGCGGTCGCCGCCGGGGCCACGAGTCACCCTGCCGGGGCGTTGATCGCGTTCACGGTGGCCGTCGCCGGGGTCGCCGCGGTGACCACGCCCGGAGCTGCGGTGGGAACCGCGGCGGTGTGCTGGGCCCTGGACAGCGGCTTCGTGCTGGGCAGGCAGGGTGGCCTGGTGTTCACCGGGGCGGCACTGCAGGCGGCGGTTGCGCTGCTGATGGCCGCGGTCGTGGTGGCGGTTCTGGCGCGGGTTGTGCGAAGGTCGGGCCGATGGGGCAGGGCCTGATCAGCGGATGCCGCGCCGCACGTCGCCGGGCAGGCGGTCGGCTCGTTCGAGGTCACGGCGCGCGCTGGAGTGCAGTTGCCAGGGCACGCTGACCACCATGACACCGGGTTCGAACAGCAGTCTGCCCTTCAGGCGCAGGGCGCTCTGGTTGTGCAGCAGGTTCTCCCACCACCGGCCGACCACGTATTCGGGGATGTAGACGCACACCACGTCGCGGGGGCTGTCCCGGCGCAGGTTCTTCACGTAGTTCACCAGCGGCCGGGCGATCTCGCGATAGGGCGATTCGAGAACCTTCAGCGGGACCTTGATGTCGCGTTCCTCCCAGATGCGCTGCAGCTCGCGGGTCTCGCTGTCATCGACGTTGATGGTGATCGCGGTCAGCGTGTCGGGATGGGCGGCCTTGGCGAAGGCCAGCGCCCGTTGGGTGGGCTTGTGCAGCGTCGAGGCCAGGACGAGGGCGTGGATCCTGCTGGGGAGCAGCATGCCGGCCTCGTCGGGCGCGAGTTCCTCCTTGACCCGCTGGTAGTGGCGGTGGATGGCCCGCATCAGCAGAAACAGCACGGGAATCGCGATGACCACGAGGTAGGCGCCGCCGGTGAACTTGGTGGCGAGCACGACCACCAGCACGATGCCGGTGAAGCAGGCGCCGAAGGCGTTGATCGCCCGGCCGCGCCGCATCCGGATCCGGTGCGTCCGGTCCGTCGCGCCGGCCAGTTCCCGGTTCCAGTGCCGGACCATGCCGGCCTGGCAGAGCGTGAACGAGGTGAACACCCCGATGATGTAGAGCTGGATCAGCCTGGTGGTGGAGCCGTCGAAGGCGTAGATGAGCGCACCGGCGATGACGGCCAGCGCGATGATGCCGTTGGAGAAGGTCAGGCGGTCACCGCGGGTGTGCAGCTGGCGCGGCAGGTAGCGGTGTTGCGCGAGGATCGAGCCGAGCAGCGGGAAGCCGTTGAACGCGGTGTTGGCGGCGAGGATCAGGATCAGCGCGGTGGCGGCCTGCATGTAGTAGAAGAACACGCTCTGGTCGCCGCCGAAGACCGCCGCAGCGATCTGCGCGATGACGGTGCGCTGCGCTTCGGTGTTGCAGTCGCCAGGGAAACCGATTAGGTCGCACGTGTTTTCGGCGACCCGGGTGTGTGTGATCAGGGCCAGCGCGGTGATCCCGCTGAACATGACGATCGACAGGATGCCCATCGCGCTCATCGTGCGCGCGGCGTTGAGGCCCTTGGGCTTGCGGAACGCGGGCACGCCGTTGGAGATGGCCTCGGCGCCGGTGAGCGCGGTGCAGCCGGAGGAGAACGCGCGCAGCACGAGGAAGGCCAGTGCCAGCCCGGACAGGCCGACGTGCTCGGGGCGGATGTCCCAGCCGGCGCTTTCGGCGACCGGCGTGTTCCCCGCGACGGCACGGCCCAGTCCGATCGTGATCATCACCAGCACGCCGGCGATGAACAGGTAGGTGGGCACCGCGAAGGTGCGGCCCGACTCCCGGATGCCGCGCAGGTTGATCGCCGCCAGCACGACGATGAACCCGACGTTGATCACGACCCGGTAGGAGTTGAGTTCGGGCACGGCCGAGATGATGTTGTCCACGCCGGCCGAGACGGACACCGCGACGGTGAGGATGTAGTCGACCAGCAGCGCACCCGCGACGACCAGGCCCGCCGACGGGCCGAAATTGCGGGAAACGACCTCGTAGGAGCCGCCCCCGCTGGGATAGGCCTGCACCACCTGGCGGTAGGACAGGACGACGACCGCGAGCAGCACGACGACCGCCAGCCCGATCCACGGCGTCAGGTGCAGGAACGCGGTCCCGCCGAGCGCGAGGATCAGGATGATCTCCTGCGTCGCGTACGCCACCGAGGACAGCGGGTCGCTGGCGAAGATCGGCAGCGCGAGGCGCTTGGGCAGGAGTTCGCCGTGTAGCTGGTCGCTACGGAACGGACGGCCCACGACGAGTCGTTTGAGCACGGAGCTCGGAGATCCCACGCCCGCAGCGTAGGCAGTCCTGATCGCCCATACGGCCGAGCGAAGCGTTTAGATCTCGTCAAAATACCTGCTCACCGACGCTCACGTGCCGGGCAGCCGCCGGCGCGGGGCTGTTGACGGTGATCGGGTGCGCCGAGCTTCAACGTCGCGTGCAGTCGGCCCCGCTGGTGCTGCGCAAGGTCCGGGGGCGAGCCACTCGACGACGCCGCCGACAGCACCACCGCGAGGCGCGCCGCCGTGTGCCCTCGGCGATCGGCGCGGCCGACCGGCGCAGCTCACCGTTGACTCGTCTCTCATCTTGTGGCAATACTATCCGCACAACGACAGGGATTACCACTGTATGGAAATCTGCAAGGAGGCAGAATGCGGATGTCGGTGCTGGGGCTCGGCGAGGCCGGGACGCTGTATGCGGCCGGCCTTGTCGCGCGCGGGTGGACCGTGGCGGGGTACGACCCCGCCGACAACGCGACGCCGGCGGGGGTGGAACGCGCGGACACTCCGGAGGAGGCGGTCCGTGACGCGGACGTGGTGCTCAGCCTGGTGGGCGGGCGCGCCGCGGTCGAAGCCGCGCAGTCGGTCGCGCAGTTCCTGCCGCCCGCGGCCGTGTACGTGGACATGAACGCGGCCGCGCCCGAGGTCAAGCGCACGATCGCGGGAATGGTGGGCGAGAGCCGGTTCGCCGACGTGGCGGTGATCGGGCCGGTGCCCGCCCTCGGCGCCGCCACCCCGGTGATCATCAGCGGTCACGCCTCCGCCCGGGCCGCCGCGACCTTCGAGCAGCTGGGTGCGCGCGTGGACGACATCGGGGGAGCACCCGGTGCGGCGTCGGGCCGCAAGTTGCTGCGCAGCACCTTCATGAAGGGCCTGGGCGCGCTGATCGTGGAATCGGTCCTGGCGGGTCGCGCGGCGGGCGCGGAGGACTGGGTTCGTGAGCAGATGGCCCGCGAACTGTCCGGCGGAGACGCGGCGGTGAACCGGCTGCACGACGGCACGCTCAAACACGCCGCCCGGCGCGCTGGTGAAGCCGACGCGGCCGCGGCGCTGCTCGATTCGCTCGGGGTGCTGCCGGTGATGACCCGCGCCACCGCGGAGGTGCACCGCGGCCGCGCGGACGCCGCGCTCGCCCCGGCCGAGGACCTGTGGCCGGAGTTCGAGGGACTCGCCGTCGCCAACATCGGCGACGCACGCGATCGTATGGGCATGCTCGATGGCGGAATCCGCGCCCTGTGGAAGGGCGCTCGAGTGGTCGGGCGCGCCCGCACGGTGTGGGTGCCCCACGGCGACAACCTGGCGGTGCACCGGGCGATCGCCTGCTCACGGCCGGGTGACGTGCTGGTCGTCAACGGTGGCGGCGACACCAGCCGGGCGCTGCTGGGCGAGCTGATGGCCGAGCGCGCCAAGCGCCGCGGGGTCCGGGGCATCGTGGCCGACGGGGTGCTGCGCGACGTGAGCGAACTGGAGAAGATCGGCTTCCCGGCGTGGGCCCGCGGCGCCTGCCCGGCCGGACCGTACAAGAACGGCCCGGGCCAGGTGGACGTGCCGGTCGCGGTCGGCGGGGTGGTCGTGCGGCCCGGCGACGTGGTCGTCGGCGACGACGACGGCGTCATCGTGATCCCCGCGGCCGAGGCCGCGGCCAGCCTCCTCGGGGGCCGCGCCGTGGAAGCCGACGAGGCGCAGCGCCGCGCCGCGATCCTCGCCGGGACCGCGTGATGGCCGGGGTGTGGGCACTGCTCGCGTTCGTCGCGGTGATCATCGTGTGGAACGCGGTGTTCAAGCGCAACATCGGTGAGGCGATGATCCTCGGGTTCGTGGCCGTGTGCGGGTTCGCGGTGTTCGGCGGCACCGAGGACGGCGGATCCGCGTGGTCGGCCATCGAGCACGCGGTGGTCGACTCGATGCAGGAGGAGGTCACCTTCGCCGGGCTGGCCTTCGTGTTCATGTCCTACCTGCTGGCCAAGACCCCGGTGCTGGACAAGCTGATCGACCTGCTCAACTCCGTCCTCGGGCGCCTGCGTGGCGGCCCGGTCTACACGGCGACCGTCGCCGGGGGCATCTTCGGTGCGATCGCCCACGTCGGCGCCGCCGTCACGGCCGCGGTCGGTTCGGTGACCGTGCCGTGGATGAAACGGTCCGGCGTCAAGCCCGAACTGGCCGCCACCGTGGTCGCCGGCGGCGCCGGGATGGGCGTGACGTTCCCGTTCTCGGCCACCATGTTCATCCTCGTCGGCGGGCTCGCCGCGCAGGGCATCATGCAGGCCGACGAGATCGTCAAACCCCTCGCCATCGCCGGACTGTGGTGCCTGGGCTACCGGATCGTGCTGTCGTGGTTCCTGATCCGGCGCAACGGCATCGAACCGATCGCCGAGAGCGACCGGATCCCGTTCGGCCGCAGCCTGCGTTCCGGATGGACCTCATTGCTGCTGTTCCTGCCGATCCTCGTCCCGCTGCTGCTCACCCGCGGCCCGGTCGCCGAAGCGCTGGGCACCTACTCCGGCGTCGGCGAGGCACTGAAGAAGCCCGTCGCACTCGCCGACGGCACCAAACTGCCCGCGCAGCCCTACTCGATGCCGGACGTGATCAGCCTGATCACCTGGATCCCGGTGCTGATGATCGCGCTGGTGCTGTTCCTCGGCCGCAAGCACCTGCCCCGCACCGCCTCCGGGTGGTGGTCGGTCATCGGCAAGGCGGCGCCGTCCTTCGGCGTCATCGGCATCACCATCGTCGCCGCGTTCTCCGCCTCCAACGTCCTGGCCGACCTCGGCCTCGCCGGGCAGCTGGAGACCGTGCTGTCCGGGCTCGACGCGCCCGCGTGGATCATGGCCATCGCGATCGGCGTGATCATCGTGGCCATCGCGATCCCGCTCACCGCGAGCGCGACCATGGCCGCGGTGGGGCCCGTCGCGGTGGCCGCCCTGGCCGGCGCCGGCGTTCCCGCACCGATCGCCGCCGCCGCGGTCCTGATCTTCGCCTCGACCGAGGGAGCGTCGCCGCCCTCCGGCGCGCCGATCTACGTCGCGGCCGGCATCGCCCGGGTCGACCCGGTCAAGACCTTCCTGCCCCTGCTGAAGTACTACTGCCTGCCCATCCTCGCCCTCGGTGTCGGCATCGCCGTCGGTGTCCTCCCCGTCTGACGCCGAAACGGAAGGAACAGACCCATGAGTTCAACGATGAACCAGATCACCTCCCGTCCGAACCGGACAGTCCGGATCGCCACCTTCCTCTTCGCCCTCACCGTCGTGTTCTTCCTCCTCGCCGGACTGGCGATCGTCGTCGGGCAGATCGCCACTCTCGCCGCGGGCGAAGCCACCGCCGCCCGCCACTGGGCCGCGGCCGTCGCTCCCTACGCGTTCGGGGGCGCCTCCGTCGCCGGGTTGCTGTCCTTCGCCCTCTCCTACCGCAAGCAGGACCCCGACCGTGACTGACCACCGCATGGACGTGCCCACGTATGCACAGCTGCGTGGGCACGTCCCGCCCGGCTCCAGCTGGGGCGTCTTCGAGCACGACCCCGAACGCGGCATGGCCAACTTCGCCGGTCCCGCGCAGGTTCTCGACGCGCTCGCCTGCGTCAGGCGCGGCGCGGTCTTCAGCCTCGACCACGCCCTCGACGCGTTCGACCCGCCGATGGCGCGGGCGCGGAAAGCGCGGCGCCACGAGCTGCTTTCCGCGCACGCCGAGGCTCGCGACGACGTGCTGCGCGAGTTCTATCTGCAGGCCACCTCGCAGGTCGACGGTCTGCGGCACCGGCGCGCGTCCGGGTACGGCTTCTACAACGGGGTGCCCGATGACGACATCCGGGCGGGGCGGCCGGCGCTCGGTGTGCAGCGCTGGGCCGAGAAACCGATCGTCGGACGCGGCCTGCTCATCGACGTGGCCGGACTTCTCGCCGCCGAGGGTGCGCCGCTGGACCACCGGCATGGTCCCGCGCTGGACGTGGACGTCCTCGACCGCGCGCTGCGCGCCCAGGGCGAACGCGTACGTCCCGGGGACCTGGTGCTGGTCCACACCGGGTGGGCGCGCTGGTTCCTCGACGCCGGACCCGCCCTGCGCGCCGAAGTCCGCGAGGCCCGCCGCGCCACCGGCTTCCGGCAGACCCACGACCTGCCGGAGTGGCTGTGGGACCACCAGGTCGCGTTGTTCGCCACCGACACCTTCGCCGTCGAAGTCCTGCCGGTCGCCGCCGACACCTTCTTGGCCGGCGCGCCCGAGGACGCGGGCATGATGCACCAGGAGCTCATCGCCAAGCTCGGCGTGCCCCTCGGGGAGCTGTGGAACCTCACCGGCCTGGTGGCCGACAGCCGGGTCCACGGAAGGTGGGACGCGCTCGTCACCGTCAAGCCCCTGCACCTCGTCGGCGGGGTGGGCTCGCCGCCCAACGCCACCGCACTCCGGTGACTGTGCTCACTGTGTGGGAAGATGTGGCTCATGGCCGAGCCGGACAAACCCGCGACGAGCATGCGCTCGCTCGAGCGGGCCATCGACATCCTCGAGGTCATCGACTCGAGCCAGCACGCCCTGCGGCTGACCGAGATCGCCCGGCGGGCCGGGCTGCCGGTCGCCACCACCCAGCGCATTCTCGGGGTGCTCGAGGCGCGCGGCCGCGTCGAACGGGATGCCAACGGGTACCGGCCCGGGGTCGCCCTGATCTTCGGAGCGCACGCCTACCTCACGACGAGTCCGCTGCTGACCGCCGCCCGCCCGATCCTGCACGACCTCGCCGCCGCCACCGGTCTGACGGCGTCCCTGTTCAAGCGGATCGGCTGGTCCCGCGTGGTGCTCGCCCGCGTCGACGGCGCCAGCCCGCTGCGCTACGAACTGCCCATCGGCGAACGGCTGCCCCTGCACCTCGGCGCGGGCAAGGCCCTCACCGCGCAGTTGACCGACACCGAGCTGACCGAGTTCCTCGAGCAGCTCGGGAACCTCGGTCACCCGGACCGCGGTCCCGTCGACCACGACGACTTCCTGGCCGAGCTGAAGACCATCCGGGACCGCGGATACTCCCAGGCTCGCGGTGAGCGCGAACCCGGGATGGCCTCGGTCGCCGCCGCCGTGCCCGACCCGGCAGGCGCCACCGCCGCGGTCCAGGTGACCGGCACCTTCGCCGACATCCCCGAAGACCGAGTCGCCGAACTCGGTGTGGAACTCCAGCGCGCGGCGCTCGCGATCGCGCGCCGCATCTCCTGAGCCGGAGAGCCGGCAGCACGAGCCATTTGGTCATCCCACCGCCGCTGCGGGGTTATCGCGCTCGGTCGCGGATCACGGCTTTCAGCGCCTGTGCCACGGTGGCCACGGCGGGGTGACCGGCCGTGCCGCGCCGGCGGCTGACCGAGATCTGCCGCGTGCCGTGGGCCACCGAAGTGGCCACCAGGTGCGACAGTTCGGGCGGCACGGCCAGCCGTGGCACGATGGTGACCCCCGCGCCGGCCTCGACCAGGCGTGCCATGTCGCCGAAGTTGTCGATCCGGTGGGCGATCTGGGGTGTGAAGCCGGCGGCCCGGCAGTTGTGCAGCAGCGAGTCGATCGACGGGGCGCCCTCCGCGGCCGCTATCCAGTCGGCTTCGGCCAGCGCGCGCAGGCCGTCGCGCTCCACCCCGGCGTGCGCGGGCGGTGGCGCCAGCAGCACCAGCGGGTCGGCCGCCAGGAACTCCGACTCCAGACCGTCGGGCAGGGTCTGGCTGCGGAACGAGTAGTGGTAGGTGATCGCCAGATCCGCCTCGCCCGCCCGCAGCGCGTTGAGCGCAGGCTCCTTGATCGCGGTGACCAGCCGCAGCTTCACGTCCGAGTGCCGCAAGCGGTCCAGCACGGGGCGGGCGAGCGCCATCAGCGCGGTGCGGAACCCCACCAGGGTCACCGTCCCGGACGTGCCCTCCCGCGCGGCCGCGACCGCGCTTTCGGCCTCGTCCAGCGCCTGCAGCACCTTCGCGGCGTGCCGGACCAGCACCTGCCCGGCGTGGGTCAGCCGCAGCACCCGTCCGTCGCGGCGCAGCAGCGTGCTGCCTGCCTCCTGCTCCAGCGCCCGCAGCTGCTGGGACACCGCGGAGGTCGTGATGCCGTGCAGCTCCGACACCGCGCCGAGCGTGCCGTGTTCGGCGAGGTCGCGGATCAGCAGCAGCCGCCGGACGTCGTACATTCCCACAGCCTGGAACAACCTTGGGCGCTTGTCGACGCTTCCCACATAATGACCAGGCGCCTTCCGTTAAGCGAAACTGCACGAAACCCGTAGTGGGATCGAGTTGTTCCGCGACAACGTCCACATAGGACGCAACATGTCGTCTTGATCCGTGGGATCCGTTGGAAGAGCCCGTGGTGCGCCGTATCGTCGCGTCTGGCACCGGCGCTCTCATCCACCATCCACAAAGGATGCTCCAGTCCCCACGGGAGAAGTGCAATGTCCGATCTTCGCAGTACCCTCGCCAACGCCGGGGTCCCACGCCGCAGATGGCGCTGGGTGGCCGCGGCGGTCGCGGTCGTCGTGATCGCCGGGATCGTCGTCGCGGTCGTCCGCGGCGGCGGCTCCGGCGAGGCCACGGCCGCCGGTCAGCCCGTGCGCGGCGGCACCCTGCAGTTCGCGCTGATCGACTACCAGCGCAGCCCCGACCCGCAGTGGGGCACCAATTACGCCGAATCGCTCATCGGCAACAACATCACCGACAAGCTCACCTGGCAGGACCCGGCCACCGGTGAGATCACGCCGTGGCTGGCGCAGTCCTGGGAGTACAACAGCGACCTCACCGAGTTCACCTTCCACCTGCGCCGGGACGTGACCTTCAGCGACGGGTCGCCGTTCGACGCCGAGGTGGTCAAGGCCAACTTCGACCAGTACGTCCACGGCGACCCCGCGCTGGGCATCCTGCCCAATGGCGCCTCGCTGCTGCGCGGCTACCGCGAAACCCAGGTTCTGGACCCCTACACCGTCAAGATCAGCTTCGCGCAGCCGCTGGCCAGCTTCCTGCAGGCCTCCTCGTTCACCGCGAACGCCCAGCCCGGGTTCCTGTCCCTGTCGACGCTGAAGCTCAGCGCCGACCAGCGCACCGACCCGACGAAGGTGATCGGCACCGGCCCGTTCGTCTACGAGTCGTGGGAACCGCAGGTCAAGACCGTCCTGGCGCGTCGCGCCGGCTACCACTGGTCGCCGCCCGCGCTGCACCACGAGGGCGAGGCCTACCTGGACAAGGTCGTGTTCAACACGATCCCGGAGGCCAGCGTGCGCACCGGCTCGCTCGTCTCGGGCACCGTCGACGCGACGCTGGACGTCGGCACCACCGACGAGAAACCGCTGGCCGACCAGGGGTTCCAGATCATCCACCGCGGCGTCTCGGGCACCGCGATCTACTTCGCCTTCAACAGTTCGCTGTTCCCCACCAACGACATCGCCGTGCGCAAGGCCATCCAGCTCGGCTGGGACCGGCAGGCGATCGAGAAGACCATCCTCACCCCGTCCTACTCGATCGCGAAGTCCATCCTCGAACCGTCGGTGCCCGGATTCGCCGACTACAGCGGCTCGGTCCTGAGGTACGACCCGGAGCAGGCCAGGCGGCTGCTGGACCACGCGGGCTGGGTGCCGGGGGCGGACGGGATCCGCGTGAAGGACGGCCGCAAGCTCACCGTGAAGCTGCTGGGCATCAGCAACCTGGTGGTGAACAAACCCGCCTACGAGTCGGTGCAGCAGGACCTGCGGGAGATCGGCATCGACCTGCAGCTCACCGTCGTCCCCATCCCGGACTACACCGCGCAGCAGGCCAAGGCGAAGACCGACTGGAACGTCACCGCCGCCAACCGCTCGCGCAACGACCCGGCCGCGCTCACGTTGCAGTTCGGTCCGTCGGCGGGCAACAGCACCTACCTCTCGGCGGACTCCACGGGCGTGGACGTGAACGAGGTGGCGCAGGTGCTGGGCAAGCTGGAAACCACCCTGGACCCGGCGACCCGCAACGCGTACGCGAAACAGGCGCAGGACATCCTGCTGGAGAAGTACGCGCTGGTGAACCCGGTCTACAACCCCTCGCAGGTCATCGCGCACGCCCCGTCCGTGCACGGGATCGTCTTCGACGCGCAGTCCCGCAACCACTTCGTGGACGCGTGGAAGAACCCCGGGAACTGACATGCTGCGTTACGTCGCCGGCAAGGCCGGCCGGGCGGTGTTCGTGGTCTGGGCCGCGTTCACGCTGACCTTCATCCTGCTCTACGTCCTGCCGGCGAACCCGGTCGACCTGCTCTTCGACCCGGCCGAGGTCAACTCGGTGCCGCCGGAGGTGAAGGCGGCGGTGGCCGAAAGCTACGGCTTCACCGAGCCGGTGCTGGTGCAGTACCTGGACCGGCTCGGGCACGCGGTCCGCGGTGATTTCGGCACCTCCGCCCAGACGGGCGCGTCGGTGGCCTCCTCGATCGCGGGTGTCCTGCCGGCCACGCTCGGCCTGGCCGTGGGCGCGCTGGCTCTCGCGCTGGTCATCGCGTTCGTCATCGCGCTGGTGGCGACCGCGGCCCGGCAGCGGTGGCTGCGCAACCTGGTGGAGTCGCTGCCGACGGCGTCGGTGTCGATCCCGGTGTTCCTGTCCGGGATCCTGCTGCTGCAGATCTTCGCGTTCCGGCTGGGCTGGTTCCCGGCGTTCGGCGAGCGGGGCTGGCAGAGCCTGGTGCTGCCGCTGGTCACGCTGGCGATCCCGGTGTCCGGGCCCATCGCGCAGCTGCTGGTGCGGTCGTTCGCCACCGAGTTCCGCTCGGGGTACGTCACGACGAGCTGGGCCAAGGGCGCGACCCGCGCGCGGATCATCGTCGGCGACGTGTTCCGCAACGCGAGCCTGCCCGCGTTGACGATCGCGGCGGTGACGTTCGGCAGCCTCATGGTCAACGCGGTCATCGTGGAGACCGTGTTCGCCCGCAAGGGCCTCGGCCGGATGACCCAGACCGCGATCAACACCCTCGACCTGCCGTTGGTGCAGGGCATCGTGGTGTTCGTCGCCGCCGCGTTCGCGCTGATCAACCTGGTCGTGGACCTGGTGTACCCGCTGCTGGACCCGCGTCTGCGCGCCACGCTCGCGGTCGCCGGGGGAAGGGGGACCCGATGACGGCGACAGTGCTGGTCAGCCGGTCCGGCGCGCTGGGGCGCCTCGGGGAGGCGGCGCGCCGGCCGGGGTTGGTGCTGGCGTGGGTGATCGTGCTGGTGGCGCTCGGGTGGGCGCTGTTCCCGTCGCTGTTCACCTCCTACAGCCCCTACGCCGGCGACCCGGACGCCAGCTTCGCCCCGCCCGGCGCCGAGCACTGGTTCGGCACCGACCGGCTGGGGCGGGATCTGTTCGCCCGCACCGTGCACGGAGCGGGCACCACGCTGACCGCGACCCTGTTCGCGGTGCTGATCGGGTTCGGCGCCGGCTCGCTGCTGGGGCTGGTCGCCGGGTTCGCCCGCGGCTGGGCCGACACCGCGATCATGCGGGTGGTCGACGTGTTCCTGGCGATCCCGAACCTGTTGCTGGCCATGGTGATCGTGTCGGTGCTGGGTTACGCCACCGACAACATCGCCCTCGCCGTGGGAATCTCCTCGATCGCGTCGTTCGCCCGGGTGATGCGGGCCGAGGTGCTCTCCGTCGCCTCACGGGACTACGTACGCGCGGCCTACGGGCTGGGGGTGCGCAGACTCGGAGTCGTGGTGCGGCACATCGTGCCGAACTCGCTGAGCTCGGTGCTCGCACTGGCGGCACTGGAGATCGGCTCGGCGATCCTCTCGGTCGCCGGGCTGGGGTTCCTTGGCTACGGCGCCCCGCCGCCGGAGCCGGAGTGGGGGCTGCTGGTGGCCGAGGGTCGCGACTTCGTGGCCGTGCACCCGTGGATTTCGCTGCTGCCGGGCGTGGCGCTGGCCGCGGTCGTGCTCGCCACCCACCGGATCAGCACGTCGTTGAGAAAGGACCACGGATGAGCGAGGACCCGCTGCTGCGGATCACCGGCCTGGCGGTCGACTACCGCACCGGCCGTCGTGCCTGGACCACCGCGGTCCACGACGTCAGCCTGCACGTCGAACCCGGCGAGTTCGTGTCGCTGGTCGGCGAGTCCGGATCGGGCAAGACCACCGTGATCCAGGGTGCGCTGGGCCTGCTGCCGGACTCGGCGCGGATCCGGTCGGGCACCATCGAGTTCTCCGGTGTGGACGTGACCGGGTGGAACGACCAGCGGATGGCGCTGGTGCGCGGCAACCACGTGGGTTTCGTGCCGCAGGACCCGAACACCTCGCTCAACCCGGTCAAGCGGATCGGGCAGCAGGTGGTCGAGGCGGTCCGCTTCAACGAACCGGGCAAGCGGACCGCGGCCGAGCACCGGGCGGCCGCGCTGGAGAGCCTGCGCACGGCGGGCCTGGCCGACGCGGAGCGCGTGTTCGGGCAGTACCCGCACGAGTTGTCCGGTGGCATGAAACAACGCGCGCTCATCGCGATCGCACTGGCGGGCAAGCCGAAGATCATCGTCGCCGACGAGCCCACCAGCGCGCTGGACGTGACGTTCCAGAAGGTCATCCTGGACCACCTGGAGCGGCTGCGCGAGGAGCTGGGCATCGGCATCCTGCTGGTCACCCACGATCTCGGGGTGGCCCTGGACCGGTCGGACCGGATCCTGGTCATGCGGGGCGGGCGGATCGTCGAATCCGGTCCGGTGCGGGAGGTGCTGGACGCCACCGCCGACGACTACACGCGACAGTTGCTCGACGCCAATCCGGCGCGTCACGCCGGGCGGCTGGAACCGGCGTCCGGCACCCCGGTGGTCCCGGGCGAGGTGGTGTTGCGGGCGAACGGCCTGAGCAAGACCTACCAGCTGCGGGGCCGCGGTGAGCTGCGTGCCCTGGATGCCGCGGATCTGGTGGTGCGCAAGGGAACCACGCACGCGATCGTGGGCGAGTCCGGGGCGGGGAAGTCCACGCTGGCGAGCATCCTGGCCGGTTTCACGACCGCCGAGGCAGGCACGGTCCACCTGGGCGAGCGTTCGCTCACCGGCCTGCGCGGAGCCGAGCTGCGCGCCGTGCGCCGGGACCTGCAGTTCGTGTTCCAGAACCCGTTCACCTCGCTCGACCCGCGGTGGACGGTGGCCAAGCTGGTGGCCGAGCCGTTGCGCGCGTTCGGGCTTGGCGGCACCCGGCGTGAGCGGACCGGGCGGGTGGTCGAGCTGCTGAAGGCGGTGGCGCTGGACGAGAGCCACCTGCACCGCCTGCCCGGTCAGCTGTCCGGTGGTCAGCGGCAGCGGGTCGCGATCGCCCGCGCGCTGGCGCTCACCCCGCAGGTGCTGGTGCTCGACGAGGCGGTCAGCGCGCTGGACGTGGTGGCGCAGGCGCAGATCCTGCAGTTGCTCGTCGACCTGCAGGCCGAGTTCGGGCTGAGCTACGTGTTCGTCACCCACGACCTGGGCGTGGTCCGGCTGATCGCGCACGACGTGTCCGTGATGAAGGACGGCGCGGTGGTCGAGACCGGCCCGGTGGAGCGGATCTTCGGCGCCCCGGAGCACCCCTACACCCGAGAACTGCTGGATGCGATCCCAGGCACGCGTCTGGCCGCGGCCGGCGCGCGGTAAGGAGCGAACAGTGCTGCACCTCAACGTCAACATCCTCAACGCGGGCGTGTTCGGCGGGTCCTGGCGGTTCCCGGGCACCGACGGCACCGCGAGCTACACGATCGAGCACTACACCTCGATCGCGAAGAAAGCCGAGGAGGCCAAGCTCGACGCCGTGTTCCTGGCCGACGGCCCGGCGCTGGACCCCGGCATCAAGCACCGCACCGGCAACAACTTCGAGCCCACCACGGTGCTGGCGCGGATCGCGGCCCGGACGGAGCGGATCGGGCTGATCGGCACCCTGTCCTCCTCCTACAACGACCCGGTCGAACTGGCCCGCCGCCTCGGCGACCTCGACCACGTCAGCGGTGGCCGGTTCGGCTGGAACGTGGTCACCACCGCGGGACCGGTGGCGGCCCGCAACTTCGGCCGCGACGGCGAGATCGACCACGCGGTGCGGTACCAGCGCGCCGCGTGGTTCACCCAGCAGGTGGTGGCGGCGTGGGCGTCGCGCACCCGGTTCGCCTCGCCGCAGGGCCGTCCGGTGGTGGTGCAGGCCGGCGGGTCGAGCGACGGGCGCCGGCTCGCATCCCGGGTCGCCGAGGTGGTGTTCTCGGCCGACCAGGACCTGGAGCACGCACGGGCGTTCCGGGCGGAGATCCGCGCCGGTGCCGTCCAGTTCGGACGCGACCCGGCGGAGATCGTGGTGCTGCCGGGGCTGTCCACGGTCGTCGGCAGCACCGAGACGGAGGCGAAGCGGCGCCGGGAGTTGCTGGACGAGCTGCTCCCGGACGCCTACGGCCGCGGCCGCTTGGCCGCCCAGCTGGGGATCTCGCTGGACGGTCTGCGCGACGACGAACCGATCCCGGCCGGCTTGCTCGTCGAACCCGACGAGGCGGGCGGATCGCAGACGTTCTACCGGGTCGTCAAGGAGATCATCGACCGGGAGAACCCGACGCTGGGCACGTTGCTCAAGCGGTTGTCCGGCGGTGGCGGGCACCGCATCGTCACCGGCACCCCGGAGCAGATCGCCGACGACATCGAGACCTGGTACCGCGCCGGCGCGGCGGACGGGTTCAACGTCATGCCCGACGTGCTGCCCTCCGGTTTCGACGACTTCGCCGACCACGTCGTCCCCGAACTGCGCAGGCGCGGGCTGTTCCGCACCGACTACGACGGCACCACGCTGCGCGCCCACCTCGGCCTCGGCCTGCCCGCTCTGGAAGGAGCCGCCTGATGAGCACGATCGTGCAGCTGGTCCTCGCGGTCGGCGACCGCGTCTCGCTGAGCGAGGCGAGCGCGCTGACCGCGCTGGCCCGGGATTCCGGGGTGGCGGCGATCCGCCTGGCCGACACCCCGGACACCCTCGACCCGACGGTGACCGCGTCCCACCTCGCCGGAGTCCACAGTGGAATCGGCTTCGTCGCCGAGGTGCCGACCACGCACCACGCGCCCTACAACACCGCCCGCCGGGTGTCGTCGCTGGACCGCGCCACCGGTGGCCGGGCGGGCATCGCCCTGCTCGCCGGGGACGGGGACGAGGTCAGCGACGCGACCGCCCCGGATCCCGCCGCGGCGGATCCGGCGCGGCGGTGGAGCGAGTACGCCGGTGTCCTGACCCGGCTGTGGGAGTCGTTCCCGCGGCAGGCGCTGATCGGCGACCAGGAGGCGGCTCTGGTCGTGCGGGAGGAGCTGATCCGGCCGGTCGGTCACGACGGCGTGTACTACCGGGTGGCGGGTCCGCTGGACGGGCCGTCGTCGGCGCAGGGCCGCCCGGTGGTGGTCGCCGACCTCGGCGTCCTCGACCCGGCCGCGGTCGCGGAGTCCGCGGACGTCGTCGTGGTCGAGCACGCGGCCGGGGCCGACGACGCCCTGACCGAAGCGCTGCGCGCGGTGGGCCGCGACCGCCGGGAGGTCACGTTGCTGGGCCGGGTCCCGGTGGGTTCGCCCGCGGATGTCCTGGCGTGGGTGCACGAGCACCGGCTGGACGGTGTCGAGCTGGTGCCCGCGGGCGGCGCCGCCGAGGTTGCGGCGGTGCTGCGGGCGTGGGCGACCGAGGCCGCCCCGCCACCGACGCTGCGGGCCGCGCTCGGCCTGCGGGCGGAGGTGGCGGCATGACCGCGGTGGCCCCCGCCCCGACCGTCGAGGGCATCCGCGCCGCGGTCGCCCCGATCCTCGCGCGCTTGCGGGCGACCGCCGCCGTCCGGGAACGCGCTCGGGACTACGCCTTCGCCGACGTACGGGCGCTCGCCGAACAGCGGATCACGCTGACCGGGATCGCCGTGCGGGACGGCGGGGCGGGCGGCTCGGTGCGCGACGTGGCCGACCTGGTGGTGGCGATCGCCCGGGCCGATTCGAACGTGGCCCAGGCCTTGCGCAGCAGCTTCCTCACCGCGAACCGGGTCGCGACGCGGCCCGATCTGCCGCACCGGGAGGTGACGCTGCGGCGGTTGCGGGCCGGGGACCTGTTCGCAGGCACCAGCAACGAGCGCACCGGCGGCGCCAGCGGTTCGGTGAGCACGACGCTGCGCCGCGACGGCGACGGCTACCTGCTCAACGGCGAGAAGTACTACTCGACCGGCGGGCTCTACGCGTCGTGGTTCTCCGGCTCGGCCCTGGACGACAACGGCGACGTCGTGTTCTTCACGGTGCCGGTGGACCGCGCGGGGGTGCACCGGCTCGACGACTTCGACGCCGTCGGCCAGCGGCTCACCGCCAGCGGCACCACGCGGCTGGTGAACGTCCGCGTCTCGGCCGAGGAGATCGCGCCCCGGGACAACCACCTGCTGGACAACCCGTGGCTGGGATCGTTCGCCCAGCTGTACCTGGCGGCGATCGAGGCGGGCATCGCCGCGGCCGCTCTCGACGACGCCGCCGCGTTCGGCCGCGAGAAGGCCCGGCCGATCAAGCACAGCTCGGCGTCGAGGTCGGTCGAGGACCCGTACGTGCGGGAGACCGTGGGGGAGATCGCGGCACGGGCGCACGCCGCGCGGTCCGCGGTGCTGCTGGCCGCCGAGGTGCTGGAGCGCGTGCGCGGACTGACCGGCGCGCAGGCGCGCACGGCGGGGGCGGAGGCCGCGGTCACGGTGGCGCAGGCCGGTGTGGTGGCGATCGAGTCCGCGCTGCGCGCCGCCGAACTGCTCTTCGACGTCGCGGGCGGCTCCATCACCGACCGCGACCTCGGCTTCGACCGGCACTGGCGCAACGCCCGCGTGGTCGCCAACCACAACCCGCGGCGCTGGAAGGCCGCGGTCGCCGGCGCCTACCACCTCACCGGCGAGGAACCGCCGACGACCGGGCTGTTCTAGGAGGACCACGTTGACCCTCGAACCCACCCGGGTGCTCGGACGCACCGGCGTCCTGCTCACCCCGCTCACCCTCGGCGCCATGAACTTCGGCCGCCGGCAGGACGAGGCCGCCGGCGTCGGCATCATCCACGCCGCGCTGGACGCCGGGATCACCGCGATCGACACCGCCGACGTCTACGGCCAGGGCCGCTCGGAGGAGATCGTCGGCAAGGCCATCCGGGGCAGGCGCGACGACATCTTCCTCGCCACCAAGTTCTCCGGCCGCGTCGGCGACGACCCGCGGCACGCGGGCACGTCCCGTCGCTGGATCGTGCGCGCCGTGGAGGACAGCCTGCGGCGGCTGGGCACCGACCACCTCGACCTCTACCAGGCGCACCGGCCCGACCCGCGCACGAGCCTGCTGGAAACCCTGCAGACGCTCAGCGACCTGGTGCGCCAGGGCAAGATCCGCTACTACGGCACGTCGGTGTTCCCGGCGCACCAGCTCGTCGAGGCGCACTGGCTGGCCGAAAGACACGGCCTCATCGCCCCGCACACCGAGCAGCTGCCCTATTCACTGCTCGTGCGCGGCGCCGAACGCGAGGTCTTCCCCGTGACACGCAAGTACGGCGTCGGCGTGCTCGGCTACGGGCCGCTCGCCGCCGGCTGGCTGTCCGGGAAGTACCGGATCGGTGGCGGGCAACCGGAGTCGGCGCGCGCCGATCTCGTGCCCGGCCGGTTCGACGTGTCGCTGGAACGCAACCAGCGCAAGCTCGCCGCCGCCGACGCGCTCGCCCGGCTCGCCGAGGACACCGGGCGGTCCCTGGTCGACCTCGCCGTCGGGTTCGCACTCACCCACCCGGCGGTGAGCAGCGTGATCATCGGCCCGCGCACCAGCGAGCACCTGGCCGCCTACCTCAAGGCCGCCACCGTCGAGCTGGACGAGGACACCCTCGACCGCATCGACGAGATCGTCAGCCCCGGCACGCAGTTCCTCGAACGCGACACCGGCCGGGAATTCCCCGTCCGCGACAACAGGAAGGCCTCATGAGCACCTACACGCCCGCCGACGACCGCTACGACGCCGCCCAGTTCCGCCGCGCCGGCCACTCCGGTCTCGACCTCCCCGCGTTCTCCTTCGGGCTGTGGCAGAAGTTCGGCCCCGGCTACTCCTACGAAACCCGGCGCGAGATCGTGCTGCGCGCCTTCGACCTGGGCATCGCCCACTTCGACAACGCCGACCGCTATGGGCCGCCGCACCGCGCCGCCCAGGAGTTCTTCGGCCAGGTGCTCGCCCGAGACCTCAAGCCGTACCGGGACGAGCTGATCCTGTCCACCAAGGCAGGCAACCCGATCGGCAAGAGCCCCTACCTCAAGGGCGCCTCGCGCAAGTCGCTGCTGGCCTCGCTCGACCACAGCCTGCGCGACCTGGGCACCGACTACGTCGACATCTTCTACAGCCACAGCCCGGACGAGAGCACCCCGCTGGAGGAGACGGTGGGCGCTCTGGTCAGCGCGGTGCAGCAGGGCAAGGCGCTCTACGTCGGCATCTCCAACTACCAGCCGGACCGGGCGCGTGAGATCGCCGGGCTGCTGCGGCGGGCGGGTGTCCCGCTGTTGGTCCACCAGCCGCGGTATTCGATCTTCGACCGGCGGCCGGAACGCAACGGTCTGCTGGAGCTGGCCGCCGCCGAGGGGTTCGGCCTGATCGTGTATTCGCCGCTGGCGCAGGGGTTGCTGACCGACAAGTACCTGGTGGACATCCCCGACGGCGCGCGGGCGCGGGACAGCGCCTTCCTGTCGCCGGAGGTCATCGACGACACCTACCGGCAGCGGGCCGCGGCGTTGAACAAGATCGCGGCCGACCGTGGCCAGTCGCTGGCGCAGCTGGCGCTGCAGTGGGTGCTGCGCCGCCCGGAGGTCACCTCGGCGTTGATCGGCGCCAGTTCGGTCGCGCAACTGGACCACAACGTGCGGGCGCTGGATTTCCCGCCGCTGACCGAGGCGGAGCTGGCGGCGATCGACGAGCACGGCGTGCACGGCACCGGGCTGACGCTGTGAACGCCCCGATCGGTGCGGGTGTCGAGGACGGGCGGCCGTTCCGGCTCAACTTCCTGCTGCACCTCGACGACGACCTGCCGCCGGCGCGGGCCTACCGGCAGGGGATCGAGCTGTTCCGCATCGCCGAGGCGCTGGGCTACGACTCGGGCTGGGTGATCCAGCGGCACTTCCGGCAGGGCAAGGAACACGTGTCCGCGCCGCTGGTCGTGCTGGCCGCGATCGCCGAGCACACCAGCCGCATCGGGCTGGGCACCGGTGTGCTGGTGCTGCCGCTGGAGGACCCGCTCAAGGTGGCCGAGGACGCGGCGACCCTGGACGAGCTGTCCGGCGGCCGCCTGGAGCTCGGGGTCGGATCAGGGCCGTTCCCCGGCGCGTGGGAGGCGTTCGGGCGGGACCTGGACCGGCGGCACGACGAGTTCGACGCCGCGGTGGCGCGGCTGCACGAGGTGCTCGACGGCAAGGCGCTCAACAGCCTCGGCGAGGTGCTGCACCCACCCGGCGCCGGGGTGCGGCAGCGGCTGTGGCAGGCCACGACCAGTGCTCCCGGCCGGGCCGTGGCGTCCGCGGCGGCGGCCGGCCGCGCCGGGGACGGGCTGCAACTGTCCCGCGCGACCGCGTGGAGCGGCGGTTCGGTGCGCGAGGCGCAGCAGGCGCAGGCGGAGTGGATCCAGGCCTATCGGGCGGCGTGGACCGAGCCTGGTCGCGCGCCGCGAGTGCAGGTGTCGCGGGCGGTCTACCCGCACCCGGACCGGGCGGCGGCGGTGCGGCTGGTGACGCCCGGGGTGCGGCGGTGGCAGAGCTGGCAGTCGCACCGGCGGGACGCCGCGGGGCTCGGTGTGGCGGAGTACCTGGCGGCCGACCACGCGCTGCTCGGCCCGGCCGCGGAGCTGGCGGGGGAGCTCGCCGCCGACCCGGCCCTGCGACAGGCGACCGACCTGCTGGTCAGTTTCGTGCCCGGGGTGCCCGGCTTCGACGAGCACGTGCGGCTGCTGACGGACACGGCGACGGAACTCGCGCCGTTGCTGGGATGGAGCCCGGCGTCGTGACCTTCCACCTGAACCTGTCCTTGATGACGCCCGGGCACTTCCGCACCGCGTGGCGGCTCCCGCACGCCGATCCACTGGCCTATGTGGACATCGACCACTACCGGCGGCTCGCGCGGATCGCCGAGGAGGCGAAGATCGACGCGGTGTTCCTCGGCGACAGCCCGGCGCTGCGCGGCGAGATCGAGGACGCGCCGGGCACCGGTCTCGACCCGCTCGTGCTGCTGGGGCACCTCGCGGCGATCACCACGCACCTCGGGGTGATCGCCACCAGCTCGACCACCTACAACTCGCCCTACAACCTCGCCCGGCGCTTCCAATCGCTGGACCACGTGACGCGAGGCCGGGCCGCGGTCAACGTCGTCACCACCGGCAGTCCCGCGGCGGCCGCGAACTTCGGTCTCGCCGAGCACCCGCCGAAGGGGGACCGGTACCGGCGGGCGCACGAATTCCTCGAGGTCGTCACGCGGCTGTGGGACAGCTGGGACCCGGGCGCGATCGTCGCCGACAAGCGGGGCGGCCGCTACGCCGACCCGGATCTCATCCACCGCATCGACCACGTGGGCGAGTTCTTCTCGGTGGCGGGCCCGCTGCCGGTCACCGCGGGACCGCAGGGGCGGCCGGTGATCGTGCAGGCCGGCGGGTCCGCGGAGGGGCTCGCGCTGGCGGGGCGGTTCGCCGACGTGGTGTTCACGGTGGCGCAGACCCAGGCCAAGGCCGTGGCCTTCCGCGACGACATCCGCGTGCGGGCGGCCGGAGCCGGGCGCCACCCGGACGACGTGAAGGTCTCGCTCGGCGTGGTCGTGCTCGTCGCGGAGACCGAGGCGCAGGCCCGGCGCCGGGAAGAGGAGCTGTACGCGACACTGCCGATCGAGCGGCTGTCCGCCGCGCTCGTGGCGAACCTCGGGCTGCCGCCGGACAGGTTCGGGCCGGATGATCCGATCACGGTCGCCGACTTGCCGGACCGGGTGCCGGAGAGCGCCTTCTCCGCCGGGTTCAGTGCCTCCACCCGCGCCCTGATCGCGGACGGGCCGCGCACGCCGCGGGAGCTCGTCCAGCGGGGCGCCGGGGGATCGGGGCACCGGCTGCTGGTCGGTTCGGCGGAGCAGGTCGCCGACGACCTGCAGGCGTGGTACGAGGCCGGCGCCGCCGACGGGTTCACGGTGATGCCGGCCGACACCGCCGTCGACTTCGAGAACTTCGCCCGGCTGGTCGTGCCGATCCTGCAGGAGCGCGGCCTGTTCCAGACCGGGTACCGCCACCCGACCCTGCGCGGCCGTCTCCTGGCGCGCCTGACCGAGGGAGCACTGTCGTGAGTGCCGAATTCCTGTGGTACATCCCGAACCAGGCCGAGCCCGGCCACCGCGGCGACGCCGTCACCGCCGACCACAACAGCCTGGACACCCTCACCGCACAGGCGAAAGCCCTGGAGGAGCACGGCTGGGGCGGCGCGCTGATCGGCACCGGCTGGGGACGGCCGGACACCTTCACGGTCGCGACCGCACTGGCCGCGCGCACGACGACGTTCCAGCCGTTGATCGCGGTGCGGCCCGGCTACTGGCGGCCGGCGAACTTCGCCTCCGCCGCCGCGACACTGGACCACCTCACGCAGGGGCGGGTGCTGGTCAACATCGTGTCCGGAAAGGACAACCTCGCCGCCTACGGCGACAGCGAAGGCGACCAGGCCCAGCGGTACGCGCGCACCAAGGAGTTCCTGCGGATCGTGCGCAGGCTGTGGACCGAGGAGAACGTCACCTTCCACGGTGAGCACTTCAGCGTCACCGACGCGACGGTGGCTCCGCGCCCGGTCGTGCGAGGCGAGCGCCGTCATCCGCGCCTGTACTTCGGCGGCGCGTCCGCGGCGGCCGAGGAGGTCGCCGCCACCGAGGCCGACGTGCAGTTGTTCTGGGGCGAGCCGCTGGACGGGGTCGCCGAGCGGATCGGCCGGCTGGAGCGGCTGAGCGAGAAACTCGGCCGGGAGCACGCGCCGCTGGAGTACGGGCTGCGCGTGACGACGCTGGTGCGGGACACGACGGAGCAGGCGTGGGCCGACGCGGAGGCGAAGGTCGAGGCGATGGCGAAGGGCGCGATCAGCCGCGACCCCAACCGGTTCGTCGCCACCGGCCAGCAACGGCTCCTGGAACTGGCCACCCGAGGCGACGTGCTCGACGACAACCTCTACACCGCGCCCGGCCGCTACGGCGGTGGCGGCGCCGGGACCACGTGGCTCGTCGGCTCGGCCGAGGACGTGGCGAAGTCGCTGCGCCGGTACCAGTCGCTGGGCATCACGCACTTCGTCCTGTCCGACACCCCGTACCTGCCGGAGATCAAACGCCAGGGCGATCAGCTGCTGCCGTTGCTGAGGGAGGACAGCCGATGACGGTCGAGGACCCCTACCGCGCCCGGTACGGTCCCGGCGCGCCGACGGACCTCCCCGATCGGTGGAGCGATCTGGTGGCCGCGCAGCTGGCCCACCGCTCGGTGCGCGCCTACCTGCCGGATCCGGTCTCCGACGCGACGCTGACCACGCTGATCGCGGCGGCCCAGTCCGCGCCGTCGTCGAGCAACCTGCAGTTGTGGAGCGTGGTCGCCGTCCGTGATCCGCGGCGGCGCGCCCGGCTGGCCGAGGTCGCCGGCGGTCAGCGGCACATCACGGAGGCGCCACTGCTGCTGGTGTGGCTCGCCGACCTCGCCCGCGCCCGGCGGATCGCGGCGGAGGCGGGCGCCTCCGGCGGGGGGGCGGACTACCTGGAAAGCGCTCTGGTGGCCGTCATCGATGCCGCGCTGGCGGCCCAGAACGCCGCGCTGGCCGCGGAATCCCTGGGGCTGGGCACGGTGTTCGCCGGCGCGTTGCGCAACGACCCGCTCGCGGTGTCGCGCGAGCTGGGGCTGCCCGCACACGTGTTCCCGGTGTTCGGGCTCGTGGTCGGGCATCCGGACCCGGCACGAGCCACCGAAATCAAGCCGCGGCTGGCGCAACGCGTGGTGCTGCACCACGAGCGCTACGACGACTCCGCGCAGGCCGACGGGATCCGCGACTACGAGAAACTCCTGGCCGACTTCTACACCGAGGCGGGCCTGGAGCCCAGCTGGCTGCGGCGGGTGGCGGACCGCTTCGGCAGCGTCGAGGGACTGCGCGGCCGCGACAGGCTGCGCGAAGCGTTCCGGCGACAGGGTTTCCAGCTGCGCTGACCGCAGGCCAGCGGGAAGCCGCTCAGTGCGCCGGTTCCAGGGCGCCCAGCTCGGCGAGCAGCTCGGTCCGCAACGCGGCCACCCGGTGGTCGTCGGCGGCGCGTGGCCGGCCGACGTCCACCACAGCCGAGTGGGTGATCCGGCCCGCCGAGAGCACCAGCACCCGGTCCGCGAGCTTGATCGCCTCGTCGACGTCGTGGGTCACCAGCAGCACCGACGGGCGGTGCCGGGTCCACAGGCCGGCCACCAGATCGTGCATCGCCACCCGGGTGAGCGCGTCGAGCGCGCCGAAGGGCTCGTCGAGGAGCAACAGCTTCGGCTCGCGCACCAGTGCCCGCGCCAGTGACACGCGCTGCGCCTCGCCGCCGGAGAGGGTCAGCGGCCACGCCCGGGCGTGGCCGGCGAGCCCGACCTCGGCGAGTGCGCGTTCCGCCAGCTGTTTCCGGTCCGGCACGTCCAGGCCGAGGACCACGTTGCGCCACACCCGCTGCCACGGCAGCAGCCGCGGCTCCTGGAACGCCGCCGCTACCTCGGCGGGCAGCGTCAGCTCCGCCGATTCCGTGCCGGAGTCGAGACCGGCCAGCACGCGCAGCAGGGTCGACTTCCCGGATCCGCTGCGCCCGAGCAGCGCGACGAACTCGCCCTCGCCGATGGTGAGGTCGAGTCCGTCGAGGACGGTCCGGTCGTCGAACCGACGGGTCAGCCCGGTGATCCGGACGGTCATCGCAGCGTGGTGGCGTCGACGGTGCTGCGCGAGGTGTCCACCAGGCCCGGCGCCAGTCCGCTGGTCTGGTAGAACCGCGCGACCTGCGCGAACTCCGCCTGGATGGTCGCGTCGGCCGGCACGATCCGCGGCGGGCGGACCGCCTTGATCGCCGCGGCCACCGCATCGCTCGCGCCCTTGGCCCGGTACGCCGCGGCCAGGTAGTCCGGGTCGGCCGCTGCCTTGGCCGCCTCCGCCTGCAGCGCCCGGTACACCGCCGCGACCTGCGCGGGGTGGGCGGTCAGGAACGCGCGGGACACGACGTGGATCGTGCGGTTCGCCGCACCGACGTCCTTGGCCAGCGCCACCACTTTCGCGCCCTCGGTCGTCTTCGCCGCGGCCAGGTACTGGTCCCACGTCGCCCACGCGTCGACCTGCCCGCTGCTGAAGGCGGTCGCCGCGTCCTGCGGCGACAGGTAGGTCCGCGTCACGGCGTCCGCCGGGATGCCGGCCGAGGCGAGCGCCTGCAGGAGCAGGTACTCGCCGGTGCCGCCCTTGTTGACCGCGACGGTCTTGCCCACCAGGTCGGCGAGCGTGGCGATGTTCTTGCCGGGCGCGGCGACGATGCCCTGCGTGTCGTTGTCGTTCTCCTCGACCGCGAACGCCACCAGGTCCGGGTTGGTCTCGAGCGCGGTCACCAGCGAGGTGGTGCTGCCCGAGGTCAGGTCGATCTGCCCGGCCGTGAGCGCCTGCGCGGCCGGGGCGAACGCGGCGAACGGCGGCGACCACTGCACGCTGCCACCGGCGGCCTCGACCTCCTTGGCCAGCCCGCCGTCCGCCTGGTTGAGGGTCAGCAGGTTCAGCGTCGCGAGCGGGCCGATCCGCAGCACGCCGGTGTCGGCCGACGAGGTGGTCGTGCCGGTGGGGGCGGGCGAGCAGGCGCTCACCAGGGCGAGCACCGCGGTCGCGGCGAGGATCAGGCGTCGTTTCACTTCTTCCACCCTTCGGTCCAGCTGTTCCAGGTCGCGCGGACGTCGCCGCCGTCCCGCGGGGCGTCCCCGCGGCTCACCGGCAGGTGCGGCAGCACGAGCTCGCCCACGCGGTAGGCCTCCTCCAGCAGCGGCATGCCGGACACGATGAACGTGTCCACCCCGGCGTCCCGATACTCGCCGATGCGCTCGACGACCTGCTCCGGGTTGCCCACGATCGCGGTGCCCGGGCCGTTGCGGACCAGCCCGATGCCCGACCACAGGTTCGGGTACACCTCCAGCTCGCGCAGGTCCTTCGGCTTGCGCCCGCCGTGCAGGGCGCTCATCCGCTGCTGGCCCACCGAGTCGGTGCCGCGCACACCGGCCTGGGTGCGGGCCACGGACTCGTCGTCCATGTGGTCGTACAGGTCCTGCGCGGCGCGCCAGGCCTCTTCCTCGGTCTCGCGAACCACCACGTACAGCCGGACCCCGAACTTCAGGTCCTCCCGGCCGTGCGCGGCGGCGCGCTCGCGCAGCTGGGCGATCTTCTCCTTGGCGGCGACCGGCGTCTCGCCCCACGTGAGGTAGGTGTCGATGTGCTTGGCCGCCACGTCGAGCGCGGCGTCCGACGACCCGCCGAACCACAACGGCGGCGCCGGCTTCTGCACCGGCGGCAGCGTCAGCGACCCGCCGAGGACGTCGACGTAGCGGCCGCGGAAGTCGACGGTCTCCCCGGCCATCAGCTGCTTGAACACGGTCAGCCACTCGTCGGAGTAGTGGTAGCGCTCGTCGTGCCCGAGGTGGACGCCGTACCCCGCGAGCAGCTTGGTGTCCCCGTTGACGATGTTGATCCGCAGCCGCCCGCCGGAGAACTGGTCGAACGTGGCGGCCATCTTGGCCAGCAGCGTCGGCGACACCAGCGGCGGGTGCACCGCGACGAGGAACTGGAACCGGTCGGTGTAGGGGATCAGCGACGAGCCGAGCACCCACGCGTCGTGCGCGCCGGTAGCCAGCAGCGCGCCGGTGAAACCGAGGTGGTCCACCGCGCGCGCGACCTGCTGGAAGTAGGCGTAGTTCAGCGGGCGGGCGCCGTCCTCCCGCCACGGGTAGCGGCCGTCGGGGCCGGTCAGATACCAGAGGACGTCCATGAAGTGGTCTCCTTTCCGAATGCGGGTCCGCGGACGGCGCCCGCGATGTCGACGGGCCGGGGCAGCACTCCGGCCCGGGCGAGCAGGTCGGCGTGCCGCTGTTGCTCGGTCACGAAGTCGTCGCCGGGGCGGGTCAGGCCCCAGCTGCGCCGGGCCAGGACCTCGGTCCAGTCGGCGGAAGCGGTTCCGGTGAGCAGCCGGGCGGCCTCGGCGGGGTCGGCGGCGATGCGGCGGTCGGACGCGTCCAGCGCGGTCAGCACCGCGGCGATCGCGTCCGGCGCCGCGTCCACAACGGACCGCAGCGACCAGATGACAGAGCGGTTCGAGTGGTGCTCGCCGACTCCGGTGACGACGCGGACCGGTGCGTACCGTTCCAGGTCGGCCAGCGCCGGGTCGGTCACGATCCAGGCGTCGATCCCGCCGCGCAGCAGCGCGTCCCGGGCGGTCGCGTCGTTGAGCTCGACGACCGTCACGTCGTGCCAGCCCATTCCCGCCGCGGTGAGCGCGGCGATCAGCAGTTGCGGGTGCCACGACAGCGGCATCACCGCCACGCTGCGCCCGGCGAGATCGGTGACGTCGCGGACCGGTGAGCCGTCGAGCACCACGAGCCCGCCGCGGTCCGGCCGTGGGGGAGTGGCGGCCAGCAGGACGACGTCGAGCCCGGTGGCGAGCGCGTGCAGCGGCGGGGTGGAACCGGTGCCGCCGACGTCCAGCGCCCCGGCCCGGAACAGCGGGATCGTCTGGTTCCCGCTGTTGTAGGGGAAGAACTCGGCGTCCACACCGGATGCCCGCAACTGCTCGGCGGTGTCCGGGCGGCGGCTGAAGACCGCCAGTGAGGTGTTGTTCGGGTGCGCCCCGATGCGGATCGGCATGTCGCCCTCTCAGGTGCCGGTGAAGGTGTTGCGCCAGGTCAGCAGCGAACGTTCGAGCAGCCGCACCAGCCAGTCGGTGACCAGCCCGAGCAGGGCGTACACGGCGATGCACAGCACCACCACGTCGGTGGCGATGAACTGCTGGGCGTTGACGAGAAGGAAACCGATGCCGGCGTCGGAGTTCACGGTCTCGGCGATGATGACCGCGATCCACGAGTTGCCGAGCGCGAACCGCAGTCCGGTGAGGACGGACGGCAGCGCCCCGGGCAGCAGCACCGTGCGGGCGGTGCGCAGGCGCCCGAGCCGGTAGAGCTGCGCGACCTCGACGAGCTTGCGGTCCACGTCCCGGACGCCGGCGAAGGTGTTGAGGTACATCGGCACCGCGGAGGCGACCGCGATCAGCAGCACCTTCGGCGTCTGCCCGAGACCGAACCACAGGATGAACAGCGGCACCAGCGCGGTGAACGGGATCGTGCGCACCATCTGCATCGGACGGTCCACGACGTCCTCGCCGACGCGGGAGAACCCGGCGAGGACGCCGAGGACGAGACCAGCGGTCACGCCCAGCGCGGCGCCGGAGGCGACCCGGCCCAGGCTCACCAGCAGCGCCTCGCCGAGGGTGCCGTCGGCGATCTCGCGCCACGCGGTGAGCAGGATGCGGTCGGGGCCGGGCAGGGTGTTGGGCGAGAGCACGCCGGTGACCGCGCACAGGTACCAGACCAGCACGATCACCACGGTGCTGAGCCACGGCCGAAGGCGCCGCCAGGGTGAGCGGGCGCGCGCGGGCGCGACCGCGGAACGTGTTGCCATGAAAAGGAGTTCCTCGGATCGGGGTGGGGAGGGCGCGGCGACGGGCCCGGAACTAGAGCGCGCTGGCGCAGAAGAGCAGATCGATGTGCCTGCGGCACACCAGGAGCCGGCTGGTCACGAGGCGTCCCCGCGGACGAGGTCGGCGATCGTGACGCCGCCCAGCACGGCTTGCGTGCGCGTGTCGAGAGCGGCCCACACCCGCGCCAGTGCTTCATTGCCGGGCGGGTAGTCCAGCGCCTCCGGCGGCGCGCCGCCGACCGTGGTCAGCGGTCCCATGACCGCCTCCATGACCTCGGCGACGGTCAGCTTGTCGGCCTCGCGCACGAGCCAGTAGCCGCCCTCGGCGCCGCGTTGGCTGCGCACGATCCGGGCGCGGCGCAGGTCGCTGAGGATGTTGACCAGGAACTTCAGCGGGATGTCCTGGGCGTGCGCGACGTCGCGGCACTTGGTGGGTTCGCCGCGCCGGGCCAGCTCCACGGCGGCGCGCACGGCGTAGTCGGCTTTCGCGGGCACGTGCACGGTCACGCCTCCCGGAGCGCGGGCGAGGGCTCCGGCACCGCGTCCGCGATCCGCACCGGCGTCGGGATGACGCCGAGACGCGCGTAGAGGTCGGCGGCGCGCTGCTGTTCGGCCACCACGGCGGGGCTGACCACGCGCTGCCCCCACGGACGGCGGCGCAACGCCGTCTCCCAGTCATCCACGCCGGGGGAGTCCGGCACGTCGGCGGCGAACATCGCCGCCGCTTCGCGCGGGTGTTCCGCTATCCAGGAATCGGTGCGCAGCAAGGCCGACACGACGCTGTCCAGGAGCTCGGGGCGGCGCCGGGCGAACGAGCGGCGGGCCCACCAGGTGGACCGGTTGCTGATGTGCCTGCCCACCTCGGTCAGGACGCGCACGCCGCCGGCCGCCTGCGCCTCCGCCCAGAACGGGTCACCGGCCACCCAGGCTTCCGCCGCGCCGGACCGGAAATCCTCGCGGTTCTCGTGCGCCAGCCCGTCGAGGACGGTGATGTCGCGGTAGCTCAGCCCCGCCTCGTCGAGCGCGAAGGCGAGCAGCTCGGTGTGGTAGCTGCCCTCCATCAGCGCGACCGGCCTGCCCCGCAGGTCGGCCAGCGTCTCGATCGGGGAATCGGCGTGGACGAGCACGGCGCCCTGGGCGGGGCGCGGATCGGACACCGCGACGTAGACGATGTCGACCCCTTCGCTCTGCGCCTGGATCGGCGGCACCGACCCGGTTCCGCCGAAGTCGATCTCCTCGTCGGCGAACAGGTCGATCGTGCAGCGGCCGTCGTCGTACTCGACCCACTCCACGGTCGCGCCGCCCGGCGCGAGCAGTTCCTCGAGCAGGCCCGTGCGGCGCAACACGAACAACGAATGGTTGTTCGGGTGCACGCCGATCACGACGTCCGCTCGTGGGGTCATGGCGCCATCCTGACCTTTGTTGACCAAATTAGTCAACAAACCGGCGCCGGCGCCCACGTGGTGGGACGCCCGAGCCGGAATCACCCGGGACGCGATGCGGTGCCCGCCTCGCCGCCGCCGCTCCAGTCCGCATAGGACTCCCACGCGCCCAGCGTCAGCTTGCTTTCGAAGTGCCGCCGCTCGCCCGTCACGGGGTCGGTGAACTCCAGCGTCTTGGCCAGCAGCTGCAGCGGGCGGCGGAAGTCGTCGAGCGGGGCGTCGACGACGGTGGGGTAGAAGCGGTCGCCCAGGATCGGGATCCCGAGGTGGCTCATGTGCACGCGCAGCTGGTGGGTGCGCCCGGTCGCGGGCACCAGCCGGTAGCGGCCGCGGCCGTCCGCGTGCTCGAGCAGCTCGACGCGGGTCTCGGCGTTGACCGGCCCGGCGACTTCGCGCGCGGTGAGGCTCCCGCGGTCCTTGACGATCCGGCTCCGCACCGTGACGGGAAAGTCCAGGTGGGGGTCGTGCCGCGCGATCGCCTCGTACTCCTTGATGACGCGGCGGTCCCGGAACAGGGTCTGGTAGCGGCCGCGGTACTCGCGCCGCGTGACGAACAGGAGCAGCCCGGCCGTGGCGCGGTCCAGCCGGTGCGCC
The DNA here is from genome assembly GCF_000473265.1 of Amycolatopsis thermoflava N1165. NCBI lineage: Bacteria > Bacillati > Actinomycetota > Actinomycetes > Pseudonocardiales > Pseudonocardiaceae > Amycolatopsis > Amycolatopsis thermoflava. Next base: position 475,541 of record NZ_KI421511.1, read on the forward strand.
GGGCTCAGCTCCGGCATCCCGAGGTCGCGCCGCAGCCGGACGAGCGCGGTCTCCAGCACGTGCTGTCCCCGCGGAATCGTGGCCAGGAAATGCGGCTTGTCGGCCACCACGAGGTGCTCGTCGCGGTGCACCACGCCGATCGGGAACGGCACCGGCACCTCGTCGGGCAGGTCGCGGTGGAACCACACGAACGCACCCGGCCGGAACGGGGTGTCGGCGGTGACCGGGCCGTTCTCGCCGGCGATCCGTCCCTCGGCGAGCATCTCGTCGAGCCGTCCCGCGGGCAGGCGGCTGAGGCGCTCGGCGAGGTGGTCGCGAATCGTGGCCCACGGCCCCTCGTCGGGCAGCTTCAGCCGCGCCGGGTCGAGCCCGTGGCGCTGCGGCAGCGGGGCCGGCCTGTGTGACACGGGTGGACCCTACCGGCGCCCCCGGGAGGTTCATCGGCCCTATTGACAAAAACTTCTTTTACATAAAGACTCATTTTTGTCATGAGAGATGTCGTCTACCTCGATCAGATCGAGCAGGCTGAGGCCCTGCTCAAGCCGCAGCGCATCGAAGTGCTGCGGCGACTCGCCGAGCCCCGGTCGTGCACCGAGGTGGCCCTCGAGCTCGACCAGACCCCGCAGCGGGTCTACTACCACGTCAAGCGCCTGCTGGACGCCGGCCTCGCGCGTCAGGTGGCCCAGCGCCGGGTCCGCGGGATCCACGAGGGGATCTACCAGGCGGCAGGCCGGTCCTACTGGCTGTCTCCGGCCCTGGTGGGCCGCATCGGGCTGCGGCAGACCCGCGACCGGCTCAGCCTGGGTTACCTGGTCGACCTGATGGAGGACGTGCAGGCGGACATCGCCGCGCTCGACCTCACCCGCCCGGACCTGCCCTCGATCGGTGTGTCCGGCGACATCCGGGTGCGCCCGGAGCAACGCAAGGCGTTCCTCGACGAGCTGCAGCAGACACTGCAGGACCTGTTCACCCGCTACGGCGGGGCCGAAGGCGACGCGTTCCGCCTGGCCGTCGCCTGCTACCCGAGAGGAGAACCCGATGACCGAACCTGACCTGCTCCTGACCGCGATCGTGCCGACCCCGCCGAAGGAGACCTACCAGGCGCTGACCGATCCGGCCGCGCTGCGTGTCTGGCTCGCCGAGCACGCCGAGGTCGACCTGCCCGGCAGATACGAGTTCTGGGGCCGCTACACGCCAGACGGCGCCGAACCGCACCAGCGCGTGCTGCACGTGGACGAGCGCACCATCCGGTTCGCCTGGACCGTGGACGGGGTGGCGGCCACCGTCCAGTTCGAGCTGGCCGAGGACGAGGACGGCACCCTGGTCACGCTCACCCACAGCGACCTGCCCAGCTTCGAGGAGGTGATCGCGGACCAGGCCGGCGCCCGCGGCGCGCTCCAGACGTTCTGGTCCCTCGCGATCGCCAACCTGGCCGACTACCTGGCCGGCCGCGAGCTGACCCCGATGGTCGACTTCACCTCCAGCGACCTGCGCGCGTCGGTCGTCATCGACGCGGCCCCGGACGAGGTGTTCGACTCGATGATCCAGCCGGAGGTGTTCCGCAAGTGGTTCGGCGCCAACGTGGACATCGAACCCCGGCTGGGCGGCCGCTTCGCGATGGGCGGATTCGACCTGGACCCCGGCGGGGCCAAGTTCGTCGAGTTCGAACCCGGCCGCAAGGCCGCCCTGCTCTTCGCCGACGGCGAGACCACCAGCTGGGAGCTGGACGGCTCCGGCGGCAAGACCCGGCTCACGATGATGCACAGCGGCTTCGACCCGGACAACCCGCCCTACCCCGGCTGGGCAGGCTGGCTCGGCGGCATCGCCGGGCTCCGGCGCTACCACGAACTCCCGGGCCGGCACTCGATCTGGCGCCGGGTCGAGATCGCCGGTGTTCCCGAGGGCATGCTGACAGTCGACCAGTGAGACGTGTGCCCCGGAACCCGTTCCGGGGCACACTCACGCCCGTCGGCTGTCTCAAGGGGACAGTTCCTCGAGCACCTGGCCTTTGGTTTCGACGGCGTGCCGGATGGTGACCACGCCGCCGATCAGTGCGACCACGGCGAAGGCGGCGAAGACGTAGCGGATGCCCAGGCCGGCGACGACGAAGCCGACGAGCAGCGGGCCGGCGGAGGACGCGGCGCGCAGCCACGCGCTGCCGAACCCGGTGCCCACGGCGCGCAAGCGGGTGGGGTAGAGCTCGGCGGAGTAGAGGTAGAGCGAGAAGGCGATGGTCTGCAGGATCGCGTAGGCGATCGGGGCGAGGATCACCACCTGCGTGGCGGTCGTGGCGCCGAGGGCCGTCAGCACCACCAGTGGCACGGTGGCGGCCAGGAAGGCGATGGCGTACCAGCGTTTGCGGCCGACCTTGTCGATGTAGAGCGCGCAGAGGACGGAGGCGACGACGCCGACGGCGGAGGTGATCCAGCCGTAGAGCAGGCTGGTCTGCAGGGGCAGGTCGAACACCTGCCGGTAGAGCGTGGGCAGCCAGGTGACCAAACCGTTGTTGATGACGTAGACGGTTATCCACAGCGCCCACAGCATCAGGGTGCGCTTGAGGTAGATGCCGCGGAACAGGTCGCGCCACCCCGCGCCGGTGGCGGGTGCGGTGACCGGGCGGGGGACCGGGTCGGGCAGCGGTTTGCCTTCCTTGACGGCCTCCCGTTCGAGCATGGTGACGACCTTGTCGGCGCGGTCGAACTTGCCCTTGGCGGCGAGCCAGCGCGGGGATTCGGGCATGAGCACCCGCAGCGGGATCATCAGCGCGGCCGGGACGAGCCCGACGACGAACAGGGCACGCCAGCCGAACTCGGGCACCAGGAAGTAGCCGGCGAGCCCGGCGAAGAGCAGGCCGACCGGGAAGATGACCTCGTAGAGCAGGAAGAACCGGCCGCGTTTGCGGGCGCCGACGAACTCGTTGATGTAGGCGCTGGCCACCGGCACCTCGCCACCGGTGCCGATGCCCTGCAGGAAGCGGAACACCAGCATCGAGGCGCCGCTCCAGGCGAACAGGCACGCGATGTCCATCGACACGAACAGCACGATGGTGATGAGCAGGGTGCGCAGGCGGCCGATGCGTTCGGCGAGCCAGCCGAACAGGATCGCGCCGGCGAACTGGCCGACGTAACCCGCGGAGAGGATCAGGCCCACCCACGCGGGGGTGAGGTGCCATTCGGTGACCAGCTTGGGCATCGCGAAGGCGATGACCAGCACGGTGTAGGCGTCGAAGAAGGTGGCGGTGCCGATGATGACGCGGATCATCAGGAGCCGGCGGGTGACCGGGAGCCGCTCGAGCCGCGCCACCAGCGCGGCGTTGGCCTTGGCGGCCGCGCCGGGGCTGCCGGCAGCGAAAGTCGTCATGGGTTTCGTTTCCTCGCCCTCCGCCGCGGTGCGGAGTCGTGGGGACAACATTGTCGCCGGTCCCGGCGGCCGGGCCGCCGCCGGGACGCGAGTGGAGCTCAGACGAGTTCGGCGCTCTTGAGCGCCTGCAAGATCTCCTCTTCGGCCTCGGGGGAGAGGTCGATCAGCGGGGAGCGGACGCCGGCGTGCTCGAGGATGCCGCGCGCCTTGAGGCCGAGCTTGAGGGCGACGGTGCCTTCCATGTGCGAGCCGCGGTGGTAGACGGCCTTGGTGACCGGCAGCAGCCGGTCGTGCACGGCCCGGGCGGCGGGGTAGTCGCGGGCCTTGCCTGCGGCGATGAGCTCCAGCAGGGGTTCGGGGGCGAGCCCGCCGTAGCCGACGAGCAGGCCGTCGACGTCGAACATGGTGTGCAGCAGGTACTCGTCGTGGCAGGACAGGATCTGCAGGTCCGGGTGCTCGCGGCGGAGCACCGGGATCTCGGTGTCCCAGCGGCGCATGTTGCGCACGCCGTTCTTGGTGGCGAACACGCCGTCCTGCGCGGCGATCTCGAGCTGGGTGTCCAGGTCGTAGGTGGCCTTGGTGTTGTCCGGGTACTGGAACAGGATGCAGGGCAGCCCGGACTCCTCGTAGATCGCCCGGTAGCGGTCCTGCGGCGCGCCTGCCTGGTAGCCGAAGCGCAGCCAGCCGTGTGAGGGGTAGATCAGCCCGGCCTTGGCGCCGGCGGCGACCGCGCGCTTGGCCTCGGCGACCGCGACCGCGGTGCCCTCGCCGGTGATGCCGGCGATGACCGGGATGTCCACGGCTTCGACCAGGTTGGCGATGGTGGCGACCTGCTCCTCCTGGGTGAGGAAGGTGCCCTCGCCCGCGTGGCCGAGGATCACCAGGCTCTGCACGCCGTCGTGCTCGGCCAGCCAGGTGCCGAGCTTCGCCATCGCGGCGTGGTCCACCTGGCCGTCCGGCGTGAACGGGGTGACCGGCGCCGGGTTGAGGCCGCGGAGGTCCAGTGTCATCTCGAAGTTCTCCTTCTCGTCGGCGAGTTCTGGGAACGGTTGCGGGAACGTTCCCATAGAATGCGCCACGTGCCTCCCGCCGTCAACAGCGAGTCCGGAAAGTCGTCGCCGACCAGTAGCCTGACCCCCGTGGTGACCATCCTCGACGTTGCCCGGGCCGCCGGGGTCAGCAAGTCCACCGTGTCCCGTGTCCTGGACGAGCGGCTGCCGCACTCCACCAGTCCCACCGCCGAACGGGTGCGGCGGGTCGCGGCCGAGCTCGGCTACGTGCGCGACCCGCTGGCCTCGGGGCTGCGCCGGTCGGGCACCAACACGGTGGGCGTGATCGTGCCCCGGCTCACCGACACCGTGATGGCGATGCTTTACGAGGAGATCGCCGCGGCCGCGGGCGCCCGGGGGATGTTCGCCATCGTCGCCACCACCGAGGACAAGCCCGACACCGAACGGCTCGCGGTGCAGACCCTGGTGCGCCGTCGCGTCGACGGGCTGATCCTCACCACGGCCCGGCTGGGCACGCCCACCGCGCGGGACGTGCCACACGCGCTGGCCCTGCGCACCGACGGCATCGGCCCGGCCGCCGTCGGCGACGACCGCCTCGGGGCGCACCTGGCCGTCCGTCACCTGCTCGACCTCGGCCACCGGCGCATCGGCCTGGTCGGCGGTCCCGGTTACGCCTCCAGCGCCCGGGAACGGCTCGCGGGCTACCGCGAAGCCCTCGACCAGGCCGGGATCGGCTTCGACGACCGGCTGGTCGCCGGGGACGCGTTTTCCATCGAATCCGGGGAGATCGCCGGGCGCGACCTGCTGGACCGGCCCGACCGGCCCACCGCGATCTTCGCCGTCAACGACAACACCGCCATCGGCGTGATGGCCGCCGCCCACGCGCTCGGACTGCGCGTGCCCGAGGACCTGTCGATCGTGGGCTACAACGACATCCCCATCGTCAGCCGCCTGCCCGTGCCGCTGACCACCGTGCGCGTCCCGTTCGGACAGATCGCGGCCGGCGCGCTGGAACTGCTGACCGAAGCCTCCCGTGGCGAGCAGCCCCGCACGCTCGTCGCCACACCCACCCTCATCCCACGGCGCTCCACCGGACCCGCGCGCACGTCGACAACAAGCTAGCGGAGCAGGTAGTGCAGTGCCCGTTCAGCGCGGTCCGGGTCCGGGGGCTCGCCGGTGATGGCGTCGGTGTAGACGAACGATTCGCCGACGCGGACACACAGGTAAGCCAGGTCGTGCAGGTCGATGCCCGTCACGGACAGAGCGCCCGCCTCGCGCTCCTTGTTCAGCAGCGTCTCGACCAGTGCGACGAGCCGGGGCTGGAACGTGTGCCCGCCGCGGGTGAGGACGCGTAGCGCCGTCTCGGTTTCGGTGGTGAGGAAGTGCCGCATGCCGGCATGCGCGAGCGTTTGCCGGACGAACGCCGACATGGTGTTCGCGATGCGCGTGCCCCCGGTCCCCTCCGCCGAGGCGTACGCGCCGAGCATCGTCCGTTCGCCGAGCCGCCACACCACCTCGGCGAGGATCGCGTCCCGGTCGCCCAGCCAACGGTAGACGGTCACCCGGTTGACGCCGAGCGCCTTGGCGAGGTCGTTGACCTCCACCCGCTGCCGCGCGTTGAACGTCCGCACTGCCAGGTGCAGGGCGCTCTCGCGATCGGGTCGGCCCACCGGTGCCGTCACGGGCAGCGGGCGGTGACGTAGCAGGCGAGCGCGGGTTCGGACGGCACCCGGTGCGCGGCGACGGTCAGTTGCGCCGTGACCTGCGCGGTCAGCGTCGCGAAGGTGAGCGGGCCGGTCACCGGGTGCGCTCCGGGCATCAGCAGGCGGCCGCAGACCGACCGCTCGATCCGAGCGGGGTCCGCCGGGCCCGGGTGGGTCAGCGCGTCGATCGCCAGCGCGGACGTGACGGGGTCCAGGGTGCCGATGAGCAGGTGTTCGGGGACGGCCAGCGGGCAGACCTCCTGGACGGCGACGTTGGTGATGTTCCCGCCGCCCCCGTGCAGGGAGGAGGTGCCGTTGTCGTCCAGGTTGGGCTGCACGAACTCGTCCGTGCGCGAATAGATCTCGGTGTAGCTGATGCCGGGAAAGGTCTCCTGGCCGGAGTTGAGCGCCTTCACGAACTCCGAGTTCGCTCGCTGCTGCCACAGCGCCGGAGCGCAGTCGGGGACGCACAACGCGGGGACGACCACCGAACCGTGGTTGGTGCCCGCCATCCCGATCACGTCGTCGACCATGTGCCGCGTGTCGGGCCAGAACCGCAGCGACCAGCGCATGATCATCCCACCCTGGCTGTGTCCCATCACGGCAATGGGGCGCCCGGCGAGCTTGTACATCTCCCGGATGGCGTAGGTGACGTACTGGGCCCGAACCTGCAGGTCGCCCATGTTGTAGCGATCCACCGGCGAATCCGACGTGCAGTACGGGATACCGAGCTGCCGGAACAGCCGCTCGTAGGTGAAGCCGAAGTTCTGTTCGCTGTCGACGGTCGTGGCAGGCGTGAGCAGGACCGGTTCGCGCGTGGCGTTGCGGACGTCGGCGGTGCAGTTGAGGCTGTCCGCCAGGCGGGGCGCGGTCAACGCCGGTCCTGGCCGGTCCACCGGCGCGTAGGCGTCGGCGCCGGCAACGCCACTCCAGCCGGTGACGGCGAGGAGGATAGCGGCGGCGACGGCGAGCAGGCGGTGCCGAATCGGGCTGCGCATGGGAATTCCTTCCGGCCGGTGCCGCCTCGTCGCGACGCCGGATGCAACTAAAACACGAAACGTTGCATCCAGCAAGACGGCGGGATCGGCGCCGGGGGAGGGGCACCGGGAACCCATCGGGGTGCTCGTGCGTTGGCAGTACCTACGGGACCGTAGGTTACGGATTCGTAGGTTCCTGCCCCTGGCTCCCGAAGGACGTGCGCATGACGCTTTCCGACACCACCCGCCTGATGTACGACCTCGAGGGGACGGTCGAAGAGAACCTCAACCGCCACCTCGCCGCGGCCCAGGACTGGATGCCGCACGAGTTCGTGCCCTGGAGCGAGGGCCGGAACTTCGCGGATCTGGGTGGCGAGGCGTGGGACCCGGAGCAGTCGCGCGTGTCACCGGTGGCGCGGACGGCCCTGGAGGTCAACCTGCTGACCGAGGACAACTTGCCCAGCTACCACCGGGAAATCGAGCGCGCGTTCGGCCGGGACGGGGCGTGGGGGACCTGGGTGCACCGCTGGACCGCGGAGGAGGGCAGGCACGGCATCTGCATCCGCGACTACCTGCTGGTGACCCGCGCCGTCGACCCGGTGGAGCTGGAGCGGATGCGCATGGAAACCATGCAGGCCGGCTACGACAGCGGGGACAAGCCGTTGCTGCGGGTGTGCGCTTACGTGTCGTTCCAGGAACTCGCGACGCGGCTCTCGCACCGCAACACCGGCCGCTACACCCAGGACCCGCTGGCGGAGAAACTGCTGGCCAGGGTTTCCACGGACGAGAACCTGCACATGGTGTTCTACCGCAACCTGGTGAAGGCGGCCCTGGAGATCACGCCGGACGCGATGATGCGCGCGATCACCGACGAGGTGCTCGACTTCGCGATGCCCGGCGCGGTGATCCCGAGCTTCGCGCGCAAGGCCGCGCTGATCGCCAAGGCCGGGATCTACGACCTGCGCATCCACCACGACGACGTGGTGATGCCGCTGCTGCGGTACTGGAAGGTCTTCGAGCTGGAAGGCCTGGGTCAGGTCGGCGAGACCGCCCGCGACGAGCTCGCCGCATTCCTCAAGGGACTCGACGCGCAGGCGTCCCGCTTCGAGGACCGCCGCGCAGCCGCCCTCGCCCGCGACGCCGCACGCGAGCGCCCGCTCGCCTGACTCCCGGCTCGACGTCCGCCGCCTGGGATCGGCCGTGACCGCGAAGTCCGGCACCTTGTGGATTGGGGGTGCGCCCAACCGCGGTGACAGGGGGACAAGATGGGCCACCTTCACCGCTCGCCGGGGGGTCGGCACCGGGCAGAATCGCGGGCATGAGCGCCATGAAGAGCAGCGAGCTGGCGGAGTTCCTGCGGACCTGCCGGTCCCGGGTCAGCCCCGAGGAGCTGGGCCTGGACGGCTCGGCGCGGCGGCGGGTGCCCGGGTTGCGGCGTGAGGAGCTGGCGCAGCTGGCCGGGGTGAGCGTGGACTACTACACGCGCCTGGAGCAGGGCCGCAGCCGCAGCGCTTCGGCCGAGGTGCTGGACGCCCTGGCGGCCGCGCTGCGGCTGAACGACGCCGAGCGCCAGCACCTGATGGACCTGGGCCGCCCGGAGCGCGCGGTGCGCAAGCGGCGCGCCCGGCCGCAGCGGGTGGACCCGGCCACGCTGCGGCTGGTGGAGATGCTGGACGAGGTGCACTCGCCGGCGTTCGTGCTCGGGCGGCGGCTCGACGTGCTGGCCCACAACCGGCTCGCGGGGCTTCTGATCACCGAGTTCCGGGCGCTGCCCGCGGCCGACCGCAACCAGGCGCGGTTCGTGTTCTTCGACCCGCACGCCCGCGAGCTGTACCAGGACTGGGAGGCCGTCGCCGCGGACACGGTCGCCATGCTGCGCCTGGACGCCGGCCGCTACCCGGACGACCCCCAGCTGTCGGCGTTGATCGGTGAGCTGTCCATCCACTCCGAACATTTCCGGAAGTGGTGGTCCGACCACAAGGTGCACCGGCGCACCACCGGTTCCAAGGGCTACCACCACCCGCTCGTCGGCGACCTGACCGTGCAGTACCAGGCGCTCCACCCCGCGGGCGACCCGGACCAGATCCTGTTCGTCTACACGACCGAACCCGGCTCCGCGTCGGAAACCTCGATGCGCCTGCTGGCCAACTGGCACACCAGCGAGCGCGAGCTGCCGGTGCGCTGACCCCCGTTTCCGTTGGGTGGCCCGGTTTTTCCCCCGATGAACCGGGCTGGGCAACAGCCCCTGCGGTGCCCCGGATCTTGATTGGCTGGACGCATGAACCGCGACACCATCGTCCTCACCGGCGCCACCAGCGGCATCGGCCGGGCCGCCGCCCACCTCTCCGCCTGCTGGAGGCCAAGCGGCACGAGCTGGCCGGCCTCATCGCGTCGGGCTCACCCCCTGAGCTCACAGAGTGTCCGGCACCTCGCGCACCGCGCCCTTGTCCGCTGACAGGGCCATCGCGGCGTAGGCTCGTAGCGCTGTGGACACCGTGCGCTCCCGATTCCGGGGCCGGAACGTCGCGCGGGCCCGGCGTTCGGCGAGCACCTCCTCGGGCACGTCCAGATGCAACGTCCGGTTGGGGATGTCGATGACGATCCGGTCGCCGTCCTCGACCAGGGCTATCGTGCCGCCCGCGGCGGCCTCCGGCGAGACGTGCCCGATCGACAGGCCCGAGGTGCCGCCCGAGAACCGGCCGTCCGTGACCATCGCGCAGTCCTTGCCGAGGCCGCGCCCCTTCAGGTACGCCGTCGGGTACAGCATCTCCTGCATCCCGGGGCCGCCACGCGGGCCCTCGTACCGCACCACCACGACGTCGCCAGGCTGCACACGCCCGGCCAGGATCGCCTCGGCGGCCTCCTCCTGCGACTCGGTCACCACGGCCCGCCCGGCGAAGGTCAGGATCGCGGAGTCCACGCCCGCCGTCTTGACCACGCAGCCGTCCTCGGCGAGGTTCCCGCGCAGCACCGCCAGCCCGCCGTCCGCCGAATAGGCGTGGGCGACGTCGCGGATGCAGCCGCCCGCGGCGTCCAGATCCAGGTCGTGCCAGCGTTCCGACTGCGAGAACGCCTCGGCCGAGCGACGGCAGCCCGGCGCGGCGTGGAACAGCTCCACCGCCTCCGGGGAGGGCGAGCCGCCACGGACGTCCCAGGTCTTGAGCCACTCGGCGAGCGAGCCGGCGTGCACGCTGCGCACGTCCTCGTGCAGGTGCCCGGCGCGGTGCAGCTCGCCGAGGATCGCCGGGATACCGCCGGCCCGGTGCACGTCCTCCATCAGGTAGCTGCCGTTGGGAGCCACCTTGCACAGGCAGGGCACCTCGCGGGACCGGCGCTCGATGTCGTGCAGTGTGCAGTCCAGCCCGGCCTCGTGCGCGGCGGCCAGCAGGTGCAGGACGGTGTTGGTCGATCCGCCCATCGCCAGGTCCAGCGCCATCGCGTTGTCGAAGGCCGCGTGTGAGGCGATCGCCCGCGGCAGCACGCCTTCGTCGCCGGAGTCGTAGTAGCGGTGCGCCAACTCCACCACCGTGCGCCCGGCCTGCTCGTAGAGGGCGCGGCGCGCAGTGTGCGTCGCAAGCACCGAGCCGTTGCCCGGCAAGGCCAGCCCCAGAGCCTCGGTGAGGCAGTTCATCGAGTTCGCGGTGAACATCCCCGAGCAGGAGCCGCAGGTCGGGCACGCGGCCTCTTCGATGCGGGCGATGTCGGCGTCCGACACCGAGCCGGCGACCGCGTCGGACATCGCGGAGACCAGGTGCAGGCGGGTGCGCACCGTGCCGTCGACGAGCACCGCGGTGCCGCCCTCCATCGGGCCGCCGGAGACGAACACCGTCGGGATGTTCAGGCGCAGCGCGGCCATCAGCATGCCGGGGGTGATCTTGTCGCAGTTGGAGATGCACACCAGCGCGTCGGCGCGGTGGGCCTGCACCATGTACTCGACCGAGTCGGCGATCAGGTCGCGCGAAGGCAGCGAGTACAGCATCCCCTCGTGGCCCATGGCGATGCCGTCGTCGACGGCGATCGTGTTGAACTCGCGCGGGATGCCGCCGGCCTCGCGGATCGCCTCGGACACGATCCGGCCGACCGGCTGGAGGTGGACGTGGCCGGGCACGAACTCGGTGAAGCTGTTGGCGACGGCCACGATCGGCTTGCCGAAGTCCTCCCGGGCCACCCCGGCGGCGCGCAGCAGCGCGCGGGCGCCGGCCATGTTGCGTCCGTGTGTGACAGTGCGTGATCGCAGTTCGGGCATGCGCTCACGATGCCCGCGCCGCGCGGCGAAGCGAAGACGGTGCGAACACTAGTAGTGGCACCACTAGTGTTGCGGGGTGACCATGCGTGCGCTCGGTGAGTTCCTGCGCGACCGGCGGACCCGGCTCGTGCGGGCCGACCTCGACCTGCCCCCGGTCGGCCGCAACCGGACCACCGGGCTGCGCCGCGAGGAGGTCGCCTACCTCTCCGGGGTCAGCGTCACCTGGTACACCTGGCTCGAACAGGGCCGCGACATCAACCCCTCGCGTGAGGTCCTCGACGCCATCGCCCGCACGCTGCGGCTGACCGGCGCCGAGCACGCCTACGTGCTCTCGCTGGCCGGCTACTCGCCGCCGCCGCCGCTCGTCGCGCCGGAGCCCGAGGCCGCGCCGGAACACGTGCAGCGCCTGCTCGACGCGCTCGCACAGTCGCCCGCCTACGCGGTGGCCCCGGACTGGCAGATCACCGGCTGGAACGCCGCCTACGCGGCGCTCTACCCGAACGTCGCGACCGTGCCGGCGCCGGACCGCAACCTGTTGTGGCTGGTGTTCACCGACCCGTACGTGCGGCAGCTGCTGCCGGACTGGGAGGTCACCAGCCGCCGGTTCCTCGCCGAGTTCCGGGCCGAAGCCGGGCCCCGGCTGGGGGAGTTCGGTTACCTGATCGACCGGCTGCGGGCGGCCAGCGACCACTTCCGGGCGGGCTGGGAGAGCCTCGGCGTCGAGCGGTTCGCCTCCCGCGAGCGCCTGTTCCGGCACCCGGTGGCAGGCGAGCTGCTGCTGGAACACCACCAGCTCACGCCCCAGGACCACCCCGGCCTGCACCTGGTGGTCTACACGCCGGTGCGGGAGGCCGACGCCGCGGCGTTGCGGCGGCTGCTCGGCGCGCCGTCCGAATAGGACGGACGGCGCGCCCGGAGCCGCTCAGATCGCCTGCGCGGTCGGCAGGATGGTGATCTCGCTGAGGTTGACGTGGCGGGGCACCGCGGCGATGAACGCGATGGTCTCGGCCACGTCCGCCGGGCTCAGGCACTCGATGTCGCGCAGCAGGTCGGCCATCAGCTTGCTGGCGTCCGGGTCGGTCACGTGGTCGGGCAGCTCGGTATCCACCATGCCCGGCTCGATCGCCGACACCCGCACCATCTTGCGGCCCAGCTCGACGCGCGCCAGGCGGCTGAAGTGGCTGAGGTAGGCCTTCGTGCCGGAGTAGACGGAGAACTTCTCCAGGATCCTGGTCGCGGCGATCGACGAGGTGGTGATCAGGTCCGCGGGCCCGCCCGCAGCCGCCGCGGCGACCAGCTGCGGCACGAACGCGGCGAGGACGTTCATGACCCCGGTGACGTTCAGGTCGATCTGGCGCTGCCAGTCGTCGACCTTCAGGTCCTCGATCGGCGAGATCAGCTGCACCCCGGCGTTGTTGACGACCAGGTCGGCCCGGCCCAGCTGATCGGCCACCTGCCCGGCCGCCGCGGCGACGGCGTCCCGGTCGGTGACGTCCAGCGGGAGGGCGAGCGCGGTGCCGCCCGCGGCGGTGATCCGGGCGACCAGGCCGTCGAGGTTGTCCTTGCGGCGCGCGGCGACCGCGACCTTCGCCCCCAGCGCGGCGAGCCGTTCCGCGGTGGCGGCCCCGATCCCGCTGCTGGCGCCGGTGACGACGGCGACGCGGCCGGTGAGCGGGGTTCCGGCGATGACCTGCGACATGACGGTTTTTCCTTTCCGGTTGCGGGTTTTTCGTCCCGATGCCTTCACACAACCAGTCCGGAAGCCGGAAAAGGGGCCGCACCAACGCCCAGGTGATCGGGGGACAGGATGTCCCCCTCAGCGCGGTTGGGTGGCCCACTCCGTCCCAGGACGAGCGAGGCCCTTTTCGGCGCCCTTTTCGCTGCTCGGCGCTGGTTGAGTGCGGGGCACAGGCACAACGCCGAAAGCGAAGGAGAAACGAGGAAATGGCTACTTGGCTGATCACCGGCGCGTCCCGCGGCCTCGGTGCCGAGATCGCCCGCGCGGCACTGGCCGGCGGGGACACGGTGGCGGTCGCGGTCCGCAACCCGGACCGGCTCCCGGACGACCTCAAGACCGCCGAGCGGGTGTTCCCGGTCGCGCTGGACGTCACCGACACCGCCGCGATCGCCCCCGCGGTGGAGTCCGTGGTGGACCGGTTCGGCGGGATCGACGTGCTGGTCAACAACGCCGGCCGCGGTCTGCTCGGCGCGCTGGAGGAGATCAGCGACGCCGAGGCGCGCTCGCTGTTCGACCTCAACGTGTTCGGGCTGATCAACGTCACCCGCGCGGTGCTGCCCTACATGCGCGAAGCGGACGGCGGCAAGCTGGTCCACATCGGATCCCGCTCCGGTTTCGAGGGCGAGCCCGGGGTGAGCATGTACAGCGCGTCGAAGTTCGCCGTGGCCGGCATCAGCGAGGCCCTGTCGGTCGAACTCGCGCCGTTCGGGATCCAGAGCATGGTCGTCGAGCCGGGCGTGTTCCGCACCGACTTCCTCGACGCGAGCTCGCTGTCCCTGCCGGAGAACCGGATCGCGGCCTACGACGGCACCCCGGCGCACACGACGCTGGACTGGGTCGGCGAGGCCAACCACACGCAGCTGGGCGACCCGGTCCAGGGCGCGGCGCTCATCTACGAGGTCACCGGCCAGGAGAAGCTGCCCACCCACCTGCTGCTCGGCCGCGACGCGATCGACCGCTGGCAGGTCAAGGTCGACCGCATCGCCGACGACACCGAGCCGTGGCGCGCGAAGTCCATCGCGACCGCCCACCAGGACTGAGGCGGACCGCCCCGTGGATTCGTCCGGAACGACCAATCCACGGGGCCGCGTTCGTGCGCGCGAACGAACTTTTCCGCCACCGGCGCCGCTACCTTGGCCCGATGGCGAACCTGGACGAGATCACCGGCTGGCTCGGACACGACTTCCCCGGCCTGGTCGAAACGCGTGAGGTGCCCGGCGCGGCCATCGCGGTCGCCGTGGGCGGCGAGGTCGCCGACGCGGCCGCAGGGGTGCTGAACCGGGCGACCGGGGTCGAGGCCACCCCGGACTCGGTGTTCCAGATCGGGTCCATCACCAAGGTCTGGACCACCACGCTCGCGATGCAACTGGCCGAGGAGGGCGCGCTCGACCTGGACGCGCCGGTGCGCCGGTACCTGCCGGAGTTCCGGCTGGCGGACGACAGCGCCGCCGCCACGATCACCGTCCGCCAGCTGATGTGCCACACGGCCGGCTTCGAAGGCGACCTGTTCACCGACACCGGCCGCGGCGACGACTGCGTCGAGAAGTACGTCGCGACGCTGAGCGGCACCGACCAGCTGTTCCCGCCGGGGGAGATGTTCTCCTACAACAACGCGGCCTTCGTCGTGCTCGGCCGGATCGTCGAAGTGCTGCGCGGCAAGCCCTACGACCAGTGCCTGCACGACCACCTCGCCACCCCGCTCGGCCTGACGCATTTCGCGACCAACGCCGAGGAGGCGATCCTGCACCGCGCCGCGCTCGGCCACCTGCCGGGCGGGCAGCCGGCCCCGGTGTGGTCGCTGGTCCGCTCCAACGCGCCTGCCGGGTCGGCGCTGGCGATGCGGCCACGAGACCTGCTGGCCTTCGCCCGCCTGCACCTGTCCGGCGGCGCCGCCCCGGACGGCACGGCCCTGCTCAGCCCCGGCAGCGTGAAGGCCATGCAGGAGCGGCAGGTCGTCCTGCCGCCGCTCGGCCTGATGGGCACCGGGTGGGGGCTCGGCTGGGAGCTGTACGAGTGGCCCGGCGGCACGGTCCTCGGGCACGACGGCGGGACGATCGGGCAGTCGGCGTTCCTGCGCGTGGTGCCCGGCCGGGACGTCGCGATCGCGCTGCTCACCAACGGCGGGGACGCGATCGGCCTCTACACCGACGTCTTCGGCCACCTGATGCCCGAGCTGGCCGGGATGACCTTGCCGCCGCTGCCGGTGCCGCCCGCGGACCCGCAGCCGGTCGACGCCCGCCGCTACCTCGGCACCTACTCCAGCGAGGTCGCCGACCTGACCGTCACCCAGGACGACGACGGCCGCCTCTGGCTCGACCAGCGGCCCAAGGGCCTCCTCGCCGAGCTGGGCGAGGCCGAGCGGACCGAGCTGGTCCGGCTGGACGACGACGTCCTCATCCCGCGCACCCCCACCCACGGTGTCCACCTGCCGCACGTGTTCGTCGGCGACGACGGCACCGGCCGGGCGGCCTACGTCCACTCGGGGCGGGCGACCCGCCGCTCCGCCTGACCCAGGAGACACGATGAAGACCGCTTCGATCACGGCCGCGGCCGCCGTGCTGGCGCTGGCGCTGACCGCCTGCGGCGGCGGCGCCGGGTCGACCACTGTGGACGGTGGCACGTTCACGCTGGTCTCGGCAGGCGACCCCGGCAGCCTCGACCCGCACTTCACCGCGCTGTCGGTGACCATCCAGGCCGACCGGTTCCTCTACGACACGCTCGTGAACATCGACCCGGGCGGCAACATGGTCGCCGGGCTCGCGGAGAAGTGGGAAGGCGACACCACCACCGCGAAGTACACGCTGCGCAAGGGCATCACCTGCTCGGACGGGACCCCGCTGACCGCGTCGCAGGTCGCCGACAACATCAACTTCGTCAGCGACCCGGCCAACGGCTCCGCCTCGCTGGGCCTCTACGTGATGCCCGGGGCGACGGCCACCGGTGACGACGCGGCGGGCACCGTCACGGTCACCAGCCCGACCCCGGACTCGTTCCTCGTCCGTGACATCGGCGGGCTGTTCATCGTCTGCGGCAAGGGGATGGCCGACCGCGGACTGCTCAAGCAGGGCGCCGACGGCACCGGGATGTTCACCCTGACCGAGGCCGTCGCAGGCGACCACTACACGCTCACGCGGCGCAAGGACTACGCCTGGGGGCCCGGCGACTGGAAGACCGACACGCGCGGACTGCCCGACACCGTCGTGATCCGGGTCGTCGGCAACGAGATCACCGCCGCGAACCTGCTGGCGTCCAGGCAGGTCAACGCGGCCACCGTGCTCGGCCCCGACCAGCAGCGGCTGCGCGGCATGGGCCTGACCGCACACGACATCGAATCGCCGTTCGGCGAGCTGTGGTTCAACCAGCGTGCCGGGATGCCCGGCGCGGACGTCGCGGTGCGGCGGGCCCTGACCCAGGCGCTCGACCTCGGCCAGCTCGGCCAGGTCCTCACCAGCGGGACCGGCCGCGCGCCGAAGAGCCTCCTCGCGCCCGGGCTCGGCCCGTGCGGCGGCGACACCATCAGCGGGCTGCTGCCCGTCTCCGACCCGGCCGCCGCGAAGTCCGCTTTGGACAGCGCGGGCTGGGTCGCGGGCCCGGACGGCGTGCGCGCCAAGGAGGGCAAGCCGCTGGCGCTCACCTTCTACTACCCGTCGACGCTCGGCTCCACCATGCAGGCGGCCGCCGAACTGGTTCAGCAGCGCTGGTCCGCGGTCGGCGCGCAGGTCACCGTCAAGGGCATGACCGACACCGAGACCATGCAGGTCCTCACGCAGGGCGGCTGGGACGCGGCGTTCGTGCCGCTCGGGGTCTTCCTGCCCTCCCAGCTCGTCCCGTTCTTCTCCGGCAGCGGCGGCAACAACTTCGCCGCGGTGCAGAACCCCGCCTACGACGCGGCGGTCCAGCAGGCCGCGGCGCTCGCCGGCGCCGACGGCTGCGGCAAGTGGGGCGAAGCCGAGCAGGCGCTGGTGCGGGAGCTCAACGTGGTGCCGTTCGTCAACTCGGTGCGGCCCACGTTCGTGCAGGGCGCCACGCTCGAGACGAGCCAGGGCAGCATCACCCCGACCTCGATCCGGATGCTCGGCTGAGGCGCGCGTGGTGACCACCGCGATCCGCCCGGCCGGACTGGGTGACAACGTCTGGTTCCGGTTCGCCGTGCGGCGGCTGGCCAGGGTGCTGGTGTCGGTCTGGGTCCTGCTCACCGCCGCGTTCGGGATGATCCACCTCATCCCGGGCGACCCGGTGCGGGCCGCGCTCGGGCCGACCGCCGCGCCGGAACTCGTCGCGGCCCGCCGGGCCGCGCTCGGCCTGGACGACCCGTTGTGGCAGCAGTACCTGCACTACCTCGGGAACCTGTTCACCGGCGATCTCGGCACCTCGCTCGGCTCCGGCCTGCCGGTCGCGCAGGTGATCGGCGACCGGCTGCCCGCCACGCTGGAGATCGCGGGGTACGCGTTCCTCCTCGCCGTCGCGGTGGCGATCCCGGCAGGCACGGTGATGGCGGTGCTCACCCGCGGCGGGAAGCGGCGGACGACCGAGCTCGCGTTCACCTCCGCCACCGCTGTCCTGGCCGCGATCCCGGAGTTCCTCATCGCGGTGGGCCTGGTGTTCGTGTTCGGGGTCAGCCTCGGGTGGCTGCCGGTGGCCGGGCGGTCCGGACCGGAGTCCTACCTGCTGCCGGTGCTGGCGCTGGCCGCCGGACCGGCCGCGGTGCTGGCCCGGATCACCCGGGTGGAGATGCTCGCCGAGCTGCGCGCCGACCACATCCGCACCGCCCGGTCCAAGCGGCTCCCGGCCAGCTGGATCTACCTGCGGCACGCGTTGCCGAACGCGCTGACGGCGACCCTGACGCTGGGCGGGCTGCTGCTCAGCGCGATGGTCGCGGGGACGGTGCTGGTGGAGAACGTGTTCGCCTGGCCGGGCCTCGGCAGCACCATCGTGCAGTCCATCCTCGCCAAGGACTACCCGCTGGTGCAGGGCGTGGTGCTCGTCTACGGCCTCGGGGTGCTGCTGGTGAACCTCCTCGTCGACGTGGCGCTCGCGCTGCTCGACCCGCGCTCGGCGATCAGGGAGAGCATCACAGGAGCCGACCAGGGCTAGTTCAATCGAAATGGCGCATCACCGTGTAACGCCTTGAGGAGGTCGGCGAGCGTGGCGCGCTCGCGTGGCGCTCGCATCTTCGTTCTCAGTGACACGTCGAAAAATTGCAGCGGGAACCTCGACGAGCTGACGGGCAGAAGTTCACTCCCGCCTCCGGCCGTCAACCGTCCGAGCGCCGTCCACTGACCGTCCAATCCACTTCCAGGCCTGGCACCCACCTGATCACGGGCTATCCTCGGTTCGGGAGGTCACGCCGGCTAGGCCAAGGAGGATGGGTGGCGACGCGTCGTAGTTCGGTTCCGAAGCACCCNCCGAATGGGCAACTGACGTGGCATCGGGTGCAGCGTGGATGGAGTTGCGACGAGCTCGCCAAGCAGCTCAGGCGCAGTGTCACGGACGCGGGCGACGGAACGCCGGGCGTCAACGGGGACGTAGTTCGCCGGTGGGAGTCCGGCGACCGCCGACCGGACCCTCTGTACAAGAAGCACCTCGTTCTGGTCTTCGGTAAGCCCGCAGCCGAGCTTGGCCTGTTGACTCCCGAGGAAATGGCGCTTCGCCCCAGCCCGGAGCTGTCCGCGAACGTCGATGATCCTGTCGACCGACGCCTGGTCGGCGAGTTGGTGAAGAGGGTGATGCTGGAGATGATGGGCGGCGGGCCTCAGTTCGGCCGCGAGCTGTTTCTGAAAGGCGTTTTCGGGATGAGCCTGGCGCCGTTGGCGGCCAGCGGACGTGAGATCCCGGACTCGATCGAAACACTCGCCGAGGGTCGCGGCAACCGCCTGGATCCTCGCATGGTCGAAGCGTACTCCGCGGTCACCGCCTCTCATCGCCAAATGTACTGGGACAGTTCGGCCTCCGATCTGCTGCCGTCGGTGGTCGCACACGCAGGGCAGGGCGTCCGCAAGCTTCAAGCGGTAAGTGATGTCGAGGTGCCCGGCGCCCGTCATCTCGCCGCGGCGGTCGCCGAAGAAGCCTTGATCGCGGCGCCACTCACCTTCTTCGACTTGGCAGATGCCGTTCGAGCAGAGCAGTTCTTCGACACGGCCGAAAACGCCGCGAAAGCCTCGCGTGATCACGCTCTGGTTGCCGCTGTGCTCGCGCACAGAGCGTTCGTCCCTGGGTTCGCGCAGGACAAGCAAGGTACACAGCAGTACCTGGACGAAGCGTACGCACATGTCCCCCGTGGTGCGGGGCCGTTGCTGCGCTCGTGGCTGCACTGCGTCGGCGCCGAAGTCCCAGCGCGTACCGGTCAGGTGCAGGCCAGCCTCGGTCATGTCCGCGCCGCCGAGGACGCCCTCGTGAGCGACGGCTCGGATCCGACGTGGCTTGACTACTTCGACTCCTCGCGGCTCGACGGGTTCGCGGGCAATGCGCTCTTGCTGGCGGGTCAACATCGCGCGGCAGCCGATCGGCTCGAAGCCGCCTTGAGCGCCGACACATCGGACAAGCAGCGGGGTGTCCTGCTCTTCGACCTCGCCAATGCACAGGCGTCGTTCGACGCCGAATCTGCGGCCGCAACGGCGGGCCGAGCTTGCGATGAGGCGATGGCGACGCGCTACGGCATGGCGGCGCAGCGCGCGGTCGAGGTGCGAGACGCCCTGAGTGCCACGCGCTACGTCGCCGAGTTGGAGGAGAGGCTCAACGCTCTCGAAGTTCCTGCGATCAGCGAAGCTTGATCACCCGCGCGTCGCGTTGTACTCGCGGACAAGAGCTGGGAGCTGGTGCAAGCCGTCCAGCGAGAACAAACACTGCTCCTCCACCACGGGGTCCCGACGATTGTTCCCCCAGGGGCCGCGGCGGACCAGGGCGGTTGCGATGCCGACCTGCTGTGCCGGCTTGACATCGTTGTCCAACCGGTCGCCGACATACAGAACGGAGGCAGCCGGCACGCCAGCTTCCTCAATCACGCGGCTGAAGAAGGCAACGGAGGGTTTCTCTACGCCCCAGCTGTCGGACGTGCCGATCACATCGACCGGTAGGGCCAACGCCTTGAGGATTTGCTCCGCTCGTGCGGTCTGGTTCCCGGCCAGGCCGACTCGTATCCCTGCGGCTTTAGGTCAGGTGATGGGCACGGACTGTGCACGTCGCTCACCTCACCCAATTGGCGCAACAGGTGCGTCTTCAGGAGCGGCGGGTCTTCGCTGATGGACGTGAAACAGGTCAAGCGCCGCCCTTAGCGCGCACGACGCGGTTGCGGCCGCCGGCCTTCGCTGACTTCTTCCGCGGATCCAGGCGGACACGAGAACGGCTGACCCAGGGCCGAGCGGAACCAGCAGCCCGGGAGCGGCGGTTTCGCCGCAGATGCCGTGGTCGTGGTCCATCGGGCGGCACAGGCAGCCGCACTCGGTGTCGATCAGGAACTCCGCTCGGGCGAGAGCGGACGGCGATGTCGGGCCGCTCACGGGCCACCTCCTCGTCACGCGGGACGGCTCAGCATGCCACGCCCGTGGCCAAGTATCAAACAAACGGTCGGCAGTGAGCGCCTCTTGACCTGCTCGCGCGACCCAGCGCGATCTCTTCTCGCGCTGAGGCGATCACGCTCGCCTCTTTCGCTCCGGCTCGGCGGTAGGTAACCTACCAATCGTTTGGATCGAAAGGAGTCACGTGTGGCGGTAGACAAAGTCGTCCCCTCGGCCGAGGCGGCCATCGCCGGCATCGGCGACGGTGCCACGGTGATGATCAGCGGGTTCGGGCCGCCCGGCCAGCCGGATCTGCTCATCCAGGCCCTGCTCGAGTCAGACGTCACGGACCTGACTGTGATCAACAACAACGCCGGGGCGGGCGGTAAGGCGATCTCGGAGCTGTTCGCCGCCAAGCGGGTGCGCAAGGTGATCTGTTCGTTCCCCAAAGCCATCGGATCGACCGTGTTCGACGAGCTGTACCTCGCCGGGGAGATCGAGCTGGAGCTGGTGCCCCAGGGCACGCTGGCGGAACGCATCCGGGCCGCCGGTGCGGGCGTGGCGGGGTTCTACACGCCGACCGGCTACGGCACCGAGCTGGCCGAGGGCAAGGAAGTCCGGGTTCTGGACGGCCGTCCGTGCGTGTTCGAACGGCCGCTCGTCGCCGACTTCGCGTTGGTGCGCGCGTACCGGGCCGACGCGCACGGCAACCTCGTCTACCGCAAGACGGGCCGCAACTTCGGGCCGCTGATGGCCGCCGCCGCCGAAGTCACGATCGCGGAGGTGGGTGGCATCGTCCCGGTCGGGGCACTCGATCCGGAGGTCATCGTGACGCCGGGAATCTACGTCGACCGGGTGGTTCTCGCAGCGGAGGGGGATCGATGAGCTGGTCTCGGCACGAAATCGCGGCCAGGGCGGCCCGGGACATCCCGGACGGCGCCTACGTGAACCTGGGGATCGGCATGCCGACACTGGTCGCCGACCACGTTCCCGAAGGCAAGCAGTTCATCCTCCACACCGAGAACGGCATGCTGGGGATGGGACGCGCGGCGACGGAGGACGAGATCGACCCCGACCTCATCAACGCGGGCAAGATCCACGTCACCGAGGAGCCCGGTGCCGCCTACTTCGACCACGCCGAGTCCTTCGGCATGATCCGCGGCGGCCACCTGAGCTACTGCGTGATCGGTGCCTACCAGGTGTCGCAGGACGGTGACCTCGCCAACTGGCGGACGACGTCGCCCACGGTCATCCCCGGTGTCGGCGGCGCGATGGACCTTGCGGTGGGCGCCCGGCACGTCTTCGTGGCGATGGACCTGTTCACCCGCTCCGGAGAGTGCAAGCTCGTCAAGACGTGCACCTATCCGCTGACGGCGACGCGGTGCGTCGAGCGGGTCTACAGCGATCACGGGGTCTTCGAGCCGTCTCCGGACGGGTTCCGCGTCGTCGAACTCGCTGAGGGCGTCGAGATCGACGATCTTCGTCAGCGCAGCGGTCTCGACCTCATCGACACCGTGCCGGGCGCGACCGGGAAAGGAACATCATGACGGAGACGAACGCGCTTCCGGTGTCCTGGGGCGGGCGAGCCTGGACGGGGTCGACGACCTGGCCCACACGGACGTCGAAGGCGTACGACCTGGCGGTGCGGCTGGAAGTCGGCATGACACAACACGCCGCCCACGAGCGCTTCGGGTACCGGCTCGTGCAGCAGCACGGTGACCACAACTACCCGAAGGGCATCTCGGCCGCGATGGAGCTGATGTCGATGCCCGGTCACTGCGGCACGCACGTCGACTCCCTCGGCCACATCTCGGTCGACGGGTGCGTCACGGGTGGTCGTGACATCACCTCCGTGCAGTCCGAAACGGACGGTGTGCCGATCGGTTCGGTCGAGGAACTCCCGCCGCTGGTCGGGCCCGGTCACCTCGTCGACGGTGAGGCGCTGTTCGGGCGGGAGATGACGAACCGCGACGGTTTCGGTGCGCGGGAGCTCGAGGAGTGGTTCGCCGAGCGCCCGGAGCCGGGGCCCGGTTCGGTCGTCCTGTTCCGCACCGGGTTGATGAAGTACTGGGACACTCCCGAGCGCTATCTCGGCACCGGTGTCGGACTGCCGGGCGTGTCGCTCTCCGGGGCGGAGTGGTTGTCCGCACGGGGTGTTCTCGCCGTGGGCGGCGACACCGCGAGCTTCGAGCACAAGCCGGAGTGGACGGTTCCCGCGCTCGACGTCCACGTGCACTTCCTCATGAAGTCCGCGATTCCCATCATGGAATCGGTTTACCTGGAGGGGCTCGCGGCCGACGGGGTGCACGACAGGTTCTTCTTCGTCGCCACCCCGCTGCGCATCAAGGGCGGCACCGGTTCCCCCATCCGTCCCCTCGCCTTCGTGTAAGCCCGGGCGCGCCCGGAACTCCCTCGAATCGTTCGACTGAAGGACAGACCAATGACGCTCACCCCGGCGGACATCAAGCTCATCGTCGCCGCCCTGCAGGAGTCGGAGTGGGACCAGGCCGAGGTCGTCGTCGGGGACGTCCGGGTCGCGGTCGCCCGCAACGGGGCGACTCTCGACTCGGCGTCCGCCCCGGCGACGGCTCCCGCTCCAGCTGCGGCGGCCGCGCCTGCTCCCGCCCCCGTCGCCGCTGCTCCGGCGGTCCCGGCTCCGCACGCCCCGCAGGAACCCGAGCCCGCCGCCGAGGGGGGCCACGTCGTGACCGCGCCCAGCGTCGGCGTGTTCTGGCGCGCCCCGGAGCCCGGTGCGAAGCCGTTCGTCGAGGTCGGCTCGAAGGTTGCCGCGGATGACACGATCGGCATCGTCGAGGTCATGAAGCTGATGAGCAACGTGACCGCCGGAGTGGCCGGCACCGTCACGGCGGTGCACGCGGAAAACGCGCAGGGCGTCGAGTTCGGCACGCCGCTGGTGACGATCCAGCCGGAGAACTGAGATGCGGAGCCTGCTCATCGCCAACCGCGGCGAAATCGCCGTCCGCATCGTGCGCGCCTGCTTCGACGAGGGGATCGAAAGTGTGCTGGCCGTTTCGGCGGCCGACACGGACTCGCTCGCGGCCCGGCTGGCCGACCGGGTGGTCGTCATCGGTCCCGCGTCGGCATCGGACAGCTACCTGTCGGTGGATCGGGTGGTCGCGGCGGCGCTTTACGCCGGGTGCGACGCGCTGCACCCCGGCTACGGCTTCCTGTCCGAGCGTCCCGAGCTGGTGGACGCGTGCGAAGATAACAAGATCACCTACGTCGGGCCGCCGGCCGACATCATGAGGCGCTCGGGTTCGAAGCTGGGTGCCCGGGACGTCGCGGAGGAGGCCGGGATCCCGACCGGGAAGGGCACACCCGGGCTCCGGGACGTGGCGGACGCCGTGCGCGCCGCGGAAGCGCTGGACAACTTCCCATTGTTGCTGAAAGCCTCCGCCGGTGGTGGCGGCCGTGGCATGACGATCGTTCGCAACCTGGACGATCTGCGCGCCGGGTTCGCGCGGTCCTCCACCGAGGCCGAGCGGGCGTTCGGTGACGGGACCGTGTACTTGGAGCCCTACATCGAGAAGGCGCGTCACGTCGAGGTGCAGATCCTCGCCGACACGCACGGCAACGTCTGCCACCTCGGCGAACGGGACTGCTCGACGCAGCGCCGCTACCAGAAGATCATCGAGGAGGCGCCCGGTGCGGGTCTGCCCGAGGAACTCGCCGAGGCGATCCGCACCTCCGCGGTGAAGCTCTGCCGGGCATTGGGCTACGTGGGGGCCGGCACCGTCGAGTTCCTGGTCGACGCGAAAACGCACCGGTTCGTCTTCCTCGAGGTGAACGCCCGGGTCCAGGTGGAGCACCCGATCACCGAGATGGTCACCGGTGTCGACATCGTCCGCGAGCAGTTGCGCATCGCCCGGGGCGAACCGCTGTCCTTCCGGCAGGAGGATGTGCGGCTCGACGGCCACGCGATCGAGTGCCGCATCAACGCCGAGGATCCGCGGGCCGGCTTCCGGCCGACGCCCGGACGGATCGAAAAGTGGACCGTGCCGCAAGGGGCGGGTGTCCGGGTCGACACCTACGCCCACGATGGTGCGGTCGTGGCGCCCTGGTACGACTCGCTGGTCGCGAAGGTGATCGTGCACGCGCCCGACCGTCCCGCCGCGGTCGACCTGATGCGCCGGACGCTCGCGCGCACACGGGCCGAGGGCATTTCGACCACCGTCGACGTGCACCGGGCCATCCTCGACGATCCCGCCTTCGCCGAAGCCCCGGTCACCACCCGCTGGCTCGAGGAGCAGTTCCTGCCCTCGTGGCTGGACGACTAGGAGAGTCCGATGAACATCGATTTCGTCGACCAGACCCTGCGCGACGGTCAGCAGAGCCTGTGGGGCATGCGGATGCGCGCCTTCGAGGCCGCGCCCGCGTTGCCTCACCTCAGGCGCGCCGGGTACCGCACGATCGACTTGACCGGTGCCGGCATGTTCACGGTTCTGCTGCGCGAGTACCACGACGATCCGTGGGGCACGCTGGACTTCCTCGTCGCCGGTCTGGGCGGGAACGAGCTGCGCTCGGGCCTGCGGACCATCAGCTGCGTCGGCTTCGCCCCCACGCCGCAGGCGATCCTCGACCTGTGGATCAGCACGCTGATCAAGCACGGCGCGACCAGCTTCTGGCTGTACGACTGCCTCTACGACATGGAGACCATGCGGCACATGGCCGAGGTGGTTGCCAAGGCCGGCGGTCAGCCCGTGCCCGCGGTGATGTACGGGCTGACCGACGT
This sequence comes from Amycolatopsis thermoflava N1165, assembly GCF_000473265.1. Classification (NCBI taxonomy): domain Bacteria; kingdom Bacillati; phylum Actinomycetota; class Actinomycetes; order Pseudonocardiales; family Pseudonocardiaceae; genus Amycolatopsis; species Amycolatopsis thermoflava. Next base: position 500,821 of record NZ_KI421511.1, read on the forward strand.
GCACGACGACGCGTTCTTCGCCGAGCGCGCCGGGCAGATGGCCTCGTGGCCGGGCGTGGAGTCGGTCTACGTCGAGGACGCGGCCGGCGTGCTGAAGCCGGAGCGCGCCAAGACGCTGCTGCCGGCAATCCGGGCCGCGACGGGCGACATCCCGCTGGAGATGCACGCGCACAACACGACGGGGCTCGCGCAGCACAACTACATCGTCGCCGTGGAGAGCGGTTTCCAGCGGCTGCACACCGCGTCGCGGCCGCTGGCCAACGGCCCGTCGTTGCCCTCCACCGAGATGATGAGCGTGATCGTCGAGCACCTGGGCCACACCCACGGTCTGGACACCTCGACGTTCGCGCCGGTGGCGGCGAGCCTGGAGGAGGCGGCGCGGATCGGCGGGCACCCGCTGGGCGTGCCGGCCGAGTACGACCCGCGGATCTACGATCACCAGCTGCCCGGCGGCATGACCGGCACCCTGATCAACCAGCTCGAACGCCACGGCATGGGTCATCGGCTCCCCGAGGTCCTCGAGGCGATCCCGCAGGTTCGCGTCGATCTGGGCTCGCCGATCATGGCCACTCCGTTCTCCCAGTTCGTCGGCATCCAGGCGGTGCTCAACATCGTCACCGGCAAGCCGTACGAGATCGTGCCGGACGAGGTGGTCCACTACGCCCTCGGCCACTACGGGCCGTTGCCGGCACCGATCGCGCCGGACGTCCTGGACCGGATCCTGAGCAGTCCGCGCGCGAAGCAGCTGGCGGGCTGGGAGCGGCCGGACCCCTCGCTGAGCGAGATCCGCAAGAACTTCCCGAGCGGGATCTCCGACGAGGAACTGCTGTTGCGCTACATGTTCTCCGACGAGGAGGTCGACCAGATGATCGCCAAGGGGCCGGTGCGGACCGACCCGCGGCGCAGCGCGAACCACATCGTGGACGCGATCCTCGACCTGATCGCTGATCCCGGCGGGAGCCGCTCGTTCGCGGTGTCCACACCGGACTTCAGCCTCAAACTGGGAAAGGCGAACTGAGGTGGAGGAGTGTCTGCTGGTCGAGCGCGACGGCCCGGTGACCTGGTTGACGCTCAACCGACCGGACCGGCTCAACGCGCTGTCCGACGAGCTTCTGAAGAGCCTCGGCGACGCGCTGGAGGAGAGCACGTCCACCGACGCCGCCGTCGTCGTCATCCGCGGCTCTGGGCGGTCGTTCTGCGCGGGGTACGACATCGCGCCGGACTCCGCGGAGGTCGGGTACGCGGCCGAGCGCACGCCGGTCCAGGACCGGGACCGGTTGCTGGGCAACATCGAATTGTTCACCCGGATCTGGCGGCACCCGCAACCGGTGATCGCGCAGGTGCACGGGCACTGCGTGGCCGGCGGCGCCCAGCTGGCCTCCTTGTGCGACATCACCATCGTCGCCGAGGACGCCAAGATCATGACCTCGCCCGCGCTGCCACTGGGCGGTGGATACCTCTCGCCGTTGTGGGTGCACCGGGTGGGCCCCCAGCGGGCGAAGCTGATGTCCTTCGACGCGGGCCGGAAGATCTCGGGGAAGGTTGCGGCGGAGTGGGGCTGGGCGGCCGAAGCGGTGCCCGCGGACGACCTGGAGTCCTACGTCCGGCGCACAGCGCATTCGCTCGCACGCACCCCCGCGCCGTTGTTGCGCTTGAAGAAGGAAGCGGTCAACCGAACGATCGAGCTGCAGGGGTTGCTGACCTATGCCCGCACCGGGGCCGAGACCGATGCGCTGCTGCACCAGACCCCGGAGGTCAAGTATTTCCAGGAGTCGATCAAGGAGCTCGGCCTGAAAGGTGCCATCGCGGCGTTCAACGCGCCGTTCGCGGAACGGTTCGGCCGCGATGCATGACAACGCGCCGCCGTGCTCGTGGCGACTCGACAGCTGATGGAGGAAAGAACGTGACATCGGTGGCGACACGCGACGCCCACGACCTCGAGACGTTCGCGGCCGAGGCGGAGCGATGGCTCGCGACCGCGGTGCCCGCTCGGTGGCGGGAGAACCGCGGGAGATTGACGGGCGAGGAGTCCGACGCGCTACGCCGACAGTGGGACCGCATCCTGTGGGAGGGCGGCTACTCCGGTCTGTCGATCCCCGCGGAGTACGGCGGACGCGGTTTGGGCTTGGCCGAAGAGGTGGTTTTCCACGTGCTCGCGGGCAAGGTCAAGGCGCCCGACGGGCTCACGCGCGTCGGGAAGACACTCGTCGCACCGATGCTGATCAAGAGCGGCACGCCTGCGCAACGCGAGCGGTACCTGCCACCGATGATGCGGGGCGAGGAGGTGTGGTGCCAGGGCTTCTCGGAGCCGGAAGCCGGCTCCGACCTGGCCGGTATCCAGACCCGTGCCCGGCGTGTCGACGGTGGCTACCTGCTGACCGGGCGCAAGGTGTGGACCTCCTTCGCGCAGCACGCGCGACGCTGCCTCGTTCTCGCGAAGACCCAGCCCGACGCCGGGCGCTACCGCAACCTGAGCATGCTGCTGGTCGACATGGCCCAGCCCGGCATCACGATCAGCGACATCAAGCAGATTTCCGGTGCCGTCCACTTCGCCGAGGTCCGGTTCGACGACGTGTTCGTTCCTGAGGACGACCGGGTCGGCGCGGACGGCGAGGGGTGGCAGGTCGCCATGCGGGTGCTCGGCGACGAGCGTGGTGGCGTCGAGACGGCCACGCGGTACGTTGAGATCCGTTCCGATCTCGATCTGTTGATCGAAACCGTAGGGCACCGGCCGGAACTGGCCGACCGCGTGCGGGAACTCGATGTGCGTGCCGAGCTGCTGCGCTGGCAGCTGGCCAAGGTCGTCGACCGCGAAGCCGATGCCGACAGCGCTTTCCAGCGTGCGGGATCGGTGCTCAAGGTGATGTGGAGCGAACTGTGGCAGGACGTGACCCGGCTGGGGCTGTCCACCGCGCCGCACATCCACCGGGAGCATTGGCGCTACCAGTACCTGGAGGCGCGAGCGGTGAGCATCTATTCCGGTACCAACGAGATCCAGCGCAACATCCTGTCCGAACGCATCCTGGGACTGCCGCGATGACACACACCATGACCACCACGCCGTCGGAAGTGGGCACGTTGGGAGCGGAGGCCATCCGGGACGTGCTGCGGCGCGCGACCGCGGGGTCGCCCATCGCCACCTATGCCGAGGGGCAACCGCCCGTGTCGTGGAGCGTCCTGGCGGAAGGCGGGTGGGATCTCATCGGTCATCCCGAAAACGGAGCGTCCGTTCGGGATCTCGCCGAGATCGCCCGCGCCTGGGGGTACGGCTGCGTCCCGTTGCCGCTGATCCCGACGCTCGTCGCGAAGCGCCATTCCGCGGCGGCCGCGGTGCACGACGGCCCGGTCACGCTGGCGCTTCCGCTCTCCGGAACGACGCGGAGCTACGTGCCGTTCGGGCAGGTGGCCGGCATCCGGCTGGCGACCGGCCTGGGAACCGGGACCGACGAACTGGCCGACGTGCCCGACGGGCACGCGGACGACCTGGCGCTGACGATGCTCGGACTCGAATCGGACGTCCGGACCGCGCTCACCGAGACGGTGGCCCGGGAGGTCGCGGTCCTGCTCGCGGCCGAGGCCACCGGCGGTGCGGAGCGGCTGCTGGCCGATTCGAACGCCTTCGTGGCCGAGCGCAAGCAATTCGGCAAACCCGTGGGTGCGTTCCAGGCCGTCAAGCACCACCTCGCCGACGCCGCGATCGCGGCCGAACTGGCCGAGACGGGGGTCATCTGGGCAGCCGAGCGGCCACGGGAGGCGTTCCGCGGGTCCTTGTTCGCGATCGACCGCGGCATCGACATCGCCGAGCTGGCCATCCAGGTGCACGGGGGCCTGGGATTCACCTGGGAAATGGGTCTGCACTTCCCGCTGCGGCAGATGATGATGGCCCGGGAGCTGGTCTGTGCCCTGGAGGAGCGCTACGGCTGATCATCGCCGGCGGAGCGGGCGACTCATCCGAACTGCTCCCCGGGAATCGGACCGAGAGGATTCGGTTCCGGTTCCCGGGGGCTGGATCATCCGTGGAACAACCCCCGGACCTGGTGGCGCGCGATCTTCTGGCTGTGGGTCATCGGCAGCGACGCGACGATGCGCACGATGGTCGGTTTCTTGTATCCGGCGAGGAACCGCCGGCAGTGCGCGGTGACGTCTTCCGGGGTGAGGACCGCGCCGGTCTCGGGAACTACGGCGGCGGCGACCGTGTGGCCCCAGCGGGGGTGCGGCAGGCCGACGACCGCGCAGGCCGCGACGCCGGGCATGGTCAGGATGACCCGTTCGACCTCGCTGGGGTAGACGTTCATCCCGCCGGACACGATCAGGTCGGTGCGGCGGTCGGCGATCCGGACATAGCCGTGTGGATCCAGCGTGCCCAGGTCGCCGGTCCGGAACCAGCCCTGCCGGAAGGCGGCGTCGGTGGCCTCCGGCTGGTGCCAGTACCCGTCGGCGAGGCAGGGCGAGCGCACCCAGAGCTCACCGACCGTCGTCCCGTCAGCCGTCACCGGGTTGCCCTCGGCGTCGGTGGCCCGCACCTCGGTCTCGGCGACCGCGCGGCCCACGGTGTCGAACACGGCGTCGCCGAGGACGGCGCGGTCGACGGGGCTCGTCACGGTCATGAGGCCGCCGGAGTTCTCGGTCATGCCCCACCCTTCGATCAGGCTCGCTCCGGCGACGTCGGCGAGGTTGCGCAACGCCTCGGGCGGCGCCTTCGACGCGGAGTGCAGCAGCGTGGTCAGGCTCGACCAGGCCGCGGGCCGGGCGCGGATCGCCTCGGTGAACTCGCCGAGCAGCGGTGACGGCGCGTAGGTGAACGTCGCCCGGTGTTCTTCGACGAGGGCGGACAGGGATCCGACGTCCCAGCGACCGGGGAACACCACCGTGCCGCCCACGTAGAAGTGCGTCAGGATGTGCGCGGGTACCACGGCGACGAAGGACATCGATCCCGTCATCGCCGCGACGCTGCCGAGCGGCAGCCGGTACGACAGCGCGTTGATCCGGGCGAGGTTCAGGACCGAGCATTGGGTCAGCCGCGCGCCTTTCGGCCGGCCGGTCGTCCCGCTGGTGTAGCCGAGGATGTAGAGATCCGATGGGCGTGGTTCGGACAGGGGGCTGACCGAGCCGGACTCGACGAAGGCGCGGTAGTCCGTCTCGTCCCCGGTGTCGACCAGCAGGAGGTCGTCGATCCCGGAGATGTCGCAGGCCTTGTCCTGCACGGCAGGTCCGAGGACGAGCGCGCGGGCACCCGAGTCGGTCAGCACGTGCTCGGCCTCGGCGGCGGTGTGCCGGACGTTGATCGGTGCGACGACCAGCCCGGCCAGTGCGCACGCCGCGTACAACACGACGTGGTCCACGCTGTCTTCCAGCCAGACGGCGACCCGGTCACCGGGCTCGAGACCGCGCTCGCGGAGCGCGTTTCCCAGCCGCGTCGCTCCGTCGGCGAGGTGACCGTAGCTGAGGCGCCGTCCACCGGCCTCGACCACCGCGACGCGACCCGGGTGCCGGCGGGCGCCGGAGCTGATCAGCTCCGCGACGGTGCCCAGTGGTGCGGTCATCGTGTGCTCAGTCGACCGCGGCGAGCGTGCGGAAGCGGCTGCCGTGGAAAACCAGGGGAGCGGCTCCGGGATCCGCGCGCAGACCGTGGATGCGCAGCAGGGCGATGGCGTGGTCGCCCGCCGGCAGCTCACGCTCCACCGAGCAGTCCAGCCACGCGGTCGCGCCGTGGACGTATACGGCACCGTCGGCCGTGGCCTCCCACGACACGCCTGCGAACCGGTCACCCTCCTTCTGGGACAGGCTCCGGCATTCCGCGTCGTGTCCCTCCGCGAGGACGCTGACGCCCAGACGTTGCCGCGGCCGAAGTTTCGGCCACGTCGCCGAGGTGTCCTGGACACAGACCGACACCAGCGGCGGGTCGATCGAGACCGAGGTGAACGAGCTGGCAGCCATGCCGACGGGTACCCCGTCGATCAGGGCGCACACGGCGGTCACCCCCGACGGGAAGCAGCCGAAGGCCCGCCGGAGCGCGCGTGGGTCGTCGGACAGGGGTTCGAGCTGGATCATCGTTTGCCTTCCAACAATTCGAGTGGCCGGTCAGCCTGGTCCCGCGAGGACGGCGCCGCGCAGGTCCGTCCCGGTGAAAGGTTCGTAGCGGTGGACGTGGAATCGCCAGCGACCGTCCTCGTACCGGAACTCGTCGGTGTAGCGGCCGAGCGTTACCAGCCGGATCGAGTTCTCGTCCACGGTCACGGCCTGCACGTAGGCTGCTCCGAGAGCGGCCTCGCCGGGCGCTTCGTCGACGATCACGGACGAGACCAGGTGCCGGATCCCCGTCGGGGTCCCGGCGTCGGTGACGAGGGAAGCGATCGCGTCCCGTCCCATCACCGGCTCGGCGCCGGGCGCGCGAACGAACGTCGCGGTCGTGGTGAACAGCGCCGCGAAGTCCTGGGCCCGCCCGTCGTCGTAGTACTGCGCGTACCGCCCGTACAGTTCGGCGATCTCCGGCTTGCTCACGGGACTGTTCATTTCAGGAGTGCGCCCGCGTCGACCGGGAGCGCGACGCCGGTGATGGAGCGGGCGTCGTCGGAGACCAGGAACAGCAGCGCGTTGGCGATGTCCTCCGGTTGCACCCAGGGCGTGGGAAGCACCTGCAGGGTCCGTGCGGCATCGAGGAAGTCTTCCCGCGTGGGGTTGTCCAGGTCTGGCCGGAACATCCGCCAGGTCGCCTCGTTGTCCGCCATCGGTGTGGCGACCTGAGTGGGGTGGATGCTGTTGACGCGGATGTTGTCGGGGCCGAGTTCGAGCGCCAGCGACTTCGTCAGCCCGACGACGCCGTGCTTGGACGTCACGTAGTGCGGGATGTTGGCGAAGGGATGTAGTCCGGCCACGGAGCTGGTGATGACGATCGACCCGCCGCGTCCGCCCGCCTGGATGTGCGGGATCGCGGCCCGGCAGGTGTGGTAGGCGCCGTTGAGGTTGATGTCGATCATGTCCTGCCACACGGAGTAGTCCATTCCGGACGCCGTGGTGGGGGCAGCCGCGATACCCGCGTTGGCGGCGACGATGTCGAGCCTGCCGAGCTCGGCCACGCCCCGGTCCACGACCGCGGTCAGTGCCGGCAGGTCGCGCACATCGGTGACTGAGGTGATGACGCGCTTGCCCAGCGCTTCGACCGCCTTCGCGGTTTCCTCGAGTTCCTCGCGGGTGCCGCCGGGATAGGGAACCCCCGGGATGTCCTCGCAGATGTCGACCGCGATGATGTCCGCACCTTCGCGGGCGAGCGTGATCGCGTGTGCGCGCCCCTGTCCGCGGGCGGCTCCGGTGATGAAGGCGACTTTGCCTTCGACGCGTCCCACCATCGTCAGGAGCTCCTTTGCTGGTCGCCGGTGGTTCGTTCGGTGCCGGCCAGCAGGTGCCCCAGCCGGTCACGTTTGGTCCGCAGGTAGCGGACGTTGTGCGGGTTGTGGTTGACCGGGAGCGTGACCCGGTCGGCGATCTCGAGGCCGTAGCCCTCCAGCCCGCCGTACTTGGCTGGGTTGTTGGTGATGAGCCGGAGCCTGCGGACGCCGAGGTGGCCGAGGATCTGCGCGCCGACGCCGTAACTGCGCGAGTCGACCGGCAGGCCCTGCGCCAGATTGGCGTCGACGGTGTCCAGTCCCTGCTCTTGCAGCGCGTAGGCGCGGATCTTGTGGCCGAGGCCGATCCCGCGGCCCTCGTGGCCCCGCAGGTAGACGACCGCGCCGCAGCCCTCCTCGGCGATGGCCTGCAGCGCCTGTTCGAGCTGGGCACCGCAGTCGCACCGGAGGGACCCGATGATGTCGCCGGTGAGGCATTCGCTGTGGACGCGGACCAGGGCGCCGCGCTCGCCGCGCCCGGCGGCGGCGACGTCGCCGAGGACGAGTGCCAGGTGCTCGGTGTCGTCGAGACGGGAGCGGTAGGCCACGGCCCGGAAGTCCCCGAACACGGTGGGCATCGCGGACTCGGCGACCGGCTCGACGAGTTCCTCGGTCGCCCTGCGGTAGCGGACGAGGTCGGCGATCGCGAGCAGCGGGAGGTCGTTCTCGGCGGCGAAGCCGGTGAGCGCCTCGCCGCGGAGCATGTCCCCGTCGGCGCCGATCAGTTCGCTGATGACCCCGACCTGGGTGCGCCCGGCCAGCCGCAGGAGGTCCACCGCTGCCTCGGTGTGCCCGGCCCGGACCAGCACGCCGCCTTCCCTGGCCCGCAATGGGAACAGGTGGCCCGGGCGCCGGAGCTGCTCCGGCCGGGTCGCGGGGTCGGCCAGGGCGCGGCAGGTCAGTGCGCGGGCGGTCGCCGAAACCCCGGTGCCGGCGTCGAGGTGGTCGACGGAGACGGTGAACGCGGTGCCGTGGGCGTCGGTGTTGTCCTCGACCATGAGTGGCAGCCCGAGCGCGTCGGCGCGGTCCGCGGTCATCGGGGTGCACACGATGCCGGTCGTGTTGCGCACCAGGAACGTCATCTGCTCGGGGGTCACGCTGTCGGCGGCCAGGATCAGGTCGCCTTCGTTCTCGCGGTCGTGGTCGTCGACGACGACGACCATCCGTCCTTCGGCGAGTGCTGTCACCGCCCGCTCGACCGCTTCGGCTGGTGTCGTGCGCATCGGGAACCTCCTTGTTCCGCCGGCCGGCTCGTCAGCCGCGGAAGTGTGCGATGGCCTGCTTGAGGCCGATGTCCTTGACCAGTTCCTGCAGTTCGGTCACGTCCGGTGTGGTGTGGATCAGCGCGTCGGTGTCTGCGCCCATGCCGGCGACGGTGAGGAAACCGTGCATCTCCTGCACCCGGTTGATCGCGAGCTTCTTCATCCGCAGGATCGACGCCGGCGTCTTCGCGATGGACAGCGCGAGCTCGCGTACGTACTTCTCCAGATCCGCGGCCGGGACGGCGGTGTTGGCGAACCCCCATTCCACGGCCGTGCGCCCGTCGATGCGCCGGCCCGGCACGAACGACATCTCCTTCGCGCGCTGCGGCCCGATCTGGAACGACCACAGGGGCGAGATGAACCCGCCGCCCAGCGGAATCGCGGGGGAGGCGGCGAGCTGGGTGTCCTCGGCGACGACGGTGATGTCGCAGAACAGCGCGAGCTGGGTCGCCCCGGCCATGCAGTAACCGTGGACGGCGGCGATGACCGGCTGGGGGTGCCGCCAGATCCGGGTGAAGCGATCGATGTAGGCCGCCTGCCGGTCACGGTCGGCCACCGAACTTCGCGTGTGCGCGTCGCCGATCTCCTCGGATTCGCCGGAGACGTCGTAGCCGGCCGAGAAGGCGCGGCCCGCGCCGCGCAGGACGACCACGCGCGCGTCGGAGTTCTCCAGTCGAGCCAGGTGTTCGGCGAGCTCGTCGAGCATGCGCATGGACAGCGCGTTGAGCCGATCGGGCCGGTCGAGGGTGAGCCACGCGATCGGTCCCTCCCGCTCGAGGCGCACCTCGGCCGAGGGGGTAGTCGCTGTCATGTCGGGCCTGGGCACCGGTCCTCCTCGTCGCTGCACTGTGACAACGACAACCTACCGGTTGTTTGGCTAGCTTTTCAAGACCCTGGCGACCGCATAATGTAGGCGAAACTGGGCGCTCATTGACGTAGAGGTGCGCCGATTTCTAGTCTACCTATCAGTCGGTTGGTTACCGGGAAGGTGAGGGGCGATGACGCCGTCCGAGCGAGGGGACCTGTCGCGGTTCTCCTACGAAGCCGAGCAGTGGCTCCGCGACTCCGTGCCCGAGCGCTGGCGGAGCCGGCGGAACTCGCTGTCGCCGGCGGAGGTCACCGAGGTGCGCCGCGAGTGGGACAAGCAGCTGCACCGCGGCGGGTACGCGGGGCTCTCGCTGCCGCGCGAGTACGGCGGGCAAGGGCTGGGGCTTGCCGAGGAGGTCGTGTTCCACGAGCTCGCGGCGCGCGCGCACGCACCCGAGGGGTTCGGGCGGATCGGCAAGATCCTGACCGCGCCGACGCTGATCGCGCACGGCACCCCTGAGCAGCAGGCGAGGTTCCTGCCGGGGATCCTGTCCGGAGAGCAGATCTGGTGCCAGGGGTTCTCCGAGCCGGGAGCGGGCTCGGACCTGGCCAGCGTTTCCACGATGGCGCGGCGAGACGGCAACGGCTACCGGGTCACCGGTCAGAAGATCTGGACCAGCTTCGCCGACGTGGCCGACCGCAGCCTGTTCCTCGCGCGGACGAACCCCGACGCGCCGCGTTACCGCAACCTGTCGATGTTCCTGCTGGACATGAAGCAGCCCGGCGTAACCGTGCGCCCGATCAAGCAGATCTCCGGCACGTCCCATTTCGCGGAGGTCTTCTTCGAAGACGTCTGGGTGGCCGAGGAGGACCGGCTCGGAGGTGAGGGCGAGGGATGGAAGGTCGCGATGACCGTGCTCCAGAACGAGCGCGGCGCGATCGAGGGCATCACCCGCTACGTCGAGATGCGCGGGGACATGGATCTGCTCCTGCGCTGCTGCGCGGCAAGAGCAGGACGGCTCCTGGACGCAGAGGACTTCGACGTCCGGCTCGAGCTCGTCCGGTGGCAGGTCGGCAAGGCCGTTGAACTGGTCGACGATCCCGTGGCCTTCGCCCGTGCCGCCTCTGTGCTGAAGGTGACCTGGAGCGAGCTCTGGCAGGAGATGACCGAGCTCGCGATCGCGGCCTCCTGCCCGGATCACCGGAGCCACTGGCGTCACCAGTACCTGGAGACCCGGTCGTCGTCCATCTACTCCGGTTCCTCGGAGATCCAGCGCAACATCATGGCCGAGCGCGTGCTCGGCCTGCCGAAGTGAGGGGCAATGACACAGCTGACGACAGGCAAGATCGGTGCACTGGCGGCGGAAGGCATCCGGGATCTGCTGACGCGTTCTCTCGGCGGTGAACCGATCGCCCGTTACACCGAGGAACGCCTGCTGGACTGGGAGACGCTACGCGAGGGCGGCTGGGACGAGATCGGCGTTCCCGAGGAGGCCGGCGGGGCTGGCGCGACGTTGCGCGACCTCGCCGAGGTCGCAATGACCTGGGGCGAGTTCTGCGTTCCACTGCCGCTCGTGGTCACGCTCGCCGCGAAACGCTGGTCGGGCCCGGCCCGGGAGCACCCGGGCCCGGTCACGGTGTCGGTGCCCGTTCCCGGCGCGGGCCCGATGGTCCCCTACGGCAACGAGGCCGGCATCCGGGTTCTGTCCGGGCGCGACGGATTCCTGGACGCTGCCCGGGGCGCCGAGGACCCGTTCCCGCTGACTCTGCGCCCGGTCGCGCTGGAAGTGACGACGAACTTCGATCCCGTCGCTGCTCGCGAATTCGCGGTGCTCTGGGCGGCCGAGGGCGTGGGTGCGGCGAAGCGCTGTCTGCGCGACGCGGTGGAATACGCGAAGGAGCGCAGGCAGTTCGGCGTTCCGATCGGCAGTTTCCAGGCCATCAAGCACCGCTGTGCGCACATGCTCGAACTGGCCGAACGTGCCGAGACCGCGGTGCTGTGGGCTGCTTCGGACGACTTCCGTGAGGGCGCCGAGCCGGTCAGTACGCGCCGCCTGGCGCTGCACGCGCTGGCCACGGCGCGCGCGGTCGCCGAAAGCGCGATCCAGGTCCACGGCGGAATGGGCTTCACGTGGGAGATGGGGGTGCACGTGTACCTGCGGCACGTGGTCGCGCTGCGCGAGCTGGTACAGGGCTTGCTGCCGGAGTAGGGCTTCGCCCGGTGCCCGCGAGGGCGGGCACCGGGGATGCCCGGGCGGATCGGGCGTGAACGGCTCGGAACGTGACTCCGGGGAGTGATCCGCGATTGGCGGAGCACTCCCCGGAGTCGTTTTCGGGCTGGAGGATCAGCCGTAGTCGTGGTACTCGACGAGCAGGCCGTCGCGGATGGTCATGAAGGTGCCGAGGTCGAGACTGACGGTCTCGCCCGCGGCGGCCCAGCCCGGCACGTCGGCCGCGGCCGTGCCGCCCCAGGTGTGCTCGACGAAGACCCGGTCACCGGAGGCAGCGATGCTACGGCGGTTGCTGAACGCCTTGCCGGGGAAGAGCTGCCCGTAGGTCTCGAAGAGCTGGCGGGCCGCGTCCTTGCCCTGCACGTCGACGCCGCGGTTGTGGTGGACGAACCGGACGTCCTCGGCCAGGAGGGCGGTGATCCGGTCGAGGTCGCCGCTGTTGTAGGCGTCGATGTAGGTCTCGGCGAACTCGACCAGGTCAGCCTTGTTCGAAGTAGTCATTCTTGCTCCTCGGAGTCAGCGGGAAGGCTCCCGCCCGGGAGGGACGGACGGCTGGAGGTGTCGGGTTCGCGGGCGGGAGGGGACCCCCGCGCTGGAGTCCGACGCTGGGAAGTTAACAAACATCCGGTAGGTTGACAAGGTTGACCTGGCTCGCTGATCGCTAAAACTCCGTGTTGACGACGTTTCGGCCTCCCGTTAGGCTCTGCAAAACAGTCGGTTGGTTGGCCACGTCCCGCCGGCTCGGAGTCACCCGCTTCCCGGTGGGCCGGGAAGTGTGGACGCAATCGGCAAAGGAGCTAACTCGTGCACGCTGCTGTGTTCCAGACCCCGTTCATGCCTCCCACGCGCTCGGCGCGCGAGGTGTTCAAGTGGGCGGTCGATCGGGCGACGGTCGCCGACCAGGTCGGTTGCACCGAGTACTGGGTCGGCGAGCACGCGACCCAGTCCTGGGAGAGCATCCCGAACCCGGAGATGGTGCTGTCGGCCTGTGCGCTGAACACCGAAAACATCATCCTGGCGCCGGGTGCGCATCTCCTGCCCTACCACAACCCGGCGTCGCTGGCGATCCAGATCGCGTGGCTGACGCAGATCCTGGAGGGCCGGTACATCCTCGGGGTCGGCGCGGGCGCTTACCCGGCCGACGGAACGCTGCGTGGTTTCACCGACCTGTCGAAGAACCACAAGATGCTCGGCGAGGCCATCGAGATCATGGAGCGGATCTGGAAAGGGGAGCCGTTCCACCATGAGGGCGAGTTCTTCAAGGCCGGTTTCCCGGAGGAGGACCCGAGCCACCCGTTCCGCAACATGCTGCCCTACGGCGGCAAGGTGCGGATGGGGGTGACCGGTCTGAGCGCCAACTCGCCCTCGATCCGGTTCGCCGGCGCGAACGGCTACCTGCCGTTGTCGGTGTACTCCGGCGTTCCCTTCCTCAAGAATCACTGGAAGGTCTACTCCGAGGCCGCCGCCGGGGCCGGCCGGACGGCTGAGCGCGAGGACCACCACGTGGTGCGGGACGTCTTCGTCGCCGAGACCGACGCCGAGGCGAAGCGCCTGGCCAAGGAGGGCGGCATGGGCCGGGCGTGGACCGAGTACCTTCTGCCGGTCTACAAGCAGTTCGGCATCATCGACGGTCTGGCAGAGGGGACCGGCGTGGACTCCTCCGACATCGACGTCGACTTCCTCGCCGAGCACGTCTGGCTCTGCGGCAGCCCGGACACCGTGGTCGCGAAGCTGGAGGAGTTCCAGGAGGCCACCGGTGGCTTCGGCACCCTCATGATCTACGACTACGACTACATCGACGACCCGTCGCCGTGGAACGAGTCGCTGCGGCTGCTCGCGCAGGAGGTCGCTCCGCGCGTGAAGCTGCCCAGTGCGGCCAACGGCTGACGGTGTGACAGGCGCAGGGGTGCTCGCGGAGTCCGCGAGCACCCCTGCGGCGCGTCAGGCCGACTTCGCACGGGTCGGCGGAGGGGCGGGGTTGCACAGCGCCGCGAGCACCATGTCGACGTAGATGCCGGCGACCTCCTCCGGTGAGTACAGGCCGTCCGGCCGGTACCAGGTCGGGATGCTGTTCAGCGCGCCGACGATCAGCTGGGCGGCGATGCGGGGATCGATCTCGGAGCGGACCTGTTCGTCGGTGCGCGCCTTGTCGATCAGTGACCGGATGAACGTGTGGAACTCCCGGCCCTGGGCGCGGACTTCCTCGAGGCGTGCGCCGGTGAGCCGCTTGCCCTCGTTGAAGTAGATGCTGACGCGCTCGATGTTGGTCAGGTACCACACCGCCGTCGCGTGCAGGAACGCGCGGAGCTGGTCCAGCGGGTTGTCGGCGGCGTCCAAGGACTCCTGCATGATCACCGAGGACTGCCGGTGCGACTCCACGCAGATCCTCGCGAGCAGCTCCTCCTTCGAGGAGATGTAGTGGTACAGGCTGCCTTTCAGGACGCCCACGATGTCGGCGACGTCCTGCAGCGACGCCGCGGCGTAGCCCTTGCGGTGGAAGACTTCGATCGCCGCGGCGATGATCTCCGGTTCCCGGTTGCGCCGCTCGGTCGTCCTGCCCTTGGATTTCGCGGCCATGGTCGTCCCCTCGTCTCGACTCGTCGGATCGTCGACGCGAAGTCGAGTCAGTCGCTTCGCACCTGGTTCTGACGATACAACCAACCAGTTGGGTCGAACAAACGCCGTAGCCGTGTTCCTGGCCGGTTTTCTCCGCTTATCACCAAGCATTCCGGCCACGTCCGTTGATTACCAACCATCTGTTTGGTAGTTTATCTGCGGGCTCGACCCTGCGGCTCTGTCCCAGCAGTGCGGCCCCGAATCCTCCGCGGTCAAAGGAGACATCCGTGAGCAGTCCGACCATCGAGTTCGTCGACCAGACGCTGCGCGACGGTCAGCAAAGCCTGTGGGGCCTGCGCATGCGTGCCTACCAGGCCGCTGACGCCTTGCCGCACCTGGACCGCACCGGATTCCGGGTCGTCGACCTGACCGGCCCGGGCATGTTCACGGTGCTGCTGCGCGAGTTCAAGGACGACCCGTGGGCGTCCACCGACTTCCTCGTGCGGAACCTGCCGAACAGTGTGCTTCGCGCGGGTATGCGAACCACCGCTGTCATCGGGTTCGCGATGGCGCCCGACGCGATCGTCGACCTGTGGGTGCGGACCCTCATCAAGCACGGTGTGACGAGTTTCTGGATCTACGACTGCCTCTACGACATGCCGACGATGCACCGGCTGGCGAGCGTGATCCACACCTCCGGCGGTCAGGCCGTACCCGCGATCATGTACGGGCTGACCGGGGTGCACGACGACGCGTTCTTCGCCGCGCGAGCCAAGGAGATGGCGAGCTGGCGGGGCGTGGAGACGATCTACGTCGAGGACGCTCCCGGTGTGCTGACCCCCGAGCGCGCTCGCACCCTGCTGCCGGCGATCCGTGAGGCCACTGGCACGATCCCGCTCGAGCTGCACTGCCACGCCTCCACCGGTCTCGCGCAGCACAACTACATCGAGGGCGTCAAAGCCGGGTTCACGATCCTGCACACCGCCTCCCGGCCGATGGCCAACGGGCCCTCGCTGCCCAGCACCGAGGGCATGCTGCCGATCCTGGAAACGATGGGCTTGTCGCACGGCCTCGACGTCGACCAGCTGCCTCCGGTGGAGGAGAACTTCATCTGGGCCGCGCGGGACGCTGGGTTCGAGCCCGGGGCGCCCGCCGAGTACGACCCGCGGATCTACCAGCACCAGCTCCCGGGTGGGATGACCGGGACGCTGAAGAACCAGCTGGCCACCCACGGGATGGCCGACCGCCTGGACGAAGTGCTGGCCGAGATTCCGCGGGTGCGCGAAGAGCTCGGGCACCCCATCATGGCTACCCCGTTCTCCCAGTTCGTCGGAATCCAGGCCGTTCTCAACGTGGTCACCGGTGACCGGTACCGGCTGGTGCCGGACGAGGTCGTGCACTACGCGCTGGAGCACTACGGTCCGCTGGCGGCTCCGCTGGACCCGGACGTGCAGGACCGTATTCTCGCGAGCGAACGTGCGAAGAAGCTCGCGGACTGGGTGCGCCCGCAGCCCTCCATCGAGGAGATCCGGCGCAAGTTCCCCCTCGGCATTTCCGACGAGGAACTCCTGCTGCGTTACCTCACCTCCGACGAGGAAGTGGACGCCATGAAGAACGCCGGTCCGATCAGGACGGACCCCCGGCGCTCGGCGAACAGGATCGTCCAGGAGCTGACCGACCTCATCGCCGAGCAGGGCTCGGTGACCTCACTGCACGTTTCGCGGCCGGGTGTGGAAATCCGGCTCGGACGAAAGGCGAAGGCGTGATGGCCGAACCGGCCTACGACGAACTCCCCGAACTCGGCACCCTCGGTGTCCGCCACGCGTGGGACGTGCTGCCCGCGCCGCTGGGCACTCTGTCCCGCCTGGGCGCGGAGGACGTGGTGCGCGCGGCCGGTCTGGTGCGGACCGGCGAGGTCCTCCCGCTCAACCTGAGCCTGGACGCCTTCGACCCGCCCCTGTTCGGCCGGGCCGCGGTCGAACACGAGGTGTTCCCGCACGACCGCAACACCTTCGAGGACACCCTCGGCGCCTTCAACCCGCAGGCGTCGTCGCAGTGGGACGGGCTCGGCCACGTCCGCGCCCGCGAGCACGGCTGGTTCGGCGGAATCACCGACCAGGGCGAGGCGAGGGAACGCCTGGGCATGCAGCACTGGGCGGCGCGCGGCATCGTCGGCCGGGGCGTGCTCCTCGACATCGCCGGGCACCGCGAGCGGAACGGGATTCCGTACGACCCGTTCGGCGGTGACGCCGTCACCGTGGCGGACCTGCGCACGGTCGCCGCCGACGCCGGCGTCGAACTCCGCCGGGGTGACATCCTTTGCCTGCGGTTCGGCTGGACGGCCGAATACCGGCGGCGCGCGGCCGCGGGAGACGACATGCCCTCGGCGGTGAAGGCATGGGCGGGCCTCTCGGGAGCCGAGTCCACCGCGCGTTTCCTCTGGGACACCGGCATCGCCGCGGTCGCGGCGGACAACCCGGCCGTGGAACGCGGCCCCGGAACCCGTGAGGACGGCTCGCTGCACCGCAGGCTCATCCCGGCACTGGGGTTCGCACTGGCCGAACTACTCGACTTCGAGGCCCTGGCGGCGGCCTGCGCTCGCCAGGGACGAGCCGACTTCCTCTTCGCCGGTGTGCCGCTCCCGATCACCGGTGGTGTCAGCTCGCCCGCGAACGCGATCGCGCTGCTCTGACCTATCCCCGCCCGAATTCATCCATCTCAAGGACGAGAGGGAACATCTACGATGTCCACCGAACCCACGGTTTCCGAACCCGGCAGAACCCAGGCCGGCGCGGAGGGCGCCCCCGGCGCGCAGAGTGTCCACCGCGCACGCCGCGCTGCGATCGCGGGAGGCGTCGGCACGTTCGTCGAGGGGTACGACTTCAGCTCCTACGGGTACCTCTCGGTGTTCATCGCACCGCTGTACTTCCCCAACGACGACCCGGTCGTCTCCTTGCTGCTCACCCTGGTCGTGTTCGCCACGGCGTACGTGGCCAGGCCGCTGGGCGGGATCGCGTTCGGCCTGGTCGGCGACCGGGTGGATCGCGGCAAGGTGCTCGTCGCGACGATTCTGTGCATGGGGGTCGCCACCACCCTGCTCGGCCTGCTGCCCACGCACGCGACGATCGGCGTCGCCGCCACGGTGCTGTTGATCGTGCTGCGGCTGGTCCAGGGGTTCTCGGTGGGCGCGGAGGTCGCCGGTGCGGCCACGTTCGTCTCCGAGGCCGCGCCGAACGAGGTCAAGAGCCGGTTCGGCGCGTTCAACCCGGCGGGGGCGACCCTCGGTTTCGGAGTGGCTGCCGCCGTGGCGGGCCTGGTTTCCGCGCTCACCACGACCGAGCAGATGGCTGAGTGGGGCTGGCGCATCCCGTTCCTGATCGCGCTGCCGTTGACGGTGGTGTGCTTCGCCATCCGTCGCCGGATCACCGCCGAGGCGCACCCGGTCGAGCAGACCGGCAAGCGGACTTCGCTGCTGGACGTCGTGCGGCTGGGCTGGCTCCCGGTCCTCAAGGGAGCCGGGTTGTCGGCCGCGGTCAACGGCACCGCCTACTTCGGACTGACCTACGTCAGCATCCACCTGATCCAACGGCTCGGGTACCCGAAGACCGGTGTGTACTGGGTGACGACCGCGGTCGTGGTGATCACGGCCCTGCTGATGATCCCCGTGGGCAGGCTCGGCGACCGCTGGGGCCTGCCTCGGCTGGGTACGGTCGGGATGTGCGGATACCTCCTGGTGACCTGGGCCGGCATGTGGCTGATGGGACAGGGCAACCTCGCGCTGGCCGGCCTGGCGTTCCTGGTGATCATGGCCAACAGTGCGTTCTTGCAGGTCACCGGTTACTCGCTGTCACCGGAGTTGTACCCGCGCGCCATCCGCTTCACCGGCACTTCGCTGGGCTGGAACATCGGTGTGGTCGTCGCGGGCGGAACGGCACCGGTGATCTGCGTGTGGTTGGTCCGAGCGACCGGCAGCGCTCTCGCTCCCGCTTTCTTCGTCATGACCGCCGCCGCGGTCGGGCTCGTCGCCTTGGTGGCCATCGTGGCCGGACCGCGCCCCGGCCGGACCGGCGCCTGAACCACATCGGACAGAAAGGGGATCCACGTGCGTGACGCCGTGATCGTCGAGGCCGTGCGAACGGCCGTCGGCAAGCGAAATGGCGCTCTGGCGCCGGTTCACCCCGTCGACTTGTCGGCACACGTCCTCGAGGCGTTGGCACGCCGCACCGGTGTGGATCCGGCCGTCGTCGACGACGTGGTCTGGGGGTGTCTCCCAGATCGGCGAGCAGACGTTCGACATCGCCCGCAACACCGTCCTCGCGGCGGGCTGGCCGGAGACGGTGCCCGGCTGCACCGTCGACCGGCAGTGCGGCTCGTCGCAGCAGGCGATCCACTCGGTGGCGGCCGGGCTCGTCGCCGGCCAGTACGACGTCGCCGTCGCCGGTGGTGTCGAGTCGATGACGCGCGTCCCGATGGGCTCCTCCACCAACGGCATGGACCCGCTCGGGCCCCGGTTCGCCCGGCGGTTCGACGGTGTGGTGCCGAACCAGGGGGCGGGCGCGGAGATGATCGCGCAGCGGTGGCGGCTCTCGCGCACCGCGCTCGACGAGTTCGCTCTGCGCAGCCACGAGCGCGCCGCGGTGGCTCAGGACAGCGGTCTGTTCACGGACGAGATCGCGCCGATCGATGTCGACGGCTCGTTCTTCGCCCAGGACGAGGGGATCCGCCGGGGCGGCACCGTGGAGAAGCTCGCCGAATTGAAGCCGGTTTTCCGCCCGGACGGGGTGATCACCGCCGGCAACGCCTCCCAGATCTCCGACGGGGCGGCCGCCCTGCTGATGACGACGTCGGAAAAGGCGGCGGAGCTGGGCCTGCGGCCGCTCGCTCGCGTCCACACCGCCGTGCTGGCCGGTTCGGATCCGGTCATCATGCTGACCGGTCCGATCCCGGCGACCGAGAAGGCCCTGCGCCGCTCCGGGCTCCGCATCGACGAGATCGGGGCGTTCGAGGTCAACGAGGCGTTCGCTCCGGTGCCGATGGCGTGGCTCGCCGAAACCGGCGCGGACGACAAGCTCGTCAACCCCCTTGGGGGCGCTATCGCCCTCGGCCACCCGCTAGGGGGATCCGGGGCGCGCATCGCGACGACGCTGCTGCACCACATGCGCCGGGAAGGCATCAGGTACGGGCTTCAGACCATGTGCGAAGGCGGCGGACAGGCCAACGCGACGATCTTCGAGCTGATGTGAACTCAGACGACGAAGTGCCCATCCCGAACGTGACGGGCACTTCGTCGTCCGGCCGCGCCGGCCTGTCACCGTCACGGCATCCAGTCCGCGTCTGCGCGGAAGGCGGCGGCGGGGACCTGGCGCGAGACCGGCCCTTCCGCCGCGTGATCTGCCGCCCGCCGTCTTGTGGTCAGATCGATCATCAGCTGTCCGGTGGGCCGAAGGCACCGTCTGCTCGACCGAAGTCGGAGGGGCTGACGGCGATCGCGGTCGCCGCCCGCCCGTCCGGGAAGGATACTTTCCGATGGATCGGATGCGACTCGACGGCCAGGTCGCCGTCGTCACCGGAGCTGGGCGCGGGCTCGGGAGCGCCTACGCCCGGCTGCTCGCCGAACGCGGCGCCAAGGTGGTGGTGAACAACCGGATCCGCCCGGGCACCGAAGCGCAACGCCCGGTCGCCGACGAGGTGGTGGAGGCGATCACCCGCACCGGCGGTGTCGCCGTCGCGGACACCTCCGACATCGGGACGACCGCGGGTGCCAGAGCTGTCGTGGAGACCGCGCTGGACACCTATGGCCGGCTGGACATCGTGGTCAACAACGCCGGGGTGGTGCAGTTCCACTCCTTCGCCGAGTACCCGGACGATGAGTTCGAGCGGATGGTCGACATCCACCTGCGCGGGACGTGGCAGGTGAATCGGGCCGCTTGGCCGCACCTCGCCGCGCGGAACTACGGGCGTATCGTGAACACCGTCTCCCGTGGCGCGTTCTTCGGCGACCAGCACGGCGCTGCCTACGCTTCGTGCAAGGGCGCGATACTCGGCATGACCCGCGCCCTGGCCGTCGAGGGTCGCCAGGCCGGTATTGCCGTGAACGCGATCTCGCCGACGGCGTGGACTCCGCTCTACGCCAGCGCGCCCGACGTCAGTCCACAGCGCCGGGCTGAGCTGGAACGCGACTTCCGCACGGAGCAGGTGGCGCCCGTGCTGCTGCTGCTGGCTCACCCCTCGTGCGATTTCACCGGCGAGGTCATCGCCGCCGCGGGCCGCCAGGTCAGCCGGTTCTTCCTCGGCCAGACCACGGGTGCGCGGCTCGGCGCGGAACCCACCCCCGAGGACGTCGCGGTCGCGCTGCCGGAGGTATGGGACGAGACCGGCTACGTTCCGGTCGGTCTGGTCACGCCGGGGCAGCGGGCACGGAACACGCCGCGCGCCGAGGTGCCGGCGTCGGCACGCAGACGTTGAGCGCCCAGACGGGGCCGGTGCTGGAGGTCTTCGACGCGGAGTACCAGCTCTACGAGCTGCCGGCCGGATGCCTCCTGCCCGCCGGGGAGTTCCTGCCCCATCTCGGCAGGCTTGACGACCGGCGGCCGTTGGGGCCCACGAGCCGTAGCGAGGCTTGCGGGCGGTCGGGCGGTGAACCGAGTAGTGGCTACTGCTGATCCGCTGATGTCGCTCGTGCAGGGTGGTGGCATCCACCACTGCCGGGTGCGCGCACCTGGTGAACGCTCTTTCGGTTGGGAGCACGAACAATGAAGTTCGCGATGTTTCAGACGCCGTTCATGCGGCCGACGCGGTCGCCGCGGGAGGTGTTCGACTGGGCGGTGACCCAGGCGGAGGAGTGCGACCGCGCCGGGTTCACCGAGTACTGGATCGGCGAGCACGCCACGATGACCTATGAGTCCATTCCCAATCCGGAACTGGCCATCGCCGCCGCCGCCCGCGGTACGGACAACATCAAGCTCTGCCCGGGGGCGCACCTGCTGCCCTACCACCATCCCGGCACGCTGGCCGTGCAGGTCTCGTGGCTCACCCACGTCACCAGGGGGCGGTACATCCTCGGGATCGGAGCCGGCGCCTATCCGAGTGACGCGGCCATTCGGGGCCTGAGTGATCTGTCGGAGAACCACCGCATGACCATCGAGGCGCTGGAGATCATGCAGCGGGTGTGGAAGGCAGAGCCGTTCCACTTCGAGGGCGAGTACTGGAAGGCCGGTTACCCGGAGCCGGTGGACGGCCACGAATGGCGCGACATCCGGCCCTACGGGGGCAAGGTCGACATCGCGATGGCGGGGCTGAGCCCGAACTCGCCGACGCTGCAGTTCGCGGGCCGCAACGGATACCTGCCGTTGTCCGTCTACGCCGGCGAAGCCGCCATCAGCAACCACTGGGAGACCTACGAGAAGGCGGCAACCGAGGCCGGGCTGACCGTGGACCGGTCGGACCTGCACGTGGTCCGGGACGTGCTGGTGGCCGAGACCGACTCGGAGGCCCGGCGGCTGGCCGTCGAGGGCGGAATGGGCCAGGCCTGGCTGAACTACCTGCTGCCCGTGTACAAGCAGTTCGGGCTGCTGCAGGCGATGCTCCCGGACCACGACGTCAACGAGGTGGACGTGGACACTCTCCTCGACCACGTGTGGATCGTCGGATCCCCGGACACCGTGGCGGAAAAGCTGGCTGCCATTCGCGAACGCACCGGCGGCTGGGGCACCACGATGGTCTACGGCCACGACTACACCGAGAACCCGGAACCCTGGAACCGGTCACTGGAACTGCTCACGAGCGAAGTCGCTCCGAAACTCCAGGAAGCGTGACGTCCGGCCGTGCGGCCGGGCGTAGTCCGACAACCAAGTCGAAAGGAAACCGCCGCTATGGGACGAGTGGAGGGGAAGGTCGCCTTCATCACCGGCGCTGCCAGGGGACAGGGGCGTAGCCACGCCATCCGGCTCGCGGAAGAGGGCGCGGACATCATCGCGGTCGACATCTGTGCTCCGGTGGAGACCGTCAGCTATCCGATGCCCACACCCGAAGACCTCGAGGAGACCGCGCGCGAAGTGGAAAAGCGCGGCAGGAAAGCCCTGACCCGCGTTGTGGACGTGCGCGACCAGGCGGCGCTGCGCGAGGTGGTGGCCGATGGCGTCGCCGAGCTCGGGCGGCTGGACATCGTCGTGGCGAACGCGGGAATCCTCGCCATCGCCGTCGACGAGCCGACGGACCCGGAGCAGCGGCAGAAGGTCTGGCAGACGACACTGGACATCAACATCGGCGGAGCGTGGAACACGGTGGAGGCGGCCGCGCCCGCCATGGTGGACGCGGGCAACGGTGGCGCGATCGTCTTCACCTGTTCTACCCAAGGGCTGAAATACGCCGCCAACAACGATCTGAGCCTGACCGCCTACACGGTGGCCAAGCACGGCATGGTGGGCCTCATGCGCTGTACGGCCGCGGACCTCGCGCCGCACTCGATCCGGGTCAACAGCGTGCACCCGACCGGGGTCAACACTCCGATGGTCACCAATGAGGTCATGGGGAAGTACGGGGAAAAGCACCCGCAACTCGGCGAACTGATGGGTAATCTCCTGCCGGTCGGCGTGGTCGAACCCGAAGACATCAGCGAGGCCGTGCTGTACCTGGTCGCCGACTCGGGTCGTTACGTCACCGGGGTCGCCCTCCCGGTGGATGCCGGTCACCTCATCAAGTGACGGGCCGCTCGTCGCGCTGATCCCTCGCCCGTCCACGAACCGGGCCGCCCCCTGGGCGGTCCGGTTTTCTTTTCGCGGCGGGGAATCTCGGGGCTGATTGTGGGCTGGTGGTGGCGGGGGGTGGAAGTGCGGTACCCACTACTCCTGCCTCGCGTGTGGTGGCCGTGGTCACATAAGTCGGACGTCACGTCACCGTACGAGCACGCTCGATGAGGAGATTTCCGTGGATCTACGTGTCGACTGGGACAAGTGTCAGGGGCACGGCAAGTGCTACCTGATCGCTCCGGAGTTGTTCCAACCCGACGAGGAGGACGACTGGGGTCGGGCCCGCGTGCTCATGCCGGTCGTCGAGGAGAGCGACACCGCGACGTTCGGACGGGCACGTGAAGCGGTTTCGCTCTGCCCCGAGTTCGCGATCCGGCTCGATTCGTCCGTTCCTGCCGAATAATTCCACTGAAGGAGGGTCCTGGAGTGACTGCCACTGAAGCCTGTCCCTTCCTCGGCGCCGCCGGCGAAAGCCTGATGGCGACCGCGGACCACTACAACACACCGCTCGGTCCCGACGGCTCGCCGTTCGCCTACTACGAAGCCCTGCGCGACGAGGCGGAGCGTACCCCCGTCGCCTGGAGCCAGGCCTATGGCGGGCACTGGGTCGTGGGCGGTTACCAGCAGACCGTCGAAATCATGCAGAACACGACGGCGTTTTCGAACAAGGGTGTGACCTTCCCGCGCTACGAGACCGGCGAGTTCGAGCTCATGCTCGCCGCGCAGGACGACCCGGTGCACAAGAACTACCGGAAGCTGGTCGCCGCGCCGTTCTCGCCGGCCAAGACCGCCGAATTCGGCCCGCAGCTGCGCGCGACGGCGAACGATCTCATCGACACCCGCATCGGGCTTGGCGAAGGTGATGCCGCCTCTTGGTTCGCCAACGAAATTCCGGGCAGGCTCACCGCGATCATCCTCGGCCTGCCGCCGGAGGACGGCGAGCTGTACCGGAAGTGGATGTGGGCGATCACGCACTACTTCGTCAGTGAGCCGGAGAAGGCGGCCGCCACCTTCGGCGAGATGGTCGAGCACGCCCGGCAGTTGATCGACGAGCGCCGCCGCAATCCTGGCGACGACATCATGTCACTCGTCGTCCACGCGGAGGTCGACGGGGATCGACTGTCCGATGACGACCTCGTCGGCTTCTTCACGGTTCTGCTGATCGGCGGGATCGACAACACCGCCCGGTTCCTCTCCACCGCCTTGTGGCGGTTGGCCTGGGACGTCGAGTTGCGCCGCAGGCTGATCGCGAATCCGGATCTGCTTCCGACCGCCGTCGACGAGTTCCTGCGTTACTACAGCCCGGCTCTGCTCGGAAGGCTGGTCACCGAGAAGGTGACCGTGGGTGGCGTCACGATGGAGCCGGGGCAGACGGCGATGCTGTGGCTGCCGGTGGCCAACCGGGACAGGTCCGCATTCCCGTATGCGGACGCGTTCCTCCCGGACCGCACACCGAACCGTCACCTCGGTCTCGGCAACGGAATCCACCGGTGTCTGGGTGCGCACCTGCTGCGCGTGGAGGGCCAGATCGCGCTCGGCGAGTTCCTGAAGCGGATCCCTGAGTTCGAGCTCGATCGCACCAAGAAGCCGGAATGGACGCCCGGGCAGGTTTCCGGGTTCAGTTCGGTCCCGATCGTGTTCCCCACCAAGGAATGATTTCGACGGGAAGGGCCTCCGCGCGGACCGGGCGGAGGCCCTTCCCCTGGGGGACGACGAGTGGCGATCGACCGAGGAGAACAGGTTCATGGCAGCGAAATCGTTGGAACACGTGGTGGTTGTCGGGGCCGGGCTGGCCGGCGCACGCAGTTGCGAGCAGTTGCGGCGTCAGGGTTACGAGGGCCGGATCACGCTGCTCGGCGCGGAGCCGCATGCGCCCTACGACCGTCCGCCCCTTTCCAAGGACATGTTGTCGACGGACCGTACGGACAGCTCGCTGCCCGTCGATTACACGGCTTTGCAGGTCGATCTGCGGCTCGGTGTGCAGGCGACTGCTCTGCGGCCGGCGGATCGGGTGGTGGTCACCGCACACGGGGAGATCCCCTACGACGGGCTGGTGATCGCTACGGGCAGCCGGCCGCGCCAACTGCCGGGGGACGGCGGGCAAATGACGCTGCGCACCCTGGGTGACGCCCTCCGGCTGCGTAAGCAGCTCAGGCGTGGCGCTCGCGTTCTGATCGTCGGAGCCGGCTGGATCGGCGCCGAGGTGGCCACGGCGGCGCTTTCCGCAGGCTGCGAGGTGACCTGCGTGAGCAGCGGCTCGGCGCCTTTCGCCGACATGTTCGGACCTGAGGTGGCGCAGCGGTTGGCTCCCTGGTGGGATGGTGTGGACCTGCGATTCGGATGTTCTGCCGAGTCGATGACGAACGAGGGCGTGCGGTTGTCGGACGGCAGTGATCTGACTGCCGACGTGGTGGTCGCCGCGATCGGGGATCGGCCGGAAGCCGGTTGGCTGGAGGGCAGCGGACTGGAACTGGACGACGGTGTGGTGGTGGACGAATGGCTGCGAGCGGCGCCGGGGATCGTGGCGGTGGGCGATGTCGCCGCCTGGTGGTCCCGGCGGTGGGCCCGCCGGCTGCGTGTGCGGCACTGGGACCACGCCGCGAGTGCACCTGCGGTGGCGGTGGCGGCGCTGCTCAAGCCCGGTCTGTGCGGCGTGGCGCCCTATGACCCCATTCCGTACTTCTGGAGCGATCAGTTCGGGCACAAGATGCAGTACCTGGGTGCGCACGGACCCGGTGACGACGTGATCGTCGAGGACGGCGAGCCGGGCTGGTGGAAGGCCTTCTGGGTCGACGCGCGCGGCCGCCTCACCGCCACGCTCGTCGTGGACCGTCCGCGCGAGCTCGTCAAGGCCCGTCAGCACATCGGACAGCCGCTCCTGAGCGCTACCAAGTTGTGAACCAAACGACGGTTTGGTAGCGTCTCATGACGCCGCGTAACACCGGATAGGGTTGGGTGACACTGTTGTCACGAATCGGGAGCGCTGTCGCGAAGTCGTCCTGCTCGACCATCCGGAATGGTCCGGGACACGGTTCTGCGCTGATGACCCAGTGGCCGCTGGTCGGACGTGCCGAAGCGCTCCGGCGGTTACGCGAGACGCTCGCCGGCTCGGGGAGTCGCGGGGTCGTGCTCGCGGGTCCGGTGGGTGTGGGCAAGAGCAGGCTCGCCGCCGAAGGACTGCAGCTCGCAGCTCGCGCCGGCTTGCGGACGGCACGAGCGACGGCCACCAAGGCCAGCTCCGGGATTCCGTTCGGCGCGCTCGCGCCGCTGCTGCCCCCCAGCACCCAGACGGAGATGGGCGTGGTGGACGACCGGGCCGACCTGCTGCGTCGCTGCACCGATGCGCTCGTCGAACGGGGTGACGGCAGGCGTCTGGTACTGCTCGTCGACGACGCCCACTTGCTCGACGACATGTCCGCGACCCTGATCCACCAGTTGGCGGACACAGATTCGGTGCAGGTACTCGCGACGGTGCGCAGTTGCGAACCGGCGCCCGACCCCGTGGTCGCCCTGTGGAAGGACGGCTTGGCCGACCGGGTGGAGGTCGAGGGCCTCGGCGTCGACGCGATCGGCGAGGTGTTGTCCTGGGTGCTAGGGGGACCGGTCGACGACGCCGCGATCGCCGACCTCACCCGGCGCTCGGAGGGCAACATGCTGTTCCTGCGCGAGCTGGTGATGGGTGCCCTCGACGAGGGGGTCCTCTCGAACGAGAACGGGGTCTGGCGGTTCGTGGGGGAGCCGCGTCCCACGGACCGGCTCGTCGAGCTGGTCGAGGCGCGGCTGGCAGGCCTGGAGCCGGACGAACGTGCCCTGATGGAGATCGTGTCGTGCGGCGAGCCCCTTGGCCCTGCCGAACTGAGCGCACTCGGCGACCTGACTATCGCGGAAACTCTCGAGCGCAAGGGTCTTCTCCTCAGTCGGCTCGACGGACGCCGGGTCTCGGTCATGCTGGCGCACCCCCTCTACGGCGAGGTGCTGCGGTCGCGGATGCCGCTGCTGCGTGCCCGTTCCATCGCCCGTTCGCTGGCCGAGGCGGTGGAAGCCACGGGTGCCCGGCGCCGGGAGGACGTGCTGCGGGTGGCCACCTGGCGGCTGCTCGGTGGCGGAGCGCGTCCGGAACAGATGCTCGAGGCCGCGACCGTCGCGCGGTGGCGATACGACTTCGCGCTCGCCGAGCGGCTCGCCCGGGCAGCGCTGCAAGCCGGCGGTGGCTTCGACGCTGAACTGCTGGTCGCCCAGCTGGCCTGCCTGCAAGGCCGTTCCGCCGAGGCGGCTCCGAGGTTGGCGGCGCTGGCCGAGCAGGCGGGCGACGCGGAACAGCGAGCCAGAGTGGCCCTGACCCGGTTGGACAACCGGGTCATCTACGCGGGCACGATCAGCGAAGGCCTGCGGAACGCCGAAGAGGAGGAAACCGCCCTGCGTGGTACCCCCTGGCAGGACGACATCACCGCCCGGCGGGCCGCACTGTTGCTGGCTACCGAGGGCCCGGGCGCCGCGGCCACGGTGGCGGAACCGTTGCTCCGGAAGGCGTCGGGCCATGCGCTCGTCTGGGCCTGCATGCCGGGTTCCTACAGCCTCACGCGTCTGGGCCGGATCGACGCCGCGCTGGAAGCCGCCGACCGCGGGCGGGCGGCACAGCTCGCACTCACCGACCCCATGGACTGGTATCCGTGGATGCACCTGTTCTACCGGGGCGAGGCGCTGGCGCAAGCCGGGCGTTTCGGCGAGGCCGAGACGCTGGCGATGGCGCAGTACCGGACGGGTGTGGCCAACCGCTCGGTCGAGGCCCAGGCGATGTTCTCCTGGCAGCTCGCCAAGACGGTGGCGGACCGCGGACAAGTCACCCAGGCCGTGCGGCGGGCGCAGACCGCGATCGCCATCTACCGCCAGCTGGGACGACCTCAGTTCGTGGAGTTCTGCTTGATCTACCTGGCACTGGCGTACGCGATCGGCAGGCGTCCCGACGAAGCCGCCGGCGCTTTGCTCATGCGGGACGACCTGGGGCTGGGGCGCTCGTATTTCATGGGCGTGGATCTGCACCTCGCGCGTGGGTGGACGGAGGCCGCCGGCGGGAACGTGCGACGCGCCTACGAACGATTCGGCGAGGGAGCCGACGAGGGGGAGCGGATCGGCGATCTCGTCGGCGCGGCCGCCGCGCTGCACGGGATGGCCAGGATCGGGTACGCGGAGGACGTGGCCGATCGGCTCGACGCTGTAGCCGCAGGCATCGAGGGAACGCTTGCGGCGGCTCGTGCCGCTCATGCGCGGGCGCTCGCCGAAGGGAATCCGGAGGCACTGGACCAGGCTTCGTCGACGTTCGACGCGATGAGTGCCGACCTGCTCGCCGCCGAAGCGGCCGCTGACGCGGCGGTCGCCTGGCAGCGGCGGGGCGAGCAGCGCCGCGCGGCGGCAGCCGGGCGCCGCAGCGCCTGGCTCGCCGCAAGGTGTGACGGCGCCGGAACGCCCGCATTGCAGGGCGCGGAAGTCCGCGTCACGCTCACGGCGGCGGAATGGGAGACGGCGCAACTGGCTGCCGCTGGGCGCTCCAACAAGGAGATCGCCGAGCACCTGGTGGTCTCGGTGCGCACTGTGGAAAACCGATTGCAGCACGTGTACGGCAAGCTCGGTGTCTCCGGGAGAGCCGAGCTTGCCGACGCGCTGCGGACGATTCATCCCGCGGGTTGATCCGCACTGCGGAAGAAGTTGGCATTGACCTCCGCGTAGTGGCTCCACTCGGGCGGGAGGTCGTTCTCGAAGTAGATGGCCTCGACGGGGCAGACCGGCTCGCAGGCTCCACAATCGACACAGGCGTCGGGGTCGATGTAGACCATGCGCTCGCCGACCGCGATGCAGTCGACGGGGCATTCCTCGATGCAGGCCTTGTCCTGGACGTCGGTGCAGGGCTCGGCGATCACGTAGGTCACGGGATGCTCCAGGTGTCCTTGCCGGTGAGCAGCGCCTGCAGGTCGGCCGGCTTGGCGGAGCGGGCCTGCTCGACTTGGGCGCGGGCCTGGTCGTCGTAGGTGGGGCGGGAGACCTGGCGGAAGATGCCTGTCGGCGTGTGGTTGAGGTGCTGGTCGCCGATGCGGGACAATCCGAAGGCGTACGCGGTGTCGGTGATCGTCGGGTCGTGGACGATCAGCTCGGATTCGCCGACCTCCGCCACCTTGGCGATCTCGAAGCCGCCCCAGCGGTTCGGCACCACGCCGTACTCGGCTTCCGGGCCGAAGCGGATCGGCTCGCCCGCGCGCAGCGGGATGATCCGGTGCGCGGCTTCGTCGGAGTCCTTGAGGACGTCGAACGCGCCGTCGTTGAAGATCGGGCAGTTCTGGTAGATCTCCACCAGCGCCGAGCCGCGGTGCTGGGCCGCCGCGGTGAGCACCTCGGTCAGGCCCTTCTTGTCGGAATCCAGCGCCCGGCCGACGAACGTGGCCTCCGCGCCCAGGGCCAGCGAGATCGGGTTGAACGGCGTGTCCACCGAGCCCATCGGGGTGGACTTGGTGATCGTGCCCGGGTCGGACGTCGGCGAGTACTGGCCCTTCGTCAGGCCGTAGATCCGGTTGTTGAACAGCAGGATCTTGATGTTGACGTTGCGGCGCAGCGCGTGGATCAGGTGGTTGCCGCCGATGGACAGGGCGTCGCCGTCACCGGTGACCACCCACACCGACAGGTCCGGCCGCGTGGTCGCCAGTCCGGTCGCGATCGCGGGCGCGCGGCCGTGGATCGAGTGCATCCCGTAGGTGTTGAGGTAGTACGGGAACCGCGACGAGCAGCCGATGCCGGAGACGAACACGATGTTCTCGCGCTTCAACCCGAGCGTGGGCAGGAACGACTGCACCGTGTTGAGCACGACGTAGTCCCCGCAGCCCGGGCACCAGCGCACTTCCTGGTCGGACTTGAAGTCCTTCGCCTTCTGGGTCTCGTCCGTGGTCGGCACCAGGTCCAGACCGCTCAGGGTGGGCAGGCCCAAGTCGGTGGCGGTCATCGGGTCAGCGCTCCTTCGATGATGTCGGTGAAGACGTGCTGGAGTTCCTCGGCCTTGAACGGCAGGCCGGCGACCTTCGTGTAGGAGTGCACGTCCACGAGGTACTTGGCGCGCAGCAGCAGGGCGAGCTGCCCCAGGTTCATCTCCGGCACCACCACGCGGTCGTAGCGGGCCAGTACCTCGCCCAGGTTCTTCGGGAACGGGTTGAGGTGCCGCAGGTGCGCCTGCGCGATCGGCATGCCCTGCTTGCGCACGCGGCGGGCCGCGGCGCCGATCGGGCCGAACGTCGACCCCCAGCCTAGCGCCAGCACCCGCGCCTCGCCGGACGGGTCGTCGACCTCCAGGTCCGGCACGTCCACGCCGTCGATCTTGGCCTGCCGCAGCCGGACCATGTGATCGTGGTTGTCCGGGTCGTAGGAGATGTTGCCCTTGCCGTCCTGCTTCTCCAGACCACCGATGCGGTGCTCCAGACCGGGCGTGCCGGGCACGGCCCACGCGCGGGCCAGCGTCTCCGGGTCGCGCACGTACGGCCAGAACTCGCCGGACCCGTCGGCCGCGTTCGGCTCCGACGCGAACTCCACCGACAGATCAGGCAGGTCCTCGACGTTCGGGATCAGCCACGGCTCCGAGCCGTTGGCGTTCGCGCCGTCGGACAGGATCATCACCGGCGTCCGGTACTTCAACGCGATCCGCACCGCCTCGATGGCCGCCGCGAAGCAGTCGCCGGGGGACTGCGGCGCGATGACCGGCAGCGGCGACTCGCTGTTGCGGCCGAACATCGCCTGCAGCAGGTCCGCCTGCTCGGTCTTGGTCGGCAGACCCGTCGAGGGGCCACCGCGCTGCACGTCGATCACGACCAGCGGCAGCTCCAGCATCACGCCGAGGCCGATGGTCTCCGACTTCAGCGCCACACCCGGCCCGGACGTCGAGGTCACACCGAGCGCACCGCCATAGGAGGCGCCCCAGCGCGGCGCCGATGCCGGCGATCTCGTCCTCGGCCTGGAAGGTGATCACGCCGAAGTTCTTGTGCCGGGACAGCTCGTGCAGGATGTCCGAGGCCGGCGTGATCGGGTACGTGCCCAGCAGGACCGGCAGCCCGGCGCGCTGCCCGGCGGCCACGATGCCGTAGGCCAGCGCCGTGTTGCCGGTGATCTGCCGGTAGGTGCCCTTGTCCAGCTTCGCCGGCGCCACCTCGTAGGTGGTGGCGAACGACTCGGTGGTCTCGCCGTAGTTCCAGCCCGCGCGGAAGGCCAGGATGTTGGCCTCGGCGATGTCCGGCTTCTTGGCGAACTTCTCCCGCAGGAACGCCTCGGTGCCCTCGGTCGGCCGGTGGTACATCCACGACAGCAGCCCGAGCGCGAACATGTTCTTGCACCGCTCGGCGTCCTTCTTGCCCAGCCCGGTGCCCTCCAGCGCGCCCTGGGTCAGGGTCGACATGGCGACCCGGTGCACCTGGAACGCCGACAGCGTGTCGTCCTCCAGCGGATCCGCGTCGTAGCCGACCTTGGTCAGGTTGCGCTTGGTGAACTCGTCGGTGTTGACAATGATCGTGCCGCCGTTGGGAACATCACGCAGGTTCGCCTTCAACGCGGCGGGGTTCATCACGACGAGGACGTCGGGGCGGTCGCCGGGGGTCAGGATGTCGTAGTCGGCGAAGTGCACCTGGAACGACGAGACGCCCGGGATCGTGCCCTGTGGCGCCCGGATCTCGGCGGGGAAGTTCGGCAGGGTGGCCAGGTCGTTGCCGAAGGCCGCGGCCTCCGAGGTGAAGCGGTCGCCGGTGAGCTGCATACCGTCGCCGGAGTCACCCGCGAACCGGATGACCACGCGGTCCAGCTTGGCGACTTCAGTGGGCCGGCTCGCCGACAGCACACCGTTGCCGTTCGTGCTCGTGCTCATGGAAGAAGAGGACCACGAACCGGTCACCCGTGGCAGGAGTAGTCGCTACCGCATTCGGGCTTGCCGCGGCCCACCCGGGTCGCGGCGGTCGCGCTACGACTTGTGGAACAACGGCGGGATGACGGCCAGCTCGGCGCCGGTGTCACTGGGGGCGAGGAACTCGCCGAGCGCCATGATCCGGTCGCCGTGCTGTTGCAGGTCCTCCATGGTGTGGTCCGGGTTGAAGTACCCTTCGCCGACCACGAACGCGACCCGTGCCACCTTGCCCGACGAGGTGCTGAAGATCTGCCCGGTGACCGTGGTGTCGGGGTGGCTGAGCCACAACACGGTCGGTGACACGATCGAGGGCGGGCCCATCGGGACGCGCCCGCTGCGCAGATCGTCCTGCCAGCTTTCCAGTTCGATCTCGGATCCGCCGAAGAACGCGTCCTGGTTCATCCGCGTGATGGCCATCGGCGCGATCGCGTTGACCACGATTCCGTGGTCGGCCCCTTCCAGGGCGAGGTTCTTGGTCAGGGCCGCGACGGCGAGTTTGGCGCTGCCATAGTGGCTCAGTGTCGGTGAACCGGCGAAACCCGCGTTGGAGGTGGTGTTCACGATGCGGCCACCGCCCTGGCGCTTGAACAGCGGCCAGACGGCTTTGCACATGTGGTACGCGCCGTCGAGGGTGACGGCGAACATGCGGTCCCACTGCTCGTCGGTGAGGTCCTCGAACGCGGCGTAGGAGATGATGCCGGCGTCGTTGACGAGGATGTCGACGCGTCCGAACTCCCGCACCGCGGTGTCGATCACCGCAGCGGCGCCGTCGGCGTCGGCGACGCTGTGCGTGTCAGCCACGGCTTTCGCGCCGAGCGCGGTGATCTCGTCGACGACGGTCTGGGCTCGAGACGCCGTTGCCGTCGCCGTCGGAGGTGACGCCGAGGTCGTTCACCACGACGTGGGCGCCCCGCCGGGCGAACTCCAGCGCGTGTTCGCGGCCCAGGCCGCGTCCCGCGCCACACGACGACACGGTCCTGGAACGATTGTGGTTCGGTCATGGGCACTCCTCGTCGATGTGCTTCGGATACCGCGTGGACGTTTCAGGCGAAGTGGGGACCGGCCTCGAGCCAGTCCCTCCTGGCCGCTGGGGAGACTCGGAGGTACGCCGCGAGGGCGGGCGCCGAGTCTGCGCCCAGTTTCGCGCCGTACGCGCAGTCCGCCTCCTGGTCGAGTGCGGCGCGCAGGGGCAGGTCCGCACCGCGGTGCACCAGTCTCTTGGCCATCGCCACGGCCGTTCGCGGCATGGCCGCGATGCGGTGCGCGTGAGCCAAGGCGGCGGCGACGGCGTCGTCGGCGAGTTCGTCGATCAGCCCCAGTTCGTGTGCCTCGGCGGGCGGGACCGGTCGTGCCGACAGACCGTGCAACAGCGCCCGGCCGGTTCCAGCGAGGCGGGCCATGCGGGTGAGGCCGCCGGCCCCCGGCACGATGCCCAGGCGTACTTCGATCAGCCCGTACCGGTGGTCGCCGCGTTCGCCGATGCGGGCGTCGGCGGCCAGTGCCAGCTCGAACCCCCATCCCATCGCGTCCCCGTTGAGGGCGGCGATCACGGGAAAGGGAAGGGTGTGCAGTCGCAGCGTGAGGGCCTGCGCGACCGTGCTGCGACAGGCGCGGTCACCGGATCCATCACACGCTGTCCATTGAGGACCTCGTCGGCGTCGAAGTGTGTGATGAACCGTCCGGGGACGCCCCCGGCCAGCACGAGCGCGCCGATGCCCTCGGCCTCACAGCGGTCCAGGAGTGCGGACAGGCCGGCGAGCCCGGCGTCGGTGAAGTAGCTCATCGGGGGTCGTGACCACCGGGCCAGGACCACCTGTCCGTACCGCTCCTCGGTCCAGCTCCCCACGCCTTTTAGGGGCACCCGTCCCAGCTGCGGCTTGATCACATAGCCCTCGATGCCCTGGCTCGCAGGTCGTTCGCCGAACCATCTGTCCCGGGCCTGGTGCTCGTCGTTGATCCACTCGGCCGCCTGCAGCTGTCGACCAGGGCGGGCGTGCTCGGGTTCGCCCCGCACAAATCCTCCGGACCGGTCATGCGGGAACGGGCACGCCGACGCGCCGCCGACGCCGCTGCCTGGCCGGTGTCACCGCATCTGATCGACCCCGACCAGCAGACTCTGTTCACGCTCGATCGAGACTGGAGCGCCATTCGGGGACTGACCGCTGCCGAACTTCCGGCCCTCACCGACGATGCCCACGCCGTGCTCGCCGAACTCACCGCCGCCGCACCGGAGACCGGTCCCGGCGTGGTGCCCCGAGGCGCTCCGGTGCTGCGCGCCTTGCTGGCCTGGATCGGCGCCCGAGCCCCGTTTCGCGAGCGTGACGTGCGCGCCCTGGCCGCCCGCCTCACCGCGCCCTCGACCCACCGCTTGCTCGATTTCCTCCACCAGCGTAGCCTTCTGGAACTCGATGATCCCGCCACGCCACGCCCGGAAAGCCGGCGGCCCCGTCGCAGCGGCGTGGCCGACCTGGACACCGAACGCAGCAACCGGCACCTCCAGAACGCCATCGCGGCCGTGCTCGACACGCTGCCGGAGGTGATGGCCGGTCACCTCCGTGCCTGGGTCGAGGTTCTGCGCGGCGAGGGACGCCGCCGCCACAAAGCCGTTGGCTACGAACGGATCCGCCGCTACCTCCACATCGTCCTGCCCGTCCTGCCCGTCCTGCGTGCCTGGGCGGCCGCTGGACTGGACCTGCGGGAGATCACCGACGCCGAGATCCGCGACCAGCTCGGCAAGCGCCAAGGCAGTCGTGCCCGCGACCTGCACCATGTTCTGCGCACGCTCTTCACCGCCCTCAAGCAGGAACGGCTCATCTTCTACAACCCCATGGCCGGGACCTCGCTGACCACCCCCATACGAGTGCCCGTTCCGCTGCCCAGCGACCGGTTACGCGGGCTGCTCGACGGCCTCGATGGGCTCCCGCGCCCGGCTGGTGATCGCTCTGGTCGGCATCCACGGCCTGCGCCCGGTCGAGGTCACCCACCTCCAGATCGACGACTTCGACCTCACCCGCCTGATCATCCGTGTTCCACGCTGCGAGCACACCCACACCGTCTACCTCGACACCTTAACCGCCGACCTGGCCACCGCGTGGCTGACCGAGCGACACCTCCGCTGGCCCACCTCCAACCCCCACTTGTTCATCACCAGCCAAACCGCCCACCACCCCGCGCAACCGCCCCTGAGCTACACGGGACTCCGAGCCGCCTTCGACCAGATCGGCATTCTCCCCAGGCAGCTGTGGTCCGACCGCATCCTCCACGAAGCGCAACACACCGCCGACCCCATCCACCTCATCCGCCTGTTCGGCATCCACCCCGCACACCGCCGTGAAATACATCCACGCGGCCCACCCCGACAAAGCGCTGCCCCGGATCCGTTAATAACCATCCATGGTGGACGAGGACGGTGATGGCGCACAGCCGTTGGCTAGTTCCAGCCTCGAAGCTGGTAGTAGCGTTCACGCGGCTCCGCGGTAAGCGGGTTGATCCCGTTCTTGACGCACCAGGCGACGTGGAAGGTCGCGCCGATCAGCGGAAGCCCGGCGATCCACACCCGGCCGACCACACCGAGGACCGCCAGATACACCAGCCACCGCGCCATCCGCGTCCACACCGGAGCCTTGGCCTCGAAATGCCCGAACAATGGCGACAGCACCGCGATCACCACGGCCGCGACCATCCACTCCCATTCCACGAATAGGCCTTCCTTTCCAGAGTTCAGCAGCAGTGCTCGCCGCGCCAGGCTTCGCGGCCTTCCTTGACCGCGACAGCGGCAATCACCAGCCCGACCACCGGGTCGGCCCACCACCAGCCGAACAGCAAGTTCAGCAACAGCCCGACCAGCAGCACGCCGGACAAGTACGTGCACAGCAGGGTCTGCTTCGAATCCGCGACCGCACTGGCCGACCCCAGCTCCCGCCCGGCACGCCGCTGCGCATAGGACAACACCGGCATGACCACCAGCGACACCCCGGCCAGCACAATCCCGGCCGGGGAATGCCCAGCGGATTCCGCCCCCAGCAGGCTGCGGACGGATTCGACCGTGACATAGACCGCCAGCGCGAAAAACGACACCGCGATCACCTTCAACGCCGCCCGCTCACGAGCCTCGGGATCCCTGCCGGAAAACTGCCAGGCCACCGCGGCTGCCGAGGCGACCTCGACCACCGAGTCCAGCCCGAACCCCACCAACGCGGTCGACGACGCGACCGTCCCCGCCGAGATCGCCACGACTGCCTCGACGACGTTGTATGTGATCGTCCCGGCGACCAGCAGCCGCACCCGCCGCGACAGCACCGCCCGGCGGTCCGCATCGACCGGCGAAGTCTCCGCGGACGTGCAGCAACCGTCCGTGCAACCGCCGTCCCGCGCATGGGGCGGTGCGGTCCTCAGCGGCAGCTCGAACCGCCGGCCAGCGTTCTCGCTCATCAGACCACTTCCACCGAGTCGTCCACGGTGTCCGCCGCTTCCGTCGCGGCGACCGGCTCGTCGTCGACACAGCGCTGCGCGGTGTCCACCGCGAGCACCACCTGCACCAACTCGCCCAGCGCACGAGCCAGATGCGCATCCGCCAGGGCATAACGAACCTGGCGCCCCTCATAGGTCGCCACCACCAGCCCACAGCCCCGCAGACACGCCAGATGATTCGACACATTCGAGCGGGTCAGCCCGAGCTGAGCAGCCAACCGGCCCGGGTAGCTCACCCCGTCCAGCAGCGCGACCAGGATCCGGCAGCGGGTCGGGTCAGCCAACGCCCGCCCCAACCGAGCCAGCGCCGACTCCCGCGTCTCACACGTCAGCATGACCAGAACAGTACAGCGACAGCTGACATAACAGCAAGGGCTGAACAATCCACTCGGCCGACGATGTCCCCGCACAACAGCCCAGACAAGCCACCTGAGCGACGAGGGGGGTTGGTGGACCAGATCTTCTTCCAGTGCGCGGTGGGGAACGAGGCGAACGCGAGCAGGTCCTCGGTGG
This sequence comes from Amycolatopsis thermoflava N1165, assembly GCF_000473265.1. Taxonomy (NCBI): domain Bacteria; kingdom Bacillati; phylum Actinomycetota; class Actinomycetes; order Pseudonocardiales; family Pseudonocardiaceae; genus Amycolatopsis; species Amycolatopsis thermoflava. Next base: position 537,709 of record NZ_KI421511.1, read on the forward strand.
CGTCGCGCAGCATCGACTCCACCTTCGACGACTGCCGGCCGAGCATTTCGGCGATGACACCGAGCTGTTCACGGACGTGCGCGGCGTCGGGCTGGGCGAAGATCGTGCGGATCGCCGCTGCCACCATCTCGGAGCTGCCTTTGGGGACCTGGGCCAGCACATTGCGCAGGAAATGCACCCGGCAACGCTGCCAGGCGGCGCCGAGCAACACCGCGGAGATGGCCTGTTTCAGCCCGGTGTGGGCATCGGAGATGACCAGCTGCACCCCGCCCAGGCCGCGGGCCTTGAGCGAACGGAGGAACGCCGTCCAGAACGCCCCGTCCTCGGAGTCACCGACGGCGAAGCCGAGGACCTCGCGCCACCCGTCGGCCCGGACCCCGGTGGCGATCACCACCGCCTGGGACACCACGCGGTGGTTGACCCGGGTCTTGCAGTAGGTGGTGTCAAGGAACACGTAGGGAAAATGTTGCTCACCCAGCGATCGGTCCCGGAATGCGCCGACCTCGGTGTCCAGATCAGCGCAGATCCTCGATACCTCGGACTTGGAGATGCCGGTGTCCGCACCCAAGGCTTTCACCAGATCGTCGACCTTGCGGGTGGACACCCCGTGCAGGTAGGCCTCCATCACCACCGCGAACAACGCCTGATCCACCCGTCGCCGACGCTCCAACAACGACGGGAAGAACGACCCGGTGCGCAGCTTCGGGATCCGCAACTCCAGATCCCCAGCCGTGGTCGACAGCGTGCGGGTCCGGTGGCCATTGCGCTGGGCGGTGCGGCTCTCGGTGCGCTCGTGCAGGCCAGCGCCGATCGCCTCGGTGAGCTCGGCCTCGATCAGCGCCTGATAGATCGTCTCCGCCGCCTGACGGACACGATCACCAACATCGGCGACCTTGAGTGCATCGAGTACTTCAAGCAGGGCAGACTGGTCCAGGGCCATCGCGTGACGCCTCTCCACGGGTTCCTTGGCGGGTTCCTGCAGAGACTCACGCGATGGCCCCCTCCACGCGCTCAGCCACGCCGAACAAGACCCAGACTTACACCACCAGCGGGGACATGGCCGCACCAGATTCTGCGAACCCGTGCGCTTCCGCGTTCGACGTTCTCGCGGTTGGGCGGCGCGACCTTCGGCCCTTCACGTACGTGGAGCGCCGGGCGGAGCTGACAGGTTGCTGCCGGAGCCGCGGCCGTATCTGCAGCGCCAGGCCACCCGCGAAGGTCAGCTGCATATACCGGCCGACATCCGGGCCGAACTCGCGCACGAACACCAGGCACCCCCGGTAGAGACCGCCTTGCCGGTGGACGGGCAGGCGATCGCGTCCGCAGCGCGCGCATGGGCCCGGCGGGTAGCGGTCGCTGTCGTCGCGCCAGCAAGCGCAGCCGCGGCAGCGGCGTCGGGTGATTCCCCAGCTGTGGCAGTCCTCGCAGCCGTGCACCGGGCGAGCTCGAGCCGGGGCCAGGCGGTGGGGTGCAGGCGTGGCCAGGCGCGGCCGTAGCAGTTACGCCGCGGCGCAGGCAGCAGGCTCAACTGCCCGGGCAGGGCCGCGGGGAGAAACCGCGGATCGTCCTGCGCCTGCCGGAACACGGCAGGGGTGAGGGCGGGAGCCGGGTCCCGCCGCGACTTCCGCGGGAGGCTGTAAGCCTCGTGGAGCCCGAGCCCGACGAGGTGCAGCCGCAACTGCCGGGCGAACGGCAGGATCACCTCGCGGCCGGCGTGCAGCTCGGTGCGGGCCGCGATCGCGCACCCGCGACACAGCCCATCGCCGTCGGCCGACAGCTCCCGCAGGCAGCCCCGGCACCCTTGCCGGGCAGAGTGCTGCCGCTGCCAGGACCGGCATCCCTCGCACTGACCGTCGCTGCCGACATCCACAGGCCCCCAGACCAGACACACATCGCATTGCCGCGCCTGCCGCACCGATGCCGCCCTGCCCCGTCAGTTCGGGGGACGACGTCGCCGTAGCCCGTCGATGCGGGCCACCGGCCGCACCGGCCCCCGCTCGTCCCCGGCGGCCGCGACCCGGTGTGTTTTTTGCCCACCCTGTTGGTCGGCCACCGGCTCGGCCTCGAGGAGGTCAGCCACCGTGCACTGCAGGGCCTGGCAGATCCGGTCGAGGTCATCCAGCCGGACAGTGACCGGCGTGTTTCCCCACAGCGCCGCGACCTTGCTCAACGAGGGGTTGAAACCCACCCGCCGGAACGCGGCCAGCAGATCGGTCGGCCGCCAGATGTCCTGCTTGGCCGCCACCCACCGCAGATTCCACTTAATCGAAGGCTCCCCGCATCCCGTACCAGCCGCTGCGCCGCCCGCCCGGCTGCTTCCCGACACGCCTGTTCCGGATCCGCCTGCGCGGTCGCGAGATACCGGACCGTCGTGGTGGTCCACTCATGTCCCAACAGTTTCTGCACCTCCCACAACGTCATCCCCCGCTCGTAGTTGTGTGTCGCGCACGCATGATGCAGCAGGTGCGGATACAGCTCAGTAACCGGGCCCGGCAGATACAGGCGCGAAGCCCTCTGCAACGCCCGGCGGAAGGTCGCCAGGCACCACCGCTGGCGCGATCGGCATGTTCAGCGCGGCCACCGCTGTCGGCAACCGTTCCGAACGAAACAACGGCGCCAGCGGATGTTCCGGATCGTCCTGGAACAGACCGCGCACCTCCTCGACATACCATCACAGCAGCTCGCGGCTCTGCTCGAACAGGAACGCCTCGCGCTGCCGCGGCCCCGATCCGCGAGCACCCTTACCTTCCACCAGTAACCGGCCCCATTGCCCGGACTCCCAGTGCACATCCGAGATCCGCGCCCCGCACAGCTCTGTCGCCCGAACTCCGGACACGTAGGCGATCTTGGCCATCACATAGTCCCGGCACGCGACGGCCTCCTTTCGCGCGCCCGGCAGCGCGTCGCGCCACTGGGCGAAAAACCGGGTCATCGCCTTCTGCGATGGCGGCACCCGCAGGCCGAAGTCCCCACGATGGCGCGGCCGGTTGAACGGATCGACCGGGGACTCCACCACCGCACCGAACAACCGGCTGATCTCACCGGCGTACCGCTGCTCCAAGAACGCGAAGTAGTCGTCGATCTTGGTGATCTTCGCGCGCACCGTCGCCCGCGCCCGCTTGCCCGGCCCGGCGAAATAGCGGTCCAGCTGCTTCGGCTGCAGCCGCCAGGGCACCGTCTCGTAGTGATCGCACAGCTCGATCACGGGTTTGACCAGCTAGTCGATCGTCCCCGGCATCAACCCGGCCGCATCGCGCGCCCACTGGTACTCCGCCAGCGTGTCCAGGTAGAACGCGCGCTCATCCTCCGGAGCCGACAAGGCAGACCGCCGCCGATGCAACGTGAAGACGTCGGCCAACCCCGTCTCGGGGACATCCTGCCGCGTCTCCTCCTGCTCATCCCCGGTCACGAGTGGCGAACGACCAGTTTCGGAATCCGCCACGGACGGTCAAATTACCGGTATAGCTCTCAAAATCTGCCAGTGATCGCAGGAATCTCGCGCGATCAGGTGACGGTCCACCGCAGGGCTTGGACCTGCTGACTTGCGCCGTTCAGTCCGCCCCAGGCAGTGAAGGAACCCGTGCGTGCTCCAGTCAAGAACGCGACCGGGTGGGACTTCGGCAGCTCGGGCCGCGGCCGGGCGGCATGCATCCGGGACTGGAGCCAGCCGAAGTCCGGTCGGCCCTGATCGTCGAGCGTGACCAGCTCACCATCCAGCAGGAGCGGCCGGACGACCAGGTCAGGCAGTACGCGCAACTCCGGGTAGGAGCTGGTGATGTCGCGCAGGTTGCGGGACTGTGCCACGACCCCGCCGGCGTCCACCGCCACCACGGCTCGCACGCCATCCCACTTCCACTCGAACGCCCAACCAGGGGCGGTGGGAGGCTGGCCGGCTGTCGCGAGCATCGGCGCGACCGGGGCGGGCAGGGTCATGTACTCATCATCGGCGGCGACGCGAGGCTCCGCAGACTTGGCGCCGGATCTAATGAACTTACTCTCGTCGAAAGTCTATCTGGAGCCCTAGCTAGCGCACTTCCTGCAAAGAAACCTTTGTAGATGACTAGCTGGCAAACTTCCGGGTTCTATTTCGACGCAGTTGGGCCAGCCGGAGAACTAACATATGCTAGCTGGGTCAGCTGGAGAACTAACATATGTTAACTCTGCTAGCTGCTGTTAGTGGTGTTACCAGTATTAGTAGGTGGTTGCCTTGCAAGCAAAACGGCTCTGACCTGGGTAAACGCCGGATTCGAGCGTTTTCTGTCGCTTCCTCGCCACTGCGCTTTCCGAACTATCGGGGCGCGTGTATTCTCGTTCTCGGCGGACGGGCCTCGCGACCACAAGACGCGGCCCATCGGTCACAACGGGCCGTTATTGAAAGGTGGCCAAGGGGTAAGGGTCCTGAGCCACCTCACGCTCTCGCGGGCTGATCCCCCGTGAGGGCACGTTCAGATCGATAGCGCAGATGGAGTGCACTATGCCCGAACAAGCCGATCATATCCCCTGGATGACCGCGATGGCGTTTCGCCGCCAGTGCGGACTCTCAACGGTGGGCACAGAAGTGGCGCGCCATGGCCGCGGAGCCGCGGCGCGCTGCAAGGAGCTGGGCATCGAGCCCGGCAAGCTCTTCGACGAGCGGTGGGGACAGGTGAACACGTACCCGTGGTACGTGCTGGCCCATGCCGCGGCCAAGTAGCCGAGGCGAGGGAGTGGTGCCCTGTCCCGTGCCGGCGCGGGACAGGGCCACTGCCCGGAGTTATCCACAGATCGCGGACGGCCTGGTGACCACGGTGCGGATGAGCCAGCGCCGAGGTATGCAGCACACCCCCGGCTTCGACCGCTGCAGCCCGCCGAACCCGTCGCTCGCCGAGTTCGACTGCGACCTGCCTGGTCGAGCGGCCCGGGCTCGGTCGAGCACAGACCGAGGTGCGCAGGCTGGGCGGCGGTGCCGATGTCCAGCCTGCATCGGGCGGCCCCAAGACGTAGGACACCGATGATGCCCTTTCTGGCGATGGGAGAGTCGGTGTCAGCCCCGCGCGCATGCGTCAGCCGTGTGCCGGAGATACTGCCGTGGTGCGCGCGTGGTTGGTGGGGATAACACTCGCTGTTGTCACGGGAATTGTCGTCGTCGTCTGGGGGCGCCCAGAACAAGCAGGCCGACTGGTGGTCGGCCTGGGGCCAGTGGGTCGGCGGGGGCGGCTCGATAGTTGCGGCGGCCGTGGCTGTGGGCATCGCTCTCGAAGGTTGGTGGCGAGCCGACCAGGAGCGCCGGGACAACGAGTCGATCCAGGCCCGCCTGGTCTTCGCCCGGTACGACGTCGACAGTCGGTATCTGGTAGTCGTCAACGGCAGTGGCGGAGCGGTCAGCATGGTCAAGTTGACGGAGATGACCGGCAACAACGCCGTCGGCAGATGGGAACGCAGTGAGACGGACCCGGTGCAGTTCGGTGAGGTCATCGTTGAGGTGATTCCTCCGCACGAGTCGGTCAAGTTGCCCGTGTACTACCGATTTCATCCAGGACAGATCGGCGCGAATCCCGGCGCCACGCCCACCATCACCTTCTTGGATTCGGATGGACGCGTATGGCGGCGAGTGGGCCGTGACGACCCGCAGCGGCAGACCGCACACACGTCAAGCACGTAGTACTCTCGCGTGCATGGCGAGGCGCGGTTCGGCGGGTCGGACGGCACTCATGTCGACGTGTGCGGCATGCTCCGCCGGGCTCCAGGTTGCCGCAGGCCTGGTTGACGCCTCCTTGGCTGCAGTTGCGTTCATGCTGCTGACCGCGATGACTGCCGGGGCAGCCGCGTTGCTGGGGACGGTGCCGCTTCAAAAAAACAACCGAGCCCCTGGGGTAAAAAAACCCTGCTGTTTCACGAAACGGGATGACGTACTGGCCGGCGCCGACCCACCGTGGCGCCCCACAGGTGGGCGCGCTGGCGGACGTGCGGAATTTGGTGGCGGTATGGCCAAGAGTCCTTCGTCGCTCTGCGGCCCGATGCCTGGCACATGCCCGAGCGGGTCACCGTCGTCGGCTGGCTCAGTACCTTCGCCGAGATGACCGCCGTTCGTGAGGCGATCGACGCGGATCCCGTTCTGGGCACTCGTCTCGACACCATGGTCGGCACCGAGTTCGAGCTGAATCTGCGACCGCTCGACTGGCTCTTGGTGGAGCACTTGCTCGAACCCATGATCGTCGCCTGTCGCTCGTACGAGTTCGACGAGGCGGCGTTCGAGTTCCAGTTCAACCGACTGGACGCCGGCCTGCGGTGCGACACCATCCGCTTCGTCGAGTTCGTCCCGCTCAACGGCTTCACATCGAGCATGGCCGACATCGCCTTGGCCGACGATGTGGTTCTGCGCCCGATGACTGACAACCAGGTCAACCGGGCCATCCAGGCCCTGGCGGTACCAGTGGAGTTCAGTGGCGGCCCGAACAGTGTGCAGGTCTCCCGATTTCACTGGTGGGCCGTGATGCGGGAGCAGGGCTACCCGGTCCGGTCGTACAAACAGGGGATGCCCGAGCAGCCGCAAGCTCCCGACTTCCCGAGGCTGGAGGAACCGGCGCAACGGCTGGTCACCGCCCTGCGGATCGTGTGCGGTGGCTCTGTTGTGGCTACGCGGGATCCATGCCCAGCATGACGACGACTTCCCACCGACAGTGGACGGCAGTGCCGCACTGTCGACCTTGGTTGCGGCCGACATCAGCCGGCCGACCCAGGTGCTCACCGACGAGCAGGCCGAGGCTGTATGCGAGGTGTACGAGATGCTCGGGAATCCAGGAGTTCGACAGGACCGGTTGTTGCAGGTGGCGTTGCGTCGATTCGTGTTCGCCGGTTCCAAGGCCCAGCCAGAGGACCGGCTCCTCGACCTCGTCATCTGCTGCGAGGCCCTGTTCCTCAAGCGACACGGGATTGATGGGCCGCGGAAGGGCCGCCTCGCGGCTGCGAACGCTGCGCGGTTGCTGGCAGACGACCCGCTGCTGAACGTGGGGCGCAAGCGGGTAGGGCGGTTCGTCGAGGATGCCTACCTGTTGCGGAACGCGGAAGTTCACGGCGACCACGCCGTCCGCCGATCGATGGCACTCCTCCGTGGTGCAACCACCGAAGACCTCGCTCGGTTCGTTGAGGACCTGAGGCTCGTGGTCGGCCGGGCGCTTCGCCTGGTGCTGAGCGAGCTGTCGCGCCCAGCCGCGGCAGCCGGGGCGGTCCGATGACGATGCAACCGTCGGGAGTGCTCGGCGCCGCAGGCCCTGCGCAGTTCGAGTTCCTGATCCATTTCTGCGGGCGGCCGAGTACCGCAGCCCTGACGCCGACGGTGCCCCAGAAAATCCGGGACCTACAAGCCGTGGCAGCGGCTGCACAACATCCTGTGGGAAGGCCAAATCCGAGGCTTCGCACCGTTCGGCTCCGACTCGCCGATGGTGTGCCTATCGGAAAGCCCGCTGGAACATCTCCGCTGGCTGCTGGCGCATCGTCAGTGGCCGCCGTGGGGTCTGCTCCTGCGACGGCAGACCGTATACGACCTTGGCGGCGGGCCCGTCTGGTACGCCCGCACCGAGCAACTGGCGATGCTGCCGGCGGAGCTGCGCGGTTGGACCGTACGGTTCGAGGCCGGGTCCAACCGATCGGACTGGCTGCACGAGCGCGAGTGGCGTATTCCCCTGCCGCCCGACAACCCAGCGCTGCAACTGCCACCCGACTCCGTTCCCGTGATCCTCGACGGCGATCCGCAGTGACAGCCCACCGAGATGGTTCGCCGGACCGTCTTCGTGGATGAGTTCGGCATGGAGGCGTCGCCAGATCAGCTGGGGCATCCGCAGCCCGTCGAAGTGCCGCAGTTGCCGTACCTGTGGACCGCGGCGGAACGCTGGTACTGGAACCAACAGAGCCAGGAGCTCCTGCAAATCCCGTGCTAGGGCGTGTCTGACAAAGATCGCGGTTGGTGGCTGGGATGCTGCTGGTCGTGTCGCGGTTTCGGATGCTCTCGGATGAGCAGTGGGTGTTGATCGAGGATTTGTTGCCGGCGCGGACGGGGAGGCCGGGGCGTCCGTTTTCGGATGCGCGGGCGATGGTGGAGGGGATCATCTACCGGTACCGCTGTGGGCTGGCGTGGCGGGATGTGCCGGGAGTGTTCGGGCCGTGGCAGACGATCTGGACCTGGCACCGGCGGCTGGCCCGGGAAGGCATCTGGGATGTGGTGCTGCAGCGGCTCCAGGCCTTCGCGGACGCGGCTGGGTTGATCGACTGGTCGGTCTCGGTCGACTCCAGCATCGTGCGGGCGCATCAGCACGCCACGACCATCACCCGCCACACAGGGGGCTGGATCGAACTACACGAAACCCGGGATCGAGCCGCCTGACCACGCCATCGGCCGCTCCCGCGGCGGCTGGACTACCAAGATTCACCGTGTCGTCGACGGGAACGGGCGGGGACTGGTCACCCTGCTGACACCAGGCCAGGCCGGGGACTCACCGATGTTCGAACCGCTGATGGCCCACCTGCAGGTGCCCCGCTTGGGCGGCGGGCGAGCACGGACCCGCCCCAACCGGGTGCGCGCAGACAAGGCCTACTCCTCCCGCGCCATCCGCAACCACCTACGCAGGCGGGGAATCCAGGCGGTCATCCCCGAACCGGCCGACCAAGCAGGACACCGCAAACGCCGCGGTTCCCGCGGCGGACGACCACCCGCCTTCAACGAGGTCGACTACCGCGGACGCAACGTCATCGAACGCAGCTTCAACCAGCTCAAACAATGGCGCGGCATCGCCACCCGCTACGACAAGTTGGCCACGCTCTACCGCGCCGCCATCCTCATCCACGACGTCATCACCTGGACAAAGACATTGTCAGACACGGTCTAGGCGCTCAAGCTCCTGGTCAACGCGCTGCCGGGATCCGCTCCCGGCGCGGATCCCGGCGACGGAGACCGATCAGGCTGCACGCCGACATGGCCTACGACATTCCCGCACTGCGCGACTGGCTCAGCCGGCACGGGATCAACCCGTACATCGCCCGCAAAGGCATCGAACCCGGCAACAAGCCCGGCAACACCGGTGGGTCATCGAACAGACGATCGCCTGGCCGACCGGCGCCTGACCATCCGCTACGAACACAAATCCAGCCATTCCCTGGCCTTCCTCCCCCTCGCCGCCGCCATCACCTGCTATAAGAAACCCGCCAAATGAGACACGCTCTTAGAGTTGTCGCACTGGAACTCCGGCTCATGTCGGAGCTCGGACTTCGCGATGGCGTTGAGGTGGACCTCGTCGGGGCCGTCGAACAGGCGCATCGCGCGGTGCCAGGCGTACATGGCGGCCAGCGGTGTCGTGTCCGTGACGCCGGCGCCGCCATGGACCTGGATCGCGCGGTCGATCACGCGCGTCGCCACGCGGGGGACCGCCACCTTCGCCATCGCGACCAGGTCGCGCGCGGCCTTGTTGCCCTCGACGTCAATGACGTGCGAGGCCCGGTGACACAACAGCCGCGCCTGCTCGATCTCCAGCCGGGACTCGGCGATCTGCTGCCGCACGACGCCTTGCTCGGCCAGTGGCGCGCCGAAGGCCACCCGGCCCTTGGCGCGCTGCACCAACATGGCCAGCGCGCGTTCGGCCGCGCCCAGGGCTCGCATGCAGTGGTGGATGCGTCCGGGGCCGAGCCGGGCCTGCGCGGCGGCGAACCCGCCGCCCTCACCGCCGATTACGTTGGTGACCGGAACCCGGACGTCGGTGAAGCGGACCTCGGCGTGGCCGTGCTGGTCGTGGTGGCCGAACACCGGGTAGTCGCGCACCACGGTGATGCCCGGCGTGTCGCGGGGAACCAGGACCATGGTCTGCTGCCGGTGGGCCGGCGCAGTGGGGTCGGTCTTGCCCATCAGGATGAACACCGCACAGCGCGGGTCCATCGCGCCGCTGGTCCACCACTTGCGGCCGTTGATGACGTACGAGTCGCCATCGCGCTCGATCCTGGTGGCGATGTTGGTGGCGTCGCTGCTGGCCACGTCCGGTTCGGTCATCGCGAAGGCGGAGCGGATCTTCCCGGCCAGCAACGGTTCCAGCCACTCGCGCTTCTGCTCCTGCGTGCCGAGCAGGTGCAGCAGTTCCATGTTGCCGGTGTCGGGGGCCTGGCAGTTGGTCGCCTCCGGCGCGAGCTCGAGGCTCCACCCGGACAGCTCGGCGATCGGGGCGTACTCCAGCTGCGTCAGCCCCGACTCGGCAGGCAGGAACAGGTTCCAAAGGCCCCCGGCCCGCGCCTGCTCCTTCAACTCCTCGACCACCGGAGGCACCGTGTGGTCATCCGGGCCGGCGGCCGCCCGCTCGGCGTGGTAGCGCGCCTCCGCGGGCAGTACCCGCTCCCGCATGAATCGCGCCATCGCGTCACGCAGCTCGACCGCGCGGGGCGAGGGAGCGGGCAGCTCGTAGCTGACCATGAACGCCTCCTGAACAAGACCGATCGAATGTTCGGCTGAACATAACGACCTGACGACGGGCGCGTCAACTGGCGAGGCGCACCAGGTCCCGCGCGAACCCGACGTACTGGCGCGCGACGACCTCGGGGGAGTACCCGCCCTTCGGGGACCACCACTGCGGCAACGCGGTGCACATCGTGACGACCGCGCGCGCGGCTTCGCGTGGCAGTGGCGTGGTCATCAAGCCGCGGCGGCACCCCTCGACGACTTCGTCGTCGACCATCCGCTGCACCTCCCGCCGGGCCTCGGCGATCCGCGTTCGTTGCGGCTCCTCGACGCTGCGCATCTCGCTTGCCCCGATGAACCCCAGCTCACGGCGGTGCGTGTGGTACAGCGCGAGGCACTCGATCAGGCCGGTGAAGCGCTCGACCGGGCCGTCGCCCTCGGCGCGGGCCGCCCTGCACCGCTCCCGCAGGTCGTCCATCGTGAGGTCCATCAACGCCACGAGCAGGTCCTGCTTGGCCGGCCAGTGGTGGTAGACTCCCGCCACCGACAGGCCCGCGCGATGTGCGACGTCCCGGATCGTGGCGCCGTGGTAGCCGAGTTCCACGAACGCCTCGAGCGCGCCGGTCAGCGGTGCCGCGAGGCGCAGCGGCGGGAAATCGCGCCAGTGACCGCGCGGCGGCGCCGCCGGTGCGCCCCGCAGATTGTCCGCCGTGGTGCCGAACAGGTGCGCCGCCGCGTCGAGTCGTGCCGCGGAAAGGCGGGTGCGCCCGTTCTCTACAGCGCTCCACGTCCCCGCGCTCACGCCGAGCGCTCGCGCGGCCTCCCGCAGGGTGAGACCGGCGTCCCGTCGTGCGGTGCGCAGACGTTCCCCGAGCAGCTCGCGCTCCTCGCTGTCCTGTGATCGCGGCAACTGGTTGGCTCCTTTCCGCTGGAGGTGACCCTAGCCGTCCTTGACATGCGGACGACCGCTCCGTCAGAGTACCGCTGTCGTGTTCAATCAGACCGTACGAACGCTCGGTTTCGGAGGTAGAGATGGTCCAGGCAACCGCACCGCCCGGGGTGGCGGTCCCTCCGCTCGAGGCGTTCCTGAGGGCCGAGTGCCCGGGAATGCTCACCGGGCCCCTGCGTGCCGAGCTGCTCCCGGGCGGTCGGTCCAACCTGACCTACCTGCTCACCGACGGGCACAAGCGCTGGGTGCTGCGCCGCCCGCCGCTCGGGCACGTCCTGGCCACCGCCCACGACATGGACCGCGAGTACCGCGTGCTCGGCGCCCTGCACCCGACCGAGGTCCCGGTGCCCCGCCCGATCGTGAGCGGTGGCCCCGACGTCATCGGCGCGTTCTTTTACGTCATGGACTTCGCCGACGGCGAAGTCCTGCGCGACCGCACCCAGCTGCAGACGGTCAACGCGACGGCGCTCGCCGGGCAGCTCGTCGACGTGCTCGCGCGCCTGCACTGCCTCGTTCCTGCCGCCGTCGGGCTCGCCGACCTCGGGCGCCCCGCCGGCTACCTGGAGCGGCAGGTCCGTCGCTGGGGCAAGCAGCTCGCCGCATCCCGCAGCCGCGACGTGCCCGGACTCGACGAACTCGGACACCGCCTGGGGAAGCGGCTGCCCGCGCACCAGCGGGGGGCGATCGTCCACGGCGACTACCGGCTGGACAACGTCGTCGTCGGCGGAGACGGCACGATCACCGCCGTCCTGGATTGGGAGATGGCCACACTCGGGGACCCGCTGACCGACCTGGCGTCCATGCTCGTCTGGTGGGACGGGATCAGCGGTCTCGACAGCCCGGTCGCCGCCGTGCCCGGTGACGTCCCGGGGTTCCCGCCCGGCAGCACGCTCGTCGAACATTACGCGCGAGCCACCGGCCACGACCTGACCGATCTCGCCTGGTACCTGGGTTTCGCTTACTACAAGATCGCCGTGATCTTCGAAGGCATCCACTACCGCGCCCAGCAGGGTCTCACCGTCGGCGAGGGCTTCGACCGGCTCGGCGCCCTGGTCCCCGATCTCGTCGAGCGCGGGCACGGCGCTCTCACCACTCCGACCTCCCGCTGAACAGAGGACAGACACACATGAGCACACTGGCCGGCAAGACCCTGCTGATGTCGGGCGGCAGCCGCGGCATCGGGCTCGCGATAGCCCTGCGAGCCGCCCGCGACGGCGCGAACGTCGTCATGCTCGCGAAGACCGCCCAACCCCATCCGCGGCTGCCGGGGACCGTCCACAACGCGGTCGCCGAAGTCGAGCAGGCCGGGGGAGCGGCACTCGCCGTCGTCGGCGACGTGCGCAAGGATGACGACGCCCACCGCGCCGTGGACGCCGCGGTCGACCGGTTCGGCGGCATCGACATCGTCGTCAACAACGCTAGCGCCCTTGACCTGCGCGGCACCCGCGAGATCGCGATGAAGAGCTACGACCTCATGCAGGACATCAACGCGCGCGGCACGTTCTTGCTCAGCAAGCTCGCGATCCCGCACCTGGAGCGCAGTGCGCACGCCCACATCCTCACCCTGTCCCCGCCGCTGGATCTGCGGCCCAAGTGGGCCGGCTCCTACCTCGCCTACACGATGTCCAAGTACGGCATGAGCCTGGTGACCCTGGGCCTTGCGGAGGAACTGCGGGAAGCGGGCATCGCCGCGAACTCGCTGTGGCCGCGCACCACGATCGCCACCGCCGCCGTGGCCAACCTCCTCGGCGGCGACGAGGCGCTCGAACGCGCTCGCACCCCGGAGATCATGGCCGACGCCGCGCACGCGATCCTCGTCCGCGATCCCCGCTTCTGCACCGGGAACTTCTTCCTCGACGACGAGGTGCTCGCCGACGAGGGTGTCACCGACTTCGGCCGCTACCGCGCAGGCAGCGGCGACGAGCCGCTGGAGGCCGACCTGTTCCTCGACCCGGTGGAGGTCCGGTGAACCCCGTCGCCTACGACTTCCACGACAACGTTGCCCGCATCCGCCTGTGCGACGGCGCACGCGGCAACCCGATCAACCAGACCACAGTGGACGCCCTCGCACGGGCGGCCCGCCGGGCCCGCGCGGACGACGCACATGTGGTCGTCCTGTCCGCCGAGGGCCGCGCGTTCAGCTTCGGCGGCGACGTGGCCGCCTTCGCCGAGCCCGGCGACACCGAGCAGCGCATCGATGACCTCGCCGAGACGCTGCACCGCGCCGTCAGCGACCTGCACCGGATGAACGCCGTGGTCGTCTCGGTGGTGCACGGCGTGGCCGCCGGCGCGGGATTGTCGCTGGCGGCTGCGGCCGACCTCGTCCTCGCCGGGGAGTCGGCCCGCTTCACCCTCGCCTACACCAAGATCGGCTTCTCCCCGGACGGCGGCAGCACCCTGCTGCCCGCCTCGCTCGGACTGCACCGGTCGCTGCGGCTGGCACTGCTCAACCCGGTCCTCACCGCGCACGAAGCCCGCGAGGCCGGGCTCGTCGCGGAGGTGTTCGGCGACGACCAGCTCACCGACGGCGTCGAAGCCGTCGTGCACCAGCTGCGGACCGGTTCCCGCGCCGCGCAGGTCGCGACGAAACGGCTGCTGCGCGAGACCGCCACCCCGGGCGCGGAAGCAGCACTGCGCCGGGAGACATTGTCGATCCGTACCCGCGCCGCCAGCCCCGACGGTCGCGAAGGCGTGGCCGCTTTCCTGGGCAAACGGGCGCCGCGGTTTCCCGGGACAGCAATGTCCCCCTAACAACTCGTTTCATAATGAAGTCGGCAGCTTGCGGTAGCAGATGAGGACGCAGGCCAGGTGCATGAGGCCAAGGTGGATGTCGGCTCGGCGTTCCCAGCGGATCCGTAAACGCTTGAACTGGTGCAGCCAGGCGAACATCCGCTCAACTACCCATCTGATCTTGCCGAGACCGGAGCCGTGAGCGGTGTTCTTGCGAGCGATTCGCGGGACGATGCCCTTGTCTCGCAGGGTCTTGCGGTGATGGTCGTAGTCATAGCCGCGGTCGCCGTAGAGCCAGCGCGGGCGCTGACGAGGCCGGCCGCGTTTCCCGCGGATCACTGGAAGCGCCTCGACCAGCGGTATGAGCTGCGTGCTGTCGTGCCGGTTGCCACCAGTAACAGACACCACGAGCGGAATACCGTTGCCGTCGGTGATCACATGGTGCTTGGAACCGAGCCGAGCCCGATCGACGGGCGAGGGGCCCGTCGCTTCCCCCCTTTCAACGCCCGTACATGCGACCCATCCACCACCGCCACATCCAGATCGAGCCGATCCAGCGCTCGCAGCTGGTCAAGCAAGAGCTTGTGCACCGCGTCGAACACCCCGGCCTCGGTCCAGGCCCGCAACCGACGCCAACAGGTCACCCCGGAGCAGCCGAACACCTCACGCGGCAGCTCCCGCCACGAGATCCCGGTCTTGAGCACGAACACGATCCCCGCCAACGCCGCCCGGTCATCCACCGGCAACCGACCCGGATACCGACTCCGCCGCACAGGCCTCGGCGGCAGCAACGGCTCCACCCGCTGCCACAGACTGTCGGGAACCAACTTCTCAATCACCACATCAGCATGCCCACACTTGATCAACTACGGCCAGCAGACGCGCCGATCATTTTGAAACGAGTTGTAAGTGCACTGGGTCACAGATCGCTCCCGCTCGTATCGTCCGGCCAGCGCTGATGCGTGCGTCCGAGTCAAACCGAACGCCCCAACGGCGGGGCGGAACGGAGCAGTGATGAGCGGGAAGCTGAACGAGGTCGGGACGGGGATCAACCTCTTCGTCGCCGGGGAGGTGCGTGGTACCGCCCGGTGGTTCTACGACACGGCCGACGTGCTGTCGATCGACGACGACGATCTCGACGACACGATCGCGTTCGTCAACAAGGGCGGCATGACGTTCCTGTCGCCGATCCTGCCCGACCTGCGGGCCATCGTCTGCACTGCGGGAAGCCGTGAGTCGCACCTGGCGATCTTGTGCCGCGAGTCCGACGTGCCGTGCGTCCTCGCGGCCGAGCTGAGCACCACGGTGGCCGACGGGGACACCGTGGTGCTCGACCTCGCCGACGCCGACGCCGCCCGCGTGGCCGTGGCCGCCGGGGTGGTGACGGCATGACGGCCCAGCTCACGACACCCGCGAACGTTGACGCGATCTACACCGACCCCTCCTACGAGCCGACGCTCGAGGAGTGGAACTGGCTGGTGCACACCGCGGGCGCGGCCTACAAGTCCGAGCTCGCCGCCCGCACCGTGTTCGAGTCCGAACTGTTCGGGATGAACACCTACATTCTGATGTCGATGATGGAGGACTACCTCCGCGTCCCGGAGCGCATCCGCACGATCCGGCGGCACGCCACCCCCACCGAGCTGGTGCGCAAGACACTGCCGATCGGCACCAAGCGCAGCTTCATCAATCTCGCGGCCATGCCGCTGCACTACCTCACGGGCCGCGAACTGTTCGTCGACCTCGGTGAGAACACGCTCGCCGACGGCCTCGACGACCAGCTCGAGGTGCTGCGCTTCTGGCGGCAGGCCACCATCGCCATGCGCACCGACGGCGTGCTGTTCAACATGGACGCCGACCCGGCCGACAGCTCGCACGTCGTCGACGATGCGCTGCTCGCCGAGATCCGAGACCAGCTGGTGCCCGCCGACGAGACCACCAAGGCCGGCATCCGCAAGTTCGGCGCCCGGCTGACCGCCTACGCGTTCCTGGAGAACTGCGACGCCCGCACCGCTGTCTGCGACACCGGCCCCTACCAGTTCGACGACGGCACGTTCCTCGCGCTGCGCGAAACCTGCGCCGACGGCGACGGCGACTTCCCGTGGGTCGATGGGATCCGGGAAACCCTGCCCTACCACCACTTCGTCATCGCCCACCGTCTGCCCGGGACCGTCAAGATGGACAACAACGTGTGGGGCACCGCCTGGTTCACCCCCAGCGACTACCAGTCCGAGATCCTTGAAACCCGCGTGTTCTGCGCCGACGGCGGCACCCTGCGCCCGCTCGGCCCGGCCGAGGTCGCCGAGGCCACCAACGCGATCCGCTCCGCCCACCGCGCGCTCTACCAGCGCCTCGCCGAAACCGATCCCGAGCAGCGCAACCTCTACGCGACCCAGATGTACGCCTGGAAACTCAAGGCGTGGGCGCGGCTGGCCGGCTGCTACGACGACATCGACTGGAGCATCACCCCGCGTATCGCGCGGTCCTACGACAAGTTCAGCGTTCCTGACCTGGCGTTGCGCCTCATCGGCGGCGTGTTCGTGCCCCAGGACCGCGACAGCTGTTTCCGCCCACTCGGAGGTTCCCGATGACCATCCTCGGCAAAGGCGCTCCGTCCTACTTGTTCGCTCCCGTCACCGGGACGGTCCGGCACTTCCGCTCTCCCGACGACGTCATCGCCTCGCTGGAGTCCGATCTGGAGTCGACGATCGCGCTCGTGGCCTCCGGCGGCACGACATTCCTTTCCCCCATCCTCGGCCGCCTCGGCGGGATCGTGTGCCTCGACGGTACTCTGCGCTCCCACCTCGCGATCGTCTCGCGCGAGTTCGAGGTGCCCTGCTTGGTCGGCACCGATCTGCCCGAGGACCTGACCGACGGTACCGAGATCGTCCTGGACATCGAGGACGGCACCGGTGTGGTCCGCCAGGCCGAGGAAACCTCGGCTGACGTTTCCGACGCGTGGTGGTCCTACATCCGTCGGGTCGGCGACGACATCGCGGTCAACGACTTCGACCTCACCGTGTCCCCGGCGGCCCTGGACCGGCTCATCGCCGAAGAACTGACCGACGACCGGCTTGACGACCTCGTGCAGCACATGGGCCGCGCCTTCAAACCGGAGATGACCCGGCGCTCTGGGTTCACCTCCGAGCTGTTCCCGATGCTGCCCTACATGTCCCTATCAGTTATCGAGGACTTCCACAGCTATGCCGCGCGCGTGGCCGCGATCGACGCTGCCATGCCCGCCGAGGAACTGGGCAAGCGGCTGCGTGAGGGACCGAACCAGGTGAGTCCGCTGTGGATCTGGATGATCGGCTACCACTACCTTTGCGGACGCGAGTGCCTGATCAAGATGGGCAAGCTCGCCCCGAGGGAGCGGCGCGAAGAGATCCGCACCGTCGTCGACTTCTGGCGCAGGCTCACCCTGGCCCACCGCGGTGACGGGACGCTGGACTACAAGGACGCCGGGTTCACCAACCGCTACCTGCCAGCCGGTGTCGTCGACGAGCTGACCCGCGCCGCGACCACACTCGGCGCGGCCGAGTCCAAGGCGCTCAAACGGCTCAACGCCACCGTGTCCGGCTACTCGTTCCTGTACTTCTGCGACTCGCGCGTGGGCATCTGCGACTCCGGACCCTACCCGCGCGGAGGCACCCGGCAGACCATCGTGCGCGACTACCTGTCGCTGGGCCCGAGCGCGTGGGCCTACCCGTGGGCGCAGGACCTCGAACCGGCCTACGCGGGGCTGACGATGGCGCTGACCTTCGACCGCACCGCCTTCACCGAGTTCGAGATCAACGACTGGGGCACCACGTTCACCGAACCCGACCAGCTACTGGCCGCGGTGGACGAGGCCGCGGTCTTCGGCTACCGTCCCGACGGCGCCCGCGAACTCCTTCCACCCTCGGCGTGGCCAGAGGTTGCCGCCGACCTCAGCCGCCAGCACATGAAGCTCTACCAGCGGTTCGCGGCGATGGACCGGCGCGAGCGGATCTTCGCCGCTATCACGATGTACACCTCGGGACTGCGCCCGTTCGCCGCAATCGCCGGTGTCACGGACCGGATCGACTGGTCGTTCTCGCCCGGCACGCTGGCGCTCTACCCCGACCCGTTCGACGACGACGACCAGGCGGCGGCCATCTTCGGTGGCGCGCTCGTCGCCAACGACATGCCGGGCTCGTTCTCGCCGGTGCGCTAGCTCGTCAGGAAGGAGGCGCCATCGTGCGCCAGTCGATGCAGAAGATCGTCCCCGCGGACGAGCTGCTCTGCCACCAAACCCCCGAGACGTTCGCGACGATCAGCCAGGCCGACATCTCCTGGACCGAGAAGCTGTGGGCATCGCTGTTCGCCCGCGACGGCTCGCTCCAGGTGGACTGCGGCATCGGCAAGTACCACAACCGCAACGTCATCGACATGTTCGCCGGCATCTCCCGCGGCACCGAGCAGCTGACCGTGCGGGCGAGCCGCCGCCTGGACTCCGACCCGGATCGGGTCGGAGTTGGCCCGCTCGACTACGAGGTCGTCGAACCGCTCAAAGCGGTCCGGTTCGTGCTGCGGGAGAACCACCTGCTGCCCATCCGGTTCGATCTCACCGTCACCGGGGTCCTGCCGCCGTTCCTGGAGGCCAAGGACGGACAACGCGAGCCCGACGGGTTCCGCATCTGCTCCGACCTGCTGCGCTACCACCAGGCCTCGACGGTATGCGGACGCATCTGGATCGACGGCGAACAGATCGAGGTGCGCGACGACGAGTGGTTCGGATTCCGCGACCACTCGTGGGGCGTGCGGATGGACGTCGGCGAGCCACCGCCGGACGTGCACCGCAGGCAACGGCTCGACGGGAACTTCATCCTCACCTGGAGCCCGATGTGGATGCGAAACCCGGACGGCACCAGCTACGAGGTGCACCACTACCACCAGTGGGTCGACGGGAAGACGACCTACTTCTCCGGGTTCGTCAACCACCCCGACGGCACGCAGACCCCGTTGCACAACGTGCAGGACGAGCTGAAGTTCGACCCGGTCAACCGGCGCCTGCTCGGCGGCAAGATGACCTTCGACGCCGGATGGGGCCAGACCCGCACCGTCGAGATTGAACCCGCCAGTGACACCGGGTTCCACCTCGGCACCGGACTGTACTTCGGGTTCAAGGGCCACCGGCACGGCACCTGGCTCGGCGAGTCCCATCTGGACGGTGAGCGCTACGCCGACGTGTCCGATCCGGACACCGCCCGCGAGGTGCACCAGCTGCGGGACTGCGTGATCCGCTGCCGCGAAGGCGACGCCACTGGCTACGGCATCTTCGAGTCGATGGTCATCGGTGAGCACCCGCGCTACGGGCTGACCCGGGAATCGTCCTTCCTGTAACGCGAAACGAGAAAGCGGGGCTGGATCCACCGGCACCGCTTTCTCTTGTCGGGTCAGATCCGCGACGAGCGGGCCAGCAACGCCAGCTCCATCCGCGACTGGCACCCGGTCGCGGACAAGATCCGGCTCACGTACTTCTTCACGCTGTCCTCAGCCAGCGACAGCGTGTCGGCGATCTGCGCGTTGGAGAACCCGTCCGCCACGAGCTGCACGACCTGCCGCTGCCGCTCGGACAACCGCCCCAGCGCGGCCTGCGGGCGCGACACCGGAAGGCCCCGACAGATCACCGACAACTGCCTGCTCAGCAACCGCAGCGTCGACAGCTCGGACACGCCCAGCTTGTCCTCCTGAGGGTCGAACATGCCCACCAGGGCGGTGTGCCCGCCGGGCAGTTCCAGGCGCAGCGCGGCCGCCGCCTCCATACCCCACGTCGAGATCAGGAAATGGCGTACGTAGGCCTCCGCCGACGCGGGCAGCGGCCCTTGCGAGGTCAGTTCGACCAGCGAGGACACTCCACTGGACACCAGCTGGCGCATCGCCGCCGGCGTGCCGAACACGTCGTAGCGGGCCCAGCGGTCCTGGTACTCCGGCAGCATCTTCGCCGTCTTGCCCTCGGTGAGCGGCGTGACGTCACCGAAGACGTTGTGGAACGTGGCGCCGGCGAAGAACGACACGTGTTCGAGCGCGAAGTGTTCACGCAGCGCGTCGACGACGCTTTCCTTGAAATCCACCACGCACGCGGCGGTGTCGCAGCACTCGAGGACACCGAAAGCCCGTTCGTAGTCGCCGGTGCGCAGGCTGGTTCGTTTCGGGGAACGAGCCCGGCGCTGCGGGGACGTGGCCGTCTTCGTCGATGCCGGACTGTCCACCAACGTGGACTGGGTCACAGTCGGGATCGTACCTAGCTTTGGGGGCCAGCGAAAGGCAACGAACCTACAGCGAGGTGGCGATGTCCGAATCGACGGTGAGTTCCCCCAAATGGGGATCGACGGAAATGCTGCCGTTACCGGGACGGTTCAACGGTGCCTTGCGTGCACTGGCCGCGCGGCGGTTCGCGGCGACCGGCGCGCGGTGGAAGGACGTGGTGTTCGAGCGGCAGTTCGACCTGTTCTCCCTCGCCGACGCGCGCGCGGTCGAGCAGGAAGCGCTCGACGAGGGCTACCGGTTCGACTTCTCCGCGACGGTGTCGCTGGAGTCCGAGCCGGACAAGTACAAGTGCCCTGAGCGCGAGACGCCCGCCTTCACCGACGGCGGCACCAACGCCGACGGCCGCAGGCAGGTCGGCGTCGGCGACAACGTCATCCGCAAGTCAGCGACCGTCACCGGCCCGGTCGCGCGGATCTCCAGGATCGAACAGGTGATGGGCTACCTCGCCGACGGCATCCCCGAAGGCACCATCGCCGTGATCGACGATTCCGGCGGCACCCTGACCGCGCCGATCATCGAGGGCTTCGCCGGCGTCATCTGCCTTGGCGGCACCGTTCGGTCCCACCTGGGAATCCTGGCCCGCGAGTACGACGTGCCGACCCTGATGAACTGCAAGATCGACACCCTCAGCGACGGCGATGTCGTCGAGCTGGAGGTGACCGCGGCACCCCCCGCGGCCGACGCGTACGAGACCGGCGACACCGGGCACGCCCGGATCTGGCTGGTCGGGAACGAGGGCTGAACCATGGCGGAGCTGAACTACCGGTCCCTGCTGGAGACCAACAACTACCTGCGCACCCTCTCCGACACCACGTACTGGCTGTGCATCACGCGCACCGTGCAGGAGTCGAAGTTGTTCCCGATGAACCCCTACATGCTGCTGAGCTACCTCAACTCGTTCTACCGGCTGCCCACGCTGCTGCGCGAGATCGACGCCGCGACCCCGGCCGAGGAGCTCGGCGACCGCGCCCGCGAGGTCAGCCTCAAGGTCGACACCGTCAACGCCGCGTGGGGCATGCCCGCGTTCTACCTCATCGGCCGCGAGATGCTGGTGAACTGGGGCCTGCTGCGGCCCGGCGACGCCGTGGAGGACGTCGTCGACGTGCTCGACTTCTCGCGCCGGTTCAACCTGGCCTACCACCGCACCGACGGGCACATCACCAACAAGGAGTTCGGCGACCGCAGCCAGTTCCTGCCCGAGCGCACCCTGCAGGTGTTCGAGGCCGACCTGCACGGCGTCACCCCTGGCGACCGCCTGCACACCGCCGCGACCAAGCTGGTGGCGCAGCTGTCGCAGTACGCGTTCCTCGCGCACTGCGAATGCCGCATCGGGCTGCACAACAGCGGGCCGTACAACTTCGGCGAGGGCCGCCAGCTGATCGTGCGGGACTTCTTCGACCTCACCGAGGGCGACTACCCGTGGCTCGACGGCATCGCCACGCGCCTGCCGGTCAACAACCTCACGATCCCGATCGTGTTCAAGGACACGAACTTCCACCTCATGGACGACTGGGCCTCGTTCGAAGCCGAGCCCAGCTACAACGCCGCCAACATCGCCGCGGTCGGGATGTACACATCGGATGCCCTGACCGACGGTTACGTCCCGGTCGGGATGGACAACGCCGACACGCTGGCCGAAACCATGGAGCAGTACCGCGAAATCCTCAACGAGGCCACCGCGGACCTGTGGAAGCGCATCGCCACCTGGACGCGCGAGCAGATGATCGACGCCGGTGCGCTGGTGTATTCCTCGGTGGCCAAGGACTTCGCCCACCTCGCCGGCACCTACCGGCAGGAGGACTGGCTCTCCCTCGACGACCGCGTGCAGCGGTTCAAACCGCTGATGAACGACGAGTACGGGCGCGACAACCTCGGCGAAATGGTGGGGCTGCTGGGTTTCCCGCACCAGAAGACCAGCGAGTACAGCATGGCCCGCTACTCCGGGCTCAACCAGAACATGCTCACCGGCATCCCGTACTCGGTGCTCACCGACGACGACTACGCGCCGACCGCGGGCTCGACGCTGTCCGGATCGAGCAGCCTGCCCGCCAAGAACGGGTTGTGGACGACCAGCGCGGGCCGGATCGACCTGGACGAGTACAACCGCAGGGCGCGCGGGTTCACCCCCGCGGTGCTGCAGGGCGCGAACCGCTACCGCGACGAGGAATGGGTCAAGTGGCACCACGGCAGCGCCGAGGCCGACGAGCTCTACCGGCTGGCCCAGCGCGGCTCCCGCAACCTCGAGGGCCGCGGCTCGGGCCTGCGCCGCGCCGACCTGCCCGGCGCCGTCGAGGGGACCAGCGGTGCAGATCGGTGACCTGATCCGCCGGGCCGGCCGCCAGTTCGGGACCGCGCCCGCCCTCATCGACGGCGACCGTGCGGTGAGCTTCGCCGAGTTCGACGAGCTCACCGACCGCCTCGGCAACGCACTGCTGGCCCGCGGCCTGGCGGCGGGGGACCGGGTCGCGGTCCTCATGCCCAACGGCATCGACGGCGTGGTCGTCTACTACGCGCTCGCCAAGGCCGGGCTGGTGCGAGTGCCGCTCAACAGCCGGGAGACCGCGCACGAACTCGCCTACAAGATCGAGGACTCCCAGGCCCGTGCGCTGGTCCACGCCGGGGAGGCGCCCGCGCCGGTGGAGGTGATGATCCCGGCGGACGGGCTGCCGGACCTGATCGCCGCCGCCCCGGCCGCCCCCTGCGACGTGCGCCGCGACCCGGACGCGCCGCTACGGCTGGCCTACACCGGCGGCACCACCGGCAAACCCAAGGCCGTCGTGCTGACCACCCGCAGCGAACTGGCCGAGGTGGCGAACTTCCTGGTCGACCTGCTGCCCAACCTGCACCCCGGCTCGGTGATGCTGCACGCCGCGCCGATCACGCACGGCAGCGGCGCGTTCTTCCTGCCGCACCTGGTCAAGGGCGCCCCGAACGTGATCCTGCCGAAGTTCTCGCCCGAGGCGTTCCTGGACGCGGCGAGCAAGTACCGCGCGACCTCCACGTTCATGGTGCCGACCATGATCGCGATGCTGCTGGAGGACCCGGCGACCGCTTCGGCGGACCTCGCGCTGGAGCGGCTGTGCTACGGCGGCGCGCCGATCGCGACCACCGTGCTGCAGCGCGGGATCGACACGCTCGGGCCGGTGTTCACCCAGCTCTACGGGCAGGCCGAGGCGCCGCTGGCGATCACCTGCCTGCAGCCGTGGGAGCACACCCCGGACCGGCTCACCGCCGCAGGCAAGCCGTACACGTTCGTCGAGGTTCAGGTCCGCGACATCGACGGCAAGGTACTCGCGCCGGGTGAGGTCGGCGAGGTCCTGACCCGCGGCCCGCACACCATGAGCCGCTACTGGCGGCGCCCCGAAGCCACCGCCGAGACCGTCGAAGACGACGGCTGGCTGCACACCGGTGACATCGGCCGCTGGGACGACGAGGGCTACCTGCACCTGCTCGACCGGCGCCACGACGTGATCATCAGCGGCGGGTTCAACGTCTACCCGCGCGAGGTCGAGGACGCGCTGCTCGGCCATCCCGCCGTCGTGTCCGCCGCGGTCGTCGGCCTGCCGGACGAGAAGTGGGGCGAACGGGTCGCCGCCGCAGTCGTCACCCGCGCCGCGGCCGAGCCCGGCGACCTCATCGCCTTCTGCGCCGAGCGCCTGGCCGGGTTCAAACGGCCCCGCACTGTGGAGATCTGGCCGGACCTGCCCATCAGCCCGGTCGGCAAGTCACTGCGCCGCGAGGTGCGCGACCGCATGGTCGCCGCGCGCGGCTGACCCACACCGAAAGGACTTCCGATGCTCGACCCCTACGAGCTCACCGTGCACTCCCTGACCCTGCGCCAGCTCGGCACCGCCGAGCAGCTGGCCGACATCACCGGCCAGGACGTCGCCGAGGTCGAAGCCGGCCTGGAGAAGGCGGTCGCCGCCGGCTTGGTGATGGCCGCGCGCGGCAGCTACCTGATCACCCCGGCGGGCCGCGAGCACCTCGACGGCATCTACCCGCGCGCGTTCGAAGGGCTGCGCGCCGACCCGCAGGTCGCTGCGGCGATGGAGGCGTTCGAGACCGGCGTCAACAAGCAGGTCCTCGCGCTGACCACCGACTGGCAGACCATAGAGGTCGACGGCGCGCGCGTCACCAACGACCACGGCGACGCCGACTACGACGCCACGATCATCGACAAGCTCGGCCGGGTGCAGGAGAAGACCGCGAAGGTCTTGCGGCCGCTGTCCGACGCCGACCCGCTCGTGGACCGGTTCCTCGACCGCATCGGCACGGCGCTGACTCGTGCCGAGGGCGGCGAGACCGACTACGTCAGCGGGGTGCGCGTCGATTCGGTGCACACGGTGTGGTTCCAGATGCACGAGCACATCCTGCGCCTGACCGGGCGGGAGCGTCCGGAATGACCGCCACGACGGGGTTCCGCTGGCTGGTCGTCCCCGAGGCGGACATGCCCGAGCCGAGCCGGGAACTCGTCGGCGGCAAGGCGTGGAGCCTGTGGCGGATGCGTTCCCTCGGGCTGCGCGTGCCACCCGCGTTCGTCGTCACCACCAAGGCGTGCGCGGCCTACTTCGAAGACGACGACCTGCCCGAAGGCCTGTCCGATGAGCTGACCGCCGGCATCCGGCACATCGAGGACCAGCTGGGCCGTACCTTCGGCGGCACCGAGCGCCCGCTGCTGGTCTCGGTCCGCTCCGGCGCGGCGATCAGCATGCCCGGGATGATGGACACCATCCTCGACCTCGGCTGCAACGACAAGGTCGAGGGAGCGCTGGCGGCCGAATCCGGCGACCCGGAGTTCGCCGCCGAGGTGCACCGCCGCTTCACCGGGTTCTACGGGCGGCTGGTGCTCGGCTGCACCGAGGACCTGGAGGACCTGCCCGACACCGCCGCCGTGCGCGCCGCGATCGCCGAGGATGTCGGTGAAGCCGTGCCTGCCGACCCGTGGGAGCAGCTGCGGGCCGCGGTGGCCGCCGTGTTCCGCTCCAGCCGGTCTCGGCGGGCCATGGCCTACCGCAAGCACTACGGCATCCCGGAGGACCTCGGTACCGGGGTCACGATCCAGGCGATGGTGTTCGGCAACCTCGACGACGACTCCGGCACCGGCGTGCTGTTCACCCGCAACCCCGTCGACGGCACGCGCGAACCCTACGGCGAGTACCTGCCGCGCGGGCAGGGCGAGGACGTCGTGTCCGGCCGCGTCACGCCGAAACCGCTGGCGCACCTGGCACAGCGCTGGCCGCGAGTGCACGCCGAGCTGCTCGCCGCCGCGGATTGCCTCGACCGCGAGGGTCGCGACGCGCAGGACATCGAGTTCACCGTGCAACGCGGTGAGCTGTTCCTGCTGCAGTCCCGGCCGGCCAAGCGGACGGCCCGCGCCGCGGTGCGAATCGCGGTCGACCTGGTCGACGAGGGGGTGCTCGACCCGGCCGAAGCGCTGACCAGGGTGACCGCGGAGCAGGTCCGCACCCTGTTGCGACCGGAGATCGCGCCCGGCGCCGCCGAGGGCGCGGAGCTGCTGGCCGAAGGGGTCAGCGCGAGCCCGGGCGTGGCCACCGGCGTCGTGGTGGACACGCCGGAGGCGGCGCAGGCCCACCCCGGCTGCGTGCTGGTGCGCAAGTCCACCAGCCCGGACGACGTGCACGGCATGATCGCCGCCGCGGCCGTGGTCACCGAGCAGGGCGGCGCGACCTCGCACGCCGCGGTGGTCAGCAGGGCGCTGGACACCCCGTGCGTGGTCGGGTGCGGCGCGGGCACCGTGGACACCCTGACCGGCCGCACCGTGACGGTCGACGCGACCGCGGGCCGGGTCTACGCGGGCGAGCTGGCGACCTCGGCGGTCGACGAGCGCGAGGACGCCGACCTGCAGCGGCTCACCGAATGGGCGGAGGCCGCCTCGCCGGTCCGGGCGCGGGCCGACGGTGCCGTGGAGCCGGTCTTCGACGGCGACGCGGCTGACGTCGGCGAGGAGCTGCCTGCCATCCCGCTCGGCACGAAGACCGTGCGCGGGGCGGTGTTCTGCACTCCGGATGGGGTGCGGGCCGCTCTCGACGCCGGCGTCGAAGTGATTCTCACGCCGCACCGGCTGCCGGTCCTGCTCGCCGCCATCGCTCACGACAGGAGGACGTCATGACTAAGCCCGAGCGGGTAACCCAGCGGGAGGTGCGGGAGATCCTGCGCACGTTCCAGGAGTCCGGCTGGTCCGCGATGACGCTGGAACTGGACCGTATGCGGATCACCGTCGGCAAGGACGGCCCGCCCGCGGCGGCTGCCCCGCGCCAGGCCGCCGCGGCCAATGTCGAGGCGGTCACGATGGTAGCCGAGCCGGCGGCCCCGGCACCACCGCCGGCCCCCGCCGCGGTGGCTCCGCGACCGCCGGCTTCATCGCCGGCCGTCGACACCACCGGGTGCGTCGAGGTGCGGTCGCCCGCGGTCGGGTCGTTCTGGGTGTCGCCGAGCCCGGGCGAGCCGCCGTTCGTGCAGGTCGGCCAGCAGGTGCAGGCGAACGACCAGCTCGCGATCGTCGAGGTCATGAAGCTGATGAACCCGGTCGTCGCGCCCCAGGCGGGGGAGATCGTGCAGGTGTGCGCCGCGAACGCCGAGCTCGTCGAGTTCGACCAGGTGCTGTTCCTGATCAGGCCGGGCGATGAGTAGGCCGCTCCGCCGGGTGCTGGTGGCCAACCGCGGGGAGATCGCCGTCCGCGTGATCCGGACCTGCCGCGACCTCGGCATCGAGACCGTCGTGATCACGTCCACAGTGGACCGCGACGGGCTCGCAGCCCGGATGGCCGATCGGGCCGTGTGCATCGGCCCGGCCCCGGCCACTGCGAGCTACCTCGCGATCCCGTCGGTGCTCAGCGCCGCGCTGGGCGCCGGCTGCGACGCCGTCCACCCCGGCTACGGCTTCCTGTCGGAGAACCCCGACTTCGCCGCCGCGTGCGTCGCCGAGGGGCTCACCTTCGTCGGTCCCCGGCCGGAAGCGGTGGCGGGCGCGGGGGACAAGGCCCGTGCCCGCGAGCTGGCCCGCTCGGCCGGAATCCCCGTCCTGTCCGGCTCACCGGTGCTCGGCACGGCCGGGGACGCCACGCGCGCCGCCGCCGAACTCGGGTACCCGGTGCTGGTCAAAGCGGCGTCCGGCGGCGGCGGGCGCGGGATGTCGGTCGTGGAGGACGAGACCGAACTGCGCCGCCGCTGGCCCTCGGCCGCGGCGGAGGCCCAGTCGGCCTTCGGCGACGGACGGCTGTACGTGGAACGGTTCATCCGCCGCGCCCGGCACATCGAGGTGCAGGTGCTGGGCGACAAGCACGGCGCCGTCATCCACCTCGGCGAACGCGACGGCACGCTGCAGCGGCGCCACCAGAAGGTGGTGGAGGAGTCCCCGGCACCGAACCTGCCCGAGACCGTGCGCGCGGACATCCGGCGCAGCGGGGTGCGCTTCGCCGAAGCCCTCGGGCTGGACAGCGCTGGCACGGTCGAGTTCATCTACGACGCCGACACCGGCGACTACGCCTTCCTCGAATTCAACGCCCGCATCCAGGTCGAGCACCCGGTCACCGAGATGGTGACCGGCGTGGACCTCGTCGCCGAGCAGTTGCGCTCGGCGACGGGCGAGCCGCTGCGGCTGGCCCAGGACGACATCCGGCTCGGCGGCCACGCGATCGAGGTGCGGCTGACCACCGAGGACCCGGCGCGCGGGTTCATCCCCAGCCCGGGCACGGTGCGGACCTGGGCACCGCCCGCGGGGGAGGGGATCCGGGTCGACACCCACTGCGAGCCCGGCTACGTGGTGACGCCGTACTACGACTCGCTGCTGGCCAAGGTGATCGCCCACGGCCCGGACCGGGACACCGCCGCCGACCGGATGGTCGCCGCCCTCGGCGAGCTGCGGGTGTCCGGGGTGCCCACCACCGCCGGGTTCGCCCGGGCCACCCTCGACCACCCCGACTTCCGCGCCGGCGACGTCACCACCGACTGGATCGGCAGGCGCGGCCTGCCCGACTACCTGGAGAAGAGCGCATGAGCTACCTGGACCGCGCCCCGCGCAACCCCGACGGCAGCCGCCGCCGGATCGAGATCGTCGACCAGACGCTGCGCGACGGACCGCAGAGCTGGTGGGGCATGCGGCTGCGCAAGGACATGGGCCTGCCGATGGCCGCGGAACTGGACCGCACCGGGTTCCACACCATCGACCTCGTCGGCAGCTCGATCTTCGAGGTCCTCGTGCGGCATTGCAAAGAGGACCCGTGGGAGCAGCTGATCTCACTGTCGCGGGCCATGCCGGAGACCACCGTGCGCGCGGGCACCCGCAGCAACGGCATCGTCACCTTCGGGCTGACCGCGGACAGCGTGATGGACCTGTGGGTGCAGCGCCTGTGCGCGCACGGCATCGGCAGCTTCTGGATCTACGACGGGCTGTTCAACACCGACAAGATCGGTCGCCTGGTCAAGACCGTGCAGGCCGAAGGCGCGCAGGCGCTACCGTGCATCCTCTTCGCCGACAGCCCGTACCACACCGACGAGTACTACGCGGCCCGCACGCGGGAGCTGGTCGCCCTCGGCGCCGACGGCATCGAGCTGGAGGACGCGGCCGGTCTGCTCACGCCGGGGCGCACCTGCACGCTCGTCGCGGCCATCAAGCAGGCGGCCGGGGACCTGCCGGTGGAGATCCACTTCCACAGCAACAACGCGCTCGCCCCGCTGAACTACCTGGAAGGGCTGCTCGCCGGGGCCGACCGGGTGCACACCGTGAGCCGCCCGCTGGCCGCCGGGGTTTCGCTGCCCTCGACCGAGAACACCGTCGCGAACCTGCGGTACGCGGGGTTCGACGTGGACCTCGACGAGTCCCGGTTCGGCCCCGTCGAGGAGCACCTGCTGCGCGTGGCCGAGTACGAGGACCTGCCGGTGGGGCAGCCGGCCGAGTACTCGCTGTTCCAGTACCGGCACCAGCTGCCGGGCGGGATGGCGGGGACGTTCAAGGCGCAGCTGCGCGACCGGGGCATGGAAGAGCGCTTCGAGGAGGTGCTTGACGAGATGTCCCGGGTGCGCGAGGAGCTCGGGTATCCGGTCATGGCCACGCCGTTCTCGCAGCTGGTCGGCACCCAGGCGGTGCTCAACGTGGTGACCGGCTCGCGCTACTCGGTGGTGCCGGACGAGGTGCTGATTTACGCGCACGGCTTCTACGGCAATCCAGTCGCGCCGATCGACGAGGACGTGCTCGACAAGATCATGACTTCGCCGAAGGCGAAGAGCTACGACAGCTGGGAGCCGCCGCAGCCGAGCCTGGCCGAGCTGCGCGCGCGGTTCGGCCAGGTCAGCGACGACGAGCTGATCCTGCGATTGCTGGTGCCGGAGAACGACATCGACGTCATGCGCGCCACGCCGCAGCGCCACCGCGACTTCGCCCCGACGAGCAAGCAGGTGCGGTTCATCCGCGAGCTGGTGGAAACCTCGGTGGGCGCCTACCTGCACATCGAGGCGGGCGACTTCGCGCTCACCCTTGAAGGGGGCCACTGATGTCCGGGCTGGGCGTGGACCGTCCCATCAAACGCCGGGCCGGATCGGCGGTCGGCGGCCTGCCGGTCGCCGACTCCCGCCCGGTCCTCGCCGGGGACGCGGTGCTGGGCTCGCGCTGTACCGCATGCCGGTACCCGTCGGCGCAGCGGGAGCTGCCGTGGTGCCCGGTCTGCTACGCTCCGGCGGCGGAGGAGCGGTTCGCGGTGACGGGTGCGGTGTGGTCGTCGACGGTCGTGGAAATCCCGGTCGGCACCCGGAAACCGCCGTTCGGGCTGGCCTATGTGGACCTCGACGACGGCCCGCGCGTGCTGGTCCACCTCGCCGAGCCGGCCGTGCTCGGCCCCGGCGCGCGGCTGCGGATCACCGGAACCGACGACGGTGACCTGGTCGCGGCCATGGAGGTGCGGGCGTGACCGAGCCGATGCTGTGGGGCGTGGGCACGTCGGCCTACGGCAGGTTCCCGGACCGCCGGGTCGAAGCGCTCGCCTGGGAAGCCGTGGCCGAAGCGGTGCGGGACGCGGGTGTGTCGCCGGGGGAGATCGACGCGATCGTGGTCGGTTCTGTGTTCGGCCCGCCGGGCGTGGCCACCCGGGTCCAGCGGGGTCTTGGCATCCCCGGCGTTCCGATGTGGACCGTTGAGAACGCCTGCGCCAGCGGGACGAGCGCCTACCACGAGGCTGCGGAGGCGGTTCGCCTCGGCCGGTTCGGATGCGTGCTGGTGCTGGGCGTCGAGCAGATGTCGACGCTGTTCTCCGGGGCGATCGTGCCGGAGGCGACCGACCCGGAGGGCGCGTCGTCGCTGCCGCTGCCCGGGTTGTACGCGCTGCAGGCGCAGCGATACGTCGCCGAGTTCGGGGTGACGCCGGAGCAGCTCGCGGCGGTCGCGGTGAAGAACAAGCGCAACGGGCTGGACAACCCGCGCGCCCAGCTGCGCTCGGCCGCGCCGACGGTGGCGGAGGTGCTGGCCTCGCGGATGATCGCGCGGCCGCTGACGTTCCTGCAGTGCTGCCCCACCAGCGATGGCGCCGGGGCGGCGATCGTCGGCGGCGACCGCGGTAACCGTCGCGACCTGCGGATCGAGGCCTCGGCGATGGTGTCCGGCGCGCTGTGGGACCACCGCAGCGCGGACGTGTGGGGCTTCGCCAGCGTCGCCCGGGCCGCCGAGGCGGCGTTCGCGCAGGCCGGCCGCACCCCCGCCGAGATCGACCTGCTCGAGGTGCACGACGCGTTCACCATCGGCGAGATCATCACCCTGGAAGCAGTCGGGATCGCGCCGCGAGGCGAGGGCGCGGACCTGGCTCCCTCGGGACACACCGCTCGTGACGGCGCCCAGCCGGTCAACCCCAGCGGTGGTCTGCTGTCGCGCGGACACCCCCTGGGCGCGACCGGCATGGCGCAGCTGGCCGAGATCGCCTGGCAGCTGCGCGGCGAGGCCGGGTCCCGCCAGGTCGCGCGGCGCCGCGTCGGCCTGGTAGAGACGATGGGCGGGGGAGCGGCGGGCATGGACGGCAACGCCTGCGTCGTCACGATCCTCGCGCCGCAGACGTGAGCCTGTATCCGGGGCTGCTGGGGTTTCGCGACCTCGGTGGCCTGCGTTTGAGTGACGGCGGCCGGGTGCGGCACGGTGTGCTGTTCCGCAGCGGCACGCCGCAGTTCTTCGACGCGGACACCGCGCGGGCCCCGGTGTCCGACACCGGGACCCGCTCCACGGTGGACCTGCGGCTGCGGCAGGAGATCGCCCGGGAGGGGCGGGGCCCGCTCGACGAGCTGGGTGTTCGCCACATCCCGGCGTCCTTCCGGATCGGTGTGGTTGCCGAGGAGGCCACGGTGGCGCCGATGGACCGCGACGCCCCCCTCGTCACCCGCTACCTCGGGAACCTGGAGGAAGACGCCGCCACGGTCGTGTCCCTCGTGCCGCGGCTGCTGGAGCCGGGTGTGCTGCCTGCGCTCGTGCACTGCACGGTCGGCAAGGACTCCACGGGCGTCGCGGTGGCACTCGCCCTGGACGCGGTGGGGGATCGCCGCGAGGACATCGCGGCGGACTACGCACGCGATCCGGAGGACGTGGCGGCCGGGATGGACCGGTTGCGGAACGTGGCCTCCTACGTGCGGCCGTGGCGATCTACACACCCGAGGGCTGGACCGCGCCGCCCGAGGTCGTGCTCCGGTTCCTGGGCCAGGTCGATGCCCGGCACGGCGGGTCGCTGGCGCTGATGCGCGAGCACGGGGTCACCCGATGGCGACATCACCAAGCTGCGCGAGGTGCTCGCGGGCACCACCCGGGCGGGACTACGTGGTCACCCGGTCCCGCCCGACCGCCGCGGCGGGCAGGCTCGGAGCAAGTCCGCCAACGTCGACGGGAGTCCGAACAATGGGAAGTCTTGACGGAAAGGTCGCTCTGGTCACCGGCGTCGCCCGCGGCCAGGGGAGGCCGTACGCCATCCGGCTCGCAGAACAAGGCGCCGACCTGATCATCGTGGACATCTGCGGCCCGGCGCCCACGGTCGAGTACCAGGGCGCCACCCCGGCGGATCCCGCCGAGACCGCCAAGCACATCGAGAAGGCCGGCCGCAAGGGGGGTGGCGCACGAGGCCGACGTGCGCGACCTGGCCGGGCTGCAGGCGGCCGTCGCCGACGGTGCGAAGCGACTGGGACGGCTGGACATCGTGGTTGCCAACGTCGCCCTCCCGATCGATGCGGGCGCGATCGTCAAGATGCGAGGCACGGCGAACGGCCGGGCCCCTGCGAGGGACCCGGCCGTTGCTCGTTGCGCTCAGACCGAAGCGGTAAGGGCGGCGCCGTTGTGGAAGCGGCTATGGTGGAACACCAACGGCGCGGTGCCGTCGCCGGTGGCCAGCGCGACCACCCGGCCCACGACGATGGTGTGGTCGCCGGCCGGGTGCTCGTCGGTGATCTCGCACTCCAGGTGCGCGTGCACCCCGTCGAGCACCGGGCTGCCGAGCACGCCCGGCCGGTGCGGCACCCCGGCGAACCGGTCGCCGGGGCCGCTGAATCGCCGGGCGATGTCCTCCTGCCCGGCCGCCAGGACGTTCGCGCAGAACCGTCCCGCCGCGTGGATGCGCGGCCACGTCGTGGACGTGTTGCCCGCGCAGAACAACACCAGCGGCGGCGCGAGCGACACCGAGGTGAACGAGCTGACCACCATCCCGGCCCCGCCGGCCGCGGTCACCACGACCACCCCGGTGGTGAACCGGCTCAGGGTGGCGCGGTAGGTGGCGCTGTCGAAATTCATCCGGCCCTCCTCCAGTTCTCCGCGACACCGGTGATCTCCAGCCGGTGCCGCCGCGCGAACAGCGCCGCCTCCCCGGGGCCCGCCATCCGGCGCGGATCCCGTTCGGAAACCAATCCGCACAGGACAGCCGCGGCGGACAGGCCCGCCTCCAGGGCCAGCTCTACCGAGGCCTCGACGACGCCCGGGTTGCCACCGGCCCACGCCCGCAGCGGCACGGTGTGCCCCGGCCGCTGGAAGTCGTCGGGCACGGTTGCCGGAGCGGCGAGCAGGCGGGCGGCCCGGCAGCGGTCGGCCGCCGAGATCCCGGTGCTCACCCCCTCGGCGGCGTCCACGGCCACGGCCTGGGCACACCGGTGCGGGCCGAGTGCCGTCACCGGTGGCAGCGCCAGCCGGTCGCACGCCTGACCGGTGATCGCCACCCGCACGAACCCGGATCCGTGGCGGATCAGGAACGCCATCGTGCTGGTGGTCACCGCCTGAGCCGCGACCACCAGCTCCGCGGTGCCGTGTTCGTCGAGCACCACCACTGGCCGTCCGGCCGCCAGCGCGGTGGTCACCCGGGCGCCCATGGCTCGCCCCTCAGCCGTAGTCGTGGTACTCGACGACCAGGCCGTCGCGCACCGTGTAGCGGCTGCACAGGTCGATCCGGGCGACCTCACCCGCGGTGGCGAACCCGGGCACGTCGGCCTGCGCGGTCCCCACCCAGGTGTGTTCGATGATCACCGAGTCGCCGTCGGTGTGGCGGGCCCGGCGGTTCTCGAAATGCTTGTCCGGGAACGCGGCCTCGAAGCCCTTGACGATGTCGCCGAACGCGTTCTTGTCGCTGAGGTCGACGCCCCGGTTGTGGTGCACCACCCGGATGTCCTCCGCGCACAGGGCGAGCAGCCGGTCGCGATCGCCCGAGTTGTACGCCTCGACGAAGCGCTCGGCGACCTCCACCGGTTCCTGACTGGTCATCGTGACTCCTTTCGACACCGTCGTCGGTTTCCGCCGGTGACACTGCCCGCCCGCGGCCGCCCGCGGGACCGGGATGACCCGTGATCCGCCACCCGTCGCGCCGAGCTGCGCCGATTCCCCATCGGGGGGTCAACCGCCGCCGTCCTTGACACGTAGTTCACCGGGCCCCATAGTTGACCCCCACCCGAGCCTCGACGAGGAGGCACCCGATGAACCCGCAGGACTGGCGGGAGATCCGCCAATTGCACGCCGACGGCATGCCGATCAAGGCGATCGCGCGGCACCGCGGCATCTCCCGCAACACCGTGCGCCGCGCGCTGACCCTCGACGAACCACCGGGCCCGGTCCGTGGCCGCGCCTCGGTCGCCGATGCCAGCGAACCCCAGATCCGCGCGCTGCTCGCCGCGGACCCCGCCATCACCGTCGCCGCGATCGCGGAACGGATCGGCTGGCAGCGGTCGATGACCGTGCTCAAGGACCGGGTGCGCGCGCTGCGGGCCGAAACCGGGGCGGCCACCGAGCCCGGTCCCGCGGCCACCGGGACGGAGCTGCCCGCGCAGCTGACCGAGTTCGTCGGCCGGGAGGACGAGCTGGCGGCCATCCGGCAGGCCCTCGGCGGGTCCCGGCTCGTGACACTCATGGGCGCGGGCGGGGTCGGCAAGACGCGCCTGGCGATCCAGGCGGCCGGCAAGGTCCGTCGCGCGTTCGCCGACGGGGTGCGCTGGGTCGAGCTCGGCGCGCTGCGGGACCCCGCGCTCCTGCCGCAGACCGTGGTCGACGCGCTGGGCATCCGCGACCGCGCGGCGGGTCAGCCGCCCCAGCACCTGCTCGCCGACCACCTGCGCAACAAACAACTGCTGCTCGTCCTCGACAACTGTGAGCATCTCCTGGAGGCCTGCGCCGACCTGGCCAGCGTGCTGCTGCACGCCGCACGCGAGCTGCGGATCATCGCCACCAGCCGGGAGGCACTGGCAATCCCCGGCGAGCACGTCGTGCCGGTCATGCCATTCCCGGTGCCCGGCCACGACGAGATCAGGCACGACGACAGCGCGGTGACGTTGTTCGCCGCCCGCGCCCGCGACATCCTGCCGGGCTTCACAGTGGACGAGGGCAACACCGCCCTCGTCCGGCGGGTGTGCGCGCAGCTCGACGGCCTGCCGCTCGCGATCGAGCTCGCCTGCGCCCGCCTGCGGGTGCTGTCGGTCAGCGAACTGGCGGACCGTCTCGGGCACCGCCTGCGTCTGCTGACCGGTGGGAACCGCGCCGCGCCCGAACGGCACCGCAGCCTGCAGGCCACGGTGGACTGGAGTTTCGAGCTGTGCGACACCGTCGAACGGCGGTTGTGGACCCGCACCTCGGTCTTCGCCGGTAGCTTCACCCTGGCCGCGGCCGAGGAGGTGTGCGGGGACGCCCGCCTCGAGGCCGACGACATCGTGGATGGCATCGACGGTCTGGTCAGCAAGTCTTTGCTGTTGCGGGAAGAACACCATGGCCAGGTGCGGTTCCGCATGCTGGAGACCCTGCGCGAGTACGGGCAGGCGAAATTGGACGCGGCGGCGGCCGCGGAGCTGCGCGAGCGCCACCACGCCTACTACGCGCGCATGATCGCCGACGTCACCACCGAGTGGTTCGGGCCGCGGCAGCAGCAGTGGTGCGTCGACCTGCGCCTGGAGCACACGAACCTGCGGGCGGCGTTCGAGACGGGCCTGGACCGGGGCGGCGCCACGCAGCTCATCGGGGCGCCGTGGTTCCTGTGGGCGGCGGGCTTCTCGTTCGCCGAGCACCGGTACTGGCTGGAACGGGCCCTCGCCGTGGACCCAGAGCCCTCCGCCGACCGGGCCCGCGCACTGGCGACACTCGGCCTGGTCGCGGCGCTGCAGGGCGACCGCGAAGCGGCCCGCCGCGCCCTCGACGAGGGGTTCGCCGCCGCCGAGGCGGTGGGCGACGTGTTCGGGCAGGCCTACAACCGGCACGAACAGGGGCTGGTGGCCTTCTTCGGCGGCGAGTTCGAGGCGTCCGAGGCGATCCTGCTGGAGGCGCTCGATCGCTACCAGGGCACCGGGGCGCCGCTGGACCTGATCGGTTCGTTGCGCGTGCACCTCGGACTGCTCTACATCTTCGCCGGGGACACCCGAGAGGCGCTGCGGCACTTCGAGCAGCTGCGGCCCGAGTGCGAGGCGCACGGCGAACGGTGGATGCTGTCTTACGCGGTGTACGGGCTCGGCCTGACCGCGCTCATGTGCGGCGACCACGACCAGGCCGCCCGGCACGCCGTGGAGAGCCTGCGGATGAAGGAGCCGTTCGACGACACCATCGGGCTGTCTCTGACCACGGAGCTGCTGGCGTGGACCGAGGCCGGACGCGAGGAGCCCGAGCGCGCCGCCGTCCTGCTCGGTGCGGCCGAGACCTTGTGGAACTCGGTGGGCATGCAGCTCTACGGCTCACCGCACTGGCTCGAGCAGCGCACCCGCTTCGAGCACCGCGCGCAACGGGCACTCGGGGACACCGCCTATCAGGCCGCGTTCCGCCGGGGCCAGCGGATGGGCCGTGACCAGGTCATCGCCTTCGCACTGGGCGAGACCCGCGGCACCGCGCGCGAGGCGCCGGGCAAGCCGGCACTGTCCCGCCGCGAGGCCGAGGTCGCCGCTCTCGTCGCCGAGGGGCTGACCAACCGGGAGATCGCTCAGAAGCTCGTCATTTCCCACCGCACGGTCGAGGGGCACGTCGAGCACATCCTCGACAAACTCGGCCTGACCCGCCGAGCCCAGGTTGCCCAGTGGCAGGCGAAGGCCGGGGTGTCGTAGGGGCCGTGCGAAAAGCGGGTGGCTGACCACGTGGTCGCCCCGGTGTGGACCCCGTCCTCCCGGCGGCACTGTGGCTCCAGCCAGCAGTGCAGTCAGAGAGGACAAGCACATGACCGGGACCCTCGCCCGCCCCACCATGGACGCCCTCGCCGCGGCGAAGGCGATCGCTCCGCTCATCGAGAGCGAGGCCGACGCGATCGAGCGCGACACCACGATCACGAAGACCGTCGTCGACGCGATCGCCCGCGAGCGGCTGTTCTGGCTCCTGGTGCCCGAGGAGTACGGCGGCTGGGGACTGGGCATCGTCGACTCGCTCAAGGTCATTGAGGAGATCTCCCGCGCCGACGGCTCGACCGGCTGGGCCCTGATGGCGAACGCGTTCTCGACCGGCATCGCCGTCGGCTTCCTCGACCCCAAGGGCGCCCGCGAGATCTTCGACCAGCCCACCCCGGGCATCACCGCCGGGATGATCCTGCCCACCGGTAAGGCCGTGCGGGTCGACGGCGGCTACCGCGTCACCGGCCGCTACCAGTTCGCCAGTGGGTCGGCGCACGCCAGCTGGATCGGCGCCGGGTTCGTGGTGCACGACGCGGAGGGCAACCCGCTGCTGACCGACACCGGGGACCCGGTGTGCCGGGTGGCGTTCCTGCCGCGCGAGAAGGTGGAGTTCCTGGGCAACTGGAACGTGATGGGCATGGTCGGCACCGGCAGCTACGACTACGCCGTCACCGATGTGTTCGTGCCGGAGAAGCACACCATGGACACCTTCTCCACGACTCCGGTGCGGCCCGAGCCGGTCTACAAGCTGGGGTTGCTCGGCATCGGCGTCGGCGGGCACGGCCCGGTCGCGCTGGGCCTGGCCACCCGGGCGTTGCAGGAGATCGCGAGCATCGCATCCGTCAAGGCACGGCCCGGGTACGAGGGCGTGGTCGGCGACTCGGTGATGTTCCGTCGGGAGTTCGCCAAGTACGAGGCGCTCGTGCAGTCTGCCCGCCGCTACGTCTACGACATCCACGGCGAGGCCGAGGCCACCGCTGCGGCGGGGGAGGAAGTCACCCTCGAACAGCGGGCCCGCCTGCGCCAGGTCACCACCTGGGTCCAGGAGGTCGCGAGCGAGGTCGTCGGCTTCGCCCACCGCTGGGGTGGCAGCCAGTCCATCCGCAACCCCAGCGCGCTGGGTCGCTGCACCCGTGACGCCGCGGTCGCCACTCAGCACCTCCTGGTGGACCCGATGACGCTGGTGGACGCCGCGCAGGAGATCCTGCCCGGTTACGTGCGCGCCACCGCTTGATCCCGCGTGGGTGGTCCCGCCCTGAGGGACCACCCACGCCCCGACCCCAGGAGCACACCCTGTGACCACCCCCGTCGACCGGGCCCGCACGCACACGCTTGCCGACATCCCGCGGCGCTCCGCCGCCCGCTTCCCGGACAAGACCGCCGTGGTGCACCGCGACGTCCGGCTCACGTTCGCCGAGTTCGACGCCGTCGTGGACCGGGTCGCGGCCGCCCTGCACGCCGCCGGACTGCGGACGGGGGACCGGATGGCCGTGCTGTCGCACAACTGCTGGCAGTTCCCGGTGCTCAGCTTCGCCACGGCCCGGCTGGGCGTGGTCTTCGTGCCGGTCAACTTCATGCTCACCGGTGCCGAGGTCGGCTACATCCTGCGCGACTGCGACACTGACGCGTTCGTGGCCGAGGACGCCCTCGTGCCGGTCGCCGAGCAGGCCCTGGCTGGGCACGACGTTCGGGTGCGCGCCGTCATCCGGCTCGGCGACCACCCCGTCCGTCCCGGCTGGACGGATTTCGCCGAGTGGGTGGCGCACCCGGGGCTGGCGCCCGAGGTGGCAATCCGCGACGACGACGTGGTGCGCGTCATGTACACCTCCGGCACCGAGTCCCGCCCCAAGGGCGCGATGCTCACCAGCCGGTCGCTGATGTGGCAGTACATCAGCTGCATCGTCACCGGCGGGATGGAAACCAGCGACGTCGAGGTCCATGCCCTGCCGCTCTACCACTGCGCGCAGCTGGACAACTTCCTGTCCACCGACCTCTACCTCGGCGCCACCAGCATCATCCTCGACCGGCCCGACCCCGCCGCGATCCTGACGGCGATCGAATCGGAACGGGCGACCAACCTGTTCGCCCCGCCCACGGTGTGGCTGTCGCTCTTGCACCATCCCGCGTTCGGCAACGCCGACCTCGGCTCGCTGCGCAAGGGCTACTACGGTGCGTCGGCCCTTCCCACCGAAGTGCTGCGGGAAATGGAACGCCGGATGCCGGACATGCAGTTCTGGAACTTCTACGGGCAGACCGAAATGGCGTCGCTGGCCACCGCACTCGGCCCGCAGGACCAGCGACGACGACCCGGTTCCGCGGGCCGCGCGGCGCTCAACGTCGAAACCCGGATCGTCGACGACCACGACCGGCCGCTGCCCGCGGGGGAGATCGGCGAGATCGTGCACCGCAGCCCGCATGCCACCGTCGGCTACCTGGGCGCCCCGGACAAGACCGCCGAGGCGTTCCGCGGCGGCTGGTTCCATTCCGGCGACCTCGGCTACGTCGACGACGACGGCTACCTGTGGGTCGTGGACCGCAAGAAGGACATGATCAAGACCGGCGGCGAGAACGTTGCCACCCGCGAGGTCGAAGAAGCGCTCTACACAGTGGACGGTGTCGCCGAGGCCGCGGTCATCGGTGTCCCGCACCCGCGGTGGATCGAGGCGGTCACCGCGATCGTGGTGCCCCGCGACGGCGCAGTGCTCAGTGAACAGGACGTGATCGCGGGCTGCCGCCGAGTCCTCGCCGGGTTCAAGGTCCCCAAGTACGTCGTGTTCACCGACGCGCTGCCGAAGAACCCGAGCGGCAAGATCCTCAAACGCGCATTGCGCGAGCGCTACGGTGAAATCGCGCGACTGTCACCCTGAGCGGACTGGGCACGCCCCGCGCGCGTTCGTAGTGTCCGCTCCAAACGCACGTGCGGACAGAAAGGGCGCGACATGCGGATGAGTGAATCACTGGTCATCGGGGCGGACCCGGCGGCCGTGTGGAAGATCGGCGGAGACACCGCGAACATCGCGGACTGGGTGCCCGCGATCGAGAAATCCCACCAGGTCGGCGATCTGCGGTATGCGACGTTCGCCGGCGGCGGTGACGCGACGGAACGGATCATCGAGCACGACGACGCGGCCCGCCGCTACGTCTACGAATACGTGTCCGGGCCGCTGGCGCTGCGGGTCTACCGGTCCCGCTTCACGGTCGCCGAGCACGCCGAGGGCTCGGAAGTGCTGTGGGAAGCCGAGTTCGAAGCCGAGACGGCGGAGGAAGAACCGGCGCTCGCTGACGCGATCCGCGACATCTACCGATGCGCGCTGGAATCCCTCGCGGAGCGGGCGCGCGCGTAAATCCGAGCGATCGCGCTGTCACGGTCCGTTCAGGACCGTCGCGGCTCGATCGCCGGCTCCGTGCGGTTGCGCAGGCCCGTGATTGCCAGGATCGGGTCACGTACTTCTTCACGCTCGTCGGGTATAGGTTCGGCAAAGCGCCATTGGCGGCGTTGAACAGGCCCCTCCGACCAGCCGCGACCTCCGACTGTCGCGGCGACAGCTTGGCCACCGGCGCGTCGTCGCCGCTCGCGTGCTCACGTAGACCGCGCGCGGTCTACGTGAGCGGCCCCGCCAGCGGTCGCAGCGGCGCAATCTCCGGTGCGCCGACCTGGGCCGGAATCCCGGTCGATCGACCCGACCAGCGTCTTGTGGCTGCGGCACACCTCCTGGTGCAGCACGGTGGCCGAATTCGGTGCCATGCCGTCGCAGGCGATCGGTGATGTAGAGCCTGTCGTGCCCAGATTCGACACTCGCGTGTCGATCATCGACCGCAGGCCGCTCGTCGTGGAGAAGATGCTGCGCCGCAACCACGGTCCTGGTACTCCGGCAGCGTGTGCCTCGTGATGCCGACGAGCACCGGGCTCCCGTCGGTGACCTGGATAGGGATGCTGACCGGCACGGTGCCCGGCCCGGCAGGGTCGGCGTGCGACGCCCGCCCGATAGGCCTACTCGATACGGACCTTGACCTCAGCTTCCTGGTCTGCGCCTCGCGCTGACGGCCGCAGACCGCCTCGGCCGAACAGGCCCCAGCGGATCCTCGATGTAACTCCCTCCGCCCAGGTCTGGCGAAGTTCAGGCCGAAAGAAGTTCCACCGTGACGAGGTCGGACAAGGACCTGGTATGTCCTCAGCGACATCCTTGAACCGCTCCTCTGCACCGGCTCTTCATTCACGTCAGGAGTACTCGCGCGCGAGCGCGATAGGCGCGCTGGATCTCTTCCTGGACAGCGATACGCGGCAACCCCAATTGCCTCACCGAAGTCAAGCCCCTGGCCTCACCCCTTGGTCGTCGTCCCCACGATCATCGGGGGTAGCCGCAACCAGCATCGCTCTCGGGAGCAACTGCCGCTCGTCCTGGCCGATCCCGTACACAGCACCTTCAGCGGTGTGCCCGGCACGCTGGTCGTCTATGTGGGCCCAGACCGCCTCGCGCTGGACCACGACGAACCCCCCGGCTGTCACGGCGGAAATTGCCCAGCCGGCCAGGACAGCCAGGATTGGTCGCGAGCGCGCGGATGCTCTGCACGATGGCCGAGGGCCGGCCTCGCCGTGCGCCAAGGCGAAGCCGAGGGTTGTCCACGAGTGGCAACATGCCGCCGTCCGCCCGTGGCCGGTCGGTGTCACGGGCCAGCCGCTTACGCAGGCTGTCCAACTCCGCCTGCGCGCCGCCGTCGGCCCTCCAGCTCCGCCTCGCGAGCCGTAGGGCGGCAGTCGCTCCCGGGTATGCTGAATTGCCGGTCAGTCGGTTCTAAACTGGAGGGCTCGGCACGTTCACGCAGGAATCGCTGCTCGACCTGCTCGGCGGTTCGGTCCGCGCCGACATAGGTGTGCTTACCGGTGCCGCAACGTCGTCGCTGTGCTGCACCGCTGTAGTGGAGCGGCTGTACCGGCACGCGACGAGCAAGCACCAGGGCCTGGCCCCCGCCAGCGTCACATCGAAACCGGCATCAGCCGAGCCGGGAAAGCGGTGAATGAGAGTCCGGCGCAGGCGGCTATTGGTGCGCGTTCTACAGCTAATGGAATCCACTGTGCCGCTCGTCCGGTTGTGCGACCGTTCCCGCCGTCGGCACCCACAACATCGACGGCACCCTCCTTTCACCCGGCGCCCGGGCCTATCTCGTTCAGTGATGTCCCGCACTCGCTCCAGCAGGCCACCAGCCGAGGCAGGAAAGTTGAGTGACTTCGGCGCAACTTGGAACACGGACCAGGCGTCTCGCGTTTAACCGGACACAGGCGCCAACGCGCCACAGCACGTACACGTGGTTGCATAGGAGGTGAAGGATCATGGCGCTGCCGGCAGTGCGCGCCACCAGCTCGCTGGGCAGGTGGGACCCGTTCCGTGAGTTGGAGGACCTCTACACCCAGATGGGTCGCTGGATGGAGAACGCCTTCAACCGGGTCGACCAGGGCATGCCCGTCTGGGCGCCGCTCGCCGACGTGTCCGAGACCGAGGACGCTTACGTCGTCGAGGTCGACCTGCCCGGGGTCAAGCGCGACGACATGGCCATCGAGCTCGTCGGAAGCGAGTTGGCGGTCACCGGGGAGATCAAGGAGAAGGAGCGGCAGGGTCTTCTGCGGCACCGCACCCGCCGCACCGGTCAGTTCTCCTACCGGGTCACCCTGCCCGACCGCGTGGACGCCGAGAAGATCGAGGCGGCCCTGGACGAGGGTGTCCTGACCATCCGCGTGCCCAAGAGCGAAACGATCAAGCCGCGTCGCATCGCGATCAAGGGCAAGTGACCTGCGAGGATGTACGGGCAACCCGGACCTGACGGCGGGGCTGCCCGTGCATCCGTCCACGTAGCCGGCCGACTGCCTGTTCCAGTCCGCGGCACCGCCCAGGCGAGGTGGCCGCGGGTTGCCGCCGTGCCGGTCAAGGCCACCCGCTGGAGCCGGCGGCCCGGCGTGCGGCCGTCGGCGGCTGGATGCGCCGAGTCCGGAACGCAGTACCCCGGGAACCCGACCGGCTGCGCGCCCGACCTGAAGCCGGTGTCGGCGTGCCGGACGCCGGTCGCGGTGTAATGACAACGGGAGGACTGATGAACGTTGCCGACCTGACGCTGGCGCAGGAGCTGGCCGAGATGTCCCGGTTAGTGGACGACGACGTTCCTTTCGCGGTTCGCCGTTTCGTCGCACGCCTCGTGCGCCGGGTGCCCGGTTGTGACCAGGCCGGGATCGCGGTGCGAACCGAGGACGGTGTCGAACTGGTCGCGATGGAGGGATGTCACGCGGCGGAACTGGCGGCGGTGAACTGGTCCACCGGCCCGGCCGCTGAGGCGCTGACCTTCCGGGAGCCCAGACAGATCGCCGACACTCTTACCGATCCGCGCTGGCCGGAGATGAGTCGCCGGCTCGCCGGTCTGGGGTGCTGCAGTTGTCTGGTGCTGCCCCTGCCCAAGACCCGGGCTCCGGACGGCGTGCTGGTGCTGGGCTCGGGGAAACCCCAGCGGTTCGCCAACACGGTTCAGGACGTGGTGCTGCTCCTGGCGCTGCACGCCGGCGTCCTGTTCGACAAGGCGCAGCTCTATCACGACAGCCGTCGGCTGGTGGAGCAGCTCAACCAGGCGCTGCACACCCGGCAGACCATCGGACAGGCTCAGGGGCTGCTGATGCACCGCTTCGATTGCGACAGCCGACAGGGGTTCGCACTGCTGAAGGGGGCCTCGCAGAACACCAACGCCAAGCTGCGCGACGTCGCTTCAGCACTGGTCATCGCTCACCAGCAGGGAGAGCTGACTCCGGCGCTGGCGAAGTTTGGCGTCGACGCCCGGCCACATCAGCCGCTCAGGAGAAAAGGCAGTGACTGAATCCCTCGGCAGTCGGTGGGGC
Source organism: Amycolatopsis thermoflava N1165 (assembly GCF_000473265.1). NCBI lineage: Bacteria > Bacillati > Actinomycetota > Actinomycetes > Pseudonocardiales > Pseudonocardiaceae > Amycolatopsis > Amycolatopsis thermoflava. The sequence goes on from NZ_KI421511.1 coordinate 581,545, forward strand.
GGAATACTCGGCCAGCCGCGCGTGGAGTTGCTCGGCCCGGAAGCCATGGGGTGACGGCGCCATCGTGCTCGCGATGACTCCTTGAGCGGCTGACGTGCGAACGCCGCCACCTCCGCAGGCGGCGGCAACGGTTCAGATCCGAGGAACCTGATGGCGACGAGGTCTTCCCCGCACTCGGTTTCCACACCCAAAGCCCAGCCCTCCTGCTCGTCCCAGGTCAGGCCGAGTTCCCGGTCGACCCGATCCGGCAGGTGCCGGTCCAGCGCCAAGTAGGCCGACAACGGCGGCTCTACCTGCACGCAGTAGGGGTTGCCGCGCAAGCCCAGTTCATGCGCGACCAGCCGCACATAACGATGCAGCCCACGAGCGACCACGGTCTCGAAGGCGAAATCGAAGGTCATTCATGGATCCTGTCAGTACATGGAACTCCGCCGTTCCGATCACGACAGATGCTTGCTCGGAACGTCATGTCGCCACGATCGGGACAGCCCTGCGCGGCCATAGGCCCAACTCCCACAGATCTCGGCAGCGGGAGCGTCCATCTGGGACAGGGGTGCCCGCCGCTGGCGTCCAGCAGTGAATGCGCGGCTGCGGGCAGAACCGACACCACCACAATAGATGGGAACCGAGCACGAAGTGAAGAGTCGGCGCGAAAATTCCGAGGTACCAGTGAACACATGCACCCGAACCCGCTCGAGCGGTGCTGTTCATTCAGCATCCTCGACAACGCGGCATGACTCAGTGCGGGCCGCTGCCCACGGGTGAGGCATGACCGGCCGCTCAGGTGATCGCGGAATCACGAGCGGCTGAACCTCGATCACTGCCTTCCTCGGGCGGATGCCGGTGGACGCCCGTCGCAGGCGCTCACGGCCAGGCGTGAGCGGGCCCCGAGGGGTGCCCGTCGCGAACAGGCCGCTCCTCGGCGGCCCCGGCTTCCCGGACCGTGACTTGCCTCTGTCAGGCGTTGATCTGCTTGGTTTCGCCGCCTCCGGCGATGGTGATCTTCCGTGGCTTGGACCTGCTCGGCCACCGGAATCCGCAGCGTCAGCACCCCGGCGTCGTAGTGGGCTTTGATGTCGTCGACTCGGCGCCGTCAGCATAGTTCGGGTGACGTTCGGCCTTGACGGTGAGCACGTTGCGCTCCACCTTCAGGTCGATCGAATCCCGCGTGACACCGGGCAATCGGACTGCGCCAGGTACTCGTGGTCGGAGCGGTAGGCGTCCATGGGCATCGCCGTCGGCCGCGCCGTGGCGCCGGTGTCGCCGAAGAACTCCTGGTCAAGCGGTCCAGCTCCCGGAAGGGCTCAGTTCGCATCAACAAGACCATGCACCTCCCCCTTCTCCTGAATTCTTTCGTGACCGCCCCGGCTCAGCCGGGACGACTAGTTCATTTCTTCCAACATCCGATGTGGATTTTCTCTTCCGGAAGATCAAGATGTTCTATGTCGCCGAGCACAGAAGACGCCGGAGGGGATTGCCGCCGTCGCTCCGCCTGCTGTCGGGCAAGCAGGAGGCCGGCGCCCGCCCGGGCGAGTGTCCCGCGTGCTGCCGAAGTGCGGTCGCGACGTCGGAAGGCGCACGCGGTGAACAGGGACACAGGCAGGCCAGGTCGAGGTTGATGATCACGATCGAGCCAAACTTGGTGTGCGCCAATCTGGAGTGGCGCACACCGGGTCGGCGAATCCGTTAGTCACCGCCGCGTCGGACGTGGTAGATCACTCAGGGCAACCTCGTCGCTGTCACGCCATGTCATCAGCGTTATATAAAGTATGTGATACAGATTACGTTCAGTCGGGAGCATAGTTATCCGTCAATGAGGGACGGGAGGAGGTGCGTAGTGGCCGATCTCGACAAGCTCGACGCCCAGGACTACCCGGCGTTCACCACCGGCCGGGCAGCGAAGCTGCCCGGCGTGCAGGAAGTGTTCCTGTGCAACCCCGGCACCGCCGGCCTGGTCCACCCCGAACGCTCTCAAGGCGGTCATCGCCGTTACTCCCGTGGGCAGCTCGCGCAAGCGGCCCGCCTCCGGGAACAACGCGACCAGGGCCACACCCTGGCCCATCCTCCGGCTGCAAGACCCGCTGGCCGGCGCCGAGGGCGGCTGAGGCCGCGGACAGTCGGACCAGCCGTTCGGCTGATGCCGGCAGCCATGACCGGCCCCGCATCCGAGGCGATGGTGCGCGAAGTCGAACACGTCGTGCAGGCCCTGCATCGCGCGCGCAATGAGGCCCTGGCTCAGTTGCGCGTGGCGCATGACCTGCTCACCGAAACCCTGCCGCTCGTGCACGGCATGCGCGCACCCGGCGCAGTGAGCGACGTGTCCGCGCATGTGCCGCGCGAGTTGAGTGAACCGGAAAACATTCCAGCCCAAACCGGAATACGCTCCAGCCGCTGCATGAGCCGGCCACACCGCTCCAACAGGCACAAACAACTCGATATACGACGGAAAGTCCTCAATGACGAACCCGATGATCACAGAAGATCGGAGTAGGGCAACTCGGGTGGCCTGGTTCGTCGGTGTCGTCAAGCTCCCGACGAGAATGAAGACGGCCAGGGTCATTCCTCCGGTGAGCCCGTACTCCTGCCTGACGGCGCATTTGTACCAGCGCTGTTCGACATCAGAGGGTCAAGTGTCCCCACTCGCCGACTACAGAAGGTGTCCAATTCGCGCGATAGGAACCCCTTGCGGCAAGGTAGCCTTCGCGCGTTTTCCGACTTGCGCTTCCACTGCTCTTCGCTGCTGGTGGAACGTGCGTTCCCGTTCTGACTGAGCGCATCTGACATGGGATGCGGATCTCCCATATGATGGTGGTGCGTCAGGCAGTCGGCGCGCAGCCAGAGGCGGGGACCGCGTACGGGAGAGTCGATACCCGCGTCGCTGTTCTCATGACGATGGACGCTGGAAGTGGTGAACGCAAGCGAACTGCCGCACAACGAATGTGTCAAGGTGCTGCGCGCCCCCGAGCGCAGCCACTACTGCTGGATGTCGATCGACGGACGTCACCCCGTCCGGCTGGCGTGCCTCGTCAGAGACGACGGCGATCTGCTCATTCCGGCTACGATCCCGCGCCCCTTGATCGCAGAGCTCACGTGGCGTCCCGTCACGGTGGAATTCCATTCTCGCGCCGCCCACGGCCCCTCCTGGTGGACAGTTACTGGAAAAGGGTTGGCGCGACCACTTTCAATGAACGATCTTCCCAAACCACTTCCACACACCACGATCCTCAGCTCCGACCCCGAGTCATTCCGCCACGGGCTGCGCGTGCTCGTCGCCCGCTACACCGGACAACGAGCCATCGGGTCACGGGAGGAGACACACGGCCCCGGGGTTTGACCGGGCCGCGGGTGCTTCCCCCGAATGCTGGCGAGCCGGTGCGTCGGTTCGGCTCTGCCTACCAGTCGCGATACGGCGAGCCCCGCCATCACACACGCTGTGGTGCGGGAACGGCCCACTGGTTTCGTGCTCGGTTTGCTGCGACCCGCTCTCAGTGAACACGGGGAAGCCTGCGCCGGTATCGAAGGTCAGATGACCGGGGACCGACGACGCGGTCGCAGTACCCAGTCGTGGTATCAGTGAATGCGGTCGCCAGTGCGGGTGCTGAAGCGGAATTCGACCGTGGTGGGCAGGTTCTCAACGTCGAGGGCCTGGCGAAGCCGGGGCAGCCCTTCTGCCGCCAGCCGATGCCGGATCTCAGTGGGATCACCGTCCTGTTCAACGGTGATGATCAAGGTCAGCGTGGGGTCCTGCTGGCGACCGGCGAGAGAGCCCCGCGCCGCCGCCACGCCCGGATAGGTCTCGAGCTCCGCGAGTAGCGGTTCGATGGCCGTCGCGGACGCCAGGTCCGTCCGCCCGGTGTCCGGGTGTTGCTCGACGCGCCAGGTGGTGCTCGTGGGTTTCACGGTGAGCTGGGCGAACAGCCAGCGCAGGGCGAGCAGCGCGACGACGATGCCGGAGATGGCGGCGACGTACAGTGCCCACGTGGGCGGGGGGTCGGTGCCCGGCACGAGAGCGACGTCCGGTTCGAGCACGGTGAGCCACCGAAAGTGGGTGGCGAGCGCGAATCCGCCCGCGGTGAGCAGCACGAGCCCGAACAGGGCGAGCAGGCCGCGGTTGAGGCGGGCGGGACGGTTGAGGCTGGACATCACTGACTCCTCGCGGCCTTGACCCTGGTGTTGACGGCGGGCCGCGGGGCGGGCGCGATCTGGTCCAGCCGGTGTGCCACGGCCTGCTCGACGGTCTCCGCCAGCCCTGCGGTGTTGGTCCGCTCGGTGTGCACCAGCGCCTTTACCGACCGGTCGCGCAGTTTCAGCTTGACCTGTTTGACGCCGTCCACTTCGGCGGCGGCGCGCAAGGTGCTGCGGTAGCTGCGGCGGGAAGCACCGGAGTCGATGTTTGTGTCGTCGGCGGCCAGGGATAGCACGGTCCTGGGCCCGGGCACGAACGCGCACAGCACCAGGAGCACACCCATAGCGGCGACGATGAGGCCGGCGAGCAACACGGTGGTATCAGCCCAGCGCAGATCGTGCAGGGCATGGGCGGCCCAGCCGTAGTCGATCCAGGCGTGCGCATGCAGCAGCATCTGCAGGGCGGTGATCGTGACCAGGACGCTCGCGGCGAGTAAGACCAGCGCGACGAGCGTGGCGGGGACGCAGCGACGCGGGCGACGTTTCACTGCACCCTCCTGCGGGAACCGGTGTCGGAGTGCAGCGCTGTGACCGTGATGTCCACTCGCGACACGGCCAGGCCGGTCAGTTCGCCCAGTCGGTGCACCAGATGTCTGCGGGCGGCTTCGGTGGTGGCCCGCACCGAAGCGGGGTAGGTCACGGACAGACGGACGTCCAGTCTGGCCGCTTCACCCCGTATCTGTGCGCTGACGTGAGGGGGCCGGCCAAGGTCCTCTCCGGTGACCGCGACGCCGAGCACGCGGCGGGCAGAGCCGCCGACACCGCCCACTTCGGTCAGTGCCGTCGCGGCGATGCGTTCGACGGTACGCTCACTGATCGTCGTCTGCCCGCGTTCCTCGACGAACGTGGTGGTGGTCATGAGCGCCTCAGCCCCGGTCACGTCCGATTATCTGGGACAGGTCGAGCTTGCCGTCCAGGTAGCGGCCGCCGAGCAGGCCCAGTGCGCCGAGCACAAGAACGACCACGAACGCACCGAACCCGCCGAACGCACCCGCGAGGCCGAGCACGAGCCCGGTCAGCAATCCGATGTGGGTGGTACTCATGGCTTGATCCCTTCCGCTGAACCGTGGGTGTGGATGATGAGGTCGGCGACGTGGACGTGCACCGCCCGGCCTCCCACACCGGGCAGGGCGGCCACGACAGTGCGCACGTCGTCGCTGATCTCTCTCACAGTCGCCGGGTAGCGGCCAACCACTCCAACCGTGATCTCGTCGAACCGGATCCGGACGCCGTGGACGCGGCGCCCGGGCAGGTAGGTGGCGATCTCGCCGAACCGGCCGCCGTGCAGGCCCGTCACGTGCGGCCGGGCCAGCACGGCGGCGGCGATACGGTCGACGTCGATTTCGACGCCGCCAGTCACTGGATGCGGCCGGTATCGGTTTGGTCGTCGCCCCCGTCGTCGGTTGGCAGGTGCACGTCGCTGACATGGATGTTGACCTCGACCACCTCCAGCCCTGTCATGCGCTCCACTGCGTTGATCACGTTGCGGCGCACCGCCCGGGACAGATCGGCGATCGAGACGCCGTACTCCACCAGGATCTGCAGGTCGACCGCGGCCTGCTTCTCGCCGACTTCGACGGACACGCCTTGCCCGGCCGACGCCGAGGCGCCCGGGATCCGCTCTCGGAGGGCATTGAACGCCCGCGCCGCACCGCCGCCGATGTCGTAGACCCCGGCGACCTCGCGGGTGGCCAGGCCGGCGATCTTCTGCACCACGGTGTCGCCGACGGTGGTGGTGCCCTGCTGGGTCACCAGAGCGCTCTTGCCGGATTTCTCCACGTCGTTGCCCGAGGTCTGCGCGGTCGTCTTGGTGGCGGCGGTAGCGTTTGTCATGTCGTCCTCCTTGGTCGGGATCTTCACACATGAAGACCCCAGAAAAGGAAAAACGTCACCACCTAAACGAGTGGTTTGTTCTTCTCGCGGGCGAATCCGGCCTGACCCTCCTGGCACTGGGATCGGCGTTGAGGGTTCCGACACCGCGTCGACCCTTACTTCGGTGGCGAGGGCGGTGGCAGCTTGGTGCGCTGCACCAAGCTGCCACCGCCGCCAGATCCGAGCCGGAGACCGCAAGCCGATCTCGACTTCCACCCGCTCGGAGGTGATGATGATCCGGACGTTTCCGTGGGGTCCGAGCGGCGACGGCCGCGAGCACGAGGGAGGTGCGGGCGTCGTCGAGATTCACCAGGCTGTGCCGTGCGCACCTCCTCGACGGTGCCGGCCGAGAACCGCAGACTCACCGCCGCGGCCAGGACGCTGATGTGCATCCTGTCCGGCCCGGTCGTGGGCAGCTGGACAAGCCCGTGGCGACGGGAGCCAGTGCGCACGGCGACCATGATACGGGAGGCGAGCCCCGTGGGCGTCAGATGTCCTCCGGCGCGAATCCTTCGGTGACCTCGCGAGGCACCAGCAGGCTACGTCGGGCCGCGCGACAGTGCGACCGCCCCGATTCGTGTGTGTCCGGAGTGTCGAGGTGCTCCCACACCTCGTCCGCGTCGCGACGGCACGATTGCTGATGTGTCCGCCTGGCCGAGTTCAACACGATGCCGCCATCGGCGACATCCCCGGCGGCCTTTCCTGGGGCTCCATCAAGTTCGGGCAGGGGACCGGAAGGTTCCGCCACGTCACGTTGAAAGTGATGCGCGTCACAGGGAAAGTAGCATGACGAACGCGCCTGCTCACTGTCCCTGACTGCGACGGCGCGAACAACGCTGTCGGAGGAAGGGAGTGACCATGTCGACGAGCGACAAGTTCGAAGCCAAGGCCGAAGGCCTCGGCGGGAAGGCCAAGGAGGCCGTGGGCAGGCTCGGTGGGGACGAGCGGCTGCGGGCCGAGGGCGAGGCCGACCAGGCCAAGGCCACGGTGAAGGACGCCGTGGAGAACGCCAAGGATGCCGTGGGCGACGCCGTCGGCAAGATCCGCGGGGCGTTCGGCAAGGAGTAAGGCTCCGGAGCCGGGGGGCTCCGGAAGCGGGCCGGTGGCGCGTCAAGGGGGGCACCGGCCCGCACCCCCCCGGCCCGGATGCTCACACCACGCGAGGGCGCCGACGCCGACGACGCCGCGCGGCGAACGCGGACACCAGGCGCGGCAGCCCGCGTTTGCGGGCCACGAACACGATCGCGGCGTTGTCGTGACGTTGGTGGAAGCGGCGCAACCCGACGACGAAGCCCTCGGGGTCTCCGCCCACATCAGGGTGGTGAGTACGCACGAACTGCCGGTATTCCGCCAGCTCGGCCGCTGACCATTCGGCGCGCTCGTCGGCACCCATCGCTGTCCTTTCCGCCGCGACCTTTCCCGTGCTCTGCCGATGCTACTGTCCTCCCACACGGTAATCAGCCACGGTGAACGCTGGCTTTCGTGGAGGATGGGCGCTGCCAAGGGAGACGTGTCTGGACCTGCAGGTGGACGTCCTGGGCAGGGGCGCGAGGACCACGGCATCCGGCGCCTTGAACCGTCCGCGCCGTCTCAGGCCCGGCCGAGCGCGCTCCACTTTTCCTCAGCGATAGCTGTGCGTCAAAGCGATAGCTGGGTGTCAATTGGTGTGACGAAGGCGACCGGCAACTCGCCCCCGTGCTCGCCCGGCGGGGCGACGTCCGCGACCTCAAGCACCGCTTGCCACTCGGCCAGCATCTACTCCACCTCGGCCCACGTCGGTCTCGGCCTGGGCGATCCAGTTGCGCAAGCATGACTCGCTGATGCCCAACTCTTTGGCCAGCTCAGAGACCGGTTTGGAGCCCTGACGGGCCAACCCGACGGCACGACGACGAAACTCAGGCGGGTGTGGTGCAGGCACCCCAACATCCTTCCTGGTGACCCAAGGGCCACCTCAGGACCGGTGTCCGAGCCACGGGGACAAGCTCACAATTCCTTTGTCCAGGCGATGGTGTCGTGGATGAGGATGGCTGTGCGGTACGGTAGACGGTGGCGGGTTTGTTGTAGCGGGTGGCGATTCCGCGCCATTGTTTGAGCTGGTTGAAGCTGCGTTCGATGACGTTGCGGCCCCGCGCAACAGGCCACTCAGATCGCGGGACCCGAGAGCGCCCCGCAGGAGCCGTCACCCGTCGAGCGCGCCACTGTCCCGGCGCGGCGTGGCCAGGCTGGGAGGAATGGAGCGGCCGCATCAGGCGCTCGGGACGTCCGCTCCGCACGGTGCTCGCCTGACGTGCCCGTGTCTCGCGAGGTCTTCCGCCCGGCCATCCCTGCAGGACGAAGGGATGGCCGGCCACGGCGCGTTCGCTATTGTCCTCCGGTGGGGTGGCGTGCGGGCGTCAGCGAGTACTTCGCCTTGATAAATTGCCCGGTCTTATGAACTTCGACGAGCCGGAGCCGAGATGAGTTGAGGGCAGCCGGGAGGAGTGGAGCCCCCGCAGTGAGAGTGACCGGCGCGATGCTCAGATGAATCTCGTCGAGCTTCCCGATCGCCGCGAACGCGGCCGCCAGCGCGCCGCCACCGACCACCCAGACGTCACCTCCACCAGCGGCGGCGAGGATGTGGTCGATGTGATCGGACACCGGGCCGCTGACGAACTCGACATCGGCACCGGGCACAACAGGAAGGTCGTCGCGAGTGGTGAACACGAACGTCTTCCGGTCGCCGTAGAACGTCTGCCACTTGTCCGGGTGCGCCAGTAGATCTTCGTGCTCGACCAGCCACCGGTAGGTGGTGGAGCCTTCGACCAGCACGGTGACGCCCGACACGAACGCGTCCCCCTCCGCGATCGCCTCCGCGCCACCTTCGACCGCGAACAGCCAGTCGAGGGAGTTCTCCGCGTCGGCGAGATAACCGTCCAGCGAAGTCGAGGTGTAGTAGACGATCCGGGTCATGCGCACACCCCCTCCGAGTGTGCGCCCCTCCGGCGCGAGCGGGATGCCGGCCCGAACATCTGCAGTGCGGCCGCGCGGGTCAGCTCGATCGGGTCGTCACTCCCGAGAGCTCCGTTGAGCGCGAGCGACGCGAGACCGTGAACCAGGCCCCAGGCCGCTTGCCGTGCCCAGTCGAGAGGAATGCGGATTCGCTCTTCGGGCAGGGTCGCCATTCCGTCGCGCAACGCGGCCCCCGCGCGGTCGCGCTGCCGCCGGAGATCGTGGGTCTCCTGCAGGAGATCCACCCGGAACATCACAGCGTAATGCCCCGGTCTCCGGAGAGCGAATCGCACGTACTCTGCCGCCGTATCCGCAAAGTCTCCGCGTCGGACCGATGGCTCGAGAGCGTCGGCGAGTGAGGTGAACCCTTGCACGGCGAGCGCCGTGAAGACACCCTGCCGGGAACCGAAGTGGTGCGCCGGAGCGCCGTGCGTGACGCCCGCGCGCCGAGCGAGCTCTCGGAGGGACAACATGTCTGGCCCGTTCCGGGCGATCTCCTCCGCGGCGCTCTCAAGCACCTGTCGACGTAGGTCGCCGTGGTGATAGGTATCCGCCATGAGGACACCATACACACCGATCTAGACGTTGACTAGATCGAGAACGACGCGCATGATGTGGCCAGTGACTAGATATGAGGTGAGACTGTGGTCCCATTGATCGTCCTGGCGATTACCACCCTGGCAGCGCGCGTACTCGGTGCGCTCGGGGTCGATTACGTCGACTCGTGGTCGGCCGCTGTCGCCGCGGGCCTGGCCGTGATGTTCACCGTGACCGCGGTCTCGCACTGGATCCGGCCAAAACGGGATGGGCTTGTCGCGATCGTGCCGACCTGGGTGCCGACGCCGGGCCTGATCGTCACGATCACGGGCATCCTGGAACTTCTGGGGGCGGCTGGGCTGCTCGTGCCAGGAACGCGCGTGGCTTCCGCGATCTGCCTGGCCGTGATGCTGGTCGGGATGTTTCCCGCCAACGTCCGCGCCGCGCACGGAGTCGACCATCCTGCCGCACCGCGCACCCCTCTTCCTTTGCGCACCACTTTGCAGGTCGTCTTCGTGGCAGCCGCGGTGTTCGTCGCGATCACGTCCGCACAACCTGCGCCATGACGTTCCTCTTGCGAGCGATGACCTGCGGCGACGTTCCAACCGTCGCCGCGGTGTGGGCGGCGAGTTGGCGCGACGGCCATGTCGGGCACGTCAATCAGGCTCTGGAGAGGATTCGGACCCCGGCGTCCTTCGTCGCGCGCGCCGCACGGCGGGTGCCAGGCACCGTCGTCGCGGAATCGGGGAGCACCGTGGTCGGGTTCGCGACCGTCGTCGGCGACGAGTTGGAGGAACTGTTCGTGGCGAGCCGCGCACGCGGTACCGGCATCGCGACGGCGCTGCTCCGGGACGCCGAGACACGTATCGCACACAACGGCGCAGCCAAAGCTTGGCTCGCCGTCGTCGCCGGCAATACGCGCGCACGACGATTCTACGAACGCGAAGGATGGATCGACGCGGGGTCGCTCGACTACGCGGCGGAAGGTGAGAACGGACCGATGGTGGTTCCCTGTCGCCGCTATGAGAAGGGCCTGGGCAACGGTGCCCAGGCCCATCCCCCGCCCAGACGGTGAACTCGCCTTTGCCGCGCACGCCGACCCCTGCCGGCGTGCGCGGCAAAGGCGGCGTCGGAATGCCATGTGCCGGAGCTGGAGGATGCGCCGAGTCGGCAAGGCGTCCGGCAGTACTTCGGCGAGGGCGGCGAGCATGGCGTCAACCGATGCCACCACCTCGACCACGCGATCGAGCCACCACCTCACCGTCTCACTGCACCGGGCATCAGCCTGCTCGTGCTGGATCAGCGGCGCAGCGCTCGGACCCGGTCAGCACAGGGGAGCAGCTCCTGGTCTTTAATGATGGTGATGAGGACGAGGGAGACCAGGTCAGTAAAGGGCGTGGCGGCGACTTCTGTGCCGGCGGCAACCGGCCGCTGGGGTGTTCATTGAGGCGGTCGTGGTAAAGGCCTGCGGATCGCCGGGGTAGCGACTGCCGCAGTTCCGGCGGTGGCGTCGTCGGCCCACAGGGCGACCGGAACTTGACGAATCTGCCGCCGAAGCCGGGGGGACGGGAAGTCGACTTCGGTCAGGCAGTCCCGCCACAGTTCGCGTAGCCCTCGCGTTCTGAGTCGTCAATTCGTCGGCAGTAGGCAGCGAGGGAGTCGAGGAACTGGTCGGCGGCGCGGGTCCAGAGGTAGGACCTGGGTCGGTGCTCCATTGCTGGAGCCAGCTGCGGCGGAGCAGTTTGACGCGGCGGAACGGTGTCCTCAGAGGTGGTGTCCGGCCGCAGAGGACGGCGCGGTTCGCGGTTCGCGGCAAGCGTTACGCACCGGAAGAGATTTCCGTGGCTGCGCTGCGCAAACTGGTCAACGATGCCTCGAAGTGCGTGGGCGAGAACGCCGCCGAAGCGATCAGTACAGTGCCTGCCTACTGCGCCGACGCACAGCGGCGCACGGCGAGGACGCTGTGAAGATCGTCGGGCTGAACGTGGTGCGGCTCACCATGCGGTGTTCGTCGCGATCCAGCATCAGGCGGTCTGGACCCCCGCGCCTCCAGCAGCGCGCCGGGCACACTGCTGGAGGTGCGGCAGAGCCGTTGTCTCGGCGGCCGGGTCATCCGGTCCGCGATCCGACCGTGATCTGAACCTGTCGACGTTGGTCACCGCGCACCAGCGCGAGCGGGACGGTCTGCCCTGGAGTCGTCCGGCGCAGCGCAGCCAGCACATCCTCCACTGCGCCCACCTCCGCTCCAGCCAAGGCCACCACCACGTCGCTGGGCCGGACGCCAGCCTCGGCGGCAGGCCCGGAGGGATCCACACCGAGAACCAGGGCGCCATGGTCGGCGGCGACACCGAGTTGCTGCTGGATGACCGGGGTGAGCCGGCCCATCGATAGCCCTAGATACGGGTGCCGGGCTACCCCGGTCGAGAGTAACTGCTCGGCCACATCGAGCACCGTGGCCGTGGGGATCGCGAACCCCAGCGACACCGCTCCCGCAGACGGCGGAATATAGGCCTCGTTGATCCCCACTACCCGGCCCTGGACGTCGAGCAGCGCACCCCCGGAGTTGCCAGGCGAGATCGAGGCATCGGTCTGAATCAGATCCACCAGCGACTGGGTTTGCGCTGCCGAACCGGGAATTTCCCGGTGCAATCCGGAAATGACGCCCGCCGTCACCGAGTTCTCGAATCCCAGCGGACTCCCGATCGCCAACACTCGCTCACCCGGGCGCGGCAGATCGGACCGGTACTGCGGCACCGGCAGGTTCGTGCGCTCGGTATGCACCACCGCCACGTCAGTGACCACGTCGACGGCCAACACCGTCCCCGGCGAACTGACGCCATCGGCGAAGCTGATCGACACCTGCCGCTGCCGTCCCACCACGTGCTGGTTGGTGACCACCACGTCCGGGCGCAACACCACCCCGCTACCCAGCCCGTCCGTGGTATGCACCGTAACCACGCTCGGCCCGATCCGCTCCACCACATCCGCGTAACCAGTGTCCACGCCAGAAGACATGGGCGCGGCCGTGACAGTTGGCCCCGGTAGCGGCGCCGGTTGATCCTTCGCGGTGCACGCGGGCACGGTCAGGACAGCGGCCAGTACCACGGCCGTTCGGACTCGCATCTTCACCATGAGACAGTGATACTCGGGAATGGGCCGCCAGACGACCGCTGAGGTCGCGGAAAGCGAGTGACATCGCATCAGGGCAGGACGGCCAGGTGATGGACCTGGCTGCGCCCACTCGTCCTGCTGGACCCCATCCCGCTGAACCCGCGAGCGTCAAGCGGCGACCGCCGGCTCCCGCGGGCCGGCAGGCCGGCCCCCTGCCCCTGTGCCTGCACCTGAAGGATCACCGGGCATCCAGTGAACGAACGAGCTAACGTTGGCGATCTAGGAATCCGGGAGCGTCCACATCGCACCGCCCGGTCCGTACCGCGAGGTCGGCGCCAGTCTCCATCGACTCACCCGAACCGTACGGCTGGCGATCGGCTCCCGGTCGATCGCGCCACTCCGCGGAAAGATCGTCACTGGCGGTGAGGACCGTCGCCTGGCGGCGGAAGGTGTGCCGTGCGCGCTTCCCAGCTGTTGATCAGTAGACGGTTCATCACCAACGGGGTGCGCGTTGATCGTCTTTTTCGGTAGGGTTTCGAGGCGGTGCCGAATGGGGAGGGCCGGATGACCGTGATGCAGCAGTTGCCGCTGCCGCCTGCGGAGTTCGTGGACCGTGATCCGTTGTTGGTGTGGATGACCGAGCGGGTCGAGGCAGCGAGGGCGGCGGGCCGCCCGGCGTATCTGGCCCTATACGGGCCGGCCGGAGTGGGTGTGCGGAGCCTGGTCTACGAATGGTATGCGCGGCAGTCGGCGCAGTTCCCCGACGGCGCGGTGCGCGTGCCCCTGAGCGATGTCGTGTCGGGTGGGGACGCGATGGCTTTCGAGGCGCTCGGAGACGTGATCGCCGACCTCGGCGTGGCACGGGACGAACTGCCCTCGTCTGCCGAGGCGCGCAAAAATCTGCTGCTGACGAGAACCTACGCGAAGCGCCTGATGATGGTGCTCGAGGAAGCCGGCAACGGGGCACAGGTCGAGCATTTCCTGCTGAACTCACCGGCATCCGCGGTGGTGGTGGTCTCGCGGTCGCGGCTTCGGAAGCTGGATCTGCTGGGGTTCGAGGCGCGCGCAGTCGATCCGCTCGACGAACGATTTGGCGTCGAGTTGTTCGACCGGATGCTCGGTGCGGGGTGGTCTACTGGGGCGGGTGTGTCACCGGCGGCCGTGACGAGGGTGTGCGGTGGGTACCCGTTGGCGATCCGGGCCACCGTCGCGCAGATCGCCACGACGCCCGAGTGGGAGGTCCCGGACCTCCTGCGAGACCTCGCCGGCAGGGGGCTCGGGGCGCTGGACCCGGAGTCGCAGGAATTCGTTCGCGACAGTTTCGACCGGGCCTACCAGCGGTTGTCGCCGGAGCAGGCGCGGGCTTACCGTCTGGTCGTCGGGCTGTACCCCGGATCCGTCGTTTTCGTGGACGCCGCCTCAGTGCTGCTGGACGAGCCCGAGGACGTGACCCGCAAACGGCTGGCCGCCCTGGTCGCCGCCCACCTGCTCACGCGTGTGGGACCCGACCGTTTCGAATTCCACGACGTGGCGCACTGGCATGCCCGTGACCGGGCGGAAGCCGAGGAGCCGTTCCCCGAGCAGCGGGCCGCCGTCGAACGGGTGGCACGCTGGTACCTGCGGCAGACGGTCAGCCGGGATCGGATGTTGTCCGACCGGCCTCGATACGGGCCCTGCTACCAGGAACCCGCGGGCGGTGGCGTGTCACGCGAGGCGGCGTTGCACTGGCTGGAGGAGCGGCGGGCGAATCTGCGCACCGTGGTGGCGTTCGCCCAGCGCTTCCAACTCCTCGACCTGGTGTGGCAGATGTGCGAGGCGTTATGGGGCGTCTACCACCTGCACGGGCACTACGAAGAGTGGATCACCACGCACCGGATGGGCGTCGAAGCCGCCGTCCAGCTCGGCGATCCCCGCGTGCGGATGCGGATGACATCCCAGCTCGCGGCGGCCCTGCTCGGCACCGGCGACCACGACGAGGCTTGGCAGGTGTTCACCGACTCGCACCAGTGCGCGATCCAGGCCGGTGATCCCGTCGGTGCGGAGAGCGCGCTGGAGTGGCTGGGCAAGGTCGCCACCAGGAAGGGCGAGTTCGACACTGCGCTAAGGCTGTACCAGCAGGCATGGAACATCGCCGCGTCTGACGTGCCCGAGCACCTGCGGCCGCGGATGTTCGCCCTGCTGTGGTTGCAGCGCGCCAGGACGATGGTGCTCGCCGGACGGAACGCTGAGGCGCGCGACGCGGCCAATCACGCCGTCGAGTACTTCTCCGGCACCGCCGAGTCGGACAACCTGGCCAAATCCCTGCTCGTCCTGGCCCAAGCCGGCGGTGGGGCGGCAACGGCGGTGGAGGCGGCTCGCCGGGCAGCGGTTCTCTTCCGACAGGACGAGTCGCTGCGGGCTGAAGCGGAGGCGCTGGAGACCGTCGTGCGCGTCGCTCCGAATCCCGAGGACGAAGCACGGCTACAGCACGTGCGGCAGCAACTCGAGGGGCGTGGCTGATCAGCCGACGGCCGTGAGCTCGACGGGGACAGCCGGTCCTGAGCCTGTGTCGACGAACAGCGACGGTGGCGGCTGTGCACCGCGGTGGGACCACCACACGTACAGTGCCGAGGCGGCGAGCAGGGGATCGGCACCATCGACCCGGCACCGGAACGTGACCCCGTCCCGGATGCGAACCCAGCAGGTTCCCTCGTCGGGCACGCACGCCGCCATCGCACTGAACGGGTGCCGGTCGAAGGCTTCCTCCAGCCAGTGCAGGTCGCTACCGCGGCGGACGATGACGTCGGCGTGGCCGCGGATCGCCGGTAGTGGGTGGTCGGCGACCGCGACGAGGTGAGCGTCCGCGAGGCGCGGGTGCTCGGTCGCTCGACCGAGGAGCGCGTCGGCGGGGTGGCGCGCCACGCTGATCACCCCGTTGGCGGCGAGGGAGCCGGACACGCGCACGGCGAGTGCGGCACGCTCGAGCCCCTCCGGAATCGGGAGCACGGGGACCGGTACCGGGCCAGGTGGCTCCGCCAGATCCAGCTGCGTGTAGCACAACTCGCGCAGCTTCCCCGCCGACCGTCCCGGCAGCGCACTGACCAGGGAAGCCAGGTGGCGGTGGCGTCCCGGCCGGAACTGGGCGAGCGCCTCGTCGACTTGGGCTCTCACCGGACGCTGGCGCCCGAGCAGGGGAGCTGTTCCGCCCAGGGCATGAACGGCTGTGTGTTCGGCGACGTCATCGGCGGGAAACGTCGCGAGGAGCACCGGCCGGTCGATCGCCGCTGCGTACGTGGTCACCGCGCCGTGGTCGCCGATCACCAGATCCGCGGCCACCAGCGCCGCTGCCCATCCCTCCTGCGGCGGGACGAGGATCAGGCCGGCCCGCAGGCATGCCGCCAGCCAGGCGCGGACCTGCGCGGGACCGTGCCCGAACCAGATGTGCGGATGCAGCACGGCAGCCACCCGGTACCGATCCAGGGGGAGCTCGGCGAGCAGTTGACGCACGAGATCCGGCCAGGTACCGAAGAGCGACCGCCGCCACCAGGTCGAGGACACCAGCACGAGCACCTCTCGGTCGGCCAGCCCGAGGGCGCTCCGGTAGCGCTTGCGTTCACCGAGCGAGGCGAGGATGCGGTCGAACCGCGGGTCACCGGCGACGACCGTCCGGTCCGCCGCCGCGGGAAGCACCTGGACGAGACGGTCGAGCTGCTCAGCGTGCGACAGGACGAGGACATCGGGAACGAGGCGCCCACCAGAAAACAGCGACTCCGGCGACAGGCCGTAAACCGGTTTCCGGTTTCCGGTTTCCGGTTTCCGGTTTCCGGTTTCCGGTTTCCGGTTTCCGGTTTCCGGTTTCCGGTTTCCGGTTTCCGGTTTCCGGTTTCCGGTTTCCGGTTTCCGGTTTATTCTTTTACTATACCCTATTCCGTGCGAGAGCACCATCAGGGGGCCATGGAGTTCATGCAGGTCCCCGCTCGTGTTGGCCGTGATCACCAAGTCCCATGCGGTTTCCACTGCCTGGTGCCACGGCACGGAAACGAACCCCTGTTCGCGGAAGTGTTCTGCCACGCCCGCGGGGATGCCGGTTTGCGGACACGTGTGCACGACCTGGATTCGATGATCGGAATCGAACAGCGCGAGCACATCCAGCAAGCGGTTCGCCGACGCCATGTTGTGAGCGACGATGAGGATCTTGCGGGTTTCGCCGAGGGTCGTCCACCGGTCGGAATCGATGCCAATGGGGCTTCGAACCCAGTCGGGTGTCATGTCGCCGCGCTGGTTGCCGGGAATGGAGGGTGCACCGGTGTCCGGACGTTGAGGTCGACCCTCGCCGCCTTGGTGAAATCGTTCAACCGGGCGGACAACGTCGAGCGGGCCTCGTCGTACCGCGCGCGATGACGCTCATCCATTACCCCTCGGTAGCCGGGTTTGCTCGTGCGGCGGATCTCGTCGATCATGGCCGCCAGGGTTTCCGACGCCGCGGTGGCGTTCGCCAGTTCTCGCCCGACGTTTCGGTGGGCAATCAACGCCGCATGCATGGCGGCGGCGCGCACGTTCTTGAGCAGTGGCGCGGTCTCGGCGCCGGGCTCCGAGGTCGGTGTCCACACCGTCGCGTCGCGGAGCTCGACGCAGGCGAGAAGGAACTCGACGTAAATCGCGCGCTTGTCGTCCCCGAACCGGGAGCGAGCGTCGCGGCGACCTGTGGTCACCAGAGTCAGCACGACTCCGGTGATCGATCCGACCAACGCGATCAGCGGCGATGCCCACCAGGGCCCTGACGGCGACATGATTGCACCGTACATATTCACCCTGATCACCTGTGATGTGGTGTCCATTTGGTCCGGCCGGCCCTCGGGCTCGGGGTGCCTGGCAGGTGGACGTTGACGAGCTTCGCCACCGTCGGTCGCCCCCCGAAAGGTGCCTGCCGGTCTGCTCAGCCCGAATTTCATCGCCCAGCAGGATTCGACCCGGTCTATGGCGCCCGGCGGCTACGGCGGTTCATCGCCCGAGATATCGAAACCCGCATCGGCCGAGCCCTGCTCGGCGGCGATGCGCACGCCGGCGCCATCATCCAGCTCGGCCTGACCGCCAGCGGGCTCACCGTCACCTACGACACCCACCAGACGAAGCCTGGGCCGCACTCCCCGACACAGCGGCGAGCAGGGAGTCCGGCCTGTCTCATCCGGTACGCGACCTGGTCGTTACCTCGGCCCGCCAGGGGCAGCGGCTCCTTCTGACCGGGGTCAATCCGTCGCAGTGCCGCGAGCACGTCCTCGACCCGCGCCGATCGCGGTTCCGGCGAACGCGACCAGCACGCAGCCCGGGATGGGGATTCGGCGCGGGTACCGGTGCGCTCGGACGACGGGACGTTCACCGCGTGCGTACCGGGGTTCGACCGCGCCTTGGCGCAGGCCCGTAGTCAGTTCGAGCCCAGGTTCTTCCGGGTGCATCGCACGCGACTGCGCGATCAGCTCCCCGGCACCGGCACATATGCCTCGCCGGCCGCGAGGCGTCGTCAACGGTGAGGTAGAGGGGCAGGACCTCGTCGAGACCAGTGACCTCGATGGGCCGGACAAGCGGGCGGCTGGTCTCGACGACGATGCGCAGCGTGTCCTTCGTCGCGCAGAGTGGCTTCCAGCAACACGGTGAGACTGGCGGAGTCGAGAAAAGATGACCGAGGTCCGGTCCAGTACGCAGGGTCCGGCACCGGATTGCTCAATGCAGTCGAAGGATCGATGCGCCCAGCAATGACGCGGTATCAATGTCGATCTCACCGGCCGCAACTACAACGGTGCCGTCCATCGTAGGCTGGGTGATGTCCCGCACTCCGCATGACGGCGAGAGACGAAGTGCTGTTCAGGTTGCGCGGCGCTCTTCGCTGGGAAGGAGTGTTGTCCTGCGACGGTGAGTGTGACAACGAAGTGGTCGCCGAATTGCTCGGCGGACTCGTTGGGTTGCTGTGCGTGATGGCCACGTCGTCCGGGCCGCCAGGCCGTGGTCACGATCGCCCCCTGCGGCCTCACGTTGATCAGTTCGGAGACGGCAAACTGTCGATCTCGGCCTGCCACGCAGCGAGCATCCGCGGGAAAGGGTCGGGGCGCCACCGGGCATAGTGGCCCCACTCAGGTTGTGCCAACGAGATGGTCGTTGCGGACATGGGCGGCCTTACCAGTGGTTTAGCCAGTTCGTGTCGCGGGGTAATACGGGTCCCAGCCATGCAGCAGCGAGCGAGAGGTCCCTTAACGTGACGGCGTTCGATGCGGTCGAGGAACCGTCACACGTAGCCGGGGAAGTCTTGATATGTGAAGTCGCGGCCACCGCGGCACAAGCGGCCGTCCTCCGCGACGTGCTCACCGACTGGGCCCGGGCCCGTGAGCTGCCGCCTGACCTAGTCACGGATGTAAAGCTGGCCGCCTACGAAGCGCTGGCCAACGTCGTCGAGTACGCCTACTCGACCGCCGATGAGGGCACCATGACGCTCACCGTCACCCTCCACCAGGCCCTGACCGTGTCGGTCGGTGACCGCGGTCGCTGGCGCGAGAACGACAGCAAGCCCAGAGGTGGGCGCGGTCTGCCGCTGATCCGGGCACTCGCTCCCGACACCCGCCTCACCTGCGGGGACATCGGCACGACCATCGTCATGGTGTGGCCCGCGCGCGCCCTGAAGTGAGTGGGTGAGGAACAGTGCAAGATGCATCTGGTCGGCGACAGTTTGCGATTGGGTGGCGATGCCTACTGAGTCACCCTCGAACCGTCCCTCGGGCCGACCGGCCCGGTAGCACCGCCGGCTCAGCACGGTGACGCGACGTAGCACGCAGGCTCGTCGCGATCCGCTGCGACAGCATGTCCAGTGCCCTGCGCCCAGCTCACCTGCGGCCAGGTGGCTGTCGTTGTCCGGCCCAGTCCGGTCGTGTGATCGGGAATTGGCCACCGAACAGTTCCCTGCCCTGCTGGCCTGGGGCGGCCGTGGACGTTCCTGCGCGCCTACGGCACCGAGCCGTCCGTCAACGGCGGGCGCTCGAAGTCCGCGCGCCACGGGTTGATCGTGGGCACGGTGGCGATCACGACCAGACCGGCATCCCGGTGACGGCTTTTCATCTGTCTGCGTCAGCACATCTCATCGGCTCGGCTTACCGGTCCGGCTTTGAAATCCGCGGAGAGCGATCTCCAGCAGGCGGTCCGCCTGCTCGGGCGAGACCTGTTCCCGCGTCCAGGCGGCCGCGCCGGTCACCGCGAGGACGTCAGTCGCGGTGACATCCTGGTCGATCACCCCTGCGGCGTGCGCTCCGCGCACCAGACGCTCGGTGATCCGCTCCATCCGCGCGCAGTCGTCGTGCAGTTCCGACGCCTCGGTGGCGAACCCGGCGACCAGGAACGCGGCCAGCCCGCGGTAGGTGGCCGCGTGCGCGGTGACCGCGCGCGCCCATGTGGCGATCTGCTCGCCGGGCAGCGAATCCCCGAGCGCGAACAGGTCGTCGTGGCGGGCGCGCAGGAGGGCGGCGGCCAACGCGGCGCGGCTGGGGAAGTGCGCGTACAGGGTGCCGATCGACACACCCGCTCGCCGGGCGATCCCTTCCAGGGACGCCTCCACGCCCCGCTCGCGGAAACCCTCCTCTGCGGCGTCGAGGAGCCGGTCCCGGTTGCGCCGGGCGTCGGCGCGCAGCGGGCGAGTGGTGGTCATCGTGCCTCCTTGTCAAGTCGAGGGAGCCTCGATATATTAAGCCGAGGGACCTTCGAATTCTACGTGAGGACACGACTGATGATTCTCATCACCGGAGCGACCGGCTCGATCGGCCGCCACCTCGTCCGGCGGCTGACCGCCGAGGCGATCCCCTTCCGTGCTCTCGTGCGGCGAGCAGAACAGGGCGACGAACTCGGCTGCCCCTACGTCGTCGGGGACTTCGACGACCCCTCCTCCTTGGACAGCGCTTTCGCCGGCGTCGCGAAGCTCTTCCTCAACAGCGCGGGCGCGGTGCCGGCCGCGGGCGAGCAGCCGATGGTCCGCCAGCAGCTCGCCGCCATCGAGGCCGCCCGCCGGGCGGGTGTGAGGCGCATCGTGAAGGTGTCGGTGTGGCGCGCCCGCGAAGGCGGCAAGCTCGCCGAGGGCGCCCACTGGCACATCGAGCAGGCGCTGGCGAAGTCGGGCATCGACTGGGCGGTGCTCCAGCCGAGCGGCTTCATGCAGAACTTCCTGACGGGCGCGGGCTCGTTCACCGAGGATGGCGATCTCATCGGCGCCTACGGCGACGCACGCGTGTCCTACGTGGACTGTCAGGACATCGCCGCCTGCGCCGCCGTGCTGCTGACCGGTTCCCACGGCACCGGCCGCGCGCACGTGGTGACCGGTCCGGAGGCACTCACGCACACCGAGATCGCGGCCAAGCTGTCCGCCGCGTTCGGCAGGCCGGTGCGCTACGTCGACCTCCCGCCGCGGCAGTTCGCCGACAGACTCATCGCCCAAGGCGTGCCCGCCGGGTTCGCCGCGGACGTCGCCGCGCTCTACGCCGAGGTCGCCGCCGGCGCGCTCGCTGCCACGACCACCACCGTTGCCGACTTCACTGGCCGGCCGGCCCGCACCTTCGACGAGTTCCTGGCGGACCTGCCCGCATCGGCGACGCGGACCGCCTGACGCATCAGGGCAGCGGTAGCGCGCCCGGTCCGCGGCGGCTCGCCCAGCTCACGTGTAGAGGGTGAACCCCGGGTGGGTGCCGTTGAGGAGAAGGTCGCCGACCTCGCGGCGTTTATAGGCCGCCGGATCGTGCAGGATGTGCGTGCGCACGTTGCGCCCGAACCGGTCGTGGCCGAGGTCGCGCTGACGAGTGCCCCACGGGCGGCTCGTCGTACGGCTGTACTCCGCGGCCGTGGCCAGCGCGCCCTCCGCGATGCCCAGGTAGAAGCGCCCGGAAACCCCCTGGATCGCCGGGGTGATCAGCGATCCGCGGGGTGGCCTTCTCCGGCGGGGCCGAAAACCGGGCCGAGCCCGGTCCAGCGAGCCCCGCACCGGCTACAAACGAATCGAAGTTCGCCCGCTGCGGGACCGAGCATGGCTCCGGTCTCGGCGTCTACCGCTGGATGGTCGAGCAAACCACGCGGTGCTGCATCGGTTCCGCCTCCCGCGCGTGACCGACGTGATTTCGGGGGCGCACGGAGGCTTCACACTGTTGCCCCTGGGGCAAAACTGGGGCACGGGGGCGGTCGCAAGGACGATGAACAGCATCGAACGGCACCGGACTGCCCCAGACTGCCCCAGTCGACCAGCGGATTCTCGAAAGCCGCTGGTCAGACCGGGTGGCGCACCACACTGGCAGTGTGGGGGGCAGGGGTTCGAGTCCCCTTAGTTCCGCAAGCTTTTGGACATGCGATACCAAATTGAGCCAGTTTCGTTACGTAGCGCGATTCGGTCGACCCCTGATCAGGGTCGTTGTCGGCGACGAGGTTCAGCTGGCTGGTCTGCGCGGCGGACGCCAGGCGCGGCTGTCGAGCTTCGCATCTTCCATCCTTCAGTGCCGATCACGCACTGTTACTGGATTCGGATCAGGGGCTGGTTACGTACTATTCTGTTGGGGCCGTGGAGGTCCGGTTGATCTTGAGTGCTCACACGCACGTGCCGATGAGCGCATGGTTTGCTTGGTCGCGAACCCTATGGGGCCTCGGAACTGCGATACGGGAGTTCCAGGGAGTGCTCCTCCAGGCTGCGGAGGATCACTTGTCCGTCTCGTACTTGGTTGAGTAGGAACAGTTCCCGCGTCCGGCAGTCCGGGCAGATGCTGGCCATTGCCAGCGGCCAGAGATCGACTGGGCTTGATGGACCGCTGTCGACGTAGATGCGGTCTGGGCGTAGGGGGTAGGTGGTTGATCGTCGAATGGTTCCCAGCTTGGATGGCTGCCGCGTAGCAGCAGACCGACTATGCGGTAGGAGGAGTCGTCGAGGTATTCGCAGCGCTCTACCCAGTACCACTCGATACCCGACAGCCAGTTGACCGAGCTGATGGCCGAGACCACGCGTGGTTCGAGTTTCTCGACGTCTTCGTCGACCTCGTGGCTCGTGCGGACGCCGTGGGCGTGGTGGGAGCTGTTGCGGAAGTCCTTGATCTCTTCCAGGAGCGCTCGTGTCGAGCCACGCTCCTGCAGAATTTCCAATTCCGATAGGACCGGGGTCTCAACCTCTTCCAGGAAGCGTTCGATCAGCCAGAGCCAGGTGCCGAAGGTTGCCCCGCTGCGGAACTGTTGGCGAAGGGAGCGGGTGAAACCGTTGTGGTGTGCGATGAGTTCGCTGAGAGCAAGGATGCCTAGCGTCCGTGCGGTGCCTTCTCCGAGCTTGAGCAGGCCGTCCTTGCGCTCCGCTGGGTGTGTGCCGACACGGTAACGGCGGGCGAGGGCAGCCATGTGGAAGGGATAGCTTTATTCTGCGCGCCAAATGGGATCGTCGAAGGGGCGAACCAGTTGACCTGCGAGCCGGGCCTCATGGGAGGCGAACCTGATGGTGGTTCGGATCTCCTCACTGAGGGTCTCGCTGCCGGAGAAGATGTTCGGCAGGATGCCCTCAGTCGCGGTCCGCAGGGCACGGCGCGCTTCCTGTACATCCTCAAGTAGATCGTCAACCGTGGCGTCGGTGACTAGCTCCACAGGTACAGGCGTGTCTAGCAGGTCACGCACGCGCGGGAATGCGCCGTGGTCCCTACGGGAGTTGAGCCACTCGCATAGTACTCTGCCGCGGCCCTGCAGCGGATGCAGCACGAATAAGGGGGTAACTGCTTCGCCGAACCCTGCGGGGAGAAGCCTCCAGTTGCCGGAGCGTCCCACGAGGTCGCCGCCCGAGCATTGCGTCAACTCGGAATCGTCCATTTCCGCGTCGGGAAGTTCAACGGCTGAGTCCACCGTGTGCAGATGCGGTGAAGTGAGGTGCTTCGGCGGGGCTGGCGCATCCTCGTCCGGCGCTGGGCGGCGCAGTTTGACCTTGTCCGTTTCCAGTCGGGCGAAATTTTGAAGCGCTTCGAAGGGGCCGTTGAAATCCGCCACGTAGAAGAGCGTGGATGGAATCTCGCATCCCAGTCGCGTCCGGTCGGGGTCGATCCAGGCATCAGGGGTGCGGGGTCGGACCTTGGTTCGGAGGTACTTCTCAGGCTCTTCATGCAACGGGAGGAAGACTGTGTTGCGCAACTCCACGTCGGGCTCCGGCGCCCCACGGCGCTGCTGGAGTTCACCGTCGGGGTCGCGTACGCCAAGCGCGTTGCGGACGGTCTTGTCGAACGCGGTTCCGCCGGGCCAGGCTTGGCCGGCGGCCTTGGCGGCACGGCGCAGCGCTGCACGGGCCTCGGAGATCGTGTCCCACGTCGTACCGACGAGTCCTCGGAGCGCCGTCAGCAGCGCCTTGGGGTCGTCCGTCCGTTGGATAGGCCGCAGAGCAGCGAGCCTGTCGAGGGCCTCCTCAGAGAGTTCGAAGCGCAGTCGTAGCGGATGCTCGATAACGATCTGGCGATAGAGCAGGTCCTGGTTCCGCACTACTCGCACGTGGTCGCGCGGGGACCTAGTTGGAGACTGGGCGGAGGACGTGGCTTCGCTGTAGAGCTGGACGATCTCGGTCAACTGATCAGGGCCAAGGTACTTGCGCTTATTACCGATCGACTGGCGCATCTTCTGCCAGTGTTCCTGGGCCTTTACAAGAATCACATGCCCCTGGTGATTGGCGGGCTTACGGTTGCTGAGCACCCACACGTATGTGCTGATGCCGGTGTTGGAGAAGAGTTGGTCAGGCAGGGCGACGATGCCTTCGAGCCAATCGTTCTCGATAATCCACCGTCGGATGCCAGACTCTCCTGACCCAGGAGAACCAGCGAACATGGGAGAGCCGTTGAAGGCGATCGCGATACGGCTCCCACCTCGTCCGGAGTCGTCCACGGGCTTCATCTTTGCCAGCATATGCTGGAGGAACAGCAGGGACCCATCGTTGATACGAGGAAGCCCGGCGCCGAAACGGCCTTGGTAACCGTGGCGTTCATGCTCCGTCCGGACGTATTGCTCGACGTTCCTCCAATCGACACCGAACGGGGGGTGGGCCAGTAGATAGTCGAATCGTTCTGCAGCGAACAGATCCTCGCGAAGAACGTCTCCGAAGGCAACCAGGTCCGGGTCTCGCCCGCTCATCAGCATGTTGGAGCGGGCGATCGCCCAACTCTCAGCGTTCAGTTCCTGGCCGGACAGGCGGACTTGGGCCTCGGGATTCATGCCGGTGATGCGGTCGGCCGCCTCACTGAGTAAACCGCCAGCGCCACAGACAGGATCGTGGACGGTTCTAACCAAGCCGGGAGCAGTGAGTTGTCCCGGATCGGGCTCGATGACGAGCGCGGCCATGAGCTGGCTGACGTCGCGAGGCGTGTCGTGCTCGCCGCTAATCTCACTGGGCTGTTCAGCGAAGCGCCGTACCAGGTCCTCGAAAATGAAGCTCATCTCGTGGACGGAGAGAGCCGGTCCCATGTCCAAGTGATGGAATCGGCCAACGACGTGGTAGAGCAGATCAGAATCGGTTAGACGCTTTACCGTGGCGTCGAATCCGAAGCGCTCGAACACCTGCTGGATATTTTGGGAGAAGCTGCGCACATAGTCGAGCAGAAGCCGCTCGGCCATCTGCGGACCATTGGTGACGGTGTCCCCCAGAGTGAAGCGGCTGGTGTTGTAGAAAGGGTGGCCGGAGGCATCCCGCAGCACAGCGTCCGAATCTGCGGAGCCGTGATCCAGGCTCTCTACGGCGTCGAGAACGCTGCGCCGGGTTGGCATAAGAAGACAGTCGAGGCGGCGAAGCACAGTGAACGGCAATAACACCCTGCCGTAGTCTGACCTCTTAAAGTCGCCGCGCAGTAGGTCAGCAACTGACCATATGAGTCTCGATAGCTGCGTCACCGAATCACTCATGCGTTCCCCCATCCTTGACGCGCGGTTCTTCCGCCCTCACCTGCTGTCTCCCACGGTTGGTCTTGAGGAGCCTACGTGGACGGGCACCACCGAGGTGAGCAACAGGCCCGTCGACGGGCGGTGATCAGGAGACGCCGACACCGGCGTGACCGAATAGAGTGGCACCGCTCTGCTGGCTCGATCACGTCGCGAGCATCGGCCCCCGAACGGATGGTTGTGGTGACAGGTTCAGAACGGCCGGGTTTGCCCCGGCTGACGGTGGTCGGCTCTGCCGACACCTCCGGCGGCTCGCAAGGAGGGTGGGCACTCGTCACCGACGGCACGGCACCGCTCACGGTGGGTGGGATGGTCGCGGGCGGGTTTGGAGTTGAGGCCGCGAAGTCGTTCCTGGCGGACGAGCCCTCTGGGCGATGGTGGTTCGTCCTGGCCTTCGTCGCAGGGCTTGCGCTCGTTGCTCTGGGGCTGTGGCTGAGGAGCCGAGCACGCCGCCAGGTGCGGGTCGGCATCGTGGTCACCGCGACGGATGCTCGTCGCGGGCTGGCATGGGCCCAGCAGCTGGACCAGCAGGCGGAGACGTTCAGCCGGAGCACGTGCACGGTAACCCTGAAGACCAGCATCGAGTTGCCCGGTGGCGGCGTCTGGGACCGGCAACTGGTCGACGCCCTGGCCGATGAGACGTTGTCGGCGACGACGATGGCGGAGCGCCTGACACCCGACGCCGTCCGGATCAATCTGATCCCGACCATGCCGCTGCATGTCGCGTTCTGGTTCGGCGCCCGGTTGGGGTACACCCACGCTCGCGAGGTCATGGTGCACGCCATCCGCCAAGCGGACGGGGCACCGGCATACTTTCCGGCGACCTCGCTGCGCGCGATCGACTCCAGCATGGAGCCGCTGACCGTCGACCGGCTGGAGGCCATCGACGAGGGCGACCCGAACAGGGCTGCCCTCGCGCTGGATCTGCAGGGCCGCGGAGACCAGTTCTTCGACCAGGTGGTGGCGGCGTGCCGCCAGCACGGCATCGGCTACCTACTCCGGCTCCGGAATGCCTCCTCGCGGTTGGCCGAGGACAGCTCGACCTTCACCGGTGTGGTGGAGCAGACCTGTCGGGCCTGGCGCGAGGCGCCGCTGCCAGCTGGCGCTCGAACCGGCCGGCACGCGATCTTCCTCAGCGGACCCGTCGCGATCGCGGTAGCGCTCGGTGCTCGGCTCGCGTCGCCGGAGCACGGCCGGTGGACCGCTTTCACGTTCGACGCGGCCAGTAACACCTATGAGCCCTTCCCGGCCCCGGCTTCCGTCTAAGTCCGAGCCAGGACGGAGGCCACCGGCACGGTGCCAGCGCGAGCCTGGCCGGAGTTGTCGGTGGGGACGGTTACGCTTCTCACGAAGACGCCGCTGGACGGTTGCGACGCTGGTCATGGCCCATCCATGACTCTGGTTGACCTGGACGAGGCGTTCCATGGGTATCCGCAGAGAAAGGGAATCCCCGATGAGCCTCGGCGCGGCGTTCGACGCCTTCCAGAAGCAGGTGGACGCGGATTCGACGCAGGTTAAGGAGGCCCGCGAGCGGCGCGAGACGTTCAAGAGCGCGTTGGGCGCGGAGTCCGACGTCGTCGAGGTCTGGGGCTCGGGCTCCTTGCGGCGCAGCACGCACATCGGCCCGAAGATCCACGACCTGGACCTGGTTGTCGTGTTCGACCTGGACGAACATCCAGGGTGGGGTGAGCCCGGCGACTCGGCCGCTGACGCCCTCGACGTGCTGGGCGGCAAGGTCAACAAGCTGCTCGGCGCCACCAACGGCACCGTGGAGAAGCTGGTCCGCATTGCCAGCCCGCGCAACCACGCGGTCAAGTGCTTCATCGACCTGCCGGACGACGACGATGGGTTCACCGTGGACGCGATGCCCGCGCTCAAGTACAACGGTGCCCTGCTCATCCCGGAGAAGAACTCCTCCAACTGGATTTCGGCTAACCCGCAGTACCTGGTCGAGGAGGTCAAGAAGCGCAACGCGGACTGGGACTACTTCCTGCGCATGGTCCGGGTGCTCAAGGCGTGGCGGAAGCGCGCCGAGGTGGAGGGCAAGGTCAAGTCCTTGGTGATGGAGGTCCTCGCCCTGCACTACCTGCCGGGTGGGTTTTCGCGCCCGGAGGCCCTCAAGCGGTTCTTCACGGCGGCGGCGACCGCGGTCGGGAACGGGCCGGTCATGGATCCCGCGGGATTGTGCGGCGAGATCCAGCCCAAACTGGACCGGATCGGCCTGTGCGAATCGCTGCTGAACGCCGCCGACCTCGCCGATCAGGCGTGCGACGCGGCCGACGAAGGCCACACCGACGACGCCAGGAAGCTGTGGCGGGAGGTGTTCGGCGCCGACTTCCCAGCGCCGCAGGGGAAGCCCAAGACCAGTCCCGCCCTGATCGTTCCGGCGGTGGCGCCGCGCCCGATCAAGGACGCCCCGCAGGGCTGACCCAGACCATGACTGCGCTGCGCGACATCGCGCCGATCAACTGGTGGGACGCAGAACCGGCCCGCTTTGCGCGAGATCGGGAGGAGGTCACCGCTCGGTTCCCGGACCTCACCTGGACGCCGGACGGCGCGGGCGGCTGGGTAGGGCGGCTCCCCATGTGGCCCCTGGAGCGGCCGGAGCCACCTGGCCTGTCACGCCTTCTCGGCGGCGCGGGCCTGGAAGTGGTCATCGCCTACCGGCAGGCGTACCCGATGGTGCCGCCCCGGATCTACCCCGTCGTCCCGCGGCCGGAACCGGTCGAGTGCACCCAGCACCGGTGGCACGTCAACGGTGACGGCAGCCTGTGCCAGTTCCAGACCGACACCGCTTGGGATCCCCGTGACTCGATCTGCGATCTCCTCCTGAAGGCCGCGGCCTGGCGAGTCGAATACGCCCTGATGAAGGCCGGAGTACTGGAGCAGATGACGTTGCACGGGATCGTGAGCGACCCGGCCCTCGACGACGTCATCACTACCGCCAGCGAGAAACCCGAGGACGACGACGGCGCCGTGGTGCCGGAGCCCACCGGGACCGCCGAATGACCAGCACTCTGCTCTTGCTACCCCGCGACGGACTCCGCTACCTCACCACGGCCAACGCCGGCACGTCGGGGAGCATCAGGTTCAAACGCTCCGAGACCGACGACCTGCTCCTGATCAGCTTCATCCGCACCGCAACCGCCGGGTACCAGCTGATGCTGGAGCCCAAAGCCCACCCCATGAACTCCGGGCTCACCGGCGGGGAGGGATTCTGGTTCCGGGTACCGGTGGAGCTGCACGAGTGGTGGTACGGGATCACCCGACGGGGTGACTACGTCGGGGTGCCGTTCGACGAGTTCGCCAAGCGGCTCCCCAAGCCACTCGCCGACCCTGGCGCCATTGGGTACGTCGTGCTGACCTACGCACCGGACGCAGACGAGCCGCCCTGGGACGAGACACCTATCTCCCGACTCGCGGCGTGGTGGGTGACGCGAACGGGAGTGTTCGGAGCCTCGGTAGCCGTCGAGCCGGAGACCACCGGCATCATGCAACTGCACCCTCACTGGCCGGTAGCCGACTTGTCGGCCGTCACGGTCATGGTGGTCGGTGTTGGCAGCATCGGGGGAGCAGCAGCTACCGCGCTCGCCGGCTACGGCATCGGCCGGCTCCTGCTCGTCGACCCCGACCGGCTGATGTGGCACAACCTCGTCCGCCACGTACTTCCTCGCCGCTACGTCGGGCAGTACAAGGTTGATGCCCTCCGCGAGCACCTCGCCGACCACCGCGGCGACACCGAGATCACCGCCTTGCGGTACGACGTCGTCGACGACGCCGACCGCATCCGCGGCCTCTTCGACGAGACCAGCATCATCCTCTGTTGCGCCGACGGCGTGGCACCACGACGCACCACCAGCCACCTGGCCCGCCGCGCCAACAGGCCCGCGATCCTGGCCTGCGTCCTCGCTGACGGTGGAATCGGCGAGGTCATCCGACTGCGCCCCTGGCCTGACCAGGGCTGCCTCCTCTGCCGGCGGCAGGCACTCGCCGAGCACGGCGTCCTCGACCCCGAACCGGCGCTCGAAGCTGGCTACGGCACGGGAACACTGCACCGGCCCATGACCGCCGTCGGCTCCGACCTCTTCCTCGTCGGGGACCTCGCCGCCAAAGTCACCGTCTCGACCGCCCTAGAAACCGCGGGCAACTTTGCCCACCGTCTCCCTGGCGAACACCTCACGATCGGGCTGCAAGCCCGTCGGGGATGGACCGGTCCGTTCGACCTCGGCTACACCGGCAACATGCGATGGACGCCAGCAGTCCCACCCCGAGCCGACTGCCCAACCTGTGGCCAGCCGTGACCACGCCCATCCCCAAGAACATCATCCTCACCGCGTCAGCCATGTCCGTCATCGGGGAGGAAGCTCGTGCCTCAACCGACGGCCTGGGGACCGGCGGCATCCTGCTCGGCGCGGCGGAACCCGACGCTATCGTCGTCCGCCACGCCGGACGTCCCGGCCCGGACGCCATCCGAGGGCCTGACTTCTTCCAACGCGACCTTCAGCACGCGCAATCCTTCGCCAACCAAGCCTTCGCACTCGATCACAGCATCTGGATCGGGGAATGGCACACCCACCTCCACACACCACCGCGACCGAGCACCAGGGACCTCGCGACCTACCAGACTCTCCTCAGCGACCCGGAACTCGCATTCGACTACATTGTCGCGATCATCCTTGCTGACGACACGAAGGACTGGCATACGCCTCAGCTCACTGCATGGATCGTCACACCCACCCATGCGTGCGCCGCTCCCGTAGAGAGGGTGGTGAACAGCGAGACGAAAGATAGCTGAGGGCTGGAACACCGGAACTCCCGAACGCGACACGGACCGCGAAGCGCCCCGAAGATGCAGGTGATCGTCTGCGATCACGCCAACCTCGTCGATGACTGGTTCCAAGACTCCGTGAAGCACAACTGGCGAGGCGGCGAGAAACTCGTCCCTCTCGAATGGATCAATGGAACGATCTTCTCGTAATCGATCCGGCTCAAGTTCGTGGCCAGCGCGGCTAGATTGAGTCAACGATGATTGAGGAAATCCTCGTTGTCAACGGCCCGCGCTTTGGTATGCGCTCGTCAGACCTCGATCAACACGGCGACCACTATGTGCCCGAGCTTGTGCATCATGCGGCCATGGCGCTGACTCGCTCGGCGTCTCGTGGGACGCTGCCCAATTTCTGATCGCCGTGGGTCCGCGCCTGAAACTCAGAGCGCACGGCCTTGACCAGGTGCCGCGCCTGAGTCGCGCCTATGCGCAACAGAACACGAAGCGTGTCCGCCGAAATCGGCTTCTGGTGAGCGGCACGATGCTCAGTGTCCGGCTTCTCGTGCCAACTCCAAGAGCTCCTCTGGCGAACGCTTCTGCCGCGTCAAGCGGGGCCTATCATGGCCGGCCGTCTCTTCCCGCTTGGTCTCGCGGCCGACAAGACCGGCTTCCGGCTGTTCCCGCGCGAGCATCTCCGGCTGCCCTTCGGCAACCGCGCGACCCGTAGCCGTCGAGGAACTGCATTCACCGATCGCCCGCAGGAAGCCGGGGCCTACTTCAGCCCAACCGATCAAGAGAAGCGGGCCCACCGCGTCGAAGGCCGCCTTTCCGAACTCACCTGCGGCGACCGGGTCGGCCACGTTCAACGCCAACGTGACCACACTCGCGAAAATCATGAGCCGACGAGCCGGCCGCAATACCTCCACGGAAGCGCCCGCCAGCGCCAGGTGCCGAGCACCCAGCAGCAGGCCAAGGATCGACAGGTCGACCGCAGGTGCGACGAGCGGCGCGACCCAGACCGGGACTCCCAGCCGGAGGGCGAGGCTGAGTACGTTGCCGAAGCCGAACAGGAAGGTGAGGCCGACGACGACGCCCATGATCATGGTGACGGCCTTCACGACGACGGTGGCTATGTCCGAACCTGATCGCAGTGAAATAGCTACGGGCCGAGTCATCGAAGATCACCTACTTCGACGCGCGGACGCCCGTGGGTGTCTCGCGTGGGGATGCCGCGTTCGCGGAGCTTGTTGAGCACTGTGGTGTGGTTGACGCCGAGGTGGTCGCCGACTCGGGCGAGGGACCAGCCGAGGTTGTAGAGGTGGATGGCGTCGTCGATCTGCTCGGGCGTGAGGCCGCTTCGGCGCATCGGCACGCCGTGCCGGTGGAGGATGTTGCTGACGGCTCGCCGTTCGATGCCGAACCGGTCACCGAGTTCGTACACTGTCGCACCCGGACCGGTAGTCGGCGATCAGTTGTTCGACTTGCTCGGCACGGAGTTGCCGGGCCCGGCGAGGTCGGTCCCGCTTGATCAAGCTCGGCTCTGGGGTCTCGGGGCTGGGGAGCTTCACACGGAGCTCTTCCAGGGCCCTGACCTGGTCTTTTATCTTCGAGTAAGGTCCCCTAACATCCACGCCTCCGAAGCATCGGTAGCCCCTTCGGGTCGCTTGAACTGCCGTGTTGTGGTTCGAAGGGGCTACCGATAGGACCTCTCGAACTGTGGCACGGCCCGAACTCCGGCCGGCCACACGACCGGTTGCGCCGGCTCGGCCGCCACATCGTGAAGGGGCAGCGACCGCAGCCGACCTCGTTCCTGCGGCGCGAGACGCAATCAGGTCGGCAGAACGTCGTTGAGATCGTTCATGGGTGTGCGAACGAATGTTCAGTGCCGAGCAGCCGCGCATCCACAGTTTCCATGGGCGCGGGTCGTTGGCCGTGAGCTGGGTCCACAGTGCGGCGTTCATCGCGGAGAGGGTGTCAAGCTCTTGCGGTGTCGCGGTGGTCCACATGAACTTGGTGGCTGCCCGGTTTTCGGCGGTGGCTGGGTTGAGTCCGTCGGCGATAAGCGGTGGTGCTCGGGACTTTGTCAGCCGAGGATTGCGACGGGAGTTCTGGTGGAAGTCCAGCCGAGGATGGCGAAGGTCTGTCCGGTGAGGAAAGCGTGAATCCCGGCGGCTGGGTAGTCAATGAGGTCGGTGGGCAGGTTGTCGAGGGGGAGCCAGTTGATTGCGGAGCACTTGTCGGGTTCGCGGTTGACCGGTTCGCCGGTCCAGCGGGTGGTGAGGACGAACAGTCCGAGGCGGGGCTCGACGCCTGAGCCGTTGACGTGCAGGGTGTGGACGTGCTGGAGGTCGTCGGGGTCGATGGCGACGCCGATTTCTTCGTGGGCTTCTCGTGCTGCGGCGTGGAGGACGGATTCGCCGGCGTCGAGTTTGCCGGAGGGGAGGTGCCAGCGGCCGTTGAAGGTGGGGTTGGGGTCGCGGCGGCGGGTGAGCAGGAGGTTGCCGTTGTCGACGAGGAGGACGTGTACGTCGATGAGGTGTCGGTCGGCCACGCGGTGAGGCTACGCGGTGGCTTGTTCCGGTCGTGGGAGGCGGGCCAGTGGGGTCAGCTTTCGGGTGATGACCTCGACGAGCTGGTCCGTCGATGTGTGGGTGGTGTCGAGCTGGAGCAGGTTCTGGCCCTGTGTCTTGAGGTTCGTGGTGGCGTCGCGGTAGAGGGTTGCTTCGGTTCGGCTTGAGGTGAGGTCGGTGTGGAAGCGGCTGTGCGCGCCGCGGCGGCGGACGCGTGCTGCGGCGACGGTGGGGTCGGCGGTCAGGAAGATTGTGAGGTCGGGTCGGTCGGCTGCCGCGTTGAGGGTGTGGATGAAGGCGGGTGGCGCGTTGTCCATGGTTTGCAGTACGTAGGAGGAGGGGACGTAGCGGTCGCAGAGCACGATGCGTCCGGCGGCGCGGTGGGGCTGGATTTCGGTGCGGAGTTGGTGGTAGCGGTCGGCGGCGACGAGGCAGGCGAGGTCGTAGCCGCGGTAGGTGTCGGTTCCGTGCCGGGCGATTTCGCCGAGCTGGTTGCGGGAGGGTTGGGTGGTGGGGTGTACGGCGTAGCCGTCATGGTTGAGGCGCTCGGCGAGGGCGTGGGTGAGGGTGGTTTTGCCGGTTCCGGCGGGTCCGTCGACGGTGACGAACAGGCCCCGGTGGTGGTGAGTCATGCGGCTTTCCGGGCGTGTTGTTCGCGGGCGAGCGCGACGAGGTGGGTGCGGATGTAGTCGATGGGGGCGTCGGCGAGGGGAAGGTTGACGGAGAAGTTGAACTCGTCGCGCTCGCGGAGGGTGTCGTCCAGGCCGGCGTCGGTGAGGTCGACGTGGCTGTAGTTGAGCAGTTGATCTGGGGTGTAGCGGCCGGTGGCGAGCAGCTGGTGCCAGTTCGGGGTGCCGGGATACGGGCGGTATTCGAAGGTGGAGGCGCGGAAGGTGCCGGGCAGGTGCTCGGTGAGGTCCCACAGGTCGTGGACGAGGCGGACGGTGGTGTCGATGTCGTCGCGGGTTTCGGTGGGGAAGCCGAGGATGAAGTAGCCCTTGACGTTGATGCCGCGTTCGGCGAGCCGGCGGGTCACGGTGCGGGCCATGGCGGGGTCGATGCGTTTGTCGATGCGGTCGAGCATGCGCTGGCTGCCGGATTCGATACCCAAAGCGACTTCGCGTAAGCCGTTGCGCGCCAGCAGGTCGAGGGTGGTGTCGCTGGCGCGGTGCAGGACGTTGATCCGGCCGGTGGCATCCCAGACGGCCCAGTCGCCGACCCGGTCGTCGTGGAAGACGGCCATCATCTGGTCGATGACGCGGCGGGCGCCGAGGAAGAGGTCGTCGACGAACCGGAACGCGGTCACGCCGTCGTCGCGGAGGTGGTGCATTTCGGCGAGGATGTTGTGCGGGTGTCGGGTGCGGATGGTGACGTCGGGGTTGGCGGAGACGGCGGCGCCGCAGAAGGAGCGGTTGTAGGGGCAGCCGCGCGCGCCGACCATGTTCGCCTCCAGGCGTCCGTGGTCGTGGTGGGGGTCTTGGGTGAGGTAGCGGCGGTCGACGAAGGGCAACGCGTTGATGTCCGGCGCCAGGTGATGACCGCTGTCCTGGCCGGATCCCCGCGCGACGGTGCCGGTAGCCGGGTCGAGCCAGAGGACGTCGGGGAGGTGAGCGCGGCGGTGGTGGTTGTCGAGGAGTTCGGCGACGCGGGTTTCGGCTTCGCCGAGAACCAGGGCGGTGCAGCGGGCCATGCGGGGGTCGGTGAGAATCTCGGCAGGCATGGCTTTGGCGTGGTGGCCGCCGAGCAGGATTTTGATGTCGGGGTGCAGGCCGGCGGCGATGCGGGCGCTGAGCTGGTAGGTGGGGGCGAGCAGGTTGAACCCGGCCCAGCGGGGCGCGAGGTCGTTGAGGAGCCGGATGGTGGTGTCGATGCCGAGGCCGTGGGCTTCGGCGTCGAGCAGGCCGACGTTGAAGCCGCGGGAGGCGGCGTAGGTGGCGAGATAGCCCATGCCCAGCACGGGCAGGGTGAAGTCGTTGACCCGGGGTCGTTCCGTGTAGTCGCGCAGGGGCGCGTTGACGAACACCGCGTCCAGGGTGCGGGTGAGGTCGGCGCCGGCGATCAGGTCAGAAAGCGGCGGCTCCGGTGGTGTTGGCATGGCGAACTCCCCAGGCAAGTGTGAGTAGCGTCCAGCTGGACAGCTGGTCGCCCGCCAGCTCGCGCCACACGGCGGCGAACTCCGGTTCGGAGCTGGGCCAGGCCCGTTCGGGGGCGAGCCGGCGGGCCCAGGTGCGGACGGCGAGGTCGGCGAAGGGATAAAGGGCGTAGTCGTTGGTGAGGTCGGCGACGGTGGCGCCGGCCGTCCACGGCCCGATCCGCGGCACGGTCTGAACCTCATCCCGGAGGAGCAAGGGATCAAGGTCGGCCCATTTGTCGCCGTGCTCAAGGTAGGCCGCAGCGGCCATCTGCAGTGGGCGGCGTTTGAACGCCATCCCCAGCCGCGCGAACTCGGCCTCCGGCAGCTCCAGCACGGTCTCGGCGGTCGGGAACAGCCACAGCAGGCCGTACGCGGTGTCGACGAGCTGGCCGTGGGTCTGGCTGAACAGGCGGTAGAGCTTGCGTGCCTGCCCGGCCCGGATCACCTGCCGCACGATCGAGGTGGCCAGCGCGTCCCACAGATCCGGGTTGCGCCAGCGCCCGACCCGCCCCGCATCGCGCAGCGGCGCGACCAGGTCGTCGGGCCCGGTAAGCGTGCTCGGATCGAGGACGTCCAGGACCGGACGTTCTCCGGACCCGATCAGCGGCTGCGCGTCCGTGGTGCACCCGCTCGAGCCCTGTCGGCAGGACAGCAGCCACACCGTGTCGCGCCGTCGCACCACGCGCAGGAGACCCTCGGCGGCTGGCATCCAGGCGGGGTGATCGATCATGACCGCATCGACGAGCACGGCGGCGTCCCCTTCTGTAGGGCGTTGTCGGGCGAAACTTCTACAGCCGGCGGAGCTCGCTGAGGACCCGGCTGGCCGTACACGCGCGGCACCACGGACGGGTCGAGGCCACGGTCACCGGGACGCACGCGACACCACACTCGGCGAGCCCGAACGAGCGTCTGCGCGCGGTGAGCCTGGTGGTGTTGCCCGCCAGCACGACGTGACGGTAGCGGTTCCACACCCCCAGCCATGCCACCGCCTCGCGGCCTGGGCTGCTCATCACCGGTCGCGGTCATCGTCGCTCCAGTCGATGACCCGACGCAGGAGCCGATCGGCGCTACCGACGTCGGAGCGCCACGCCGTGCCACCGTCCGAGCCCGGCGGAGGCGTGAAGTCGGCGCGGAAGCGGGCCGCACACGACCACGGCACCTGCGCAGGACCGAGGTGAACGTAATCGACGAACACCCCGACCCGGCGCCGCGCCAGCAACATCCCCGTCACGTGACTCGGCGAAAACCGGAACCCGGCCGCCGCGGCGAGCTCACGCACCGCGGGAGACAGGAACTCGTCGATCACGGGACACTCGCTGGTTACGGTCTGTGCTCGGGACATGTCACCAGCGTGGCGCCCAGGTGCTGCCGTGATAAGGGCATTCTGCGGGGCATCCCGGGGCAAACCGGGGCATCCTCGCTGGTCCGCGAGCTACAGTGGGATGCCGATCGGGAGGGGATCATGGACGAGCCGAACGACAAGCTCCGCGCCGCACGCCGCGCAACCCCCTCCCGGCGCGCGCCCGGCGAACCCATCAGCCCGGGCGAGCTGGCCGACGAGGTGAACCGCTACCTCTGGGACACCACCGGCCAGCGCTACCAGCTCGACGGGCACGCCATCGCCCGCTACGAACGCGGAAAGGTCCGCTGGCCCAGCGCCCCCTACCGAGCCGGACTCCGCGCGGTCCTCGGCGCCGGCAGCGACGCCGACCTCGGCTTCCGCCCCACCAGACGCGGCAACACCAGCGACACCGCACTGGCTCACTCCAAACCAGGTGAGCTCCGCGCAGTCACCCTCGGACGTTCCCCCGCCGAGTTTCTGGCGGACACGACGGTGGAGACCCCGGTCCCGGCCAGCGTCGGCTGGAGCGACGTCGACCAGGTCCGCACCACCACGCGCGCGGTCGCGCTCGCCGAGAACCTCTTCGGCGGCGGCCTGTCCGCCGAAGCCGCCCTCGGCCAGCTGCGCTGGGCGGGCAACCTCCTCGACGCCCGCGCCACCACCGGGGTGCGACGCGACCTGCACGAAGCCGTCGGCAACCTGGCCGGCGTCGTCGCGTTCGCGGCATTCGACATCGCTGACTACCGG